>NZ_CP170386.1:0-719491 GCF_042468235.1 Lonepinella sp. MS14434 | reverse complement strand
AACAAATTTTAATCCCGATTGTCGCTTGCTTTTTTTCTGTACTGCTTGCAGCCAAATCTGCTCGGTAGCAAATAAAGTAAATTCATCTTTCGCTCTGGTAATGGCGGTATAAACCAATTCTTTACTTAGTACGGGATTATTTTTCGTTGGTAACAGTAAAAATGTATGGTTAAATTCTGATCCTTGCGATTTATGCACCGTCATCACATAAGCCGTTTCATATTGCATGGGAAGACGATGACGAGAAACCAATTTATAGTTACCCAGTTTATCGACACTGTCAAAACAGACCAAATTATGCCCCACATAAATGCCAATATCTCCATTGGCTAAATTTACATTACGATCATTTTGGGTAATCATAATCGGCTTGCCAAGATACCAATCTCGTTGCTGTTGGAATTTTACCAAGCCTGCTTTTTGCAGTGCATTGGCAATCATTTGATTAAGTGATTCCACCCCAAACTCGCCTTGACGTAATGCAGTTAAAAAGCGAACTGCATTAAACTTAGCAAATAACATTTGGTAATGTTCATTGTTCAAGTCATCTTTCTTCTGTTGTAAATAAACTAAATAATCTCGATAATTTTGCACCGCACTTTGCACGATTTGATTGATACAATGTGCATTAAAATCTTTTTCATCCGCAAATTGCTGGGGTAGAAATTCCACCAGATGTAATTTTCCTTGCGAAAAATCTTGCTTAAACAACGTCCAACTTTGTTCAACCACAGAATATTGCACAGAATTTACCGCTGTCGCCAACTGTCCAACGCCTGAATGTTCATCAAAACGGCGACTATCTGGCAAATAACATAAACAATTCGCTATACTCGATAAACTCGTTTCACTGGCTATTAATGTTTCCCCTGTTACGGCAGTCAAATATTCAGTAAATTCTTTATCATAACAACCGATATTTTTTTGCCGCAGCGGCTCAAAATACAAGCCCATAAACTGCCCCAACTCACCCAAAATAGCACCTGCTTCAACGGAAGAAAGCTGATCCTTATCACCCAATAAAATCAATTTACAATGTGGTGCCAACGCTTCTCGTACTTTATTCATTAGGCTCAAATCAATCATTGACGCTTCATCAATAATCAACACATCATAAGGCAATGGATTTTGGACGTGATAAACCGTTTTTTCGCTAAAAGGTCGTACTCCCAATAGGCTATGTAAAGTCTGAGCCGAACTTGGCATGTTATGCTGTATTGCATCTTCCATTAATAAATGCTGTAAAGATTCGCTGTTTAATTCTTTTTCAATGCTTTCACTTAATCTAGCGGAGGCTTTGCCTGTGGGAGCAGATAAACCAATTTTTAATTTGCCTTGATGTAATTTTTGTAATACTGCCAACAGCCGTGCTACCGTATAGGTTTTACCTGTCCCTGGTCCACCTGAAATTAAACAAAATGATTGCCGTAACGCTACTGCCACCGCCACTTTTTGCCAGTTGGTCGTTGCTGTTTTTTGCTCAAAATAACGATCTAAACAGGCTTTAACTTGTGGTAACGAAAAATCTTGTGGTTTTTGCACCGCAGTTTTAATGTAATCAGCTAAACGATATTCATCTTGCCAAGTGCGATAAAAATACAAGGCGTTATGTTGTAATACCAAAGGGACAATTTTCTCTTGCGGGCTAAGGGTAAAAGCAATATGGTCTTGCAACATATTCGCCCATTGATGCAAAGGTAAATTAGCTATTTTCTGATTAATTTCCGCTACGTAATCTATGCCATCATCGGTTTTGATATAACGCAACCCAAAGTAATTATTGGCTAAATCTCTATCTAAAAATAAACAAGTATTGCCCTGTGATAAACTATATTGACAAAGCCCTGCCACCAAAATCGCCAATGCTTGTTGCTGTTCGCTATAACCTAAACCTTGTTGTTTATCAGCAATCAATTTTGCAAAATAATAATCCGCCTGACTAATCCGTTGCTGTTGGCAAAGCGAAAATAATAATTTAAGCATTAAATAAGTTCTCCAAATTGGCAATCAATTCCGCTTCGGGACGATCAAAAAATACCCCTGATTGCATTTCACCATTCATACCACGCAAGAAAGTATAAACCACTCCACCAAAATGGCTTTCATAGCTATAAGCAGGATCTCGCAAGCGTAAATAACGATCTAGTGCCAAAGTATAAAGTAAATACTGCAAATCATAATGTTCATTTTGCATGGTTTTAACCAATTCATCTGGTTGATAATTTTGCGGTGATTTCCCCAGCAAATTCGATTTATAATCCACAATATAGTATTTGCCTTGATAACGAAACACCAAGTCAATAAACCCCCGCAACATACCCTGAATTTGATCGAATTGCCAAGGTTCCTGCCAGTAATGATGATAAGCTTTTAACAAGCTATTAAACTTATTCACATCAAAAGTGCGGTGTAAATTAAAATAGAATTGCATTTCTTTTAAACAATCTTTGACAGGTAATTGAGCAAGGTATAGCCCATTTTCTAATAACGGTGTCTGTAAAATATGATTAATCCATTGCATAAAAGGTTGTTGCCAACTTTCATCTAAACCTAATTGTTGGCAATATTTTGCTATTAGCTCAGGATTAACTGGCTGATTAAAGGTTATTTTTTCCAACAGCGAATGTAACAAGGTTCCGACTTGAGAACCATGGGGAAAATCCACGGGGGAATGTGCTGTCGGATAATCTTGCCAATCGACTAATGAAGTTTGCTTCAACGCTATATTACTTTGTGCCAACTGATCGTTATCTTTAGCCGCATCAAAAACTCGACTATTTTCTACCGCACTTTCATCTAACATTTGGATTTGCGGTTGCCACCAAGGTTTTTGTTTATTTTGTTGATGATTTTGCATTAAGCCAGTAAAGCTCGATAATGTCCAATCACGTTCAATGTTTTGCTCAAATTCCGATGCTTTTAGTGGTGCTACGGTAGCGTTTTGTGCTTTATTCCGATCTTCTACAACAATATCCGTATTTAAAATAGGCTCAATGGTTAAACTTTCATGCCCCCATTTTTGTTGCAAATCCGTTAATAATGCTTGGCTATCATAAACATTCTGCATTTTTTCATTTAAACCGATCTTACCTTGTGTTAACGCATACCCAATAGCCGTCCACTCACCTTGCAAATGTAGCGGTAAGGTGATATTGACCTGATATTTCGCCCGAGTTAATGCCACATAAAGCAATCGCATTTTTTCTGCCATACTTTCCTGCACGGTTAACGCAGAATATTGTGACTCAATATCCCAATATTGCTGCTTATCTCGTTCATCATGATAAGTGCTTATGGCATCGGATTTAAGCGTAGAAAACGCAATAAAAGGCAACCACACTAAGCCATATTCCAGCCCTTTGGATTTATGAATGGTAACAATCTTCACCAACTGATTTTCACTTTCTAGCCGTAATTGTTGCTCATCATCACGATCCTGTTTATTTTGAATCTGTAACTCAAACCAACGCAATAAACTGGTTTCGCTTTCTTGGGTTGGGCTGGCTTGTTGTAATAATTCACTCAAATGTAATAAATTGGTAATACGGCGTTCACCATTTTGCATGGCTTTCATTCGCTCTAACATACAAGGCTGATGTTCATCTACTTGTAAAAAGAGTTGGTACAACATTGCCAACACACCATGACGCAACCAACGGCGTTGATAATTTTCAAATCGACTTACCCATTGTTCAAGCAGACTATCTTGTTGTTTAATTTGATTAATTTCCGCTGCAGTAAAAGCAAATAAACTGGTTGCCAAGGCATTTAAAATTGCTTTGGTATTCAATGGATTTAAACAAGCTCGTAAAATATAGGCTAATTCTTTCGCTTCATCACTATCAAATACATTGCTTTTATCCGACAAATAAACCGAAGCAATTCCCCGTTTGCGTAAACTTTGTTGAATTAACTCGGCTTCTCGCCAACTTTCCACCAGCACCGCAATATCATTATCTTGTACGATTTCACGTTGCTCATCTTTGGCAAAAACCGCGGTGTTTTTTCCAACACTTTTTAACCATTGATAAATAGAATTTGCACAGGTTTCAGCAAATAGCTGTTGAGTTTCGCCTTTGAGCAATTTATTTTTATCATTTAACTGTTCACCTAAATAAAATACCAATGGTGCTTGCTTTTTCTCCCCAATCAAAAATTCAGCCTGTTTACTGCCAGCCTTAACCGATTGGAAAGGAATATCTGCATATAGAAAAGATTCGGCAAAATTAAAAATACCATTTACTGCCTGAATTAACGCTCCACTAGAACGATAATTATTTTCTAAGGTAAAAGATTGCTTGGCTTGTTGACTGGCTCGTAAATAGGTAAAAATATCCGCCCCACGGAATTTATAAATAGCCTGTTTCGGATCGCCAATCATAATAAAACCACAGTTTGGTTGTGCTTGATAAATTTTCTCAAAAATTTGATATTGGCGATTATCGGTATCCTGAAACTCATCAATCATCGCAAATGGATATTGCGAACGAATTCGATGAGCCAATTCATTCCCCTGTTCGGCATATAACGCATCACGCAATAAACGTAATAAATCATCAAAACTCTTTTCTGCGTGATCTAATTTATATGTGATCATCTTTTCATTCAATGCCTGCATATAATGATATAGCACGATATTATGATACAAAGCAAAATCAATGGTATTCACTTCATCAACCAAACGAAACAAAGCATGGGAAATTGGATTATCTCGTTGTTTACCTAAATATTTGCTATTAAATAATTGCTGTGAAAAATAATCCGTTAAGGGTTCAGGCAAAGAAAATTGATAGGGATTCTCCGCCCAAGCATTAATTTTAGCAAAACGACTTGCTACATGATCTTGTCGAAAAGACGTTGATTTTATTCGTCCTTCTTCTTTCGCATCATCAATTAATTGACGAATTTCCACCGCACTTTCTTGCCATTGTTGTTTTAATTGCTGAATTTGCTGTAGTCCATTTTGTACATATTGCTGTAAAAATTCACTTAAATCATGCTCCAGTAACTGCGGTGAATTTATTGCGGCTTTTAACGGATCACCACTCACATATTGACGAATATGATTTAAAACCGCTGACGGAGAACCTAACCAACGGTGAATAAAATCTGTACTTTCGTAAGGCAATGAATAAAAATGTTCACGCCAAAATTCATTGGCAAAGCGTTTTAATAATTCCGTTTCATCTTTGACTAATTCCAATTCAAAATGAATCCCTGAATAAAACGCATATTGGGTTAATACTCGACGACAAAAGCTATGAATAGTATAAATCGCTGCCAAATCCATATTCTGTTCCGCTAAACGCAAACGTTGAACGGCTAAGTCAATATCATCAATATAATCCACTAATTCCGCTAATGGTTGATTATCTGCAAATGCCTTTTTATCTTGTGTTTCCCGATATTGCTCAAGTTGTTTTTTACAAAGATGAATCCGCTGACGAATACGTTCTTTAAGTTCTTGAGTAGATGCTTCAGTAAAAGTAACTACCAGAATTTCTTCTACCGATAAGGGACGAGAAAAATTATTTTCTCCAGCTTGAAGTAATAAACGAATATACAGGCTCGCCATGGTGTAGGTTTTGCCTGTCCCTGCGGAGGCTTCTATTAACGTGGTGTGGGTTAAAGGGGTTGAATTGGCGTTAAGTGCGGTAGCTTTTGGCATCGTTTTTTTCCAAAAATAAAGGCTAACTACTGTTAGCCTAGTTATATCATAAAATCAATCATTGTACTAGCTGGGGGAGTATTGGCATTTTCCAAACCTGCCCGAATCTTGCTTTCAAAAATATCATAATCCACTAAAAACGCATCATGTCCATAATCCGATGCAAATTCAAAATATTGCAAATTTACCTGACTTTGTTCTAATAATGCTTTGCTTTTACGCAAATCATTAATTTTAAAAAGCTGATCATTGGTCACTGCAACGAGAGTATAACGAGCCTTAATCCGTGCCAAGGCAGTTTTAATATTGTCAAAACCTACCGCTGGATCATATAAATCCAACGCTCGCAATAAATGCAAATAACTGTTGGCATCAAAACGATCAAGAAATTTCTGACCTTGATAGGTTAAATAACTTTCCACCTGAAACCAATCGCCCCAATATTGTCCCTCCGCTTTGGTAGCTCGCCCAAAGGCTTTGGCTAACTGAATATCCGTACGATAGGTCAACATGCCTAACATTCGGGCAATAGCTAATCCTTTGGCTGGTGGTTCGCCGTCATAATAGTCCCCACCATTAAAATTGGGATCATTCAGAATCGCTTGACGCATAACGTGATTAAATCCAATGGCTTCCGCACTAAAGGTTAAAGAAGAACAAAGATTAACCACATTATCCACAAAATCAGGATAATAAATCGCCCATTGGGTCGCTTGCATACCACCAAAAGAACCGCCAACGACAGCATGTAAATGGGAAATTTGTAAAGCATCTAACAGTGCTTTTTGTACCCGAACCAAGTCTTGTACAATCACATTGGGAAATTGGCTACCATAGGGTTTACTTGTTTTTGGATTAATAGACACAGGACCTGTTGTGCCTTTACACCCACCCAACACATTTGAGCAAATAAAAAAATATTTATCCGTATCAAAAGCCAACCCTTTACCCATAAAATTCTGCCACCAGCCTGTACTATTTGGTTCTGTAGAATAAGGTTCGGCATCCCCAGTTAAAGCGTGACATAATAAAACGACATTACTCTTATCCGTATTCAACTCGCCATAAGTTTGGTAAGCCACTTCAATATGATCAAGTTTCCCACCTAGCACAAGATCTAGCGGTTCCTGCTCAAATAAGGTAATTTTTTGTACTGCCATTGATTATCCTGTTGTTCGGGGATAAAGATTTTTACGATGAGTTATAAACTACCTAGGATAATGTCGATTGTCAAGAAATTTTAGACGTTTAGACGGCTAAAAATAAAGAGTACCGTAATTTAAAACAAAGGTAAAATAAGGGCGTATCCAATACGCCCTATAAATCAAATAAAGTCAATAAGCTAGATTTATTCTTCACCCAGCAACTTCAATTCCCGTCCCCGAACTTGTGCTTTCAAAATTTGCACAAATTCATCAATATCATAAGTGCCTAAATCCGCCCCTTTGCGAGTTCTCACTGCAATTTTATTTTCAGCGATTTCTTTATCACCACAAACCAGCATATACGGCACACGGCGTAAGGTGTGTTCACGGATTTTGAAACCGACTTTTTCGTTACGCAGATCGGATTTCACACGTAAGCCAGCATCGGAAAGTTTTTTCGTTACGGCTTGAACATAGTCCGCTTGGCTGTCGGTGATATTCATCACTACCGCTTGCACAGGGGCTAACCATGCAGGGAAGAAACCTGCGTATTCTTCGGTGATAATGCCGATAAAGCGTTCGATTGAACCTAAGATCGCACGGTGGATCATCACAGGGGTACGGCGGTCGTTGTCTTCTGCCACATAAGAGGCATTTAAGCGACCCGGTAAGGCGAAGTCTAGCTGAATCGTACCGCATTGCCATTCACGACCTAAGCAGTCACGCAAGGCAAATTCGATTTTCGGACCGTAAAATGCACCCTCGCCCTCTTGAATTTCATATTCAAGACCATTGTGACGTAACGCATTGGCTAAACCTTCTTCGGCACGATCCCACATTTCATCAGAACCGATACGACTTTCTGGACGAGTAGATAATTTCACGGCGATATTGGTAAAACCAAAGGTGCTGTAAATATCGTAAACCATTTTAATACAACTGGTGACTTCGCTTTCAATTTGTTCTTCGGTACAGAAAATGTGTGCATCATCTTGGGTAAAGCCACGTACACGCATTAAACCGTGCAAGGAACCTGACGGCTCATTACGGTGGCATGAACCAAATTCCGCCATACGAATCGGTAAATCACGGTACGATTTCAAGCCTTGGTTGAAAATCTGCACGTGACCCGGGCAGTTCATCGGTTTAATCGCATATTCACGGTTTTCCGATTGGGTGGTGAACATTAAATCGCCGTAGTTTTGCCAGTGACCTGTACGTTCCCAAAGCACTCTGTCCATCATAAACGGACCTTTCACTTCTTGATAATCGTACTGTTTGAGTTTGGTACGCACAAAGGTTTCCAATTCACGGAAAATCGTCCAGCCGTCATTATGCCAGAACACCAAACCCGGTGCTTCTTCTTGCATGTGATATAAATCTAAGGCTTTGCCGATTTTACGGTGGTCACGTTTTGCTGCTTCTTCAAGACGAGTTAAATATTCATTTAATTGTTTTTTATCCGCCCATGCAGTGCCGTAAATCCGTTGCAACATTTTATTTTTGCTGTCACCACGCCAGTATGCCCCCGCCACTTTCATTAATTTAAAATGTTGGCAAAAACGCATATTCGGCACGTGCGGTCCACGGCACATATCAATATATTCTTGGTGATGATATAAGGCTGGCGTGGCGGTGCGTTCAATGTTTTCGTCTAAAATCGCCATTTTGTACGGCTCGCCACGGCTCTCAAAAGTATCTCGTGCTTCTTGCCACGAAACGGGCTTTTTCACCACATCATAATTGGTTTTCGCCAATTCAAGCATACGTTTTTCCAACGCATCAATATCTTCTTGAGTTAATGAACGATCTAAATCCACATCATAATAAAAGCCGTTTTCAATGGTGGGACCGATCGCCATTTTGACATCGGGGAATAATTGTTTAATCGCATGTCCCAATAAGTGAGCTGTGGAATGGCGGATAATTTCCAAACCGTCTTCGTCTTTGGCGGTGATAATCTCTAATTTGCTGTCTTCTGAAATCATATCGCAAGCGTCTTTACGCTCGCCATTAACACGCCCTGCAATGGTAGCTTTGGCAAGACCTGCCCCAATATTTTGTGCTACTTCTAAAACAGAAACAGGGTGATCGAATTGACGTTGTGAACCGTCTGGTAAAGTAATAATAGGCATTTTGTATCCTTGTTTACAGTGGTCGCCCATACGAAAGGCGACTTGTTGCATTTACGTTAAATTAAGTTGAGTTAAAATAAAAAATTTCATTAAAAAGCACCGCACTTTGTGCCATACCTACGTTGTATAGCCAAAAAGTGCGGTGACAAAATTCCGACAGGAATTTTGAACGTTGCTTGCAACGGGGGCAAAGCCCCGAGCAATCCTATTAAGGATTGTGAGTAATTTTAGCATAATTTTTTAAAAATTTGATATTCGTCACAGATTATTCATGAAAATAAGTTTATGATTAAGTTAGTTTCAGAGGTAATTTAGGGAGTAGCTATGTGGAAATCAGTTTCTCAAGTATTAGCGGATCAATTTGGTGCCTACTATTCCATCAAAGAAAAAGATAAAGTGCATACGGGTGAAATGCACGAATCTTGGTTAATTGATGATGGCATACAACCTGTTTTTGTCAAGACTAACGATAAAACCTATCGTTCCATGTTTCGAGCTGAAGCCGATCAAATTGAATTATTAACCAAAACGCATACCATTGACCTACCTAAAGTTTACGGTGTAGGTTGTTCGCAAAATCATAGTTTTTTATTGCTTGAAGCCTTGCAATTAGAAACGCCTAGCCCTGAAGAATTTGCAGAGTTTGGTATCGCATTAGCGAAATTACACCAAATTAAAGGACTTGAGGGCTATGGTTTAGATTTTGATACTTGGCTCGGTTCTGTTTATCAACCGAACGAATGGCGAACTAACTGGGCAACTTTTTTTGCGGATCAACGAATCGGCTGGCAATTACAACTCTGTAAAGAACGGGGTATAAATTTCGGTAATATTGAAGAAATTGTTGCCGTGGTGGCAGCCCGACTTGCCAAACATAAACCAACGCCATCTTTATTGCATGGCAATCTATGGATTGAAAACTGCGGTTCATTTAATCATAAAATTTATTGTTACGACCCTGCTTGTTACTGGGGTGACCGTGAATGTGATCTGGCTTTTACCGAATTATTCGAGCCATTTCCTGATGAATTTTATCAAAATTATCACCGCACTTATCCACTAACAGAGGATTATATTGAACGCAAACCGATTTATCAGCTTTACTATTTGCTTAATTTCAGTCATCGCTTTAAAGGGCATTATGTGGAATTAACCAAACGGTTTTTGGAATTGATTTTGTAGAAAATTGGATAAAAAAACACCGCAGTTTATCAAAAAGTGTGGTGTTTTTTCGTTTTTTTAAATAGCTTTATTCGTATAAAGTGCAATACCAGTTAATTTCGCCATACGGTTCACATAGTTTTCAATGTGAGCTGGGAATTTCAACCCTTTCACACAAGTTAAATTACGCAACATCGGGAATAACATAATATCTTCAATAGATAGTTGCTGACCATTGGCTTTATCTTCTGCCAAAATCAAGGTTTCAAGCATAGGCAAATCTTGTTGTAATCTTGCTAAATATTGCTCCGTTTGAGCCAAATTTTCAGTAAAATCACCGATCGATGCCGATTTCTTATTAACGAAATAATCTAATGCACTTTGCGTTTTATATTCTGGTAAACCTAACCGCACAAAACGTGGCAAAAGAAGATGATTATAATAGCTTCCGATTTGTTTAATCATGCTTTCTAATTCGGGACGAACCTGATCAGACAAGCATTTTTCAGCATAATGTTGATCCACATAACGCACAATATCTAAACTTTCTGGCATGGCAGAACCATCATCTTTTAACAAAATAGGGACGGCTTTTTTACCAATTAATCCCACTGGTGTGGCTTCATCATCATTTTGAATATAAACCAATTCAACTGGAAGCTGTTTAAAACCAAAAATCATTCTGGCACGTACACAATAAGGGCAGTGATCGTAAACATAAAGTTTCATCTTTTTCTCCTTTCATTCATCATCATATTACCATTTAAATATTTCAAACAGGGTTTTCCATTGTTCATCTAACCCAGCGTTCACCTGAACTAACTCATTTGTGACAGGGTGACTGAATTCAAGTTTTTCGGCATGTAACATCAACCGACTTACACCTGTTTTTTCTGCTAATGCTCTATTTTGGTGTAAATCACCATATTGGGTATCGCCTAAAATCGGGTGAAAAATATGTTTCAGATGACGGCGTAACTGATGTTTTCGCCCTGTTTGTGGAATTAAACGAACTAACGAATAACGTGCCGTTTGATATTTCCCTACCGCATAAGGCATTTCAACAGTTTTTAAGCCTTGATAATCCGTGATTGCTGGCTGTGGAGCTTTATCTGTTTGAGAAAATTTGTCAGCAATTTTATCTAATTGAATTTTAAGTGGATAATCTATACGATCTGAACCTATCAAATAACCACGCACCACCGCTAAATAGCTTTTCTGGACGGTTTTATTTTCAAACTGCTGACAAATTAAATTAGCGATTTCCGCATTTAACGCAAACAATAACACACCCGAAGTTGGGCGATCCAAACGATGAATCGGGAAAACATGCTGACCAATTTGATCTCGCAAGGTCTGCATCACAAACTGTGTTTCATGCCTATCTAACCAACTGCGATGTACCAACATACCCGCAGGTTTATTCACTGCAACGATATATTGATCTTGATATAAGATTTCTAGCATTGAGTTAACAGCTTTTCAATTTCAATGATCGGTCTTAACAATTCACTTAACCGCTCTTGCTCTTTTAAGGCTTCTTCCACATAAGGTGAAATCGCAATTTTGCTTGGCAACGCTGCTCCCGCTTCCAACAACGCCCACATTCTCGGGATAAAAATCCACTGTAACCATTCGTGAGCTTGCATATAGTCAATGGCAAAAGGCTCTTGACTGGCAAAGGCTTGTTCAGACGGTGGCACAGTTTGCCATAGGTCTAGTTCTTGTAGGATTTTTTGTAAATCACGTAAATGGGTTTTGGTTTGTTCTTTCATTTTTTCACTCAATTAGTTGCAGTGCGACTCACTTTTTCCTGAATAGCTGCCCCCACAAAGGCATTTAACGACATATCACCAGCGGCTATCACTGCCATACGGTGTAATTCTTCGCTGATCCGCACATTGAACACACCTTTAAATGGCTTGTCAGGCGTTTTACCTAAACTAGCACAATCGCTTAAATACAAATCCACAGACGCACGGAACTCTTTTTCTAATTCAGGCAAGGTTTCCGCTTCATAAGTCACCAAATCCCGAATATAAGCTAATTTACCAAATAGCACATTATTTTCTAAGTCAGGCTCAATCGTGCCAACATAACCTTTGTAATTTAACAATGTCATAATATACCTACCTGTTTTAATGATTCTTTCACGGATTTTAACGCACCGCCTTTGATATAATTTTCAGGGTGTGGTTTGTGTAATAAAATGATATGGTCACGTTCCGCATTAAAAAATCGTACTCGAGATCCTGCCATTTCTTGCTTTTCATAACCTTGTTGTGCAAGTAAAGTGACTAAATCTGTCCAAACAAACGTATTTTTTGCCCCAACCAGTTTCTCTAATAATTTTTCTGCCTTTCCCATAAACTCAACCAATATTATTTTTGGTATTAATTATAGTTACATTTTTATCCTTTGCAAAGAATTTTAAATGTTATCTGCTATTTTGATCTCAATCACTTATTCAGGTAAGATAACGGCAATTCTCAAAGGACAGCAAAATGTACCTCATCGACATCTTTTTACAAAACAAACAGCCTGAACGATACCAACAGCAATTTATTCTACTTGCTGAACTGATTGATGAATGGCGTTATAACGGGCAAATTCTGGGACGTGAGATTCCTGTTTTTAAAGCGGAACAAGAAGATCAATTTGGATTTGGAATCAAGGTTATTTGCCCTGAACAACATAGCCTATTGCCTGAACATAATAACAGCGAAGTCAATCGTTGCCTTGAAAATTTGGAAAAGTGCGGTGTTTTTTTGCAAAGTTTTCAGATTGTGGCAGACGATTTAATGTCAGATCAAACCAACCAAAACGATCCAACATGGCAAGTGCTTTACACCACTTATTTACGCTCTAGCTCACCTGTGGTGAATGGCGATAATCTTGCCCCAATTCCACTGTATAAAATTGCTCAAAACCAACCGCACTTGAGCCTTGATTTAATCAAATGGTTGGAAGATTGGCAAGCCTGCGATCAGTTGCAGATGAATGGTTCTGTATTAGAAAAATCTGCCCTACTTGAAATTTCAGATATTAATAGCCATTTAACTAAACATGGTCGGGCATTATGTCAAGAGATAGAACAGGCTACTAATGTGCCAACCTACTATTATCTTTACCGTATCGGGGGCGATAATTTGAGTGCTGAACAACAACGTCGTTGCCCTTGTTGTGGTGGTGAATGGTGGTTAAATACCCCCATTGCAGACGTGTTTTATTTTAAATGTGATCATTGCCGTTTAGTGTCAAATTTATCGTGGAATTTTTTATAAGGAAACAATATGCAAGACTATATTATTGAAATTAATCAACAAAATATTACAGAAACGTTACAACTTTCCCAACAAACGCCATTAGTTTTGGTATTTTATGCTCCAAGCCACGAAACTTCGTTAAATTTCACCGCACTTTTAACCCGTTATGCAGATAAATATCAAGGGCAATTTTTACTAGCAAAAGTCAACTGTGAAACAGAACAACAAATTGTCATGCAATTTGGTATTCAAGCCTTGCCAACCACTTATTTATTTAAAGAAGCTCAAGCCGTGGATGCGTTTCAAACCGCCTTACCCGAAGATCAGCTTGAACAACATTTAGCCTTGATTTTACCCAAAGAAGAAGAAATTAAATTTAATTTGGCGTTGGATTTCTTACAGGCTGAAAACTATGAAGCCGCCTTACCTTTATTAAAAGAAGCATGGCAAGCATCAGAACAAAAAAATAGTGATATAGCCCTACTCTATGCGGAAACCTATATTACCATGAAAAAAACCGAACCAGCCCAAGAGATTTTGAATAAAATCCCTTTACAAGATCGTGATAGTCGCTGGCAAGGCTTGCAAGCTCAAATTGATTTATTAATCAAAGCTGCCGATACGCCCGAAATTCAGCAATTACAACAAGATTATGAGCAAAATCCACGTCCTGATGTTGCGTTAAAATTAGCTGTACAACTTCATCAAGCCAATCGAGATGAGCAAGCGTTAGAATTGTTATTTAGTATTTTGCGACAAGATTTAAATGCAGAAAACGGTGAAGTAAAAAGGCTATTTTTGGAAATTATTGCTGCTCTAGGTAGCGACCCTATGGCTAATAAGTATCGCCGATTGATTTATTCGCTATTGTATTAATAAAAATTTGTTATAATGAACAGGCTTTATAAATAAAAGGAGTTATTATGTCAGAAATTAAACACAGTAAATTATTAATTTTAGGTTCAGGTCCTGCTGGTTACACAGCTGCAATTTATGCGGCTCGTGCTAACTTGAAACCCGTTCTAGTGACAGGTTTACAACAGGGCGGTCAGCTCACTACGACTACGGAAATCGAGAACTGGCCTGGTGATTTTGGTGATACAACTGGTCCAGAATTAATGCAACGTATGTTACAACATGCGGAAAAATTTGATACGGAAATCATCTTTGATAATATTGGCAAAGTAGATTTATCTCATCGTCCATTTAAACTTTATGGTGATGTGCAAACTTTCTCTTGCGATGCCTTAATTATTGCCACTGGAGCCTCCGCTCGTTATCTTGGTTTGCCATCCGAAGATGCGTTCAAAGGACGTGGTGTGTCGGCTTGTGCAACTTGCGATGGTTTCTTTTATCGTAACAAACCTGTTGCCGTCATTGGTGGTGGTAATAGTGCTGTAGAAGAAGCATTATATTTAGCTAATATTGCTAGCGAAGTACATTTAATCCACCGCCGTGATAGCTTCCGTGCGGAAAAAATCTTAATCGACCGTTTATACAGAAAAGTGGAAGAAGGCAGAATTATTCTGCATACCTACCGCACTTTAGATGAAGTGTTGGGCGATAATACCGGCGTAACGGGTGTCCGCTTGAAAGATACGCAATCAGACAACACCGAAGAATTGAAAATAGATGGCGTTTTTGTGGCTATTGGTCACGCCCCAAATACAGAGATTTTTAAAGATCAATTAACCTTGAATAACGGCTATATTGTGGTGAAATCAGGCTTAGATGGCAATGCTACGGCAACTAGCGTAGAAGGTGTTTTTGCTGCAGGTGATGTGATGGATCATAATTATCGTCAAGCAATCACTTCTGCTGGAACGGGTTGTATGGCAGCACTAGATGCGGAACGTTTTTTGGACGCATTAGAATAGTATTTTAAGTGGATTTATCCAACCTTTAAACTTTGAGTAATTTCGGGCGAACATCTGTTCGCCCCTAAAATTTTATACAAAATGGAAAAACAACGTCAAAAATATCTGTTTAAATGGTTGCGACAACAACAGAAACCGATAAAAAAATTATTAAGCCTAAATGTGGGACTTGCAACTTTATCATCTTTGATTTTAGTGGGACAAACTTGGTTGCTGGCGAGTCTTTTGCATCATTTTATTATCCAACAAACTCCACGTTCGGAACTATTACCCTATTTTATCGGCTTGATTGTTGGTTTTGCATTGCGAGCATTGATTTTATATCTGCGTGAAAGAATTGGCTTTAACTGTGGTCGGCAATTACGCAATATTATTCGTCAACAAATTTTGGATAAAATCCATTCTGTCGGACCTGCTACCATTCAAGGTAAACCTGCTGGTAGCTGGGCAAGTTTAATGCTGGAACAAGTGGAAAATCTACATAATTTTTATGCTCGTTATCTACCTCAACAAATGTTGTCGGCGATTGTTCCCGTTATTATTTTAATTGCTGTTTTTCCACTTAATTGGGTGGCTGGTTTAATTCTCTTATTCACCGCCCCCCTAATTCCTATTTTTATGATTTTAGTCGGTTTAGCAGCATCGGATAAAAATCAGCAAAACATGGCAATGCTAGCCAAATTAAGTGGGCAATTTCTCGACCGCTTACGTGGGCTAGAAACTCTACGTCTATTTAACCGTGCCGAAGAACAAACTGAGTATATTGAGAAATCCACCGAAGATTATCGCATTAGCACCATGGACGTATTAAAAATGGCATTTTTATCGTCTGCGGTGTTAGAATTTTTTACCTCTATTTCCATTGCCATTGTCGCGGTTTATTTTGGTTTTAGTTATCTCGGACAAATTGACTTTGGTAGTTTTAGTAATAATACTGGAATTACCCTATTTGCAGGCTTTTTCTGTTTAATTCTCGCACCTGAATTTTATCAACCCCTACGTGATCTTGGCACTTATTATCACGACCGAGCAGCCGCTATTGGGGCAGCTGATGCTATTGCAGAATTTATTGAAACTGACTATCAAACGGTACAAGCTGACCACAACCAGCAAATTCCCAATCAAAGTGCGGTGGAAATTATGGCAGAAAATTTGGTAATCTTGTCACCACAAGGCAAGGCTCTCACCCAACCGCTTAATTTTCATTTAGCTAAACAATCTCATACAGCGTTGGTGGGGCAAAGCGGGGCAGGAAAAACATCTTTAATTAACGTATTACTCGGTTTTCTGCCTTACCAAGGCAGTTTGAAAATTAACGGAATAGAACTCAATCAAGCCGATCTCACCCAATGGCGAAAACAAATTGCATGGGTAGGGCAAAATCCATTGTTGTTGCAAGGGACGATTAAACAAAATCTGTTACTCGGTGATATTCAAGCCACGGACGAACAAATTGATATAGCGTTAAGCCAAGCCAACGCCAAAGAATTTACTGATCACCTTGGCTTAAATGCAGAAATTAAAGATGGCGGTGTGGGTATATCGGTAGGGCAAGCTCAACGCTTGGCGATTGCTCGAGCCTTATTGCGTCAAGGTAATTTGTTGTTATTAGATGAACCAACAGCCAGCTTAGATGCTAAATCGGAAACGCAAGTGTTGACAGCATTAACCCAAATTAATCAAGCCCAAACCACCTTGATGATCACCCACCGTATTGAAGATTTAAAGCAATGTGATCAGATTTTGGTGATGCAACAGGGGCAACTGGTGCAACAAGGACACTTCGAACAGTTGCAACAGCAAGGTTATTTTGCTGAACTTTTAGCCCAACGTCATCAAGACGTACAATAAGAGAGAAAATATGCGTTCATTACTTCCTTTTTTACCCTTATTTAAACAGGCAAAATTTCCGCTGTTTTTAGGTGTGGTGTTGATGATTGGCGGGCTTGCTTGCAGTATTGGCTTGCTCACTCTATCAGGTTGGTTTTTATCGGCTACTGCCATTGCTGGGGCGGGAGCATTATTTAACTATTTTTATCCCTCATCAAGCGTACGTGGTTTAGCGATTGGTCGTACTGCAATGCGTTATGCTGAAAAAATTATGACTCACGATGCCACTTTCCGTATTTTGGCTAAATTACGTGTTCAGGTATTCAGCAAAATTATTCCACTTTCCCCTGCGGTATTAAATCGTTATCGTAACAGTGATTTACTTAACCGCTTAGTGGCTGATGTGGATACGCTCGATAGCCTATATTTACGCCTGATTGCTCCATTTATCAGTGCGATAGTGGTGATTGGAATGATGACTCTGGTGTTAAGTCTATTTAATCTTTCCCTTGCCTTATTAATTGGTGCAATCCTATTGATTCTATTACTGATTATTCCAAGTGTATTTTATTTTTTAGGCTTAACTTTCGGTAATAAACTCACCCAATCTCGTTCCCTTTATCGTATGCACTTTGTAGAATTTATTCAGGCTCAAGCGGAATTATTACTGTTTAATGCACAAGATAATTTGCAACAAAAATTAGATCAAACGGAACAACAATGGCAAAGTTATCAACAACGTGAAAGCAATTTAGCAGGACTTTCTACTGCTGTTTTAATGTTTACTAATGGCTTATTAGTGGTATTGACTTTATGGATTTCCTCCAACATTGAATTTGCTATTGAAGAATATCGTCTTGCATTTATTGGCTTGTTTACGCTATCCGCATTAGCCTCTTTTGAGATTTTAATGCCGTTAGGTGCAGCGTTCTTGCATATTGGACAAGTGATTTCATCTGCTCAACGTGTCAGCGAAATTATTGACCAACCACCGCTGGTACAATTTGAGGGAACAGAAACTGCGGTGAATTTTTCCAATGTTTTATTTGATCTTAAAAATATCAGCTTTCGTTATCCTGAACGGCAAGATATTGCCTTAAAACAGGTGAATTTACAGATTAAACCAAAACAAAAAGTTGCCATTTTGGGCAAAACTGGCAGTGGTAAATCCACTCTATTACAACTGTTAGTACGAAATTATGATCCTCTACTAGGTGAAATTCATTTTGCCAATAAACGGATTTCTGCTTACAGTGAAAATATTCTCCGCCAGCAAATTTGCTTTTTAACTCAACGGGTGCATATTTTTAGCGACAGTTTACGCAATAATCTGCAATTTGCCACAGCAGCACCGCTTTCCGATGAAAAAATGACAGACGTGCTAATACAAGTTGGTTTGCAAAACTTAGTGGAACAAGGTTTAGAACAATGGTTAGGTGATGGCGGTCGCCCTCTTTCAGGCGGTGAACAACGCCGCTTAGGCTTGGCGAGAATTTTATTGAGTGATGCACCAATTTTATTATTAGATGAACCTACCGAGGGTTTAGATCGTGAAACTGAACGTCAAGTGTTAAACCTGATTTTGCAACATTGCCAAGATAAAACCTTGCTGATGGTAACTCATCGTTTAACCGCTATTGAGCAGTTTGATAATATTGTAGTCATTGATAGTGCTGAACTTGTAGAACAAGGAAATTATGCTGAATTATACCAACAGAAAGGATATTTTCATTCTTTAGTGCAACGAATTTAAGGTATAAAAATACCGCACTTTAGTTGATTCTCCGCGATCTGTTGCTTAAAGTGCGGTATTTTTTTAATCTTTTTCTACAGCTAACTCTACAATTTTCAAAATCACTTGCACCGCACTTTCCATACCTTCAAGACTAATCAGTTCATGAATACTATGGAAATTATAACCACCGGTGAAGATATTTGGACAAGCCAATCCTTGCTCCGCTAACCAAGCACCATCGGTTCCACCACGAATCGGTTTATGATTTGGTGTAATACCACATTCACGCATAGCTCGATCTGCCAGTTCAATAGATTGTGGTACTTGACGGATACAGTTATACATATTTTTATAACTATCTTGCAGCTCAAGTTGGATCGGCTTACGCAAATTTTTTTGTTGATTAAATTGCGCTACCGCATTAATTAAGAACGTTTTGCGTTGCTCAAAGTTGTCACTATCAAAATCTCTAATTAAATAATGCAGTTCCACTTTATTAATATCACCCACAAAACGATTTAAATGGAAAAAGCCTTGTTTATCGGCGGTTTTTTCTGGTACCTCATCGGTGGGTAATAATTGTTGAAACTCACAAGCTAGGGTTAACGCATTAATCATTTTATCTTTAGCATAACCGGGATGAATGCCGTTGCCAAAAATTGTCACCGTGGCACTACCCGCATTAAAGTTTTCATATTCCAGTTCACCTACGGCTCCGCCATCAATGGTATATGCCCAGTCACAAGGAAATTTATCTATTTGGAAAAATTGCATTCCTAAGCCGATTTCTTCATCTGGCGTAAACGCGACACGAATATTACAGTGGGCTTGTTCGCTGTTTTTTAGTATAGAAAGTGCGGTCATAATTTCCGCAATGCCAGATTTATTATCTGCCCCTAATAAGGTTGTGCCATCCGTCACAATCAATGTTTTGCCAATTAACTGATGCATAAAAGGAAACATCACGGGACTAATAAATTGCTCCCCTAAACCTAGGGCTATATCCCCCCCACGATAATTCACAATCACTTCGGGATTGACATTTTTGCCACTACAATCTGGTGATGTATCTAAATGCGCAATTAAACCGATAGTAGGTGCATTCATCACATTACTTGGTAAATAAGCGGTTAAAATGCCATTTGGTGAAAGATTAATCTCTTTCAGTCCTAATGCCTGTAATTCTTGCGCTAAATACTTGGCTAATTTCAGTTGACCCGATGAGCTAGGTGAATACTTCGCACCGACTTTAGCTTGCGTATCAAAAGACACATAATTCAAAAATCGTTCAAGTAAATAATTGCGTTCATACGTTGACATGGCATTCTCCTCTTAACTCTTTGTTTCATTATGCAAAAACAAAATTTTCAATGCAATTTTTTTCTAAAATTTATACCCGAAGTTTTATCTAAATCAATTTTTGCGCATTTACATCTTTATAAATAAAAAAATTTGGCTAAAAAAGACATTATTCCCTTTTCATTAGCGAACAATAGCTATATCATAAGTGTTCAAAAAAACTCGGTGCTTACTTGTCGTTAAGTAAGCGTGGTACTTCTATTAACTAACCATATTCGTTTTTCAGGGAGAAAACCAAAGCTAGTGGAAAAAACGACTAAACCTATCGTTGAGCTACGCTCTCTTACTAAATCCTATGGTGATAACACCATTATCCAAGATTTCAATCTAGCCATTAATAATGGTGAATTTATCACGATTTTAGGCCCTTCAGGCTGTGGTAAAACCACAGTTTTACGCTTAATTGCGGGCTTTGAAGAAGTCAATGGCGGTCAAATTATTATTGACGGTGAAGATGTGACCCACATTCCGGCAGAACAACGCCATGTCAACACGGTCTTCCAAAGTTATGCACTCTTTCCGCATATGACGATTTTTGAAAACGTGGCATTTGGATTGCGTATGCAAAAAGTCCCTGAAGCAGAAATTAAACCACGTGTACTTGATGCATTACGCATGGTGCAATTAGAAGACATGGCAGAACGCAAGCCGAGCCAACTTTCAGGTGGTCAACAACAACGGATTGCGATTGCTCGTGCGGTAGTCAATAAACCGAAAGTCTTATTATTAGACGAATCTTTATCTGCATTAGATTACAAATTACGTAAACAAATGCAGAATGAATTAAAATCCTTACAACGTCAATTAGGCATTACCTTTATTTTCGTGACCCACGATCAGGAAGAAGCCTTAACCATGTCTGATCGTATTATCGTGTTGAGAAAAGGTAATATCGAACAAGACGGTTCACCACGTGAAATTTACGAAGAACCTCGCAATTTATTCGTGGCGAAATTTATTGGCGAAATCAATATTTTTGATGCCACAGTATTACATCGTGTCGATGAAAAACGTGTTCGTGCCAATGTAGAAGGTCGCATCTGTGATATTTACGTTGACCAACCTGTACAGGAAGGTCAAAAACTCAAAGTATTATTACGCCCTGAAGATGTTTTGCTTGAAGAACTGGATGAAAATGAACAATCCAGTGCCATCATTGGTTACATTCGTGAACGTAACTACAAAGGCATGACCCTAGAATCTACCGTTGAATTAGAACATAATGGCAAAATGGTGCTGGTTAGTGAGTTCTTTAATGAAGACGACCCGAATATCGATCACTCGTTAGATCAAAAAGTGGCGGTGACTTGGATTGAAAAATGGGAAGTGGTGCTAAACGATGAAGATAAACAATAAATTCCAAAAGGTCACCATTGGCATTATTTTTGCTTGGCTGATTTTCTTTGTTTTCGCACCGAACTTTTTAGTATTTTTGGTGAGTTTTTTAAGCAAAGATGCCAGCAATTTCTATGCGTTGCCATTTACCTTTGAAAATTACACTCGACTATTCGAGCCGTTATATGGCACTGTGGTGTGGAATTCCTTGTATATGTCAGGCATTGCCACGATTTTATGTCTGGTGATCGGCTATCCATTCGCCTTTATCATGACAAAAATCAATGAAAAATACCGCCCACTGTTGATGTTCCTATTGGTGTTGCCATTTTGGACGAACTCATTGATTCGTATTTACGGCATGAAAGTATTCCTTGGGGTAAAAGGGATTTTAAACAGCCTTTTATTATCCATTGGGATTATTAGCGAACCGATTCGTATTTTAAATACTGAAATTGCGGTGATTATTGGTTTAGTTTATTTGCTGTTACCTTTTATGATTTTGCCACTCTACTCGTCCATTGAAAAATTAGATCTCCGCTTGCTGGAAGCTGCCAAAGATCTAGGTGCGAATGGATTCCAACGTTTTGTGAAAATCATTATTCCATTGACTATGCCTGGGATTGTCTCTGGTTGCTTACTGGTATTACTGCCTGCCATGGGGATGTTCTATGTAGCAGACTTACTCGGTGGTGCAAAAGTCTTGTTAGTGGGTAATGTGATTAAGAGTGAATTCTTGATTTCTCGTAACTGGCCATTTGGTTCGGCGATTAGTATTGGCTTAACCATTTTAATGGCATTATTAATTTTCGTTTACTATAAAGCGAATAAATTACTGAATAAGAAAGTGGAGCTAGAATAATGGGTCGTATCCTACGTAGTGGTTTTATGTTGGTGGTATATGCCTATTTGTATATCCCCATCGTGATTTTAGTGGGTAACTCGTTCAACGGTGACCGTTATGGTTTAAGTTGGAAAGGGTTTACTTGGAACTGGTATGAGCGTTTATTTAACAATGATACGCTGATTCAAGCGGCGATTCACTCGGTCGTGATTGCCTTTGTCGGTGCGACCTTAGCCACCATTATCGGTAGCCTCACTGCCATTGCTTTATACCGTTATAAATTCCGTGGTAAACAAGCGGTAAGTGGCATGTTGTTTGTGGTGATGATGTCCCCCGATATCGTAATGGCTGTGTCCTTATTAGCCTTATTTATGATTGTGGGTATTTCATTAGGTTTTTGGTCGCTATTATTAGCTCATATCACATTCTGTTTACCTTATGTGGTCGTCAGCGTCTTCTCTCGCTTAAAAGGCTTTGACTTGCGAATGCTTGAAGCTGCTCGAGATCTTGGGGCTAGTGAAGTCACTATTTTACGTAAAATTATTTTACCATTGGCATTACCTGCTATTATTTCAGGTTGGCTATTAAGTTTCACCCTATCATTAGATGACGTCGTCGTCTCTTCTTTCGTCAGCGGTGCAAGCTATGAAATTTTACCATTGAAAATCTATTCCTTGGTGAAAACGGGTGTCACCCCAGAAGTTAATGCCTTAGCCACCATTATGATCGTACTTTCGTTGTTATTAGTGGTGATCGGTCAGCTGATTAATAAGAAAGAGAAAATATAGGCAAAACCTAGATAAAGCCTAGACAAAATCAACGTTTCAACATAAAATAGCGCCCGACCCGAAGCTAGTCCCTAGCCCAAAGTCAGGCGTTTTTTTATGTCTTTCTATTTGAAAAAATAAAAAGCGGATACTCTTACTTACTCTCAACGGAGAAAATCTTAAATGAAAAAATTAGCAGGTCTTTTCGCAGTTAGCTTAGTCGCTGTTGCTTTGACTGGTTGTAACGATAAAGAAACCAAAACTGAAACTTCTGCAGCCCCAGCGGCCACCCCAGCAGCAAGTGAAGATAAAGTGGTCAATCTTTATACTTGGACGGAATATGTACCAGATGGTTTATTAGATGAATTTACTAAAGAAACCGGTATCAAAGTCAACGTATCAAGCCTTGAATCTAACGAAACCATGTATGCCAAAGTGAAATTACAAGGTGCGGGGGCTGACGGTTATGACGTGATTGCACCGTCAAATTATTTCGTGTCTAAAATGGCACGTGAAGGGATGTTAAAAGAGTTAGATCACAGCAAATTGCCAGTGATTGCGGAACTCGATCCTGATTGGTTAGACAAAGACTACGACAAGGGTAACAAATACTCTTTACCACAATTATTAGGTGCACCAGGTATTGCGTATAACGTCAAAACCTACAAAGGATCTGATTTCACCTCTTGGGGTGACTTATGGAAACCTGAATTTGCGGGTAAAGTGCAATTATTAGATGATGCTCGTGAAGTATTCAATATTGCTTTAGTAAAATTAGGCTTAAACCCTAATACTACTAACCCAGATGAAATCAAAGCAGCTTACGAAGAATTATTGAAATTACGTCCAAACGTACTTTCTTTCAATTCAGACAACCCTGCCAACTCTTTTATTTCTGGCGAAGTTGAATTAGGTCAATTATGGAATGGTTCGGTGCGTATTGCCAAAAAAGAATCACCAGATACTATTGATATGGTGTTTCCGAAAGAAGGTCCAGTATTATGGGTAGATACTTTAGCGATTCCTGCTAATGCAAAACACCCTGATGCAGCACATAAATTAATCAATTACTTGTTAAGTGAAAAAG
Organism: Lonepinella sp. MS14434; assembly: GCF_042468235.1. GTDB lineage: Bacteria > Pseudomonadota > Gammaproteobacteria > Enterobacterales > Pasteurellaceae > Lonepinella. The sequence goes on along the minus strand of NZ_CP170386.1, from coordinate 695,282 downwards.
TAGCTGAACAATTAACCTTAGAAATTGGCTACCCAACTTCTAATGTGAAAGCAAAAGCAAAATTACCAACCGAAATTACTAGCGATCCTGCTATCTATCCTACAGCAGAAGTATTGCAAAAATCTTATTGGCAAGATGATGTCGGTGAAGCGGTTGAATTATATGAAAAATATTATCAAGAGTTAAAAGCAGCAAAATAATATGATATAAACTTAAAAGGCTTTCATTTGAAAGCCTTTTTTATCTCTAAAACATCAGAATCAGTGGGTTAAATCAATTTGATATACCGCAAAACCAACTTCATCAACGCCTTTATCTACTAACGGATAAACCGATCTTGCTTTGATAAAGGTTTCTGCTTGTTTACTTGGTGAAGTTTCAAACCGAATATCCAGTGGTTTATCACTTTCAATTTTGGCTAAACGCCAATTTTTATCGGCGGTTGGTGTAATCGCTCCCTGTAACTTAGTTTGTTTAGTAATATAATTTGCCAACACTTGACGATTTTCATCTGGGGCAAGGAATGCCACAAATTCTTCACCCGTTCCTGAGAATTTAGCACTGTAAGCACGATAATTATTACTTGCAATTAAGAAATCTGCGTCTAAATCAATAGGCTTACCATTAAATTGTAGATTTCTAATTCGTTCACTATTGGCATTAATCAACTCACACTCACCGTTATAACGAGCAGGTTGCGTCACATCAATTTCATAGCTTAATCCGTCAATCACATCAAAATTATAGGTACGAAATCCTTCCCAATTAATTAGCCCTTGTGGTTCAGTTTTATTCGGATCAATTTGATTAAACATACCCGCCGAACATTCTAGCCATTCTTTAACATGATGCCCTTTCACTTTTAGCGTAGCAAGAATATTAGGGTAAAGATAAAGATCCGCTGCATTACGGAAAGTTAAATCCCCTTTTGCAACTTCAACAAAAGAAGTTGGGTCATTTTTACGTCCACCGACTTTAAACGGTGCTGCCGCAGAAAGCACGGGAATATCTTTTAATTCAGGAATATTCTTAATATAGTTTTCCACATAATCTTTTTGTGCTTGATTAACTATTTGCACGGTCGGATCATCTTGTACTAAAGCAAGATAGCTATACATATCATCTAACGATTTGCCTATTGGCTGTGCCACAAATTTCCGTGTTGCTTCATGTACTGGCTGTAAAAGTGCGGTGATTTCTGGCTTATTTTCTACCGTAGCTGCTTTCTTCTCATTATCATAAATTGGACGAATATGTGCAGTGGCATGATTTACCACCCATTTTCCGTTAAGGTAATAAAGTTGCAAATCAATCACACCGATATTGTTCCCCCAATAACCTGACATATTTTCTGGCACACCATTTACTGTACCATTAGGCATATCCACCAATGTACTGGTTGTTTGGAAAGATTTATGCGGGAATAAACCGTGAGAATGCCCAAATACGATAGCATCAATCCCTTTCACATCGGCTAAATGAAAAGCAGCATTTTCTTCGCCTACTGCATATTCTTTATCACTCGGTCCAGTATGTGCCAAACAAATCACCAGATCCGCACCTGCTTTTTTCATTTCTGGCACAAACTTTTCTGCGGTTTGCTTAATATCTTCCACATACACTTTACCGTCTAAATTTGCTTTATCCCACACCACAATTTGCGGTGGCACAAAACCGATATAACCGATTTTTATCGATTGTTTATTACCTTGTTCATCAATTAAACTGCGTTCCTGAATAACGTATGGGGTATAACGATTTTGTTTAGTTTTTGCATCATAAACATTGGCATTAATAATCGGAAATTTTGCTTCTTTTAACACATTATCCAGAAATTCAAGTCCATAATTAAACTCATGATTTCCCAACGTTCCCACTTCATACTTCATCAAATTAAGGACTTGTACTGAAGGGTGTGGCTTGCCTGCTTGATAACCTACCGCCGCTTGATAATCCGCAATGGGATTACCTTGGATTAAATCACCATTATCAACTAATACGCTATTTTTCACTTCTTGACGAGCTTGCTCAATAAGTGTTGCGGTACGACTAAAACCAAATTTCTCAGTAGGTGCATCTTTATAATAGTCAAAATCCGTTAAGAAACCATGTACATCCGTGGTTGAAACAACACGTAAATTAAACACATTCTGATTTTTACTTTGTTCAGCAGAAAGCACTCTATCACTACCGAGAGCAAAAACACAGAAACTAGATAATTGTAGAAAACGTCTTCGATCCATTTTGAACTCCTTTTTCATTTAATAAAAATACATTGCAAAATCTTGAATTTAATCGTTTAATCTACAAAAAACAAAGTAAAATTAAAAGAGTGTGTTGATAAAATTGTGATCCATATCAAAGATTTTTTATTATGTTGGAATTTTCTAACAAAGTGCGGTCAAAAATAACAAAATTTTCGTCTGCTAAAAATTTCTCTTGCATATTCAACAAAATGAATATAAATTCACAATAAATGAATAAATATTTAAGCAATGCCTAAAAGGAAAGCATTATGCGTAGTACAGAATTAGTCCAATGGTTTCGTCAATCTACCCCTTATGTCAATATGCACCGTGGCAAAACTTTTGTGATTATGCTTGATGGTGATACGATTGCGAGTAAAAATTTTATTAATATCATCAGCGATATTCGTTTATTACACAGTTTAGGAATCAAATTAATTATTGTGTTTGGTGCGAGAGTTCAAATTAATGAATTACTTTTACAACATCAGATTAAACCACAATATCATAAAAATATTCGGATTACAGATCAAAAAACCCTTGATTTGGTCAAGCAAGCCGTAGGAAAACTGAATTATGATATTACTTCAAGACTGTCAATACGACTTCCCCATTCGCCTTTGCTCAATGTGGTCAGCAGTAACTTTATTCTAGCTCAACCGATTGGCGTGGACGATGGTGTCGATTATTTATTAAGTGGTAAGCTCCGCCGTATTGAAGTGGAAAATATTCAACAACAGTTAGATCGTGATGCGATCGTGTTAATCGGACCTATTGCACCGTCCGTTACGGGGGAAAGTTTTAATCTGCCCTTTGAAGAAATTGCGACACAAGTTGCGATTAAAATTAAAGCCGAAAAACTGATTGGCTTTAGTGCTACACAAGGGATTTTAGATCCACAAAAACAAACCATTTCGGATTTATTACCACAAGATGCCGTTGAATATCTGCAAGAATTTATTCACAACGATCTTTATCACAGTTCCCAAGCTCGCTTTCTACAAGCTGCCATTGATGTTTGCCGTGCAGGGGTTAAACGTTCGCATCTATTAAGTTATGAAGAAGACGGTTCATTATTGCAAGAATTATTTACCCGTGACGGTGTGGGAACACAGCTTTCAATGGATAATTCAGAAGATATTCGCATTGCCACCGCACGTGATATACCAGGTTTACTTGAATTAATTCACCCATTAGAACAACAAGGTATTTTAGTCAAACGCTCTCGTGAACAATTAGAAATGGATATTGAAAAATATACGATTATTGACCGAGATGGTGTCATTATCGCTTGTGCTGCATTAAATGTTTACCAGCAGGAAAAAATGGCTGAAATGGCTTGTGTCGCTGTTCACCCTGATTATCGTAACTCCTCTCGTGGTGATATTCTATTAGAAGCCATTCAAAAACGAGCAAAAAATTTAGGCATTGAAAAATTATTTGTTCTCACGACCCGAACCGTTCATTGGTTTCAAGAACGAGGATTTAGCGTCGCCAATGTAGAAGATCTGCCACAGGAAAAACGAGAACATTATAATTACCAACGGCGGTCTAAGATTTTGATTCAGAATTTAGCCCTGCACTGACGTACAGGGTTATAATAGTAACGATGCGCCACATCTTTTATAGCTACCGAGTAGCTACACCATGCTTAACCCACAAAATGTCGTTGTGATTTCGTTTCATCACGACTTAAAATTAAACGGTGGTAATTTTCAAAACGCACGGGGTGAATTTTGCCTTGTTCAACGGCTTCTCGTAAGGCACATTGCGGATCGTCTAAATGCTTACAATCACGGAATTTGCAAGTACCAAGAAAATATTGAAATTCACGATAACCCAGCGTAATTTGCTCGGGTTCTAAATGCCATAAACCAAATTCTCGAATACCAGGGCTATCAATCAGCTCCCCCCCTTGTGGCAAATGATATAAACGTGATGAAGTGGTGGTATGTTGTCCTAAGCCTGAGTTTTCACTCACCGCATTGGTTACCGCATTGACTTCAGGCATGATTTGATTGACCAGACTGGATTTCCCTACCCCCGATTGCCCCACAAAAATTGACGTACCAGAAGCTAAAAGTGCGGTTAATTTTTGCATATTTTTGCCAGTTTGGGCGGAAATCATCAGGGTTTGATAACCAATATCTTGGTAAATTTTCAGCTGTTGTTCTGCTTCCGCCAGTTCCTGTTCAGAAAGCAAATCCACTTTATTTAACACAATCACTGCTGGAATATTCGCCGTTTCGCAAATCACTAAATAACGGTCAATAATATTCAATGATAGGGTTGGCAACACGGCAGAAACAATAATAATGCGATCAATATTGGCTGCCATGACTTTTAAACCATCATAATAATCAGGGCGTGCCAGTTCATTTTGACGGGGTTGCACCGCTTCAATCACGCCACTAATCCCTTGTAATTGCTCCAGACCTTTACGCCAAATTACTCGATCCCCCACCACCACACTCGCCAAAGTGCGGCGTAAATTACAACGGAAAATATTGCCTTGTTCATCTTCCACATCAGCGTGCATAGAATAACGTGCTACCACCACCCCATCTTGCGTATCCCCTAGCATATCATCTTGCCAATCTATTTGTTTTTTCTGCTGGCGTTGATGACGATCTAAGGCTTTTGCATTATTACTATGAATACGCCGTTTTTGGTTTTGGGTCAATTTTTGCTTTGCCAATGAGATTTCCTTAAAAGTGCGGTGATTTTTCTATCTATTTTATAATTGGGAATTTTGCTACAATAGCACAAATTCAATATAGGATATTTGATATTATGCCACAAGATAAAGAAAATCTCATTTGGATCGATCTAGAAATGACAGGATTAGATCCCGAACAAGAACGGATTATTGAAATCGCCACGATCGTCACCGATAAAAATCTGGCTATTTTAGCCGAAGGACCCGTATTAGCCGTCAAACAATCTGATGAATTACTCAACAAAATGAGTGATTGGTGTGTTAAAACCCATACAGAAAATGGCTTAATTGAACGCGTCAAAACGAGCAAACTCACTGAACGAGCAGCAGAATTACAGACCCTCGACTTTTTAAAAAAATGGGTACCGAAAGGACAATCTCCCATCTGTGGCAATAGCGTGGCACAAGATAAACGCTTTTTATTTAAATATATGCCCGATTTAGCCGACTATTTCCACTATCGCCATTTGGATGTCAGCACACTAAAAGAACTGGCTCGCCGTTGGAAACCTGAAGTTTTAGAAGGATTCAAAAAACAAAATACCCATTTAGCTTTAGATGATATTCGTGAAAGTATTAAAGAACTCGCCTATTACCGTGAACACTTTATTAAATTAGACTAGAATTTCTGCAAATAAACAGAAAATAAAAATTTCTACTTGCGAACAATCAAAATCTTCGTATAATAAGTCCTGTTTTAGACATATTGAATGTCGCTCTGCGGGAATAGCTCAGTTGGTAGAGCACGACCTTGCCAAGGTCGGGGTCGCGAGTTCGAGCCTCGTTTCCCGCTCCAAATTTTAAAGGACGCTTTAAGCGTCCTTTTTTATTATCTTTATTTATGATGTGATGACTGAATTTATAAAATCATAATCTAAACATCAAAACGTATTATACACGCTTTGATCTCTCAACGACTGAAAATACACCGAAACAACTCACCAACAATACCAATGCCGTTACCGCCCCCTCTTCACCACGATAACTGCCTAACTGTTGATATAACAAATACGGCAACGAACTAAAATCTTGATTGCCAAATAAAGCGATAGCAGTGAAATCACCTAAGGATAAACAACTGGCTAAGGCAAAGGCATATTTAACAGGTTGACTCAAGGCTTGCCATTCTATTTGTTTAAATCGCCGCCAACCTGTGATACCTAGAGATTGACAAAGACGTTCATAATAGGTCAGATTATTTTGCATTGGCACCGCTAAAATGCGGATGACAAAAGGTAATGCTGCCATTGCGTTGCATAAAATAATCAACAAAAATAATTGTGCAGTGGAAAATTGCCAGTCTTTTAACCATAAGAATAACCCGGTTGCTAACATTAACATAGGAACGGCGAGAATCACCATAGTGATATTAATTAAGCTGTTAGAAAGGTGGCGTAAACCTAACCAATGTAACCGGCGTGATGCTAATAATAAACCAAATGCCAATAATAAGGCTAATAACGCAGATAAAGGGGCGATGGTGAAAGAATATACCATGGCTTGCCATAAGGCAGATTGTCGCCATGCCGTAAAAATTGCCGAAGAAAAAACCGCACTTAACACCGTGTTAAGCAACGGTAACAGTAAAAATGCGGAGAGCAATATTAAGCAAAAAATTTGCCACATTTTCACGCCACTAGACTGTTTAGCAAACCACCAAACTGATTGATCTAATTGAGTTTCTGTGGTTCGACCAAACAATGAACTTAGAGCAAATAAGGCAAAAAAGCAGATAAATTGCAACATCGCAAATTGAGCGGATTTGGCTAAATCAAAATCAAAGACAATAGCTTGATAAATAGCGACCTCTAACGTAGTAAATTTAGGCCCCCCGCCGAGAACCAGCACAATAGCAAAACTCGTAAAGCAAAGCATAAAAATTAACACAAAAATCGGTAAAATCTGTGCACGCAAGTAAGGCAATTCAATCCAACGAATAAATTGCCAACGACGAATCCCCAGTTGAGCGGAAAGTTGATGTTGTTGTACGGGAATAGATTGATAGGCTTGCAAAAACATTCGCATGGCTAAGGGAATATTGAAAAAAAGATGTGCAATTAAAATCCCGGTTAGTCCGTAAATATCCGGTCTCCATGCTATACCGAATCTGGCACAAAATTGAGCCACCCAACCTGATGCACCATAAACCCCTAAAATACCAAACACCGCTACCAAAGAGGGCAACACAAAAGTAAGCGAGAAAATTCGCAATAACCACGTTTTTCCCCAAAAAGATTGATAAAAAAACGCGCGAGCAAACAGCCAACCCAACAGTACTGATAATAATGCCGATAATCCAGCTTGCCAAAAGCTAAAAAAAATGACCTGCCGAACATAGCTGTTTTGTGCTAAAGCTTGCCATAATCCTTGCCACAAATGTCCGTGCGCATTTTTATCACCAAAGGTAAATACCGCCAATAAGCTGTTAGCATATAGACCAAATAACAAGCCTAACACCCATACCCCAGCAACATAATGTCGCCATTTTAGCTGGCGACCTATTTGTTTGGCTTGAACGAAAAAGGAAGGTAAGGCTATTGACTGAGTACCGCTTGCCATTTTTCTGTCCAAGCTTTAATATCTTGCTCACTGACCTTATCCGTATTGATTGCTTTTACTTCAAATTGATGTGCTTTCAACTCATCAAAGTGCGGTTCAATTTCTGCTGAACTCACGGAAAGCATAACATTTTTCGGAATTAATACTTTTTGAGCCTCTGAACTAATCATAAATTGAATAAAATGATCCGCACATTGATTGAGTTGCTCTTTTGCTATTTTGGAGATGGTATCCACTTGATACACTGCTCCGCCGCTAAATTCCGTTGCTGCATATTGATCGGTTTTATCATGCAACTGGTGATAAATCGGTGATGTACTATGGCTAAACACCACATCAGATTCACCTTTTAAAAACGCACCATAGGTTTCAGTCCAACCTTTACCGACAGTTACCGTATGTTTTGCCAAGGTTTTCCACACCTGCTCCACTTGATCTTGCGAATAAACTTGATTTAACCACACCAAAAAGCCACGCCCCATGCTGCTAGTGCGTGGATCTTGATAAATCACGCGCAAATCTTGGCGTTCTACCAATTCTTTTAAGGTTTGCGGTGGATTGGTTAATTTGGTTTTATCATAAATAAAGGCAAATTGTCCAAATTCATAAGGAATAAAGGTTTGATCTTGCCAGTCAAACGGCAAAGAAAGTGCGCTTAAATCTACCGCAGTTTTGGCAAAAAGCCCGGTTTTTGCTGCTGATTCTTTTTGGAAATTATCCAAACCAATCACGATATCGGCTGGTGTTTTTTTGCCCTCTAAACGAACACGGTTAAACATCGTATTACGGTTATCAAACACTTTATAAATTACTGTACATTGTGGATTTGCCTTTTCAAACAAGGCTTTTACTTCATTTCCCGGTCCCCAGTCAGCGCCAAAAAATTCTTCGGTGTAAATGGTAAGCGGTTGAAGTGATGCCAAAACACTGGTAGAAATCGCAGAAAGTGCGGTTAAAAAAGAGAGCGTTTTTAGTTTAGACATAAAAAATCCTTTAATATAAATTAAAGGAATTCAAGCAAGGTCAAAGCTATAATATTTTTTGACGTTTCTCAAATCCCTACGCTGATATTACTCGGTTCAGGTTCTACGGGTATTTTCTCAGCTTTGTTAAAATTAACATCAGCACCCCGATGAGAACAATAGTAGTTTAATCTTTTTTAGGATAAATTTGCAACTGAATTATAAAGTATTCATCTTTGGTTTTTGCCAGACCCGAAAGGCTCCATCAAGTACTAATAAAATAATCGCAATAAATAAACAAATCATTAAAAGATAAGAGTCACTTGCTAATCTTTCACCGATTAGGAAAGATACCATAAACATAGTAACCGGTTCCAAATAGCTTAATAAACCAAATAAATTCATCGGTAAAATCTGACTCGCAAGCACATAAACACCCAACGCCACGGCTCCCACTAAACCTAATACCGCTAACCATAAATAAATATTTGGATTTTGTGTTTGAACCCACGTCATATCGACTTGATTGGCAAAATAACATGAAATTGGTAACAGTAAGATCATTTCAACCACAAAACTGGAGAAATGCAATATATTAAACCGACGGCGAATCACGAAATAGAATGGATAACCAAAGCAAGCTAAAGCGCTTTCCCAAGAAAAAGTCCCTGAAAGAATAATTTTACTTAATACACCAACAGCCGCAAATAATATTGCATAAGCCTTAATTTTAGAAATCCGTTCTTTGTATAAGAAACGCCCAATTAACACCATAATCAATGGCATTAATAAATAACCCATGGAAACTTCAATAGCTCGATTATTGACTGGTGCCCATAAAAATAACCACATCTGTACCCCCATATTTGCACTAGTGATCAGCAATACAAGGAATAAATATGGTTGATTTTTGAGCTGAATAATAAACTGTAAAAAGACGTTGTATTGTTTAATTAAATAAAGTAATACAAATAAAAATGGTAATGTAACCAATGTCCGCCAACCCAACAACGCTTCTCCAGATATGGGTTGCAATATCGTAGAAAGGTAATAAATTACGCCAAATAATAATGACGCACTCACGGAAAAGATTACACCTTTAATCATTTTATTTCACTTTTATCTGTATTAAACCTGTTCCAACTTTGCCAAATGTGCAATCAACCATTTAATGCCCTGTCCTTGAAATGCAATTTGTAAGCGAGTATTGTTCTCTGCGCCTTCAATATTAATGATTGTACCTTGCCCGAATTTAGCATGTTTAACTTTTTGTCCCTTTCTCCAGACACTGTCATTTTGCTCAAAAATATTGCCATTTTGCACCGCACTTTGATCGACCTTTTGCTGGTTATAAGCTCTTGTCACCGTACCACGCAAACGGACAGTTTGAATACATTGTTGCGGTAGTTCGTTGATAAAACGAGATGGAATATGGCGTTCTTCGGTGTTGTACAAACGGCGACTTTCTGCATAACAAAGAGTTAATTTTTGTTTGGCTCGCGTGATACCTACATAGGCTAAACGACGTTCTTCCTGTAAACGGTCATCATCAAATAAAGATTGTTTACTTGGAAAAATACCTTCTTCTACCCCTACCATAAACACGCGTGGAAACTCTAAACCTTTAGCCGAATGCAAAGTCATCATTTGTACACAGGATTGGTGGGGGCTGGCTTGTTCTTCTCCTGCTTCAAGAGATGCATGGGTTAAGAACGCAGTTAAGTCAGACATTTCTTCCGCTTCCGCCGGCTTGATAAATTCTCGAGTAGCGGAAACTAATTCTTCTAAGTTTTCGATCCGCACTTCGCCTTTTTCCCCTTTTTCTTGTTCATACATTTTGTACAAACCGGAATGTTTAATCACAAAATCGGTTTGAACAAATAACGGCATTTCGGCGGTTTCTAAAGCAAGAGAATTGACTAATTCCACAAAACGTAATAACGCTGTTACGGCTCGTCCTGCCAGTTTATTATCCGTAATGGCGACTTGTGTAGCTTGCCACAAGGTAATTTGACGTTCTCGCGTTAACTGACGTAAGGTTTCTAGCGTGCGTTCTCCAATACCACGAGCAGGAGTATTAATTACTCGCTCAAATGCCGCATCATCATGACGATTATTCACTAATCGCAAATAGGCTAACGCATCTTTAATTTCTTGCCGTTCAAAGAATCGCATACCTCCATAAATACGATAAGGAATATCAGATCGAATTAGGGCTTCTTCCAATACACGAGACTGGCTATTACTACGATACAGCACGGCACAATCATGGAGTTTTCCACCATCTTCCAGCCACATTTTAATTTGTGATGCCACAAATAGCGCTTCGTCTAGTTCATTAAATGCGGCATAAATGCCAACAGGTTCACCTTGTTCACCACTGCTCCACAGATTTTTACCTAACCGATTGGTATTATTGGCAATTAACTGATTAGCGGATTGTAAAATATTGCCTGTAGAACGATAATTTTGTTCCAGTCGAATGGTTTGTACATGACTAAAATCTTGACTAAAACGTTGAATATTTTCAATTTGAGCACCACGCCAACCGTAAATAGACTGATCATCATCGCCCACAATCATCACGTTACCTGTTTTACCCGCTAACAATTTGATCCAAGCATATTGAATAGTGTTAGTATCTTGGAATTCGTCCACCAGAATTTGACTAAAACGACGTTGATAACTTTGTAAAATTAATGGATTTTTGGCAAATAATTCATAGGCTCGTAATAAGATTTCGGCAAAATCCACTAAGCCGGAACGATCACAGGCTTCTTGATAAATCTGATAAATGCGTACCCACTCTTTAGTTTCTCGATCATGCATATCATCTATTTGGTGGGGACGTAACCCATCATCTTTCTGTTTATTAATAAACCAACAAGCATGTTTGGGAGGGAAGTTTTTATCATCATAATTGTGTAATTTTAATAACCGTTTGACTAAACGAAGCTGATCTTCACTGTCTAAAATTTGAAAATCTTGCGGTAATTTGGCATCGGCATAATGAGAACGCAGTAAACGATGAGCGATGCTATGAAATGTGCCAACCCACATTGAAAATAGGTGTTGTTGAGAATGTTGAGCTAGCGTAGCTTGAATCCGTTGACGCATTTCCGTTGCCGCTTTATTAGTAAAGGTTACTGCCATGATACTTCCTTCGGAAATACCTTCCACCGCAACCAACCATGCAATACGATGTGTGAGGACTCGCGTTTTTCCACTACCCGCCCCGGCTAGTATAAGATAGTTGCCTAATTTAGCTGCCACCGCATCACGCTGTTTATCATTTAAGCCATCAAGTAATTCTGAAATATCTGCCATAATTATAATTTAATCTGTTTTTATTTACAGTGAATTATAGCTATTTTTGATATGTAAAACAATGAGAATTTTAACTATCCTGTTATTTACAAATGAAACATTACGTATTATAGTGCACTGCGTTAGTCGGGGTGCTTACCAGCTGAGAACATACCCGTGAACCTGATACAGTTAACGCTGACGTAGGAAACTAACGGAAGAAAAAATTCACCTGAATTAGTTCTTTTCTGTTTAAGGTAAATTCCTTTTAGGTGTTAGCTTATTTTACTCATCAAATATAAGGAATAAGTTAATGAAAACCTGCTTTATATCCCATTTATCTCGTTTTTCCAAAAGTCGAAAAACCTCTCTAAAAATCACCGCACTTTGTGGTTTATTAACCATTTTATTTAGCCCCAATGCCATCGCCGAAGGTAAATTGACGGTGTATTGCAGTGTGCAAAATGTTACTTGTGAAAAAGTGACACAACATTTTGCCGAAAAATACAATGTGGAAACTCAATTTGTGCGTAACAGTACAGGAACGATTCTTGGCAAAATTAAAAGCGAGAAAAGTAATCCACAAGCCGATGTTTGGTACGGTGGTACCTTAGAACCTCATTTACAAGCAGCAGATCAAGGTTTACTCGAATCCTATCGTTCCCCATTACAAAAAGACATCATGCCAAGATTTAATCAATTAATGCAACAACGAGGTGATTTTATTTCTATTATTTATTTAATGGAATTAGGCATTGGTGTCAACACGGAAAAACTCGCCAAACTTGGTATTCCCGAACCAAAATGCTTTAAAGATTTACTGGATCCTGCGTTTAAAGATCAAATTCAATATGCGGATCCTCGGGTATCTGGCACGGGTTATTCTTTTTTAACCACCTTGATTGAATTATTTGGTGAGCAACAAGCCTTCGACTATTTAAAAAAATTACACAACAATGTAGCACAATACAGCAAAAGCGGTTTAGCCACGGGTAATTTGGCAACGGGTGAAGTCGCGGTGGACATTAGTTTTATGCACAGTTATGTGCGAGAGCAAGAGAAAGGTTCACCCGTAAAAGGGATTTTACCCTGTGAGGGCATTGGTTACACCTTAGGGGCAACCAGTATTATTAAAGGTGCGAGAAATTTAGATAACGCTAAATTATTTATTGATTATCTACTTAGCCCTGAAGCCCAAGAAATTCCTTGGCGAGAAGCTGATTCCTATCAGCTCCCAACCAATATCCATGCTCAACCCGCACCAAAAGCGAGTGATCCGACAAAATTAAAATTTATTGATATTGATTTTATTCGCTTCGGTTCAAATGAAGAAAGTAAACGGTTATTAGAAAAATGGTTTGAAGCTACCAAAGCCGACAACTAAACATGAGGTTAGCCTGTTTTAACTGGCTTTAAACAGGCTAAAACTCACCTAAAATTAACCGCACTTCTCCACTATAAATGGTTGCTCGCCCTGTTCGTGCAAAACCAATCAGGGTGAGATCACAATCTTCCGCCATTTTTACCGCAAGATCGGTGCTGGCAGAAATTGCTATCAGCATTTCAATGCCACAAGTTACGGTTTTTTGCACCATTTCATAGCTGGCTCGACTGGTCACTAACACAAAGCCTTGTGGTCTATCCGCTTTGGCGTGCCAACCTAACAATTTATCCAATGCAACGTGTCGTCCCACGTCTTCCCGAGTAGCCAGCAAATTGCCTTGTGGATCGAAAAAAGCCGCAGCATGAGTTGAGCCTGTTTGTTTACCTAAAATTTGAGCGTTTTGAATTTGTGTTAAACAGTCATCTAATCGGTTTAAATCAAAGGTCAAAGTGCGGTGTAATTTCGCCAATTTTTTAGTAACTTGGCTTAATTGCTCCGAACCACAAATCCCGCACCCTGTTCTGCCAGTCAATGTGCGGCGAAGTTCTTTTAATCGAACAAAACAGCGAGTCGCCAATTCAATTTGCACTTCAATACCTTGGCAACTGGCGATAATGTCAATGCCATAAATATCACTTGGTTGATCAATAATGCCTTCGGTTAAAGAAAAGCCATACGCAAAATCTTCAAGCTCCGTTGGGGTACACATCATCACGGTGTGAGAAATGCCGTTATAGACTAAAGCAACTGGGGTTTCTACTGCTAAACAATCCATCTGTTGTCGAATATCCAGCTGTTGAGTTGGGGATTTTTTAACCGTATTAATGGTACGTTTTTGGTATGGAGGAAATGAAAACGTTTGCGACATATTGAGTATCCATCGGCAAATTGAGTTAGGGAAATTTTATCGTTTAATGCTTTAAACTGCAAATTGTTATGTAAGCTGACAAAAATACTCCGAACTCTCACCAATATAACACCTATAACGCTACACTATGGCTAGACGATACAAGATGCAGGGCATCGTTACTATGCTTAATCCTGTACGTCAATGCAGGGCATGGCAGTTTAATTGATAACTATTCTTATTTCATTGATTTATGAGAGAATTTAATTTATTTTTTGTGATCTGTATCAAAATATTTTTTTTGTATAAGGTAGATTTAGACCTTTGATTGTTGTATCCTATACGGTGATTTTTAACTTTTTATTAACAATCAAAGGCAATATAAATCATTTTATAATTTTTTTAACTTAACCAATTTTCTACCTAATATTTCCAAATTTTTTTGGATAAGGATTATCTATGCAGATCTCAAGACGTAAGTTCTTTAAAGTCTGTGCAGGTGGTATGGCGGGATCGTCAGTGGCGGCGTTAGGCTTAATGCCAACCACTGCTTTAGCGGCACCTCGTGAATATAAACTTTTACGAGCCAAAGAAACACGCCAAACCTGTACTTATTGCGCGGTCGGCTGTGGTATGTTGATGTATAGCCTCGGTGATGGTGCAATGAATGCTCGTGGGAAACTCACTCATGTTGAAGGGGATCCTGATCACCCTGTGAGTCGTGGTGCATTATGCCCGAAAGGGGCGGGTGTATTAGACTATGTCAACAGTCCAAACCGTTTACAATACCCTGAATATCGCGCCCCTGGTTCAGACAAATGGGAACGCCTTTCTTGGCATGAAGCTATTCATAAAGTCGCTCGTTTATTAAAAGATGACCGTGATGCCAACTGGCAATCCACTAATGAAGTGGGAACGCCTGTCAATCGCTGGACAACCACAGGAATGTTAGCCGCTTCGGCTGCCAGCAATGAAACCTGTATGCTGACCCATAAATGGGGACGAGCATTAGGAATGTTGGTATTAGACAACCAAGCGAGTACCTGACACGGACCAACGGTAGCAAGTCTTGCTCCAACATTTGGTCGAGGTGCCATGACCAACCACTGGGTTGATATGAAAAATGCTGATGTCGTTATCGTGATGGGCGGTAATGCCGCTGAAGCACACCCTGTAGGTTTCCGCTGGGTTATCGAAGCGAAAAAACACAATAAAGCCAAATTAATGGTGGTCGATCCACGCTTTAACCGTACGGCAGCTGTAGCAGATTTTTATACACCTATTCGTTCCGGTACGGATATTACGTTGTTATTAGGTGTGATTAAGTATTTGTTAGATCACGATAAGATCCAACACGAATATGTTAAACATTACACTAACGCCAGTTTCTTGATTAATGAAGGATTTGGGTTTGAAGATGGTTTATTTACGGGCTATGATGAAGAAAAACGTAGCTACGATAAATCCACTTGGTCCTATCAATTAGATGAAAACGGTCAACCAAAACGGGATATGACGCTACAAGATCCACGTTGTGTGATTAATTTGTTGAAAAAACACGTAGAACGTTATACTCCTGAAATAGTGGAACGGATCTGTGGTACAAAACAAAAAGCGTTCTATGAATTTGCTGAAACCATTGCATCAACAGCCGCACCTGATCGTGCAGCATCGTTCTTGTATGCCTTAGGTTGGACACAACATACTGTGGGTACGCAAAATATTCGTTCCATGGCGATGATCCAATTATTATTAGGCAATATTGGGGTGTCTGGCGGTGGCGTGAATGCGTTACGTGGACACTCAAATGTTCAGGGTTCTACTGATATGGGCCTGTTCCCAACCATGTTGCCTGGTTATATTCCATTACCAACCGAAAATGATGTGAGCCTTGAAGCCTTTTTAAATCGGATTACACCAAAAACCACCATTGAAGGACAGGTTAACTATTGGCAGAATACACCAAAATTTATGGTGAGTATGCTGAAAGCGTTTTATGGCGAAAATGCGACCAAAGACAATGAATTTGGTTATCACAATTTGCCAAAACAATACAAAAAGAAAATGGATCACTTGCAATTCATTGACTTAATGGATCAAGGCAAAATTAATGGCTATATCTGTCAAGGTTATAACCCGTTAGCGTCTTATCCTGATAAGAATAAGATTTCAAGTGCGTTGCGAAAATTGAAATTTTTGATTATTTGTGACCCATTGGCGACAGATACTTCTGAATTCTGGAATTTCCATGGTGAATTTAATGATGTCAATCCTGCCGATATTCAAACGGAAGTGATTCGCTTGCCAACCATTTGTTTCGCCGAAGAAGATGGTTCGATTGCCAACTCTGGTCGTTGGTTACAATGGCACTGGAAAGCGGCTGAACCACCAAAAGAAGCCAAGCCCGATGTAGATATTTTATCTGAAATCCGTGAAGTGATGTTAGAAATGTATCATAAAGAAGGTGGTCCTTCGGTGGAAACCATTGAAGCGATGACATGGAATTATGCTAATCCGCTTGAGCCAAAAGCCGATGAGTTAGCCAAAGAAAGTAATGGCTATGCTTTAGAAGATCTGTATGATGCTCAAGGTAATCTGATTGTGAAAAAAGGCGATCTGTTATCTAGCTTTGCTCAATTACGTGATGACGGTTCAACTTCATCTGCAATCTGGATTTATACTGGTCAATGGACACCAAAAGGCAATATGATGGCAAATCGTGATAATAGCGATCCGTCAGGTTTAGGTAATACCCTTGGTTGGGCATTTGCTTGGCCATTAAATCGCCGCATTGTATATAACCGTGCGTCAGCAGATTTATCAGGCAAACCATGGAATCCAAAACGTCAGTTAGTAAAATGGAATGGTAAAAACTGGAACTATGTGGACGTGGCAGACTTCGGGACTGCTCCACCAAATAGTAATGTGTCGCCATTTATTATGCAACCTGAAGGGGTGAGCCGTTTATTCTCCCTAGATAAGATTGTAGAGGGTCCATTCCCAGAACATTACGAACCAATTGAAACGCCTATTGGTACTAATCCACTTCACCCGAATGTGGTGTCTAACCCTGTGGCACGTATTTTGGAAAATGATAAGGCAAGTTTTGGTCATGCCAATGAATTCCCTTATGTGGGAACCACTTACCGATTAACGGAACATTTCCACTTCTGGACTAAACAATCCATGTTAAATATGATTGTGCAACCTGAACCTTTTGTGGAAATCAGTGAAGATTTGGCGGCAGAAAAAGGACTTAAACAAGGTGATACCGTAAAAGTTAGCTCAAAACGTGGCTTTATCAAAACTAAAGTGGTGGTCACTAAACGGGTTAAATCCCTTGATGTGGACGGTAAGAAAATCCATACGGTAGGCATTCCAATTCATGGTGGTTTCTCTACTGTAGGAAAAAAATCATTCTTAATCAACACGTTAACTAGTCGTGTAGGTGATGCCAATACGCAAACCCCTGAATATAAAACATTCTTGGTTAACATTGAAAAAGTATCGGAGGCCGCATAATGACTATACAAGAACAAAGCATTGTTAAAAGCTCTGCGACTTCTTTTGTTACTCCACCACCGCATGCTCGTTCGAATGTGGTGGAAGTGGCAAAACTGATTGATGTCACCACCTGTATCGGTTGTAAAGCCTGTCAGGTGGGCTGTTCAGAATGGAATGATATTCGTACCGCACCACAAGAATGTTTGGGCGTGTACGATAACCCTGTGGATCTGGATGCGGAACAATGGACAGTGATGCGATTCCAAGAAGTGGAAGAAAACGATCGCTTAGAATGGTTGATCCGTAAAGACGGCTGTATGCACTGCACCGAACCAGGTTGCTTAAAAGCCTGCCCGTCGCCAGGGGCGATTATCAAATACGCCAACGGGATTGTGGATTTCCAATCAGACAAATGTATTGGTTGCGGTTATTGTATTGCAGGCTGTCCGTTCAATATTCCAAGAATGAACCCGAAAGACAATCGTGTCTATAAATGTACCCTTTGTGTAGATCGGGTCAATGTCGGACAAGAACCCGCTTGTGTGAAAACCTGTCCAACAGGAGCAATTCGCTTTGGTTCGAAAGAAGAAATGTTGCATTATGGCGAAGAACGAGTGAAAGAACTCAAATCTCGTGGTTATGAAAATGCAGGCATTTACGATCCTGAGGGAGTTGGTGGTACACACGTTATCTATGTGTTGCACCATGCAGATAAACCTGAACTTTATTCTGGTTTACCCAAAAATCCAAGTGTGGATCTTTCTGTGGAACTTTGGAAAGACTTGCTCAAACCAGTTGCTGCGGTAGCTATGGGTGGCTTGTTACTGGCTGAAGTCGCTCACTATGTGAGTGTGGGTCCAAACGTAGAAGAAGATGTTGACGATCATTTTGAGAAATTTGAACAAGAAGATCGTGAAATTGCTGAACGTAAAGCTCAGAAAAAACGTGAAAAGGAAGAAAAGAAAGCCCAAAAACAACGGGAAAAAGAACAGAAAAAAGCCAGTAAGGGGGATAAATAATGAGTGAACATCAAAAACTGACGGAAATTACGCAAGATACGCGGATTATTCGTCACAAAGCCCCTGCTCGTGTGGCACATTGGTTGCTGGTAATTTGCTTTTTCACCACAGGCTTATCTGGTTTGGCATTTTTCTTCCCTGATTTTGCGTGGCTAACCTACATTCTCGGTACACCAGCCATTGCTCGTGCGGTACACCCATTCACGGGAATTTTAATGTTTGTCGCCTTTATCATTATGGTGCTGACCTATTGGCACCATAATATTCCAGAGAAAAATGACATTCGCTGGTTAAAAGGCACTAAACAGGTGTTGCTTGGTCACGAACACGATGTGGCATACAACGGGAAATACAATCTCGGGCAGAAAATGTTGTTCTGGACCTTGATTTTAGCCATGTTCACCCTATTAATTACGGGAATCATTATGTGGCGACAATATTTCAGTCACAATTTCCCAATTCCTGTTATTCGTATTGCGATTTTACTTCATTCTGCCAGTGCCTTTGCCTTATTTACAGGAATTATGGTACACATGTATATGGCATTTTGGGTAAAAGGCTCAATTCGTGGCATGGTGGAAGGTTGGGTAACCGTACGTTGGGCGAAAAAACATCACCCGAAATGGTTTAAAGAAGAAGTGTTACCTGAATTAGAAAAAGAAATTGAAGCCAATAAAAAGGCAAGTGAGCTTGAAAAAATGGATGGTCAGGCAAAATAATTCAACTAAAATTCCTAAAAACCAAAAAGTGCGGTAAAATTAACCGCACTTTTCATTATATGAGTATATTATGGCAATAAAAATTCTCCCTGAAAATGAAATTAAGCAAGTGGCAAACTCTTATCAACAGCCACCCTTATTATTTACCAATGTCAAAAATCTTTATGAACGCCGAGCAAAACGCTTACGTGATTTAGCAAAAGATCACCCTTTTGCTAACTATCTTGAATTTGCCGCCAACATCGCAGAAGCTCAATTATTAATTTTACAAGAAAACCCGCTGATTAAACCTGAAATTGACTTTAGTGAAATTCAACCTTTAAACATCAAAAACTGGCAACGTAGTTCACAATGGCGTGATTATTTAGCGACTCTACTCTGTGAAATCCGATCCATCGCTAACGAACAAATGCTCGGTACTATTGATAGCCTAGAAAAAGCATCAAGTAGTGAATTAGAACAATTTGCTAATCAATTATTAGCACAAGATTATGCACATGTCAGTAGCGATAAAGCGGTCTTTATTTGGGCGGCATTGTCACTATATTGGGTGCAACTAACCCAATATATTCCTCACTCTGCTCATCAAGAAAGTGGTGAAGGGTTACATCACTGCCCTGTTTGTCAATCCGTTCCAGTGTCTAGTGTCATTCACTTTGGCGCAGAACAGGGCTTACGTTATTTACATTGCTCCCTTTGTGAAAGTGAATGGAATGTTGTGCGAGCAAAATGTACCAACTGTGACCAATCAAAAGAACTGGAGTATTGGTTACTCGACAGCGAACAATCCGCTGTCCGTGCGGAAAGCTGTGGCGAATGTCATAGTTATTTAAAAATCTTATATCAAGAAAAAGATCCCTATGTGGAAGCCGTAGCAGATGACTTAGCCAGTATTTTTCTTGATATTGAAATGGAAGAAAAAGGCTTTGCCCGTAGTGGGTTAAATCCATTTATCTTTCCTACGGAATAATTTTAATCACATTTAAGGAAACCCCACCATGACATATAAAGTCGTTGCATTTGATTTAGACGGTACCTTGTTAAACAGTAAAGGGCAAATTTTACCAAGTAGCAAAAAAGCTATTGCTGAAATTCGTCAAAAAGGGATTAAAGTCGTGATCGTAACAGGTCGCCATCACACTGCGGTAAAACCCTATTATCACGAATTACAATTAGATACGCCGATTGTTTGTTGTAACGGTACTTATATCTATCACCCTGCAACTGACGAAGTTGAATTAGCTAATCCACTTTCAGCCAGTCAATGTGATACCGTATTAAAAATTGCCGAGCAATATCAGTTAGATTTATTGATGTATAGCCGTAACACAATGAACTATCAGAAACTCAATGCTCACATGACAAAATTCACCCAATGGGCGGCAAGTTGCCCCGCAGATGTTCGCCCTGATGTACGTCAAGTGAGTAATTTTGAAGAAATCTTCCATAATCCAACTGAACAAATTTGGAAATTTGTGATCAGCTCACAGAATCGCCAAGATATGGAAAGTGCGGTGGAAAATCTGCCCGTTTCTGAATTTAGCTGCGAATGGTCTTGGATTGATCGTGTAGATATTGCCAATAATGGTAACAGTAAAGGTGGAAAACTGTTAGATTTACTCAAACAATGGCAAGTTGATCCACAGGATGTTATCGCATTTGGTGACAATCATAATGATACCAGCATGCTGACCGCAGTAGGTTATGGCGTAGCAATGGGAAATGCAGAACAAGAAGTTAAAGATCAAGCAAAATTTGTTACTACCGATAATAATGCTGACGGAATTGCAGAAGTATTAGCACATTTACTTTAATTATTAAAAGATTTTATTAACTAAAACAAGGAGAATAATATGAAAGCATTAAGGCTAACCGCTATTGCATTCACATCAATAGCAATTCTATCAGGTTGTGTACAACATAATAATCCACAACATGATGAAATGATTTTACAAGAACAGGCTACCTTAGGCATTAACTGGATACAACAATCTGGAGAATACCAAGCCCTTGCTCACCAAGCCTTTAATCTTGCTAAAGTCGCGTTTGACAATGCTAAAGTTACCAAAGGCAAGAAAAAAGCGGTTGTGGTAGATTTAGATGAAACAATGGTAGATAACAGTGCTTATGCAGGTTGGCAGATCAAAAATCATAAAGCCTTTGACAGCGAAAGTTGGACCCGTTGGGTCAATGCTCGCCAAACTCAAGCTATTGCTGGTGCGGTAGAGTTTAATAACTATGTAAATAGTCATAAAGGCACGATGTTTTATGTCTCTAACCGCAAAGATAGCAATGAAAAAGCGGGAACCATTGATGACATGAATAAACTCGGTTTTACTGGTGTAAATGAACAGACTTTATTACTTAAAAAAGATAAATCAAATAAATCTATTCGTTTTGCTGAAATTGAGCAACAAGGTTATGAAATTGTGCTTTATATCGGTGATAACTTGAATGATTTCGGTGATGAACCTTACCATAAATCTAATGAGGAACGTCGTGCTTTTGTACAACAAAACAAAGAAAAATTTGGCAAAAAATTCATTGTATTACCTAATCCAAATTATGGTGACTGGGAAGGTGGTATGGATAAAAATTACTACAAAGGTGATGCTAAAAGCCGTATAGATATCCGTCACAATGCAATCAAAGCCTGGAATGGTCAGTAATTACTATAATAACACCCCAATAATGGCATAAGGCTAAGAACTTGTGCCATTATTGTAAAACTTGTACTTTTCTATTCTGCCTAATATGCTAAAATCCCATTTGTTTACTTTTTATTTACTCGAGTGATTTTATGCTACCCCGTTTGAAAGATATTCCTCAACTCAATCCTATTGTGGTTGACTATTTAAAGGATTTACAAGCTCAATCTTTTACAGGCGATATAGCTTCTAACTATGCGGATCGTTTGAGTCTTGCAACCGATAACAGTGTTTATCAACTGTTACCGCAAGCTATTTTATTCCCCAAATCCGTTGCAGATGTGGTGCGTTTAACTAAATTAGCCCAACAAGAAAAATACCAAGCACTCACGTTCACGCCTCGCGGTGGTGGTACGGGGACGAATGGGCAATCGCTCAATAACAATATCATTGTCGATCTTTCCCGTCACATGACAGGTATTTTAGAACTCAACGTAGAACAACGCTGGGTGCGTGTGCAAGCAGGTGTAGTGAAAGATCAGCTGAATCAATATCTTAAACCTTACGGTTTATTTTTTGCCCCTGAACTCTCTACCAGTAACCGTGCTACGCTAGGCGGTATGATTAACACTGATGCCTCGGGGCAAGGATCGTTGCAATATGGCAAAACCTCAGATCACGTTTTGGGCTTGCGTGCAGTGTTGATAAATGGTGAAATTTTAGACACAAGTGCGGTGAAAACCGATGGATTTTTGGCAAATTTACCTGACAATCTGTCCGTACTCGGTCGTCAATTACATCAGGAAATTTTTAGCCGTTGCCAAGCAAAACGCCAAACCATTATGCAGGATTTACCCCAACTTAACCGTTTTCTCACGGGTTACGATCTCAAAAATGTATTTAATCAAGATGAAAGCGAATTTAATCTCACCCGCATTTTAACAGGCTCGGAAGGATCACTGGCGTTTATTTGTGAAGCTGTCTTAGATTTAACCCCAATTCCACAATATCGCACACTGATTAATGTGAAATACCGTTCCTTTAATTCCGCCTTGCGTAATGCCCCCTTTATGGTGAAAGCCAATGCGTTGTCAGTGGAAACCGTGGACAGCAAGGTATTGGGTTTAGCAAAAGAAGATATTGTGTGGCATTCGGTCAAAGATTTGCTCACCGAAGAAGACGACAATCCGATTTTAGGCTTGAATATCGTGGAATATGCAGGCAATAATCAAAGCAAAATTCAGCAATTTGTCACCGCACTTTGCAGCCAATTAGATAATAAAATTGCCCATCAGGAAGACGATATTATCGGTTATCAAGTGACCAACGATTTGGCTTCTATTGAACGCATTTATGCCATGCGGAAAAAAGCGGTCGGTTTATTAGGTAATGCCAAAGGTTGGGCAAAACCGATTCCTTTTGTAGAAGATACTTGTGTTCCGCCTGAAAATTTAGCCGATTATATTTTGGAATTTCGTGCCTTACTCGACAGCCACAATTTGCAATATGGTATGTTTGGACACGTTGATGCTGGGGTGCTACACGTTCGTCCCGCATTGGATTTAACCGATAAAGCACAAGTCAAATTATTCAAGAAAATTTCCGACCAAGTGGCGGAAATGACACGAAAATACGGTGGTTTAATTTGGGGTGAACACGGTAAGGGCATTCGTTCTTATTATGGTGAAAAATTTTTCACGCCTGAATTATGGCAAGAACTGCGTTATGTGAAATTTTTATTCGACCCTAAAAACCGCCTAAACCCAGGGAAAATCTGCACTCCATTACATTCACAAGATGAACTGTATGGTTTGTTGTCACCAATGCGAGCCGATCAGGATCGTCAAATTCCGATTAAAATGCGAGAAGAATTTTCAGGTGCCATGAATTGCAATGGTAATGGTTTATGCTTTAATTTTGATGTGCATAGCATTATGTGTCCGTCCATGAAAGTCAGCAAAAATCGTATATTCTCACCGAAAGGGCGTGCCGCTATGGTGCGTGAATGGCTACGTTTAATGGCAAATGAGCAGGTGCAAGCTGAACAATTAGATTTTAAAAAATCACATATCAAACTATCTGAATTTGTGCAAAAAATTCGCCATACGTTCAAGCAAAAGCAGGAATACGATTTTTCCCATGAAGTAAAATTTGCGATGGATAGCTGTTTAGCTTGTAAAGCCTGTGCCAGCCAATGCCCAATTAAAATTGACGTGCCAAGTTTCCGAGCTAAATTTTTCTATTTTTATCATCAACGCTATTTGCGTCCACCGAAAGATTATGTGGTAGCAAATTTAGAAGTAGTTGCTCCGTATATGGCAAAAGTACCACGGTTTTTTAATTTTTTCACTAAGTTAAAACCTGTACAAACGATGGTGGAAAAAACCTTAGGAATGACCGATTTACCGTTGCTCTCGCAACCAAATTTACAGCAGCAATTAGTCGAAATCGGTTATCAAGGACAGTCACTCGAACAGCTTGAAAGTCTATCGGAAGTAGATAAAGCCAATCTGGTGTTAATTGTACAAGATCCTTATACGTCCTACTATGATGCCAAAGTGGTTCGTGATTTTGTCGCACTTTGCCAAAAACTTGGCTACCAAGCGGTGTTATTGCCGTTTAAACCGAATGGCAAGGCTCAACATATAAAAGGCTTTTTAGGGCAATTTGCTCGCACGGCGAAAAATCAAGCGGAAATGTTAAACCGAATGGCAAAATTAGGCGTGCCATTGGTCGGCGTGGATCCTGCTATTGTGCTGTCTTATCGTGATGAATATAAAGAAGTATTAGGCAAAGAAAGGGGCGATTTTCATGTACTTACCGCTCACGAATGGCTAATCTCACAATTAAACTCAGAAAATATTCAAAGTGCGGTGAAAAATTTACAACATTCTAGCCAGACTTTAAACCAACAAAAAACAGAACAACAAAACTGGCAATTATTTCCACATTGCACCGAAACCACCTTTATGCCAACCAGCCCTAAACAATGGCAACAGATTTTTGCGACCTTTGGCGAAACCCTACAAGTACAAAATGTCGGTTGCTGTGGTATGGCGGGGGTATTTGGGCATGATGTAAAAAATCAAACCATGTCAAAAGATATTTATGCTGTTTCTTGGGGAGAAAAATTACAAGGTAAAAATCCTGAACGTTGTTTAGCCACGGGCTATTCTTGCCGTAGTCAAGTGAAGCGTTTTGAGAAATTTAAACCTAAACACCCCGTTCAAGCATTATTAACATTATTTAAATAGGAAACTTAATGAACATTTGGAAACGTGAATTTACGCTTGATGATCTCAATCAGGCTTGCCATGATTGTGCGGTACATCATCTTGGCATTGAATTTAGTGCGAAAGGCGATGATTGGTTAGAAGCCACCATGCCTGTCAATGAAAAAACCATGCAGCCAGTCGGTATTTTACATGGTGGCATTTCTGCTGCCCTTGCAGAAACCGTGGGATCAGCCGCAGGACATTGTTGCACCGAGGAAACTCAAGCGGTAGTAGGGGCTGAAATTAATGCGAGCCATTTACGCCCAGTCTATAAAGGTGAAACCGTGACCGCTCGAGCAACAGCAGTGAAAATTGGTCGTACCTTGCATATTTGGCAAATTGATATTCGTAATGAAGAACATAAACTTTGCTGTGTCTCTCGCTTAACCCTTTCGGTGATTAACAATGAATAAAAAAATAGGGGTTATTTTAGCTAATTTAGGTACACCAGATGCCCCAACACCACAGGCAATTAAACCCTATTTACATCAATTTTTAAGCGATCCTAGAGTAGTGGATTTGCCGAAATGGCGTTGGTTGCCGTTATTGGATTTTATTATTTTACCTAAACGTTCAAAACATATTGCTAAAACCTATCAATCGATTTGGACAGAACAAGGTTCGCCCTTACTAGCAATCAGTAAACAGCAACAACAGGCATTACAAAATTATTTTAATCATCAAAATCAAAATGTGGTGGTTGAACTAGGAATGACCTATGGCAATCCGAGTATACAGACAGCAGTGCAAAAATTAACAGATCTACAAGTAGAAAAAATCATTGTACTCCCCCTTTATCCACAATATAGTAGCACCACCACAGCTCCCGTATTCGATGCCTTTGCCAATGCGTTAAAGAAACAGCGAAATATCGTACCGTTTGAATTTATTCACTCCTATCATTTAGATCAGCTATATATTAATGCGTTGGTTAATTCTATTAAAACTAAAATGAAAGATGATGAATTTTTATTGTTTTCCTATCACGGCATCCCTGTACGTTATGAAAATTTAGGTGATTATTATCGTGAGCATTGCCGTCAAACCACACTCGCAGTCGTGGATAAATTAGGGTTGATGGAAACGCAATGGACAATGACCTTCCAATCACGTTTTGGCAAAAAAGAATGGTTACAACCCTATACCGATAAATTTATGCAAAGAGCGGCAAAAAAGGGGATTGAAAAATTAGCGGTCATTTGTCCGGGATTTTCTACTGATTGTTTGGAAACCTTAGAAGAAATTGATGAAGAAAATCGGGCATATTTCTTGCAAAATGGCGGAAAAAGTTATCAGTATATTCCTGCGTTAAATGCTACTCAGGAACATATTGAAATGATGGCGAAGTTAGTTATAGACAAAGCACATTAGTTTAATTTAAGATCAGTTATAATAAGTCAGAAATTATAACTGCTCTTCTACAACACTCGGCGAGATTGTGTATAAGTTCTCGCCCAGTAGGCTTCACTTAACGAACTAATTGTCACCCCTTGACTGGAGCTAGAATGCATAAATTGCCCATTCCCCATATAAACACCCACATGACGGTTTTTACGGAAAAACACTAGATCACCTTGCTTCAATTCACTTTTCTGAATACGTTGACCTAAACGTTGCTGTTCCGATGTTGAACGCGGCAAACTCATACCAAAAGCGGTAGCAAAGGTTTCTTGCATAAAGGCTGAACAATCAATCCCTCGAGAGCTTGTTCCTCCCATGCGATAACGTGTTCCGGCCCATTGATTATAAACCAGCGCTAAATCTTTATTTAGACCCGAAGCATGAGACGAACTTTGCGACATGCTGAGACTTGGTTTGTTCGTTTTCAAGCCATTCATCGAGGTTGTCAGTTGTACGTTATTTTGTTGACTAACTACGCCAGCTTGTTGCCTTGATGTATTTGAGCAAGCTGCGAGAACGGCAATACTTGCTATAATTAAAATCTTTTTTAACATTATTATCATTAATTTAAAATCAAAAACGTCTTGATACTAACCTATTACAAAGATGATTTCCAGTCCTTATTCAATATTTATGCAAATTTTAGCTTGGTTCTCTCTTTTTTATGCAATTTATTCATTAAATAAAAAAGAAAAATCTAAAAAAAATCACCGCACTTTAAAAGTGCGGTGCATATTCTTATTATTTTTACGGTGGAAAAAAATCATTTTTTCTTCGCTTTGGCATTTGGCAAATCGGTAATTGACCCTTCAAATACTTCTGCCGCTAACCCGACAGACTCATGTAAAGTTGGGTGAGCATGAATGGTTAAGGCAATATCTTCTGCATCACAACCCATTTCAATGGCTAAGCCGATTTCACCTAATAATTCACCGGCATTTGTACCGACAATCGCACCACCTAAAATACGGTGAGTTTCTTTATCGAAAATAAGTTTCGTCATCCCTTCTGCACAGTCAGATGCAATGGCACGACCTGATGCTGCCCAAGGGAAGTTGGCGACTTCGTATTTAAGGTTTTCAGCTTTACATTCTTTTTCGGTTTTACCCACCCAAGCGACTTCTGGCTCAGTATAAGCAATCGATGGAATCACTTTCGGATCAAAATAATGTTTTTTGCCTGCAATCACTTCTGCCGCTACATGACCTTCATGTACCCCTTTGTGTGCCAACATCGGTTGACCTACAATATCACCGATAGCATAAATATGTGGCACATTAGTACGCATTTGTTTGTCGGTACGAATGAAACCACGTTCATCCACTTCAACCCCGGCTAAATGAGCATCAATCAATTTGCCATTTGGTGTACGACCAATTGCGACTAATACCGCATCATAAACACGAGTTTCACTACCTGATTTACCTTCCATAGAAACATGAATACCATCATCTTTGGCTTCTACCGCAGTGACTTTAGTTTCCAGTAATAGGGTGAATTTTTTCTCGATTTGTTTGGTATAAATTTTAACAATATCTTTGTCGGCTGCTGGAATCACTTGATCGAACATTTCTACTACATCAATTTGTGAACCTAACGCACTGTAAACAGTACCCATTTCTAAACCGATAATACCACCGCCCATAACTAATAAGCGTTTTGGTACTTCACGTAATGCGAGAGCATCGGTTGAATCCCAAACACGTGGATCTTCATGTGGAATGAACGGTAACTGAATTGGGCGAGAACCCGCCGCAATAATGGCATTATCAAATTTAATAGTGGTTGGATTGCCTTCGCGATCTTTGGCAACTAACGTGTTTGCATCAGTGAATTTAGCCAAGCCTTCAACTACGATCACTTTACGCATTTTGGCCATGCCAGCCAAACCACCGGTTAAACGACTAATGACACCGTCTTTACCGGCTCGGACTTGGTCCAGATCAATGGTCGGTTCGCTAAAAGAAATACCATGATGTTCAACATGTTTGGCATCTTCAATGACCTTAGCGACATGTAGTAACGCCTTAGATGGAATACAACCTACGTTTAAACATACCCCACCGAGCGTTGAATAACGTTCAACTAAGACTGTTTCTAAACCTAAGTCAGCACAACGGAAAGCCGCAGAATAACCAGCTGGACCCGCACCTAAAACGACAACTTGTGTTTTAATTTCTTTACTCATGTGTTCTCCTTGTATAAAAGTGCGGTGAAAAATACCGCACTTTTCTATACCGTTAATTACATTGCCAAACGGCGTAAGTCTGCTAATACGCTACCAATAAAGCTGATAAATCTCGCTCCATCGGCACCATCAATCACACGGTGATCGAAAGATAAGGATAAAGGTAACATCAAGCGTGGGGCAAATTCTTTACCATTCCACACCGGTGCCATTTCAGATTTAGATACCCCTAAAATCGCTACTTCAGGTGCATTGACGATCGGTGCGAAGTGGGTGGTGCCCAAACCACCGATGCTTGAAATCGTAAAACAACCACCTTGCATATCAGAAGCGGTTAATTTACCTGCACGAGCTTTTTTCGATACTTCCATCAACTCACGTGAAAGCTCAATAATACCTTTTTTGTTCACATCTTTGAACACTGGCACCACTAAGCCATTTGGCGTATCCACAGCCACACCAATATTGATGTATTTTTTCAAGGTTAAACGTTGACCGTCTTCTGAAATAGAACTGTTGAAACGTGGATAGGCTTCCAAGGCTTTCGCCGCCGCTTTCATAATGAATACTACAGGGGTGATTTTCACATCTAATTTTTGTTTTTCGGCTAATTTATTTTGCTCTTTGCGGAATGCTTCCAAATCTGTGATGTCAGCACGATCAAAGTGAGTCACATGTGGAATCATTACCCAGTTACGATGTAAGTTAGCACCAGAAATTTTGTTGATACGTGTTAACTCAACTTCTTCCACTTCACCAAATTTGCTGAAGTCAACTTTCGGCCATGGTAACAAGCCTAAACCAGCACCATTAGCGGCTCCAGAACCTGCTGTTGCGGCACCACTTTCAAGTGCTGCAATCGCCGCTTTCACATAGGCTTGAACGTCTTCTTTTAAGATGCGACCTTTACGACCTGTTCCTTTTACTTTATCTAAGTTAACACCAAACTCACGTGCTAAACGGCGAACCACTGGAGTAGCATGAGCAAAGGTAGTACTTGCCGTCACATTTTCTTGGCTAACCGGTGCTGTAGCTTGTGCTGGAGCTGAGGCTTGCGGAGCGGATGGTGCAGCTGCTGGAGCAGATGCTTGTGCTACCGGAGCTGGTGCAGCACCTGTGACTTCAAATTTCATAATTAATGAACCAGTAGAAACTTTATCCCCTGATTTCACTAAAATTTCTTTCACCACACCAGCAAACAGTGCCGGCACTTCCATTGATGCTTTGTCGCCTTCAACGGTAATTAAAGATTGTTCTTCGCTGATGCTGTCGCCAACTTTTACCATAATTTCAGTCACGTTAACTTCATCAGAACCAATGTCTGGTACATTAACATCTTTCACGGCAGATTGTGTTGGTGCAGCCACTGGAGATTGTTCAGCAGGTGCTGAGGCATCCGGTGCTGAACCAGTTTCAAATTTCATAATCAATTTACCTGTAGCCACTTTATCGCCAACATTGATTAGGATTTCTTTGACTACACCAGCTATCGGTGCTGGCACTTCCATAGAAGCTTTGTCACCTTCAACGTTAATAATAGATTGGTCAACTTCTACTTTGTCACCGACTTTGACCATAATTTCGGTTACATTGACTTCATCAGTACCAATATCTGGCACGTTGACTTCAACGACCGCCGATACTGATGCTGGAGCTGGTGCGGCTTCTGCTTTTGGTGCTTCCGCTGCAGGAACAGAACTAACGGCTTCTAATTCTAACATTGGCGTACCAGTCGAAACTTTGTCACCGACTTTCACTAAAATCGCTTTAACAACGCCCGCTTCTGATGCTGGTACTTCCATAGAAGCCTTGTCACCTTCCACATTGATAATAGATTGATCCACCGCAATGGTATCACCCACATTTACCATAACTTCAGTTACAGTCACTTCATCACTACCGATATCCGGCACTTGAATTTGTTTTGACATTTTTATCTTCCTTTTCTGTGCTTGCGGTTAAAATTTCAAAAAATTACGATATTTTCACCGCACTTTAAAACCATTGTAATTAATCATATAACGCGGAGAAAAGATTTTCTCCAACGTTAATTTAAATGATTTTACTAAGCGTATAACGGATTGACTCGTTCAGTTTTTAAACCGTACTTTTCAATGGCTTGTTCAACCACTTTGGCATCAATCGTACCTTCTTTAGCTAATTGAGCTAATGCAGCAACGACCACATAATACTCATTCACTTCAAAGTGTTCACGTAAGTTTTCACGGCCATCTGAACGACCAAAACCGTCTGTACCTAACACGTGATAGTGTTTGCTTGGTACATAAGCACGAATTTGCTCAGCGTAAAGTTTCATATAGTCAGTAGATGCCACTGTTGGTAAATCCGCTAATACTTGAGCAACATAAGGAACTCGTGGGGTTTCGGTTGGGTGTAACAAATTCCAACGTACTGCATCTGCCCCTTCACGACCTAATTCATTAAATGATGGTGCACTGAAGACATCCGCTGTCACGCCGTAGTCATTGGCTAAGATTTGAGCCGCAGTACGAACATGACGCATAATTGCACCTGAACTTAATAATTGAACGTGACCTTTGCCTTTACCTTGAACGGTTTCAAATTTATACAAGCCTTTACGAATACCTTCTTCTGCACCGGCTGGCATGGCTGGTTGCTCAGTTACTTCATTTAAGGTGGTGATGTAATAGAACACGTTTTCTTGTTTTTCACCATACATACGGTTAATACCGTCTTGGATAATCACGGCGACTTCAAAGGCAAATGATGGATCATAAGTCACACAGTTTGGAATTACGCCAGCTTGAATATGACTATGACCATCTTCATGTTGTAAGCCTTCACCGTTTAAGGTTGTACGACCTGATGTACCACCGATCATAAAACCACGTGCTAATTGGTCACCCGCTAACCACATCATATCGCCCACACGTTGGAAACCAAACATGGAGTAATACACGAAGAATGGAATCATTGGACGGTTATTCACAGAATAAGAAGTTGCTGCCGCAATCCAAGAGGCTGTTGCCCCTAATTCATTAATCCCTTCTTGCAATACTTGACCGTCTGTTGCTTCACGATAGTAAGCCACTAATTCACGGTCTGATGGCACATAATTTTGACCTGCTGGACTGTAAATACCAATTTGACGGAATAAACCTTCCATACCAAAAGTACGTGCTTCATCTGCAATAATCGGTACAATAGTTTGACCGATATTTTTGTCTTTCAATAATGTGTTTAACACACGGCTAAATGCCATAGTCGTAGAAATACCACGTGGTTGTTCTTCTAACAATGCTTGGAATTCAGATAACGCAGGTACTTTATATTCGACATCAAATTTTTGACGACGAGCTGGTACGTAACCATTTAAGGCTTTACGATGATGATGAAGATAGTTATATTCTTCAGAACCTTCGGCAAATTTAATATATTCTAATTTTTCAACTTGCTCATCAGTTAATGGTAAATGGAAGTGATCACGGAAACCTTTAAGGCTATCTAATGACATTTTTTTAGATTGGTGAGCGGTATTTTTACTTTCCGCTTCTGGAATTTTATAGCCTTTTACCATGTGAGATAAAATCACCACTGGTTTATCTGATTTTTGTGCTTTTGCAAAGGCTGCGTACATTTTTTCACTATCATGACCACCACGACGTAATGCCCAAATTTCATCATCTGTCCAGTCAGCTACTAATGCAGCAGTTTCAGGATAACGACCAAAGAAGTGTTCACGAACATAAGCACCATTTTTTGATTTGAATGTTAAATAGTCACCATCAACTACTTCCATCATTAATTGTGCTAATTTACCGGAAGTATCTTTAGCGAATAATTTATCCCAGCTACTGCCCCATAACACTTTGATCACTTCCCAACCGGCACCACTGAACAAGCCTTCTAATTCCTGTACAATTTTACCATTACCATTTACTGGACCGTCTAAACGTTGTAAGTTACAGCTAATCACAAAAATTAAGTTATCCAATTTTTCACGAGCCGCAACGGTGATTGCCCCTTTAGACTCAATTTCATCCATTTCACCATCGCCTAAAAACGCATAGACTTTTTGGTTAGACGTATCTTTTAGATTACGATTATGTAGATATTTTAAGAAACGTGCACTATAGATAGCATTGACCGGACCTAACCCCATTGAAACAGTAGAGAATTGCCAAAAATCAGGCATTAATTTAGGATGAGGATAAGATGAAAGACCATCTACAAAGGCTTCTTGGCGGAAATTATCTAATTGTTCTTCTGTTAAACGACCTTCAACAAAGGCTCGAGCATAAATCCCCGGTGCAGCATGACCTTGAGAGAAAATTAAGTCACCACCATCTTTGTCTGTGGCAGCTTTAAAAAAATGGTTATAACAAACTTCATACATTGATGCAGCCGATTGGAATGTAGAAATATGGCCACCTAAATCCAAATCTTTTTTCTGGCTACGCAATACCATTGCAATAGCATTCCATCGTACGGCAGAACGAACACGGCGTTCAATGTCTTTATTACCTGGATAAGGAGGTTGTTCAGATACTGGAATGGTATTTACGTAAGCTGTTGTTACACCGGCAGATAAAGGTACTGCTTGACTGCGTGCGTGTTTCATTATTTGTTCAACAATAAACTGGGCACGTTCTGTCCCCTCTTCACGGATAAGTGAATCAATAGCCAATAGCCAATCTTGTGTTTCGATTGGATCTACGTCATTCTTTGCAATTTCTGACATAGTCTTTTCCTTATTTTGATGTTAATAAAATTATGTTTAGTCCATTACTAAACGGCGAGTTGATAGCTAAATCTTAACATAGTTGATTTGCTGATGAGTCACAGCGCATTCATTTAAAAAAATTTTATAAATTTTATTAGATTTTTTTAATAAAGCATAGTGATATTTTACTAAATTTTAACATTATTTTTCCAAAATATCACGAAATAAGTAAATTATTGGCTACACTTTACTACGGTTATCATAAAAAATCTACTTTCATAGCCGATGACTTTTAGTTAAAAATAAAAAGGGTTAACTCTAACCGTTAACCCTTGACCATCCTTGGTAATATGACTAATTAAACGCTTGTTTAATTTGTGCCGTTCCTAAATGCCCTGGAATTACTTTTTGTAAATTTAATTCTTGATCCACAATTAAACTTGACGGATAGCCGCGAACTTTGGTGCGTTTAAGCACTTCACCACTTTCATCAAGTAACACCACAATATTTTTATATTCTAGTCCCTTGTACCATTCAATAAAATCACCTATGGATTTTTCACCTTTGTGTTCTGGTGAAACAATGGTGACAACATTAAAATCTTTATTTTGATCCGCACTTAACTCATCAATTTCAGCCAAACCTGCTAGACAAATCGGACACCAAGATGCCCACATTTTGACATACAGCTTTTTGCCTTGATATTGCTCAAGTGTCACCGTATTGTTGTTCAGATCTTTAAATTGAATATCTTTCAATGTCGTTTCTCCCGCTGCAAATGAATTAACACTAAATAACATAAACACTAACGCTAATAATTTTTTCATTGTTTAAAATCTCCTTATATTAAATTTTGCCACTACATAAAAATATGTAAATTATTGGTAATTAATAGAATACCCATTAAGATAATTAATATACCACCGACCATTTTAAATTTGTTTAAATGTTTATTCATAGATTTTGCCTTTTTCAATAAAGTATCAGAGAAGAAAGAAAATACAATAAACGGTGTGGCTAAACCTAACACATAAACAAACATCATCGCTGCACCATATAACGCTGAACCATCATTACTGGATAACGCCAAAATAGAGGCTAACACTGGTCCGATACAAGGTGTCCAACCAAGGCTAAAGGTTAATCCTAAAACAAAGGCTTCAATAGATGAACTTTTACCGCTGGTTTTAATTTCCACCAATTTGGTTTGTTCTAAGAATTTAATCTTAAAAATACCTAGCTGATGTATGCCAAGAATCACCACAATAATCCCTGCGATAATTCTTGTTTTATCGTTGAATAACACATCACCTAAAAAACCAAACCCAAAACCTAGTCCAACAAAGGTGATAGATAAACCTAACACAAACAAAAAGGTATTTAAGATCTTTCTACCACCTTTACTCAAGATACCAAAATAAATCGGTACAATTGGAAAAATACAAGGCGATAAAAAAGAAAGCAGACCCGCCAAAAAAACACTACTAATTAATAAATTTTGGTCAAACATCTTAATTCCCTTTAACTAAATTGATTAAATAACCATAATGTTCTTCTTCCATTTTATTTAATGGAATAAATTTAATCGCTGCACTGTTAATACAATAGCGTAATCCACCTTTATCTTTTGGACCATCATCAAACACATGTCCCAAATGTGCTTTACCACTACGGCTAATCACTTCGGTTCTCAGCATATTAAAGCTTCGGTCATCGGCATAAGTAACCACATCCTTGTCAATCGGTTTGGTAAAGCTAGGCCAACCACAGCCAGATTCAAATTTATCCGCAGAAGAAAATAGAGGCTCACCTGTGGTAATATCCACATAAATCCCTGCTTCAAAATTATCCCAGTATTCATTACTAAATGAACGTTCCGTGTTTTTACCTTGTGTAACGGAATATTGTAACGGGGTTAATTTCGCTTTTAATTCTGCATCACTTGGTTTTGGATAATCTTTTGGATCAATAATAATATGGTTGGCTTGCTCTAAATCAATATGACAATAACCATTAGGATTTTTCTTCAAATAATCCTGATGATATTCTTCCGCTAACACATAATGTTTCAAAGGTTCTACTTCCACTTGAATCTTATCTTTATATTTCGCTTGTTGTGCCTGAATGGCTTTTAAAACAATTTCTTTATCCTGTTCATTTTGATAATAAATACCCGTACGATATTGACGACCACGGTCATTACCTTGCTTATTCACGCTAGTTGGATCAATTACTTGGAAATAGTATTTCAATAATTTATCTAACGACACCTTATTCGCATCATAGGTTACATGAACGGTTTCCGCATGATCTGTATTGCCGATCAGATGATAATTCGTTTTTTCGGTTTTACCATTAGCATAACCCGATGTTGCATCTTTTACTCCGTATATTCTTTCCATATAGGCTTCAATGCCCCAGAAACAACCACCAGCCAGATAAATTTCACGAATATCTTGTTCTTGAGTTTGTTGTTGCATTTGTTTTTCCATATTCTTCATCTCCGTAACAGGTTTACTCATTGTATCTGCGACACTCATTTGGCTAAATGCCATTGCTGAAATAAATAATAGTGCTAAGTTGTGGTATTTCATTTTCTCTCCTTATTAATTTCATTATGAAAGCATGTCTTTCATAATAGATTAGTCGTAGTCAAAACGAAATCCTTACAAAATATTTCATATTTTTATAAAAAAATACCGCACTTGATTAACTTTAAATTAAAGTGCGGTATTTTTCTAATAAATTTTTAACTACTTCGTCATGCGTTTATACTTAATCCGATGTGGTTGGGTTGCTGCCTCACCTAAAGTTTTCTTTTTCCATTCTTCGTAGTCGGTAAAGTTACCCTCATAGAACGTCACTTTACCCTCATCGCCGTAATCCAAAATATGGGTGGCGATACGGTCTAAGAACCAGCGGTCGTGGGAAATCACCATGGCACAGCCGGGGAATTCAAGAATGGCATTTTCCAACGCACGTAAGGTTTCTACGTCTAAGTCATTGGTCGGTTCGTCCAATAACAATACATTGCCACCACGTTGTAGCAGTTTAGCTAAATGCAAACGACCACGCTCACCGCCCGACAATTCGCCGACTCGTTTTTGCTGATCGACACCTTTAAAGTTAAAACGCCCCACATAAGCACGGCTTGGAATTTCGAAGTTACCGATAGTTAAAATATCCTGTCCGTTAGACACTTCTTCCCACACGGTTTTTTTGTCGTCCATCGCATCACGGAATTGATCCACAGACGCTAGGGTCACAGTTTCCCCTAAGGTAATGGAACCGCTATCTGGCTGTTCTTTGCCTGACAACATACGGAATAAGGTTGATTTTCCTGCCCCATTTGCTCCGATAATCCCCACGATCGCCCCTTTCGGAATGCTGAACGATAAATCATCAATCAAAGTGCGGTCGCCGTAAGATTTGGTTAAATGTTCAACTTCGATCACTTTATCCCCTAAACGTGGACCAGGTGGAATAAAGAGTTCGTTGGTTTCATTACGTTTTTGATATTCGCCTGAATTTAATTCTTCAAAACGTGCCATACGTGCTTTACTTTTCGCTTGACGACCTTTTGGATTTTGGCGAACCCATTCTAATTCTTTTTCAATAGATTTTTGACGAGCGGACTCCGTGGCTTGCTCTTGTGCTAAACGTTTTTCTTTTTGTTCTAACCAAGAAGAATAATTACCCTCCCATGGAATACCCTCACCACGATCAAGCTCTAAGATCCAACCCGCTACGTTATCTAAGAAATAACGGTCATGGGTAATGGCTACCACCGTTCCCTCGTAATCATGTAAGAAACGTTCTAACCACGCCACAGATTCTGCATCCAAGTGGTTGGTTGGTTCGTCTAATAACAACATATCGGGTTTTTCCAGCAATAAACGACACAATGCCACACGACGGCGTTCGCCCCCTGAAAGATGTTCAATCTTAGCGTCCCATTCTGGTAAACGTAAAGCATCGGCGGCACGCTCTAACTGGTTATCTAAATTATGTCCATCATGTGCTTGAATAATGGCCTCTAAATTAGCTTGTTCCGCAGCAAGTTTGTCAAAATCCGCATCAGGATCGGCATATAAAGCATACACTTCATCTAAACGAGTTAACGCATTTTTCACTTCTGAAACCGCTTCTTCAATGGCTTCACGCACAGTTTGTTGCGGATCTAATTTTGGTTCTTGCGGAAGATAACCGATTTTAATCCCCGGTTGTGGACGAGCTTCCCCCTCAAATTCTTTATCTACGCCAGCCATAATGCGTAATAAGGTGGATTTACCTGCACCGTTTAAACCAAGAACCCCGATTTTCGCCCCAGGGAAAAAGCTCAAGGAAATATCTTTCAAAATATGACGTTTCGGCGGAACAACCTTGCCTACTCGGTGCATAGTGAAAACGAATTGTGATGACATTTTTTATTCTCTCTTTATAAAATAAGGAAAGTGCGGTGAAAAATACCGCACTTTTTTGGATTTAAGGAATGATTATTTTCCAATTACTTCCAATCCGCCCATATAAGGACGTAATACTTCTGGCACGGTAATGGAACCATCAGCATTTTGATAATTTTCTAATACGGCAACTAAGGTACGACCCACGGCTAAACCAGAGCCATTTAAAGTATGTACTAAGCGAGTTTTCTTATCGCTTTTCGCACGGCAACGGGCTTGCATACGGCGAGCTTGGAAATCCCACATATTAGAACAAGATGAAATCTCACGATAGGTATTTTGAGCAGGTACCCATACTTCCAAATCATAGGTTTTGCACGAACCGAATCCCATATCACCGGTACAAAGCAACACTTTACGATATGGCAAATTCAATAATTGCAATACTTTTTCCGCATGACCTGTTAATTCTTCTAAGGCTTGCATGGAGGTTTCGGGCTCAACAATTTGGACTAATTCTACTTTGTCAAATTGGTGCATACGAATTAAACCACGTGTATCACGACCATAAGATCCCGCTTCGGAACGGAAACAAGGCGTGTGTGCGGTCATTTTTAACGGTAATTGTTCAGTGTCAAGAATTTCATCACGTACTAAGTTAGTGACTGGCACTTCTGCAGTTGGAATTAAAGCGTAAGGGACTTCACCCTCTAATGGTTTGGTATGGAACAAATCTTCACCAAATTTTGGTAATTGCCCTGTACCATACAAAGTATCGTGGTTGACTAAATAAGGCACATAAGCCTCCGTATAGCCATGTTGTTCGGTGTGTAAATCTAACATAAATTGAGCTAACGCACGGTGCATTTTAGCAATTGGTCCTTTCATTACCGCAAATCTTGCACCACTTAATTTTACTCCAGCCGAAAAATCTAAACCACCATTAAGCTGTTCACCTAAAGTCACATGATCTTTAATTTCAAAGTCAAATTGACGCGGTGTCCCCCAGCGAGAGATTTCTTTATTTTCGCTGTCATCTTTACCCAATGGTACTTCATCTGCGGGTAAATTTGGGATGGTTAAAGCAATTTCATTTAATTCCGCTAATACATCGTCTAACAATGCTTTCGCTTGCACTAACTCAATACCCATACTATCCACATCTTGTAGTAAGGATTCAATATTTTCGCCACGAGCTTTAGCAGCACCAATAGCTTTCGAACGAGTATTACGTTCAGCTTGTAAGGTTTCAGTTTTGACTTGTAAGGCTTTGCGTTGTTCTTCTAATTCGCTAACTTTCTCTACATCTAAATCAAAATTACGTTTTAATTTTAATAATTGAGCAGTTTTAGCAAGGTCATTGCGTAGTAAATTCGGATCGATCATTTTTATTCCTTATTATTAACACCGTAAAAATTGTTTTTATTCTATAACGATTTAGCTGGAATTTCCATTATTTCCACCGCACTTTTGTGCTTTGTTTATTGAGTTGGGTCAGCCAATCCAATTTTTCTTTTATTTTAACTTCCATACCACGGTTAGTTGGAAAATAGAATTGGGTATCTTTTAATTGTTGTGGAAAATAATTTTCACCTGCGGCATAGGCATTTGGTTCATCATGGGCATAACGGTATTCTGCACCTAACCCCATTTCTTTCATTAAATTCGTTGGAGCATTGCGTAAATGAATTGGTACATCATAATCTGGAGCTTGTTTTGCCAATTCTTTAGCTTGATTAAATGCACAATACACTGCATTGCTTTTCGGAGCAACCGCAAGATACACAATAGCTTGAGCAATAGCTCGTTCTCCCTCTGCTGCACCGACTCTGGTAAAACAATCCCATGCAGCCAATGCCACTTGCATAGCTCTTGGATCTGCATTGCCAATATCCTCTGACGCAATGGCTAATAAGCGACGAGCTACATATAAGGGATCGCCACCCGCAGTAATAATCCGAGCATACCAATATAAGGCGGCGTCAGGAGCCGAGCCTCGTACTGATTTATGCAAAGCAGAAATCAAATCATAAAATCGATCCCCTTGTTTATCAAAGCGAGCTTGCCGTTCACCTAGCACTTCGGTTAATAAAGTGCGGTGTAAAATCTTGCCATTTTTCTGATCTTCATCTGCCATATCCACCATTAATTCAAGACAATTCAACGCTAAACGAGCATCACCATTGACATATTCCGCTAATAATGCCAATAAATTATCTTCGATTTTTAACCGCAGTTTACCGAATCCTCGTTCAGGATCATCAATGGCTTGTTGTAATACCTGCTGAATATCTTGCTTATCTAGGGATTTTAAAATATACACTCTAGCACGAGATAGCAAGGCACTATTCAATTCAAAAGACGGATTTTCAGTAGTTGCTCCGATAAAAATAATCGTGCCATTTTCAATATGTGGCAGAAAAGCATCTTGCTGACTTTTATTAAAGCGATGCACCTCATCGACAAATAAAATGGTACGGCGATCATTGAGTTGATTCTGTTTAGCACGTTCAATAGCTTCTCGAATTTCTTTCACACCACTGGTAACAGCTGAAAGGCGTTCTACTTCGGCATTAATACGATGAGCAATAATTTCCGCTAACGTAGTTTTACCCGTCCCTGGAGGTCCCCATAAAATCATGGAATGAGCATGCCCCGCTTCAATGGCTTTACGCAGTGGCTTGCCTTGCTCGATCAAATGTGATTGTCCGCAATATTCATCTAAAGTGCGTGGTCGCATACGAGCGGCAAGTGGGCGGAAGTCAGTATCAGTGAAATTTAGGTTAAGGTTGGACATAAATTATCCTTTAGAACGGGGATAAAGGGCGTATGCAATACACCCTTATATCATTACTTTTTCTTCTTCCGCTGATCATCAAATTCAGCCTCTTTCGGTACACTGAACTGGAACACCGTATCGGCAATATTATCATTACGAATATTACGTAATATATATAGGTTTGATTGACCATCTTTCTCAATGGTACTAAAGCCTTTTAACACGCCATTCGCATCAATTCGCACATCAAATTGCTTAATATTGCTATTTTTAGCTTTCGGTTTTAACACAAACGTATCGCTATTTTGCACCACACTATATTGTTGCCAATGACCGTTATCATTGCTAGTTAACAACACAAAAGGGGTATTATTCACAGCTTCTGTTACCCAGTTTGCAGTCACTTGTTCCACAAAAGGATCGTAGAACCAGAGTGTTTTACCATCAGAAATAATTTGGCTTTCTTGCGGTGCTTTGGTATCCATGCGGAATAAATTCGGACGTTTAATCTGCAATGTACCTGCCCCCTGTTGTACTTGTTTACCATTCGCTGAACTGACATTCTGATTAAACTCTGCACTGAATATTTGCACTTTTTGCAAACGTGATTGTAATTCAGTAGCCGCATCCGCAAATACAAAAGGTGTTACCAATGCTAAAGTTAAAAGTGCGGTGATTTTTTGTGATATTTTTTTCATTATTCTACTTTCCTATTCTAATAATCAGGCGTACGTGTCAATAATTCACGTTTACCGTTACGCATTTCTGACACAATCCCTTGTTCTTCCAACTGATCCATTAAATTCGCAGCACGGTTAAAACCAATTTTCAAACGGCGTTGAATAAAGGACGTAGATGTCATGCCGGAATTCACTACAATCTCAACAGCTTTATCAAATAAAGGATCTAAATCCTCACTGTCCGAAGAAAACCCATTATCATCATCCTCACCATTATCATCAACACTTTCCAAAATAG
This sequence comes from Lonepinella sp. MS14434, assembly GCF_042468235.1. Lineage (GTDB taxonomy): Bacteria > Pseudomonadota > Gammaproteobacteria > Enterobacterales > Pasteurellaceae > Lonepinella. The sequence goes on along the minus strand of NZ_CP170386.1, from coordinate 653,639 downwards.
ATGAAATATAATTTGGTTTGCCCCTTGCACGCCAATCATCAGCGACTCTTGATACCTCATCATCAGACATATAAGCCCCATGAATTCGCACCAGATCAGTGGTACCGTTACCAAGATAAAGCATATCACCCATACCTAATAACGATTCCGCCCCATTCTGATCCAAAATGGTACGAGAGTCATTACGTTGTACTACCGTAAAGGCTATTCGGCTTGGAATATTCGATTTAATCAAGCCAGTAATGACATCGACAGAGGGACGTTGAGTAGCTAAAATTACGTGAATACCAACGGCACGTGCTTTCTGCGTTAAACGAGCAATCAGTTCTTCAATTTGTTTACCCACTTGCATCATTAAATCGGCAAACTCGTCCACTATGACAACAATATAATTCATTCGTTCTAATAATGGCGGCATACTATCTAGGGTATCACCTTGTTTCCATAAAGGATCAGGTACCCCAATCCCTTCTTCTCGCAATTTATCAAGACGTTCATTAAACCCCTCAATATTACGCACACGTAATTGCGATAATAACAAATAGCGACGTTCCATTTCATCCACACACCAACGCAACGCATTGGCTGCTTTTTTCATATCCGTAACCACTTCTGTCAGCAAATGTGGAATATCGTTATAAATCGACAATTCTACTACTTTCGGATCGATCATAATAAATTTGACTTCTTCAGGTTTTACTTTGAATAACAAACTTAAAATCATGGTATTAATCCCGACTGATTTCCCTGATCCAGTGGAACCTGCCACTAACAAATGTGGTGTTTTGGCTAAATCAATCACAATCGGTGTACCACTAATATCTTTGCCTAACGCCATCGGCAATAAAGCTTTACTATTACGGAACTCGTCACTATCTAACACATCACGTAATGGCACAATTTGGCGTTCTTTATTGGGGGTTTCAATGCCAATATAAGGCTTACCCGGAATACTTTCCGTCACACGAATCGCCCTAAACATTAACGCTCGAGCTAAATCCGTATCAATCCGACTCACCGAAGATGCTTTTACACCCGGTAATAATTCCAACTCATAACGTGTAACCACTGGACCAATTAACACACCTTTAACAGTAGCTTTAATTTTGAAATTTTGTAGTTGTTGCTCAATTCGTCTTGATGTTTCTCGAATTTGTTGTTCCGAAATATTTTGACTCTGTACTACACGTTTATCTAATAAATCTAATACCGGCAATTCAGTCGTTGGTTTTTCTTTGGCTTTATTATCACCGTACAATTCTACTAATTTATTAATCGGAACGGTACGCAAGCCATTTTGCAGTGGTTCTTCTTCAAATTCTGGTTCAACATCTATGTTATCCGCTAAATGTACATTTATTTGTTGAACCTGTGCCAAACGCTGCCGTTCTTTCTCAGCTTCTTGTTGTGCAAACTGCTCCGCTAATTCTGCTGAAAGCGTATCTAAACCTTCATTTTCTACCGGGGTTAACGGTTGAGCCGGGGTTAATTTTACGTCGGGAATAATCGGTGATGTGTTTTCTTCCGTTGGTAAACGCACATTTAACTGATTTCCAGCCAAGAAATCCGGCATTTCTTGTGGATTCTGCTGTGGTGGCACGGCTATCTTGATATTTTCTGCATCAACATCATTAGGTTGAGTAATTCTCACGTCCGGCAAAATGGGTTCTTCAAACTCAATTGGTTTAAAAGGTTCATTTTCTTCTATTATATTTTCAAATTCCGTTGACGTTTGTTGTTGATATTGTTGAGTCGTTTGTGCTTTACTCAATCCAGAAATATAAATCGGATCATATATATCACTTTCTTCTGATTCAATCGGCTGCTGAACTTGAATCTCTTGTTCAATTTCATCTTCTAAAACGCTTTGTTCTGTCGTTTGTTCAATATTTTCTTCTATAGGCTCATCATTTTTTACCGTTAACCAATTATAAAAATGCACTAATAAGCGAATCAAAGATGCACCCGAACAAAATACAAAACCAAGAATACTAAAACCAACCCCAAATAATAATAGACCAAATTGCCCCAATAACGGCACAGTATATTTGGTTAACATCCCTCCTAACACACCACCAGATAAATAGTCGTTAGTATTCGTGAGCAACATTGCTGATAATGCGGTTAAACCCAACATTAACAATACAAAACCGAATATTCTTAAGAAAAAACGAGTCCACGTTAGGCTATCTACCCGTTTAGTCCGAATAAAATAAATCGGTGCAATACACAATAAGAAAGGTAATAAATGCCCAACATAACCGAATAGCACAAAAAAGAGATCGAGCACCCAAGCACCAAAAGGTCCAGCTTTATTGCTCACTGCCTCTTGATAACTGGCTACCGACCACGCATTATCAAAGGGACTATAGCTCGACCAAGCGATAATCAAATAAAAACCGAAAAGTGCGGTCAATCCAAATAAAACTTCCACCAAATAATGTTTTGGTGAAAAACCGTCTGTTATTTTTCTAATCATGTTATTTTAATTGTAAAAAATTCGTTTGTTTCACTTCTTCCATAACTACAAAGGTGCGCGTATCATTTACACCAGGAAGACGTAATAACGTTGTACCAAGTAATTTACGATAAGCTGACATATCTGCCACACGTGTTTTGAGCAAATAGTCGAAATCACCAGAAACCAAATAACATTCTTGAATATCATCTAACAACTGAACGGCATCATTAAATTCTTCAAATACATCAGGTTTACCACGAACTAGCGTAATTTCAACGATGACCAGCAAGGGCGCTTCTAATAATTCTGGGTTTAATAAAGCCCTATAGCCCATAATAACCCCCTGTTTTTCTAAACGTTTTACACGTTCTAAACAAGGTGTTGGGGAAAGCCCAACTTTCTTAGATAAATCGATATTTGAAATTTTACCATTGCGTTGTAATTCATCAAGAATCTTGATATCAATCACATCAAAAGGTTTTGCTAATTTTTTATCCATATAAAGCACCCTATAAAAAGAATAAAATTCTGTCAACCAACAGTGAATATCTTAATATAGCAGTAAATCAGATAAGATTCAGTAAAAAATAACGTACTTAATGCTTTTTTTCTTATCTCCAATCATAAATTATTAAATATCAGCTGTTATCTAATTAGCGTTTGACCGTTTTTTATGCTTTATCTATAATAACCTTTTTATTTGGAGTGAAAAATGTTATCAACTATTGTGACTATGCACGTTGTTTCTGCATATTTAAGTTTATTCTTATTCGTTATTCGTGGATCTATGCAACTTTCGCAGAAAGACTGGCGTGCGGTAAAACTATTAAAAATTTTACCGCACATTTCGGATACTGTTTTACTGGCAACCGCATTATTTTTCTTCTTTAGCTTTGGTTTTTCTTGGTGGAAGATGACAAAACTCATCTGTTTTATCGGTTACGTCTTTTGTGCGGCAAAATTCTTTGGGAAAAAAGTTAACAATCCAAATCCAGTGTTTTTTGTCATCGGCGTATTATGTTTGCTTGGTGCAATGTTCTTAGGATATTCCCATTAATATAACAAAACCGCACTATTCCATAAAAAAAGTGCGGTTAATTTTCCAATCTTTTTTAACTTACCCACCAGTCAACTTGACCACAAAGCCTTTCTGGTCTAATAACTGTTTGAGTAAGTCTCGTTTCTCACCTTGAATTTCGATATTACCGTTCTTTACTGAACCGCCACAACCACAACGTTTTTTAAGATCTGCGGCGAGTTTTTTCAATTCATCATCAGACAGTTCCAAACCACTAATCACACAAACACCCACCCCTTTGCGACCGCTCGTTTGACGTTGAATACGCACCACACCATCACCTTTGGGACGTTCAACATTAGGCTTATCCGCCTTAATGCGACCCGTTTCCGTCGAATAAACTAAATCGTTCATTACAAATTCGCTAATGATGCATTAATGGCGCGCAATACTTCTGCGGGATTATCTGCTTGCGTAATTGGACGACCAATAACCAAATAATCAGAGCCAGCGCCTACAGCCGCAGCTGGTGTCATGACACGGCGTTGATCACCGAATTCACTGCCCACTGGACGAATCCCCGGCGTTACCAATTTAAAATTCTCACCACAGTTTTTGCGTAAAATTTCCACTTCTTGCGGCGAACAAACCACACCATCTAAGCCGGCACGTTGGGTTAAATGTGCTAAACGAATGACTTGTTCTAACGGTGATGCATTAATACCGATTTGTAATAAATCCAAGTCTTCCATACTGGTCAATACCGTCACACCAATTAACAACGGTGCATCTTTACCATAAGGCTGAAGGATATTTTTGGCTTCTTCCATCATACGCAAACCACCACTGGCATGCAAATCCACCATCCAAACGCCTAAGTCTGCCGCAGAACGTACCGCTCTTGCCACCGTATTCGGAATATCATGATATTTTAAGTCTAAGAATACATCAAATTTACGTTGATGTAATTGTTTGAGAAAATTTGTGCCTAAACTGGTAAACATTTCTTTACCCAATTTTAGACGACAAAGTGCAGGATCAATTTGATCCACTAGATTTAACGCATCAGATTCATTTTCATAATCTAAAGCTACAATAATTTTACTATCCATATTTATTCCTTATACACTTAGTTGAATACTTTTTTAATTCGGCAAATCAATGCCACGAACCGGCTTGACTTTTTCCCATTGACGACAAGAAGGGCAACACCAGATTAATTTATGGCTTTGATAACCACAGTTGGTACAACGATAATCAAATCCTTGTTTAATATGCTCACCAACCATTTTATGCAATAACACAAGGCTATCTTTACCACGCCCATTTTCAGCGTCATCAATTTGATATTGAATAAAACGGTGAAACAAAAACATATTCGGGTTAGTCCCGATCTTTTGATATACTTTACTTTGTGCTATTGCACGACTATCTTTTTGTTCAATTACATCGGCCAAGGCCAGATCTACACTAACATTGCCACTCAATTGACTAGCTCGTACCAAAAATAATTCAAAATTATCCAGTAATCCTAATTGTTGATAACAATCTTTTAACTGGGGTAATATTTCTCCCACATAATCCGCATTTTGATTAAGTACATTTTCTAAAATTTTCACCGCACTTTTAAAATCTTTTCGCTGAATATACCATTCTCCCAACATCATTGATGCTCTTACACAATTAGGCGACACTTTTAAAGCTTGTTCGAGTAAGTCTTTTTGATTTTCTTTACTCTCTGTAGATAATAAATTTGCATACTCACAATAATATTGTGCCAGTTCAATATTATCAGTTTTTGGGGCAATCTTGGCTAATTTTTCTGCTACATTAATGGCTTTTTTCCATTCTTTAGTTTTTTGATAAATAATCGCCAGTTGTTGCAACGCCCCCTCGGCAAATTCAGGTTCATCTACCAGCACAATATACAAATTTTCAGCCCGATCAAAAAAACCCACCGACATAAAATCTTTAGCGAGTTGTTGTTTGGCTAATAATTTCTGCTCAAAAGAATAATTTGGACTACGATCTAATGCCTGATGAATACGTAATGCACGATCTACTTCACCACGAGAACGGAATAAATTACCTAGGGTTAATTCTGCTTCAAATTGTGAGCGATGTTCAATCGCATTTTCAGTTTCTTGCTTTTGTAGCATTTCTAAAAACAGATCTACCGCTTTTTCAGTTTGATTAGATAACAGAAAATTCATCCCTGTGACATAATCACGAGAAAATTTATTGCTTACCTCTTCCTGGTCTTTTTTTGCACTACGATGCCCCATATACCAACCATAGGCTGCGGCAATCGGTAAAAGCAGAAAGAGTAATTCAATCATTTTTACGCAGCCTTATTCAGACTTGAAGTTAATTCATTTATTTGTTGGGTTTGACGTTTAATTTGACGAGATAATGCCATATTTTTAATTTTAATCCGAAGATAAAAAATACCTGTGATTAACCACCCTAAAATTAAGCCGAGACCAAATAATATCGCTACAAGGGTGGAAAGTTTAAAATCACTTTCTGCCACAATATAGTTAAAGGTAATAACTTGATCATTGTTTGCACCCACTGTAATAGCGACTAATATCACTGCAATGGTAACAACCAATCCTAAAAGATACTTCAACATAATATTTCCCCTTTATATTAGAATCTTCTTATATTTTATTATGCCAAAAATAATGATAAAAAACGACACTTAAATAGTGTCGTTCTTGATATTTATTGCCGATAAACCTAATAATTATTGATCGACACGTTCTTTTAATTCTTTCCCTACTTTAAAGTGTGGTACACATTTTGCTTGTAATTTAACACTTTCACCTGTTTTTGGATTACGCCCCACCCTTGGCTGACGACAATGCAAGGAAAAACTACCAAAGCCACGCACTTCAATACGATCGCCATTCTCAAGGGTTTGAGAAAGCTGTTCTAAAATCTCTTTTACTGAGTTTTCAACAGTTTTTACTGCAAGAGATGGATGCTTTTCAATTAATGCATCAATAAGTTCTGATTTAGTTGTCATAAGATATTCCTTGTTTTGAGATAATAAAACAACCTAATTACTCGTTGTAAAAATTAATAATTAAGTTGTCTCACTACAACTGCGGTGAAAATATTTTATATTTTTATTATAACTGACGTGCCGAAACACGCCAGCTTAATTTTATTCAGCGATAAAATTATTATTCGCCTTTCGCTTGAGCAAATGCTGCTGCCATTGCATTAGGAATAGCCACTTCTTCTTGTTTGCTATTTACACTTGCCATTGCTGCCGCTTCTTCTGCTTGATCTTTCGCTTTTACAGATAAGTGAACAATACGAGACTTGCGATCTACGCCTGTGTATTTCGCTTCAACCACATCACCTGCTGCCACTTCGCTAGTTAAGTCTGCTGCACGGATATAGCCTTCAACGCCACCCGCTAATTCAACTTTAGCCCCTTTGCTGTCGGCTTCAACCACAGTTGCTGATACCACAGCACCTTTTTTGGTATCCGCTAAGAAATTGTTGAATGGATCAGATTCAAGTTGTTTAATACCTAAAGAAATACGTTCTTTGGCTGAATCAACTTGTAACACAACGGCTGCGACTTCGTCACCTTTTTTGTATTGACGAACAGCTTCTTCACCTTGTACATTCCAAGAAATGTCAGACAAGTGAACTAAACCATCAATGCCACCTTCAAGACCGATGAAGATACCAAAATCAGTGATTGATTTGATTTTACCTTCAACTTTGTCGCCTTTATTGTGAGTTTCAGCGAATTGTAACCAAGGATTTGGTTTGCATTGTTTTAAGCCTAAAGAAATACGACGACGTTCTTCGTCAATTTCTAACACCATCACTTCAACAACATCACCAAGGCTGACAACTTTAGATGGGTGAATGTTTTTGTTAGTCCAATCCATTTCTGAAACGTGAACTAAACCTTCAACACCGTCTAAAATCTCAACAAAACAGCCGTAATCCGTTAAGTTAGTCACTTTACCTGTTAATTTGCTGTTTACTGGGTGATTTTCAGCAATCGCCGCCCAAGGATCTTGACCTAATTGTTTTAAGCCTAAAGACACACGAGTACGATCTTTGTCGAATTTTAATACTTTAACCGTGATTTCATCACCAACATTAACGATTTCGCCTGGGTGTTTAACACGTTTCCAAGCCATATCAGTGATGTGTAATAAACCATCAACACCGCCTAAGTCAACGAATGCACCGTACTCAGTTAAATTTTTAACCACACCTTTAACTTCTGCCCCTTCTGCAAGATTCGCTAATACTTCATCACGGTCTTGATTGCTTTCAGATTCAATAACCGCACGACGTGAAACAACAACGTTGTTACGTTTTTGGTCTAATTTGATAACTTTGAATTCTACTTCTTTACCGAGTAAATGGTCTGCATCACGAGTTGGACGAGTATCTACTAATGAACCTGGTAAAAACGCACGCACACCGTTTAATTCAACAGTGAAACCGCCTTTCACTTTACCATTCACTAAACCGATCACGCTGGCTTGAGCTTCGAATGCTTTTTCTAATTCGATCCAAGATTCGTGACGTACCGCTTTCTCACGAGAAAGTTTAGTTTCACCGAAACCGTCTTCAACTGCATCTAATGCAACGTTTACTACGTCGCCAATTTTAACCTCAACTTCACCTTGAGCATTAGTGAACTCTTCAGCTGGAATACGAGCTTCAGATTTTAAACCTGCATCCACGTAAACAAAGCCTTTTTCGATAGCAACAACTGTACCGCTAACGATAGAGCCTAAACGAGTTTCAAGGTTATTTAATGATTCTTCAAATAGTTGAGCGAAAGATTCTGACATAATTAATCTTCTTTAATAAGTTAATAACATCCACTTTTTAATCCATAATAAGTGGGGTTGATAATAATAGTCTATCCGTCCTTGAATAAACCGAAAAATGTATTTGAAATTAGCTTTTCACTTTCTGATGAATATAATCCAATGCTTGCAAAATCACTTCATCAATGGACAATTCCGTACTGTCTAACAATAACGCATCATCCGCAGGTTTCAGTGGTGCAACCGCTCGATTTCTATCCCGAAAGTCACGATCTTGAATCTCGGCTAAAATCTGTGCAAAGTTACCATTAATTCCTTTATTTTGCAACTGTTTAAATCGTCTTTTTGCTCTTTCTTCGCTACTTGCGTCTAAAAATAGCTTCACTTGGGCATCAGGGAACACCACCGTCCCCATATCACGTCCATCGGCAATCAAGCCTTTCCCTTGTTGAGCAAAATCTTGTTGCAACTGCAAAAGTGCGGTACGAACTTGCGGAAAAATTGCCACTTTAGAGGCAGCTTCGGCAACTGCCTGCGTTCTAATCTGACCACTAACATTTTCACCATTTAAAAAAATACTCACTTCACCTTTTTCAGGTAAAAACTGTACTTTCAAATGACGAGCCAATTCAGCTAATGCCAATTCATCATCTAATTTCACCGCACTTTTAAGTGCTGCCAATGCCGTTACCCGATAAATCGCCCCACTATCTAATAACGCAAAGCCCAATTTCTCCGCCAAAGCATAACAAAGTGTCCCTTTGCCTGCACCACTCGGACCATCAACGGTAATAATGATCTTTTTCATGATTCTCCTTCATTTTTATTTTTGGCAGATTATAAAGACTAGTTACAAACATAGCTACTCTTTTATATGCCTTGAATATCTTGTATATAATTAATTTCTTTTGTGTATTTTTAGGCAATTGATCTGTTTCCAAACTATCACCTAAAGGACATAATTGGAATAATATGTGCTATACAACTATTGAATTATGGTACTTTTTGTCTGGATATTTATGCAAATTTTGGGATGCAGATTAATGTCTCTTCACTTTTCCTAATCATTTATATCCTTCATTAATCGTCTTAATCCAAAAGAAAAAGAACCAGTATTCAATTAATAACAGGATAACAATACAAATTCTGCCATAAATTGGCGTAAAGTAGAAACTGATTGCCATCATCACAGTGGATAAAGTCAAAATTGAAATTTTAGATTTCTTGGTTAAAGCACGTTGTTCATCAAAAGATTTTAAGTGTTTTTTATAAATTTCCGTTTGCAAAAACCATTGATGTAAACGTTGAGAACTTTTGCCAAAGAAGAACAGAGCCAACAATAAAAAAGGCGTGGTAGGCATCACGGGTAAAAATGCACCAATAACCCCTAATCCGATACAAATAAATCCTAATCCAATATATAAAAATCTCATTTTATTCCTTATAAAATTTAACAATACTAACTTGATTTGCTACAATCCATCTCAATATAACAAGATTATATCGGAAATGAAAATCAATATTAAATATCAAAGGATAGATTATGACAAATCCATTACTAGAAAACAATAAATTACCCCCATTCTCTCGCATTGAACCACAATATATTCAACCAGCTGTCGAAAAATTAATCCAAGATTGCCGTGATGTCACTGAACAGGTGTTAAAACAACCGCAGTTTACTTGGCAAAATTTTTATCAGCCATTGGCGGAAGTTAATGATCGTCTAAGTAAGGCTTGGTCCCCAGTTGGGCATTTAAATGCGGTGAAAAATAGCCCTGAATTACGTGATGCCTATCAAGCCTGTCTGCCTTTATTGTCGGAATACGGTACTTGGGTAGGACAACATCAGGGCTTATATCAAGCCTATTTAAGTTTAAAAAATAGCCCTGAATTTGCCACCTATTCCACAGCCCAAAAGAAAGCGATTGAAAACAGCCTGCGTGATTTCGAATTATCTGGTATTTCTTTACCACCAGAACAACAAAAACGCTATGGTGAAATTGTCGCTCGTTTATCAGATTTAACATCACAGTTTAGTAATAATGTGCTAGATGCAACTATGGGTTGGGAAAAAGTGATTACCGATGAAAAAGAGCTATCTGGCTTGCCTGAAAGTGCGTTGCAATTAGCTAAACAATCGGCAGAAAGCAAAGGTTTACAAGGCTATCGTTTTACACTTGAAATGCCAAGCTATTTGCCTGTGTTGACTTATTGTGAAAATCAAGCGTTACGTGAAGAAATGTATCGTGCTTATGCTACTCGAGCATCGGATCAAGGACCTAATGCAGGAAAATGGGATAACTCCGCCATTATGGATGAAATTCTAACCTTACGCTTAGAACTCGCTAAATTATTAGGATTTGAACATTATACTGATCTTTCATTAGCCACTAAAATGGCAGAAAATCCACAACAAGTATTAGATTTCCTTGAAAATTTAGCTACTCGCTCAAAAGCACAGGGGGAAAAAGAACTTTGTGAATTAAAAGCCTTTGCGGTTAAAAATTATAATGTAACCTATTTTGAACCTTGGGATATTGCCTTTTATAGTGAAAAACAAAAACAAGCGTTATATGCTATTAATGATGAAGAACTTCGCCCTTATTTCCCTGAAGAACGGGTACTTTCAGGTTTATTTGAACTTGTGCAACGCATTTTTAATATTCGTGCAGTAGAACGTTTTGATGTGGAAACCTATCATAAAGATGTGCGTTTCTTTGATTTAATCGATCAGACGGATGAAGTACGCGGCAGTTTTTATTTAGATTTATACGCTCGTGAACACAAACGTGGTGGTGCATGGATGGATGATTGTATTGGTCGCAAACGAAAAACAGACGGCTCATTACAAAAACCTGTCGCCTATTTAACCTGTAACTTTAATGCTCCAATCGGGGATAAACCAGCGTTATTTACTCACGATGAAGTTACTACCCTATTCCATGAATTTGGGCATGGTATTCATCATCTGTTAACACTGATTGATGTGGGGGATGTATCTGGGATTAATGGTGTGCCTTGGGATGCAGTGGAATTACCAAGTCAATTTATGGAAAACTGGTGTTGGGAAGAAGATGCGTTAGCCTTTATTTCAGGGCATTATCAAACTGGCGAACCATTACCAAAAGAAAAATTGACACAGTTGATTAAGGCGAAAAATTTCCAAGCTGCGATGTTTGTATTACGTCAATTAGAATTTGGCTTGTTTGATTTCCGTCTGCATCATCATTATCAAGTGGGCAAAGCTAATCAAGTGTTAGACACGTTAAAAGCCGTGAAAGATCAAGTGGCTGTGATTAAAGGTGTGGACTGGGTAAGAACCCCTCATAGTTTTAGCCATATTTTTGCTGGTGGTTATGCTGCAGGTTATTACAGCTATTTATGGGCAGAAGTATTATCCGCCGATGCCTATTCTCGTTTTGAAGAAGAGGGTATTTTTAACCCTGTCACAGGACAATCTTTCCTTGATGAAATCTTAACTCGTGGTGGTTCAGAAGAACCGATGCAACTGTTTGAGCGGTTCCGTGGTCGTAAACCAACCTTAGATGCGTTATTACGCCATAAAGGAATTTTGGACAAGGTGGAAAAAGCCCCCTGTGTCACGAAACAATAGCATCACAAAACAATAGTAACCCCGTTAACAAATTAAGTAAGGAGGTTTTATGAGTATTTTAGTCACTGGTGCATCCGCTGGTTTTGGCAAAGCTATATGTAAAAGTTTAGTTAAAGCTGGCTATAAAGTGATTGGTGCAGCACGCCGCTTAGAGAAATTACAAGCATTACAAACCGAACTCGGGGAGAATTTTTATCCCCTTGTGATGGACGTGTCAAAAACAAGCGAAATTGACACCGCACTTGCTAGCCTACCAACCGAATGGGCGGAGATTGAATTGTTAGTCAATAACGCTGGTCTTGCCCTAGGTTTAGAACCCGCTCATCAAGCTCATTTTGATGACTGGCTAACCATGATTAATACCAATATTATCGGTTTAACTTATTTAACTCGCCAAATTTTACCTAAAATGGTAGAACGCAACCAAGGGCATATTATTAATTTAGGCTCTATTGCTGGCACTTATCCTTACCCTGGTGGTAATGTTTATGGTGCGACCAAAGCCTTTGTTAAACAATTTAGTTTAAATTTGAGAGCGGATTTAGCTGGCACAGCTATTCGAGTAACCAACGTTGAACCTGGGTTATGTGGCGGAACAGAATTCTCAAATGTGCGTTTTAAGGGGGATGATGAAAAAGCGACTAACCTGTATAAAGGCACAAATGCTATTCAACCTGAAGATATTGCTAATGCCGTGTTATGGATTTATCAACAACCTGCTCACGTTAATATTAATCGGATCGAGATTATGCCTGTGTCGCAGAGTTTTGCGGCGTTGAATGTAGCAAAAAATTAGTCAAAAAATACCGCACTTGAATATGATCTGCATCGTAATGAGTTGGTTATTAGTCTAACTTTTAGGTTCAGATCATAGCTCATAATGTGCGGTATTATTTTATCTTTTTAAGTGACAATAAGATATTTTCTATAAATCAACTTGATAATTTTCTGGGTATTCATTGTAACGAAATCTTTCTGATAATAAATTCTGAGTTACTCTGCCATACTACCAGAGTTCCATTGCTTCGCTTCATCCGGTCGGCGAATTTGTAACAAGAAACGTTGGTTGGCTTTGGCTTGTGGTTGAACAACTGTGCCAGATGGTGTTGAGAATGAAATTCCCCCTTTCAAGAGTTGTTGTACAGAACCTGTATTTACTTCAATACCCGACCAGCCCACACCAGCAGTATAGCCTGATGATAGCCAGAACTGTGTATTAGTGCGTACGAGATGAGCGTATTTATTATCAATGATAACGTAAATTAATACGCGATCGCCCATATTATTTAGTTCTAGATTACGAATTTTTCCCACATCTACACCACGATACATCACTGGTGATCCTGATGAGATATTTGATGCATCGGAAGTTTCTAAAATAATCGGAAAGCCATTAGAAAACTTATTATTTTGCCGTGTACTTTTATCATATAACACAAATTGTTTTTTGCTTTTACCTGAACCCACTTCAATATCAATATAGGGTTGTAACAGACTATCAATATTTTCAATCCCACCGGCTGAAATTTCGGGTGAAATAACCTTAAAGAGACTGCCCTCTTTGGCTACAATATTCATATAATTTGGATTCATTAAAGCTTTGGCAATGATTTTATTGTTGCTTTTATCTAAGTTGATACTGTCGATTTCTCCTACGGTTAACCCCATGTAACGTAAGCTCATACCTTTGCTTAAATTAGTGGCATCATTCGCAGTTAGGGTAATAACTTGACCAGCAGACTTAGCGGTTAATTCATTGGCGTAAAGGATTGTATTTTTGCCACTGCCTGAGTTATCAAAGCTGATTGCCCCTTTCAGTGAACGTCCTATTGGTGTGGCTTGAATGCTAATACCTTTTGGTGTAATGTCAATTTGAGCAGCACTTTCCACCCAAAATAGGCTATTGTTAGTTAATAAATGCATAAATTTAGGATAAATAGCAACATCGACATCAAAATAATCTTTCAATGGTCGAACATCTAAAATTTTACCCACTTCATATTGTCGATAAAGTACCAAAGAACCCTTGCTAATATTGGGTAATTGCGTCGTTTTTAAGGTTAAGGACAGTTTTAACTCATTTGCTGTTATACCGACTTCAGCACTTTCTTGATCTTTATAAATCGGATACTGTGCTTTAGCATGCCCTTGTTTATTATGATTAATAATTTTTACCCCACCTTGTAGCCAGTTACCGGCGGCTGGTGTTTGCATACGTAAGCCATCTGTACCAAGAGAAATATCAAAATTACTAGCAGCAATAAATAGCGTATCTGCATGAATGAGGTGTCGATAGGGGGGTAAAATGACTGCTTTAAATTCTACCCCATTGGTATCAACTTGTTGTTCCACTAATTTACCAATACTAATATTATTGTAATAAATTTCTTGCCCTTGGCTAATACCATAAGTTTCTGGCGCAATTAAGGTGAGCTGCAGGGCATTGGGCTGACTGAGTAATAATTCTTTTTCATTTAATACGCTAAATTCAATACTTGGCTCACCATCACCCGCAATAATTTCTAAGTATTGACCACGTAAAAGTTCAGGGAGTTTATCTAAATTGATTAAATCAACTTTAGGGGAACGAATAACTATTTTACTATGTTGACGTAAAATATCTTTAACGCTTGGGTTTAATAATAATTTGCCGGTACGATTATCACTGTCAATACTGGCATCTGACATTTGGGTTAACATACCCACTTGCATACCTTGATAAAATACTTCTGTTTTACCCGCTTGGAAATTGTTTTCTGATGGCAACGTCACATTGACTTCAATACCACGTTGAGCAGATGATAAATCAGGGTAGAGAGTATATTTCTGTTCATTTTCTGCAATGTCACTTTTTTCCGGTGAGTCAAAGGTGATCGCACCACGTACTACAGCTTGTAAGCTATCAATATTGAGATTAATCCCAGATAAATCCATATTGGCGCGAATGCCGCTAATATTCCAGAAATGACTATCTTTCTTGATTAAATGCGCATATTGTTTTTCAATGGCAACATTGATTTCCACTTGTTTTTGATCTTGGGTAAAGCGGTAATCTAATACTTTCCCTACGGGCATTTTTTTATAGAAAATAGATGCTCCTTGAGAAATGGAACCTAAATCATCAGATAATAAATGGATCAATAAATCACCTTCTGCCAGTTGTACGATTTGACTACCATTTTCCGCGGTAAAATCATATTTGTAATCCCCGTCTCCCGGCTGTAATGTAATATAATTGCCTGAAATTAACGTATCTAAGCCAGAAATTCCCGCTAAAGAAGCGTTCGGTTGAACAAGCCAAAATTTAGTATTTGCTCGTAACACGGTTTTAGCTTCAGGGTAAATACTGGCTTCGACTTTGACAAGTTTTAAATCGTCGGTAAAATTTACTTTTTTTACTAGACCAATTTGCAAGCCCTGATAGCGAATTTGGGTTTTATTTGCCACTAAGCCATCACCGTTCGTAAAAGTGATCCTTACAGTTTCACCTTGTTCTTTGATAATTTGAAAAAACAGCGAAGCACCAATAATTAGGGCAATAATTGGTAATAACCAAAAGGGTGAAATACTGCGACTTTTGCGAATTTTCGCAGGAATAATTGGCTGTTCTGTACTAACAGCAAGATTAGTTTGATTTTCTTTCGTCATAGATTTTCCAAAGTAAACGACTGTCAAAAGTAGTGGTAGCTATCATAGTTAAAAATACCGATAAGCCAAAATAAATGGCGGCAGGACCCACCGAGAAATTAATGATTTGTCCTCGCGTTACCAAAGACATCATTAACGATAATACGAATAAATCAAGCATTGACCAACGACCAACAAAATGCACTATATGAAATAAACGCATTTGCCATTTGATCGAATGTTGCCAATTAAAATGTATGCTAAATAATAAATATAGCATGATAATAATTTTGCTAAAAGGTACAAAAATACTGGCAAAAAAGACGACGAAAGCCACAAAATAACTTCCCATTTCTAGAAAGGATATGACCCCAGACATCAAGGTATCGCCAGTAGGTACATTCGTCATTGAAACATAAGAAATAGGAAATATATTGGCGGGAAAAATCATTACAATCCCGGCGATTAATGCTGCCCAAGTTTGTTGTAAGCTCGTTTCTGCGATTTTATTAGGTTCATTATGGCAGCGTGGACAACGATCTATACCTTTATGATCCTTAATAGGATGCTCAAAAGTATAATCACAACTGCTACAAAAGTGCGGTGGATTTTCTGCTGATATTTCCGATAATTTAACATGCTGTGGATAAAAATCATTCCACAATTCTTTTGGATTGATTTTGGCGAATAATAGCGTATTTAGCAATGCTGTAGCTAAGAACGCAATCAGATAAATATCAAAAGACAAGGTAGCATAATCACGTACTTTAAAGGAGGTTACGCCCAGTGCGACTAAATAAACATCAAACATTACCCAAGGTTTAATATAATCTATGGCAATTAATAAATTACGGGGTTTTTGGCGAGTAAGTTTGGCAAGCTGTAATAAAATCACCAATAACGAAAAGGATATTGGCATAAAAACCGCACAGAGAAAAATTAAAAATGCTGTATAAGGATAACCTTCCGTCGCCATTTTCCATATTCCGCCCCAAATTGAAGCATCCACTTGTGAGCCGAGTAAATCTACGCTCAATAATGGATATTTTAATGCAAACGGCATTAAAATTAGGATAGAAAGAGCAATAATAGCACAACGTTTTAACGACCAGCGATCTTCGGATTGTAAATCATGATGACAGCGTGGACATTCAGCATGTTCACCTTTTGCCAAATTAGAGACCGCTACTAATGCATTACATTCGCCACAACGAGCAATGTGATTAATTTGAAGATCTGAATCATCAGTAACGGGGAACGAATTTGTTTGCATAGCTATCTCATCTTAATTAAGCGAGGCTATTTTATACATTAATTGTCTATTTGCCAAATGTTGAATGTAAATAGTCGTCAAGCTGAGGATATTGAAATTGAAAACCTTGTGCTAATAATTTTTGCGGGCAAAGATTTTGGCTGTCTAAAATTAAACTCGCTCGTTCACCTAAGATCAGTTTGAGTACAAAAGCAGGTACAATGAAAAAAGCAGGGCGCTGTAATTGCTTAGCTAATAAGCGGTTAAAATCGGTATTGCGAATAGGATGTGGAGAACACAGATTAAATGCTCCTTGGCATTGAGTATTATGCAGAAGAAAATTAAGGGCGTTGACCATATCTTCAAGTGCTATCCAAGGCATAAATTGTAAACCATTGCCTAATTTTCCCCCTAGACCATAACGATATAAAGGTAACATTTTGGCTAATGCACCACCTTTCGGAGAAAATACCATACCGGTTCTTGACAAGCAAACTCGACAATGTGCTTGCAAGGCAGTTTTTTCCCATTGTTGACACAAACGAGCCGCAAAGTTTGTTGCTGCTGGATGTTCTTCCGTGACGATTTGTTCACCAGTATTGCCATAATAACCATAGGCAGATCCTGAAAGAAAACAGGTTGGAGATGTTTGACTAGCATTAATAAGTGCGGTTAATTTTTCGGTTAAATTAATTCGGCTTTGCCATAGGCGATCTTTCTGTCGGGTTGTCCAACGACGATCAAAAATCGGTTCACCAGCTAAATTGACCACTGCATCAAATGAATTAAAATTAGCAAAAACCTGTAAAGAATTCACCGCGGTTAAGCGATTAAATTCAGGGTGAGAATGAAAATGAGATAGTGCTTTTTCAGAGGAACGTGTCAATAACGTGACTTGATATTTCTGATCAAGCCAGAGATTAACAAGCTCTTGTCCGATTAATCCAGTGCCACCGGTGATAAAAATATGCATCTCTTTATAATGAATTCTCAAAAAGTTGTTGAATATTGGCAATAAGTTGCTTTATTGGTGTGTTGAGTGTTGGGGTTACAAAGATAGTATCGTCCCCAGCAATCGTGCCTAAAATACCGTCAGTTTTTCCTACTGAGTCTAATAAACGGGCAATTAATTGTGCAGCCCCCGGACTGGTCTTGATCACGATCAGCAAGGCATTATAATCAATATCTAACACCAGATTTTTCAATGGACTACTGGTATTTGGCACGCTTAATTCATTGGGCAAACAATACACCATTTCCATTCTAGTGTTGCGAGTTCGTACCGCACCAAATTTACTTAGCATACGAGAAACCTTGGATTGATTAATGCTACTAAATCCAAGCTCTTGCAGAGCATTTACAATTTCAACTTGTGAACTAAATTTTTCTTGTGCTAATAAATCCTTAAATGCTGTCATTAGGCTGTCATTTTTTGTTTCAATCATCACTTTTTGCTTATTTAGAATATGTTGCATAAATTTTGCATAAAAATGCAGAATTAATCAATAAAAATTTATTCATATTCACATAATTGATGAAAAATTTGAGCTAGATCGCAAATTTGCATTTTGTTATTTGAATTATATGGTTGTTATGTTTAAACTATAACAGATAGCTAGGTTTTGTAGCCATTTTGGTAATTACTGAATTGTTACAATACCTAATTTTTTAATATTTAAGGAGAAAACTATGAAAATTGCCGTTTTAGGTGCAGCAGGTGGTATTGGTCAACCACTATCACTTTTATTAAAATTACAACTTCCAGCAGGCTCAGAGTTAGCATTATATGATGTAGCTCCGATGACGCCGGGAGTGGCAAAAGATTTAAGTCATATCTCTACCGCTGTTAAAGTGGAAGGTTATGCTGGTGATGATATCGGTGCTGCATTGACCGGTGCTGATGTAGTAGTTATTTCTGCTGGTGTAGCAAGAAAACCGGGTATGGATCGTTCTGATTTATTCAATATTAACGCCGGTATTATCCGTGATTTAGTGCAACATGTGGCAAATTTTGCTCCAAAAGCTTGTATTGGCATCATCACTAACCCAGTAAATACTACCGTTGCTATTGCTGCTGAAGTATTGAAAAAAGCGGGCGTTTACGACAAACGTAGATTATTTGGTATCACCACGTTAGATGTATTACGTGCAGAAACCTTTGTTGCAGAACAAAAAGGTTTAGAAGTAGAACGTAACAGCATTCCAGTTATCGGCGGTCACTCAGGTACGACTATTCTTCCTATTTTCTCGCAAGTGCAATATGCTACTTGGGGTGACGAAGAAATCGTGGAATTAACCAAAAAAGTGCAAAATGCGGGTACTGATGTGGTGAATGCAAAAGCTGGGGCTGGTTCTGCCACTCTTTCCATGGCAATGGCTGCTGCGCGTTTTACTCAAGCTCTCGTGCGTGGCTTACAAGGTGAAACTGCGGTAGAATGTGCTTATGTTGAAGGCAACGGCGAATATGCTCGTTTCTTCTCACAACCAGTCCGTTTTGGTCGTGAAGGTGTTGCTGCATTATTACCTATCGGTGAATTAAGTGCCTTTGAACAAGAACAGCTTCAAGCAATGTTACCGCAATTAAAAGCGGATATTGAGCTGGGTGAGAAGTTTGTCGCTTAATTTGTAGATTATATTTTACCACACATTGGTAATTCAATATTAATCTGTACCCCAAAAGTTGGACTAATAACCAACCTAAGGTACAGATTTTTATAACTAAATATAATCAAATCTTTAAACAAATCATTGATCTTTACTTTAATCCATTTCACTGACCTATGAACACTTTCAACTCCCCCAAATAACTATCCAAAATTGGCTTGCTCGTTTTAATTATATCGGATATGAGAGACTTCAGGTTCAACATAAAAAACATCCCCTCTCATTCAAAGAAAAATTATCCATCATACGATCCGTATAAAACAGCGATGATCCCATAAAATTATTAATTTAAAATATGTCAAGAAAAGGGAACTGTTTGGACAATAGTACGATGGAGCGTTTTTGAGGACAGCTTAAAACGGAGGATTTTATCATAAGGATTTGATATATTTGAGCACTTGGAACAAAGGATCAATAACTATATCACCGATTACAATAATAAGCATATTGAGTTAAAATTAAAAGGACCGAGTCCTATTGAGTTCAGAACGCAGTCCTCAAATTAATCAATCGAACTTTCTAAGGGTCAGATCATTATCCCCAAAAAGTGCGGTATTTTTTATCGTATTTCCTCAGCTTTTAGAAAATTGCAACTGACAATCCCACAACAATACTTAATGAAAGTACAACCATCACCATTGCATAACCGAAATCACTCATATTTTTCTCCTATATATTTAAAGGGTATTAAAAATTATCTAAATTCACTATGCATTCTATCAGTTTAATTTATTTTTTCATACATTTTTTATGCTTTTCACTTTATAATAAGCAAAATTTTCAGGGAGATAAATATGGCAACAATTAAAGATGTAGCAAAAATGGCAGGTGTATCTACAACGACCGTTTCTCATGTCATCAATAATACAAGGCACGTTGCACAAGAAACTAAGCAAGCTGTAATGAATGCAATTCAACAACTTTGTTATTCACCTAGTGCTGTAGCTCGTAGCCTTAAAATTAATACGACCAAATCTATCGGTATGATCGTTACCACCAGTGAAGCTCCTTATTTTGCGGAAATAATCCAAGCCGTAGAAAGCCATTGTTACCGTCAAGGCTATTCCTTATTTTTATGTAATACCCAAAATGATGCAGAAAAAATTAAAAATCATTTGGAGATGCTAGCCAAAAAACGAGTCGATGGCGTACTTATTATGTGTGCTGAATATCACCAAGAGAGCCTTGATTTATTTAATAATTTCAGAGAATTACCGATGGTAGTTATGGAATGGGGAATTCAGCATAGTAATAACGATATAATTCTAGATAACAGTTTTAGTGGTGGTTATTTAGCAACCCAACATTTGATTGAAAATGGTCACCAAAAAATCGGGATTATTGCTGGCGAACTCAGCAAAACTACATCTCAAACTCGTTTCCGAGGTTTTGAAAAAGCCATGCATGATGCTGGACTCACACTAAATCCTAACTGGATTCAAGAAGGCTTTTTCGAACCCGAAGATGGTTATGAATGTATGAATAAGATTCTTGCACAGACAGAATTACCGACTGCGGTGTTCTGTTGTAATGATGTTATGGCATTAGGCGCAATTTCAGCTATTACCGAAAAAGGTTTACGAGTACCTGATGATATTTCAATTATCGGCTACGATAATATTCACTCATCTCGTTTTTATGCTCCTCCACTCACAACTATTCATCAATCTAAAGCAAGATTAGGTGAACGTGCCTTGAAATTACTGCTTGAACGTATTCATCATAAAAACAATGAAAAAGAAACCATTGAACTCTATCCAGAATTAATTGTGAGAAAATCTGTGAGAAGTATTAAGACTTAAGTCAAAAAAGACGAAAAAAGATAGAAACTACTCAAGTCTAAGACTGTTATCAATCCGTAAAGTAAACGCTCTACTTTTAGTAGTTAGATCATGAATATTCATTTTTTCAACATGTTTACCTTGAATTTCTGAACATTTTCCTCATTCTCTTGTCATATTCATACGCAAACTATTCACTTAATTTTAGAAAGGAAATATTATGAAAATGAAAAAAATGAGTTTTACCTTAACCGCTATTACATTAGGATTAGGTGTTTTAAGCACTCCATTTACCACTATGGCAGAATTACCAAATGAAGTGGCTGGCATAACTCTGCCAACCCTAGCCCCGATGCTAGAAAAAGTGCTTCCAGCGGTAGTTTCCATTAACGTTGAAGGTAAAGAACAAAACACCGCTAGAAATCAAGATATTCCCGATGAATTTCGTTTTTTCTTCGGCGATGATTTCTTTGGTAATCGTGGCGGATCTACACCACGCCAATTTAAAGGCATGGGCTCTGGTGTGATTATTAATGCACAAAAAGGCTATGTACTAACCAATAATCATGTTATTGATAAAGCAGATAAAATCACGGTGACGTTACAAGATGGACGAGAATTAAAAGGTAAAGTCATTGGTACAGATAAACAATCTGATGTTGCTTTAGTACAAGTAGAAAATCCGAAAAACTTAACCGAAATTAGTATTGCAGATAGTGATAAATTACGTGTAGGTGATTTTACTGTGGCTATTGGTAATCCATTTGGTTTAGGTCAAACCGTAACATCGGGTATCGTTTCCGCACTTGGTCGTTCTACGGGTTCTGATAGTGGCACTTATGAAAACTATATTCAAACCGATGCTGCGGTGAACCGTGGTAATTCAGGTGGACCATTAATCAATCTAAAAGGCGAATTGATCGGCATAAATACTGCCATTATTTCGCCAAGTGGTGGTAATGCGGGGATTGCCTTTGCGATTCCATCCAATATGGCAGATAATTTAGTAAAACAAATCATTGAATTTGGTGAAGTTCGTCGTGGCGTATTAGGCATTAAAGGGGGCGAGCTCAATGCAGATTTAGCTAAAGCCTTTAATATTGATGCACAACAAGGGGCATTTATTAGCGAAGTATTACCGAATTCTGCTGCTGCTAAAGCTGGCTTAAAAGCAGGTGACGTGATTACCGAATTAAACGGTCAAAAAATTAAAAGTTTTACCGAATTAAGGGCAAAAATTGCTACTTCTGGTGCCGGCAAAAAATTTGAACTCACCTATTTACGTGATGGTAAAGCCGAAAAAACCGAAGTTACCTTGCAAGCCGATGATTTTGTAAAATCTGGTGAAAACAGTACTGACGGTATTTTGCCAGCTCTTGAAGGAGCTCTTTTAACTAATGGAAAAGAAGGTATTGAAATCGAAAAAATCGAGAAAAATTCCCCGGCAGCCCAAAGTGGTTTAAAAGTCGGTGACGTAATTGTAGGTATTAACCGTCAACCGGTAAAAACATTAAAAGACCTACGCAACGCATTAGATGAGAAACCTTCTGCCATTGCTCTTAATGTGAAACGTGGACAAAATAATTTCTATTTATTAGTACAATAATTTTTCTAAGTTTCCTTCAAACGCTCTACCCCTAGTGAGTTGAATATTAAATCCAACTCACTAGGGGTAGATTTTTATGATTCAATACTCCTCATTCGGGAGCTGAAACTCTTATAGTGGACCATTCTAATAACAAAAAATGGAGAATACCAATCATAAATTAATTGAAAAATAGACTAGTTCTTAGAGTGCATTTTATATAATGTATTTTTAATCAATCCCCTCAATAAGCATCCCTTTTTTGAAATCAGATCAATTTTGTACCGTATTTATTTAATTAGCTTTCACCACATTAGCAATTTCTTCTGCACATTGTTGAGCAAGTTCGCCATCTTGGCATTCTACCATGACTCGAATTAACGGTTC
Source organism: Lonepinella sp. MS14434 (assembly GCF_042468235.1). Taxonomy (GTDB): domain Bacteria; phylum Pseudomonadota; class Gammaproteobacteria; order Enterobacterales; family Pasteurellaceae; genus Lonepinella. The sequence continues at coordinate 630,428 of NZ_CP170386.1, read as the reverse complement.
AGTACCTGATTTACGTAATAAAATTCGACCTTTACCTGCTAAACGTTTTTCTACATCGGATGCTATAGATTTTACTGTATCACTTTCTAATGGATTCTCTCCACCAGCAAAACGTACATTAATTAATACTTGTGGAAATAATGGCACTGCCGTTACTAATTCATTCAAACTTAATTTGTGTTGTACCATAGCGGTCAATACTGCTAGTGATGCAATAATGCCATCGCCTGTAGTATTTTTATCCGAGATAATAATATGCCCTGAATTTTCACCGCCAAATTTCCAGTTATTTTCCTGCATTTTTTCCAATACATAACGGTCGCCTACGTTGGCTCGTAAGAATGGTACACCTAATTGTTTTAAGGCAATTTCAAGGCTCATATTGCTCATTAAAGTACCGACTACACCGCCTTTTAAATTACCAGAACGTAACGCTTCTCGAGCAATAATATAAAGAATTTGGTCGCCATCCACCATATTGCCTAAATGATCTACCATCATAATACGGTCACCGTCACCATCATAGGCTAAACCAACATCGGCTTTAGTTTCTAATACTTTGGCTTGCAATGCTTTAATATCTGTTGCTCCGCATTTTTCATTAATATTTAAACCGTCTGGTTCAGTACCGATCTCAATCACTTCCGCCCCAAGTTCACGCATAACACTTGGTGCAATGTGATAGGTTGCACCGTTAGCACAATCTAGTACGATTTTATAACCTTCCAAACTTAATTCTGTCGGGAATGTACCTTTACAAAATTCAATATAACGCCCTGAAGCATCATTAATACGGCTCGCCTTACCTAATTCTGCTGATGCCACACAATCCATCGGCTGATCTAACATGGCTTCAATAGCTTCTTCTACTTCATCAGGCAATTTTGTACCTTGGGCTGAGAAAAATTTAATCCCGTTATCATCATAAGGATTATGTGATGCTGAAATCACAACACCTGCTTCAGCACGGAAAGTACGAGTTAAATAAGCTACAGCTGGCGTTGGCATCGGACCAACAAACACGGCTGATAAACCTGCTGCGGTTAACCCTGCTTCTAAAGCGGATTCCAACATATAGCCAGAAATTCGCGTGTCTTTACCGATTAATACTTTTTTAGAACCTTGTGTTGCCAACACTTTACCTGCTGCCCAACCAAGTTTTAAGGCGAAATCTGGAGTAATTGGGAATATTCCCACTTTGCCACGTACGCCATCGGTACCAAAATACTTACGTTCTGCCATTTTTTGTTTTCCTTTTTTCTATTCTATAAAAATATTGTATTTTTAGGCGAATACATCATCCACCCTATATAAATATTACGCATTCATCATTGCTTGCCAAATTTTTAAGGCATCTGTGGTTTCTTCTACATCATGCACTCGTAAAATAGTTGCTCCATTTTGTGCGGCTAATAACGCCCCAGTAACACTACCGATTAAACGTTGATCCACTGTTTTGTCCAACACAGCACCTAACATTGACTTACGTGAAAGTCCTGCTAACACAGGATAACCTTGCACCGCAAAACGAGCTTGCTGTTGTAATAAGGTAAAATTATGTTGTACGGTTTTACCAAAACCAAAGCCGACATCCCAAATCACATTTTCCGCCTTTCCGCCTTGCTGCAAAAAAAGTGCGGTGCGATTTTGCAGAAATTCCAACACGTCTTCCACTACATTTTTATAGTATGGATTCGCCTGCATTGTTCGTGGTTGCCCTTGCATGTGCATCAGACAGGTTGGCAAAGCTAATTTCACCGCCGTTGTTAAGGCATCTGGTTCTTGCAATGCACGAATATCATTAATAATATCCATTCCAACTTTAGCACTTTCTGACATTACAATGGCTTTTGATGTATCAACCGAAATCCAACAATCAAAGTGTTTTCGCACCGCTTCAACCAAGGGAACCACACGCTCTAATTCTTCTTGTTCTGACACTTCTTGTGCATTTGGTCGAGTAGATTCACCGCCGATATCAATAATACTCGCACCAGCATTAAGCATTTTTTCCACTTGAAATAATGCTTTATCCAGTTGAAAAAATTGACCACTATCAGAAAAAGAATCAGGGGTAAAATTCAAAATTCCCATAATCTGGGGACGGGATAAATCTAAGACTTTATTATTCGCTTGAAGTTTCATATTCACTATATTAAAAATTAATATATAGCATATTATAGCGAAATATTACGCAAATAAACAGAAAAACACAAAACAAAAGGGATCATAATGATCCCTTTGTTTTATCTCGAATTATTCTGATTTATTATCCAAATTTTCACCTTTTTGCACCGCACTTTCAGCTTGCTTAGGCTCATCAGATTTCGTTTCAGTTTTAGTCGGTTCACCATGTCTTTTCTCATCCCAGCCGCTTGGTGGGGTTACTGGTTCACGCTTCATCAACTGTTTAATTTGCTCTTCTTCAATGGTTTCATATTTCACTAACGCATCTTTCATTGCATGCAAAATATCCATATTATCAATCAGAATTTGTCTTGCTCGATCATAGTTTCTTGCCACAATAGCACGCACTTCTTCATCAATCACGTGAGCAGTTTCATCTGACATGTGTTTGGCTTTCGCCATTGAACGCCCTAAAAATACTTCGCCATCATCTTCAGTATAAAGAATCGGTCCGAGTTTATCGGAGAAGCCCCATTGCGTAACCATATTACGAGCAATATTAGTCGCAACTTTAATGTCGTTAGATGCCCCCGTAGAAATATTTTCTTCACCGTAAATTAAATCTTCCGCTAAACGTCCTGCATACAAAGTAGAAAGTTTACTTTCTAATTGTTTTTGGCTAATGCTAACTTGATCACCTTCAGGCAAGAAGAATGTTACCCCTAACGCACGACCACGAGGAATAATGGTGACTTTATGCACTGGATCGTGTTCAGGCACAATATATCCTACAATCGCATGTCCTGCTTCATGATAAGCGGTGCTTTCTTTTTGCTTATCGGTCATAATCATGGTGCGACGTTCAGGTCCCATATTGATTTTGTCTTTAGCTTTTTCAAAGTCTAACATTGTTACCACACGCTTGTTACTACGAGCAGCAAATAATGCTGCTTCATTAACAAGATTTGCCAAATCTGCCCCTGAATAACCAGGTGTGCCACGAGCCAATGTCATGGCATCCACGTCATTATCTAATGGTACTTTACGCATGTGTACTTTTAAAATTTGCTCACGTCCACGCACATCAGGTAAACCAACCACGACTTGACGGTCAAAACGTCCTGGGCGAACTAATGCAGGGTCAAGCACATCAGGACGGTTAGTTGCAGCAATGACAATAATCCCTTCTTTACCTTCAAAACCATCCATTTCGACTAACATTTGGTTTAAGGTTTGTTCACGTTCATCATGACCACCACCTAAACCAGCTCCACGCTGACGACCAACGGCATCGATTTCATCAATAAAAATTAAACAAGGTGCATTTTTCTTCGCTTGCTCAAACATATCACGTACACGTGATGCCCCTACCCCCACAAACATTTCCACAAAATCGGAACCTGAAATCGTGAAAAATGGGACTTTCGCTTCGCCAGCAATGGCTTTTGCGATCAACGTTTTACCTGTCCCTGGTGGACCAACCATCAATACACCTTTTGGAATTTTACCGCCAAGATTTTGGAACTTGCTTGGATCACGCAGAAAATCGACTATTTCACCTACTTCTTCTTTAGCTTCATCACAACCCGCAACATCCGCAAAGGTCGTTTTAATTTGTTCTTTATTCAACATTTTTGCTCGGCTCTTACCAAAGCTCATTGCCTTGCCACCACCTTGCATTTGTCGCATAAAGAAAACCCATACCCCAATTAAGAACAACATTGGGAACCACGAAATTAAAATTTGCGATAATAAACTACGTTGTTCAGGTAATGCACCTTCAATTTTAACTTTTTGTTTTAACAGGTCATTGAGAATTTGACGATCTTCTAGTGGTGCAGGTAATACGGTAGTATATTTTGAACCATCTCTTTTAGTGACAAAAATTTCGCCCACTTCGTTAAATTTAGTTTGTGCAACTTGTTGATTTTCTACATCTGTCATAAATGTAGTGTAATCAATACGATTGTTTGTATCAGTTGAATTAAATCCTTGGTATGCCGTCATCATCACAACCGCAACAACTACCCAAAGGACAAGATTTTTAATCATATCGTTCAAGGTTTGACCCCATTTTAGTTAAAGTTAAAAAATTGCTGTTAGCTTACTATAAAATTGATATTAAGCAAAACAATCAATGCAATTAATGTTTATATCCTGTTGCTACAATATAGACTTCACGAGAACGATCTCGTGATGCTTCTGGCTTACGAACTTTGACCGTGGTAAAAAGTGAACGAATTTCTCGCAAATATTCATCAAAACCTTCACCTTGAAACACTTTCACCACAAAACTGCCCTTGCTTGCCAGCACTTGTTTGCACATATCTAATGCCAGTTCTACTAAATACATGGCTCGTGGAATATCCACTGACGGCATACCACTAAAATTCGGTGCCATATCTGACATCACAACATCTACTTTACTCTCACCTACTCGCTCAAGTAATGCAGCAAGCACATTTTCATCACGAAAATCCCCTTGCAAAAAGTCCACGCCTACAATAGGATCCATTTCCAAAATATCACAAGCAATGATACGACCGTTACCCCCAATCTGGCTAACCACATATTGTGACCACCCCCCAGGTGCTGCCCCAAGATCGACTACCGTCATGCCTTGTTTAAATAAGCGATCCGATTGCTGGATTTCATCTAATTTAAAATAAGCTCGAGAGCGTAATTTTTGTTTATGTGCTTTCTGCACAAACTGATCTTTAAAATGTTCATTTAACCAACGGCTTGAACTTGCCGATCTTTTTCTTCCCATAATTTCTTAAATTTTGTGGTAGTTTTTGTAATATAAGGCTAAAATAGCCTAATTCAAGCCAACTGCGGTATTTTTCACCGCACTTTTTTAATTTAGGATTATATTTATGTCAATGACATTATCAACCAAACAAAAACAATTTCTCAAAGGATTAGCCCATCATTTAAATCCTGTCGTCATGCTTGGTGGCAATGGTTTAACCGAAGGTGTTCTGGCTGAAATCGACAATGCTCTTAATTATCATGAGCTGATCAAAGTTAAAGTAGCTGGTGCGGATCGTGAAACTAAACAGCTCATTATTGATGCTATTGTGCGTGAAACCAAATCTACAGCAGTACAAACCATAGGTCACGTTGTGGTGTTGTATCGCCAAAGCGAAGAGAAAAAAATTTCGTTGCCGAAGAAATAATTTGCCCCCCATCCCCCCTTCGGGGACTTCCCCCCGCAAGCAGGGGGAAGAAAATTTTGCTCCAATCTATTCTCGCTAGAAAATTGTTTCTCCTATTCATTTTGCTCCCCCTACTTGCGGGGGGAGCTGTCCGAAGGAGTGAGGGGGTAACCCAAAAAAGCAAAATTATTTATATTCCACTTCCACAATCTCAAATTCTACCTTGCCACCAGGTGTAGTAATCGTAACTGAATCATCAACTTCTTTACCAACTAAGCCACGAGCTATAGGCGAATTAACGGAAATTAAACTTGATTTAATATCCGCTTCATCATCACCCACAATACGGTAACTCACTTCTTCTTCCGTATCCACATTTAACAGCACGACAGTTGCCCCAAAAATGACTTTGCCATTATTCGGCATTTTAGTCACATCAATAATTTGGCAGTTGGATAATTTACCTTCAATTTCTTGAATTCGTCCTTCACAGAAACCTTGTTGTTCACGAGCTGCATGATATTCGGCATTTTCTTTTAAATCACCGTGTTCACGAGCTTCCGCAATCGCTTTAATAATCTCTGGACGACGAGTGTTTTTCAAATAATCCAGTTCTTGTTTGAGTAGCTCTGCACCACGCACAGTCATGGGAATTTGTTTTAGCATTGTGTTTATTTATCCTTTTTTAGGTAAAAACAAAACCACGGCATTGAATTAACAATGTCGCAGTTAAAATAAGTTAAGAAAAAAGTTTACTCAATCGAGTTCGGAGTCTATTATTGTTCTTCTGACAAAAAATAGCAACCCTAAAAACACAACAATGAAGTATTTAAGCAAAAAATGGCTACTGGTCAGCCTTATTTTTTCCACACCAGTATTGTCACAAATAGATATTCCCACTATCGCACAACAATTACCACATGGAGCGAGTTTGGGCTTTATAGCCAAAAATCTCCATAATAACCAAATTATCACTCAATATAATGCCGACACATTTATGTTGCCAGCAAGTACCCAAAAGGTCTTTACGGCTTTAGCTGCCAAATTGACATTAGGCGACCAATTTCAATTTGAAACCAGTTTACTTACCAATGGTAAAATTCAAAATAATGGTTTAAACGGTGATTTAATTATCAAATTCACGGGTGATCCTGATTTAACCAGTGGTCAACTTTACACCTTATTAGCTCAACTAAAAAAACAAAATATTCAAAAAATCACTGGCAATCTGATTTTAGATACGTCAATTTTTGCTAGTCATGATCGCGGTTCTGGTTGGATTTGGAATGATTTAACTATGTGTTTTAACTCCCCCCCAGCCGCCGCCAATATTGACAATAACTGCTTTTATGTAGATTTAGATGCCAATCAAAGTGTCGGTGAAAATGTTAAATTTAACATACCTTCTCAATTCCCAATTCAGATCTTTGGTCAGGTGCAAGTGGTTAGTAATGAAGAATCTAATTATTGCCAGCTTGATGCTGTGGTTCATGACAATAACCGCTATCAAATCAAAGGTTGTATAGCCAGACAAAGTAAACCTTTTGGGCTAAGTTTCGCAGTGCAAGATCCCGATGCTTATGCAGCAGCAATCGTACAACGTCAATTAAGCCGTTTAGGTATTCAGTTTAACGGTAATGTACAAATTCCACGCCACCCACAGAAAGGTACATTATTAGCTCAACATTTCTCTAAACCACTGCCCGATTTATTGAAAAAAATGATGAAGAAATCAGATAACCAAATTGCGGATGCTCTATTCCGTACTATTGCTTATCAACATTACAAACGCCCAGCTACTTTCCAACTGGGAGCGATGGCATTAAAAAATATTTTAGCGAAACAAGCGGGTATCAAATTTGGTAATAGCATTGTGGCTGATGGCTCGGGGTTATCACGACATAATCTCATTGCTCCAGAAACCATGTTACAAGCACTTGAATATATGGCGAAAAATGAAAATACATTACACCTATTAGAAACCTTTCCGATTGCTGGCGTGGACGGTACGATCAGTGGACGTGGTAGCTTAACGCAACCACCTTTAGTGAAAAATGTACTTGCCAAAACAGGATCGTTGAAAGGGGTTTATAATTTAGCTGGTTTTATGACCAATGCTCGTGGCGAGAAAGTCGCCTTTGTACAATTTATTAATGGTTATTCTACTGGTGAGTTAGAAAATAAAACTAAACGAGCACCGTTAGTACAGTTTGAAAGTCAGATTTATAATGGCGTTTATGCAGAGTAATTTTTTATGTTGAACATCTGATCTTCTTCAACATAATTAAAATTGGGTTTCCCACCCGAGAAACCCAATTTAGCGATAAAAAACAAATCCTAATGCTTAAAGCATATTCTTCTCGCCCCGAGAAAGACTAATCAAGCCAGATCTCACAATTTCCAGCACACTGGTTTCTTCTTTCAAAGCATGAATAAAGGCATCTAATTTATCTTTTGTACCAGATAATTGCACCGTATAAGATTTGGTGGTGACATCCACAATTTGTCCACGGAAAATATCGGTCAAACGTTTGATTTCATCACGTGATGTGCCTGTGGCACGAACTTTCACTAACATCACTTCACGTTCAACGTGTTCACAACCACTTAAACTAATCACCTTAAACACATCGACTAATTTATGTAATTGCTTTTCTATTTGCTCTAACACTTGCTCATCACCAGATGCTTCAATCGTCATACGAGAAAGGGTTGGATCATCGGTTGGTGCAACGGTTAGGCTTTCAATATTAAAGGCTCGTTGAGAAAATAAGGCGACAACACGAGATAATGCACCTGATTCATTTTCTAATAATACTGATAAAATTCTACGCATTTTCTGTTTCTCCTTATTCTTTATTTGGTGCACACAATAACATGTCATTCATCGCACCACCACGTAATTGCATTGGATATACATTTTCAGTGGCATCAACCAACACATCCACAAACACCAATTTATCTTTAATCGCAAAGGCTTGACTAAGTTTTTCTTCTAATTCATCAGCGTGATCAATCTGAATACCAACATGTCCATAGGCTTCCGCTAATTTAGTAAAATCAGGCAAAGAATTCATATAAACTTGTGAATGACGACCTGAATAAATCAAATCTTGCCATTGTTTCACCATGCCTAAGAAACGGTTATTTAAACTCACAATGATAATCGGCGTATCATATTGTTTTACGGTAGAAAGTTCTTGAATATTCATTTGAATACTGCCGTCCCCCGTAACACAAACCACAGTGCTTTCTGGGTGAGCAAATTTCACCCCGATAGCCGCTGGCAGACCAAAACCCATTGTCCCAGCCCCACCTGAATTAATCCAACGACGTGGTTCATCAAAGGGATAATGTAAAGCTGCAAACATTTGATGTTGCCCGACATCAGAAGCGATATAGGCATCGCCTTTGGTCAAACGATAAATGGTTTCAATCACCGCTTGTGGCTTAATCTCTTTCGAAGTGCGGTCAAATTCAAGACATTTTTTCGCTTTCCATTGATCAATTTGTTGCCACCATTCAGTTAAATCAGATTGGGATTTCACTAAATTTTCATCTTTTAATAAGGCTAAAAATTCGCTAAACACATTATCCACACTACCCACAATCGGAATCGAAGCTGGAATATTTTTTGAAATAGACGTTGGGTCAATATCAATTTGAATCACTTTAGCATGAGGGCAATATTTGTTCACATTGTTGGTAGTGCGATCATCAAAACGTACCCCCACCCCTAAAATCAAATCAGACTCGTGCATAGCACAGTTGGCTTGATAGGTACCGTGCATACCTAACATACCTAGGAATTGACGATCGGTTGCTGGATAAGCCCCCAACCCCATCAAGGAAGAAGTGACTGGCAAATTTAATAATTGAGCAAATTGTCTAACTTTCGCACTACTATTATTAATAATAACCCCGCCGCCCACATATAAAACAGGTTTTTTCGCCACTAATAAGGCTTTCAAGGCTTTTTTGATTTGTCCTTTATGTCCTTGTGAATTTGGATTATAAGAACGCATACTAATTTCTTTTGGATATTCATAAGGATATTTATTTTCAGGATTCACCATATCTTTTGGAATATCAATCACCACTGGACCTGGGCGACCTGTTGAAGCAATATAAAAGGCTTTTTTAATGATGGTTGGAATATCTTCTGGACGCTGAATAATAAAACTATGTTTTACTACTGGACGAGTAATACCGATAGTATCACATTCTTGGAACGCATCTGTACCGATTAAATGAGAAGGGACTTGACCAGTCAACACCACTAACGGAACGGAATCCGCATAAGCAGTAGCAATCCCTGTAATCGCATTGGTTGCACCTGGACCTGATGTGACTAACACACAACCCACTTCACCCGTTGAACGAGCATAACCATCTGCCATGTGAACAGCAGCTTGTTCATGGCGAACTAGCACGTGTTCAATCCCACCTAAGGTATGAATTGCATCATAAATATCTAATACTGATCCACCTGGATAACCAAATAAATATTTTACACCTTGATCACGTAAAGATTGCACAACCATTTCTGCACCTGATAATTTCTTCATAAAATCACTCCGTTTTTACTGACAATTTCTACAGAATTTTGAACCGCACTTTTTATTAAAAGGAAATATTCCTTAATTTGTGAAATTAGTGTACTAAATTCTGGTTAATTGTCTATTCTTTTTTTAGCTTAAAAAACCAACTTTATCAGAATAAAATTCTAAATTTATTAAAATAACAATATTTAATAAATAAAAATTATCAAAAAGATAAAAAATGCGACATAAAGCCGCATTTTATAAACCTAGAACAAAATAAAATTTTTATTTAAAAATTTGAAGCAGATCACATTTTTAACGTTTCTTACTGACAAATATAGCAATAAACAACACTGCTCCTGTGGTAATGAAACCAAGCCAACCCGATTGCGTAAAACCAATCACTAAATAGCCTATGGTTGTGGCTAACGCCACTAATAACGCATAAGGTAATTGGGTAGTCACGTGATCGATATGGTTACATTTCGCCCCTGTTGATGACAGGATCGTGGTATCTGAAACTGGTGAGCAATGATCTCCACACACTGCACCAGCCATTACCGCAGATAAACAAGGTAATAATAATTCAGGTGAAGCATTAACAGCGATAGCTGCGGCAATGGGTAACATAATCCCAAAAGTTCCCCAGCTCGTTCCCGTTGAAAATGCCATTGCCGAACCTAAAATAAATAAAATAGCGGGTAAAAATGCTGGATTTAAATTATCTGAAATCAAAGTAGAAAGATATTTCCCTGTTTGCATATCACCCACGATTTTATTAATCGTCCAAGCAAAGAATAAAATAGCAATAGCACCTAGCATGGATTTAATACCCACGATCCATGCCTTGCCATATTCATTTATACTGACATTTCTATTCACCGCAATTAATAATGTAGATACAATCAATGCACTGACCCCACCAACCACTAATGAGATTCCTACGGTAGTATTTTCAAAAGCACCTAAGATACTAAAAGGTTTACCGTCTGCGGCTAAAACATCGTTACCCGTTTTCATCATCATAGCAACAGTGGCTAAAATCAGAGTTAAAATCGGTAACACCAAATTACGCACTTTTCCTGAGCTTTGTTGCTGAATTTCTGTCTGTGTTTCTGCTTGTTCTAAGGCTACTTTCTCATGGCGAGCCATTGGTCCAATATCAAAAGAAAAATAAGCCACCACAAAAACCATTATCATGGAAAAAATAGCATAAAAATTCATCGCACTCATGGTGATGAAAGCACTAAATGGAGTATAACCCGTAATAGCATGTTCTGCTAATAAACCTGCAATTAGCGTCATAATATAAGCACCCCAGCTAGAAACTGGCATCATGACACACATAGGTGCGGCGGTAGAATCCAGAATATAGGCTAATTTAGCACGAGAAACATGGAATTTATCCGTCACAGGGCGAGCAATGGCACCCACCGCTAAACTATGGAAATAATCGTCAATAAAGGTTACAAAGACTAAACAAGCTGCCATTAATTTTGCCCCACGGCGATCTTTAATACGTTGTTGCGCCCATTCAGCAAATGCTTGATTACTTCCAGAAACACTTAAAAGTGCGGTTAAAATACCAAGTAATAATAAGAAAAGAATGATATGCACATTACTCTCATTGAGTGCGAATACCCCATCTTCTACTGTATAAACGAGTGAAGACACACGTTCCAAAAGATAACTTAATGCTAAACTGAAATCTGATCCAGTTAACATTAATGCCCCAACAATAATACCCACGCTTAATGACAATAAAACTTTACGTGTAATAATGGCTAAACCAAGGGCTAATAATGGTGGTAAAACCGACCACATTGAAGAAGAAAAATCGATAAGTTCCATTCGTTCTCTACCTAAAAGTAAGGGAGAACCACTGACATCAGTTCACATTAAATAATGTTAAAATGATTTAAAGATAAAGGTAGTTAATAAAACTACCCTAACAGTAGCGCTCCATAGTAAATAAACAGGTATAAGATTTTTAGTTAAAATATCATACCCTAGACTATGACAGTAACGTTTCTTTCGATAACGTCACCAACCAATCAAAATGACTTTTAATTGATTTCGGCAAATATTCCTTTCTTTTTCCTTCTCCGTTATCCACTCCGAAAAAATACTTATAATATTCGCACCTCTACATTTGTAGGATTTGCAAAGATTACCTGAATAATACATAAATGCCAACAGGTTTTTTATATATATAAACAGAAAAAACAAAATATTTACAAAAAAGTATAATAAGGATATGATTATTAACCATGTCAAATCAACTTAAGGAGAATAAAATGAGTGATTTAGCAAACACATTAAATAATTTACGCAATTTACGTGCCGCCATTAATACTATTGATTTAAGCAAAGCGGAAAAAATTCTAGAGAAATTACAAATTATTATCGATGAAAAACGTAAAAAAGCAGAAGCAGAAATCAAAGAAATAAAGGCTCGCCAAGAACTCATTAAAAAATATCAAGCTGAACTAAAAGAAAAAGGTATTTCTTTATCCGAATTACTTTCTGACGTTAAAGAAACAAAAAGTAAAAAAACGCGTAAATCACTTCCTGCAAAATATAAATATATTGATAACAAAGGTGAAGAACGTACATGGAGCGGACAAGGTCGTACACCCTTAGTTATTAAAAAAGCATTAGAAGAGGGTAAATTGCTAGATGATTTTAAAATTTAAGCAATCTTAAATTTAATAATAAAACCCATTTAAAAATGGGTTTTATTTGTTTACCAGAATAGGAACTATAATATGATTGAAAATAAAATTTTGCTAACCGATTGCCCTGATGATAAAGGATTAATCGCCAAAATAACCAATATCTGCTACAAACATCAATTAAATATTGTACATAATAATGAGTTTGTCGATTTTGAAACAAAACATTTTTTTATGCGAACTGAATTACAAGGTATCTTTAATGAAGAAACACTACTCGCCGATTTAGCATTTAGCCTGCCACAAGGCACAAACTGTCGTTTAATAGATTCAAATCGTAAAAAACGCATTGTCATTTTGGTCACCAAAGAAGCCCATTGTTTGGGTGATATATTAATGAAAACCTATTATGGCGGATTAGATCTTGAGATTGCCGCGGTGATTGGAAATCATGAGAGTTTACGTTCTCTTGTGGAACGTTTTGATGTGCCTTTTCATTGCGTCAGTCACGAAAATTTAACTCGGATTGAACACGATAAATTATTAGCCGAAAAAATTGATGAATATCACCCAGATTTAATTGTGCTAGCCAAATATATGCGGGTATTAAATCCAGAATTTGTAGCTCGTTACCCAAATCGTGTGATCAATATTCACCATTCTTTTTTACCAGCTTTTATTGGTGCTAATCCTTATAAACGAGCTTATGAACGTGGGGTAAAAATTATTGGTGCCACAGCACATTTTATTAATAATGAATTAGATGAGGGTCCGATTATTATGCAAAATGTGATTAATGTGGATCATACCTATTCGGCGGAAATGATGATGAAAGCGGGACGAGATGTGGAAAAAACGGTACTAAGTCGAGCGTTAGATTTAGCCATCCATGATCGTTTATTTGTATTCCAAAATAAAACTATCGTTTTATAATCGCTATTCTATTAATTTAAGAATATAAAAAATCCCCAAAATTGGGGATTTAAAAATTCATCATAATAAAAATTATTTGATAACTACAACATCAATCGCAGCTGGACCACGTTGAGAATCTTGTACATTATATTCTACGTTGTCACCTTCGTTTAAGGTTTTATAGTTGTCACCTACGATACCAGAAAAATGAACGAATAAATCTTTCCCACCATTTGCAGGAGTAATAAAACCAAAACCTTTATCAGAGTTGAACCATTTTACAGAACCGTTTAATTTAGACATATTGTCTTCCTTATTTTAAAATTTAAATTTGCGCTTGAGAAAACAAGCAATTGTGCTAAGAAGGATATAGAAACTGATATTAAAAAATCCAAGAACAAATTTAAAACTTGTGATACGGAAGAACTAATAACGCATTTTATAAACTACTGTCTAGCTGTAAGACATTAAAGCATTAACTCCATATTAAAGCAAGTATTATTTACTCCATTTTGAAAATAAAAATGATTATTAAAAATATGTTAAAAAATAACCGCACTTTTCCTCTAAAACAAAAAAAATTGCAAGCCTTTCGACTTGCAATTTCTGTATAAAACGAAAAATAAAGAATTAACGTTTTGAGTATTGTGGACGACGACGTGCTTTGTGTAAACCCACTTTTTTACGTTCAACACGACGAGCATCACGGGTAACAAAGCCCGCAGCACGTAATGCTGGACGTAAAGATTCGTCATATTCCATCAATGCACGAGTGATACCGTGACGGATTGCACCCGCTTGACCAGAAATACCACCACCAGTAACAGTGATGTAAAGGTCTAATTTATCTGTCAACTCAACGAGTTCTAATGGTTGACGTACGATCATACGTGATGTTTCACGACCGAAATATACGTCTAAAGAACGTTGGTTAATGGTGATGTTACCATTGCCCGGTTTGATAAATACACGAGCTGAAGAGCTTTTGCGGCGACCTGTGCCGTAGTTTTGATTTGCTGCTGTCATTTTTTTGCTCCGTGATTAAATATCTAAAACTTGTGGTTGTTGTGCGGCATGTTCATGTTGTGAACCTGCGTACACTTTTAATTTGCGGAACATTGCACGTCCTAATGGACCTTTTGGCAACATACCTTTAACCGCAATTTCAATCACTGCTTCTGGACGGCGAGCAATCATTTCTTTGAAAGTCGCTTGTTTGATACCGCCTACATAGCCAGTGTGCCAGTAGTAAATTTTATCGTCTTCTTTACGACCTGTTACGGCTACTTTCTCTGCATTGATTACCACGATATAATCGCCAGTATCAACGTGTGGAGTGTATTCCGCTTTATGTTTACCACGAAGGCGACGAGCTAATTCAGTGGCTAAACGACCTAACGTTTTACCTGTCGCATCTACTACATACCAGTCACGCTTAACTGTTTCTGGTTTTGCTACAAAAGTTTTCATTAATTAAATTACCAATATTAAATATTAATACCCAGTGTCAATCATTAAGATAAACACAACCATTGATCTCAATCATCACCCCTTCGAGTGCGATCTCGACAAATAATGTGCGGTGGGAAAACCGCAACATTCACAGGGTCGTGCGATTATACAAGATTTGATAGAAAAAAACCAGTAATTAGTGAAAAAATAAACAAAATTTAACCGCACTTTTATAGCAAAAAACTAAAATCATACAAGACAAAAGTAAATTTTAACGCTATGATAAGATAATAGTTTTACATCATACATTAATAATTAACTTAAGGGGGCATTATGCAAAACATTCAGAACTGGTCAAATGAAATGTGGTTAATTGCTGGAATCGGACTCTTTGTTGGGTTTATTTTAGCTTATTTATTCATTAGTTTGACCAAAGGATCGGTAAAAAAACAAACTGAAACCGCAAAAGAGCTAACTCACGCCAAACAAGAATTGGAATCCCAAAAACAATTATTAGAGAAACATTTTGCAGAAAGTGCTGACTTATTTAAAACACTGGCACAAGATTATCAGAAAATCTACCGTCATCTTGCCAAATCTTCTGAACAACTTTTGCCTGATGCCAATAATAAAAGTTTATTTCTACAAAGTTTTATGAATTCAGAAAAATCTACCGCCATTACGCCAGAAAATCCGCCCAAAGATTATAAAGAAGGTTCTTCTGGGTTGTTAAAGAATTAATATATTTGGGCGAATTCAAAATAATTCGCCCTTATTATTTTTGATTATACAAATAAGTGATGATACCGTTCCAACTCGGCTTTAGTTAACGAAAAAACCCCTAATCCCCCATTTTTAAATTCAATCCAATTAAACGGTACTTGTGGAAAACGAGCTTGCAAATGAATCATTGAATTTCCTACTTCACAAATTAATACACCATGATCTTTTAAATATTTTGGTGACTCTGCTAAAATTTTTATCACCAAATCCAAACCGTCATCGCCTGCCGCTAGTGCCAATTCAGGTTCATGGGAAAATTCTTCGGGCATACTGTCCATATCTTCTTGATCCACATAAGGCGGGTTGGTCACGATTAAATCATATTGATCCTGCGGTAACTGCTCAAATAAATCCGATTGAATCGGGATTACTCGCTCATTCAAACCGTGACGTTCAATATTATATTCCGCCACATCCAAAGCATCACGGCTTAAGTCCACTGCATCGACTTCTGCATCAGGAAAACGCTCTGCACAAGCAATCGCAATACAACCACTACCTGTACACATATCTATGATTCTGGTTGGCTCTTGCTCAATAAACTCTGCAAAACCATTTTGAATTAACTCGCCAATCGGTGAACGTGGAATCAATACTCTCTCATCTACATAAAATGGCAAACCACAAAACCATGAAGTATTAACTAAGTAAGGGGCTGGAATCCGTTTTTCCACTCGTTCTGTGACTAATGCAATAATCTGCTCTCTTTCCTGTTGGGTTAAACGACTATCATATAAATCTGTCGGCACATCTAATGGCAAATTCAAGCTAGTTAATACCAATAATGACGCTTCGTCCCACGCATTATCCATACCATGTCCATAAAAAAGTGGTTCACTATTAAAGGTGCTATATGCCCAACGTAAATAATCTTTAATAGTGTGCAAATCATTCGATAAATTCTGTTCAGAAAACGCCATTTTTATTGTTCCTATTTGGTAAAACAAAGTTTTTCCGTTAGTATATAGAAATTATTGAATTTTGTCCCGACTCTATTAATTTTAGGATAACTAAGTATGTCAGAAACTGACGAGAAATTACTCTTTTTGCAAGAAACAAAAGGTATCAAGCCACTCAAACAAGATACTTATGTTCCGTCACAAAAACTGAATAAATTTAAACTCAAACAAAAAGCGAAATTGAAAGATAATCGAGAAAAGCAAGATACCTTATTTTACTTTTCCGATCAGTATGAGCCGTTATTAAACGAAGAAAGTGCGGTGAAATATTTACGAGAAAATGAAGATAGCTATTTGTTAAAACAACTTCGCCGTGGCGATTTTTCCCCAGAAATTTTTTTAGATCTGCACGGTTTAACCCGTGAACAAGCTAAATTAGAATTAGCGAGTCTAATTCAAGCCTGCGAAAACGATAATATTTTTTGTGCTAGTATTATGACTGGCTACGGCACATTTACCCTGAAAAATCAAATCCCCCGTTGGCTTGTGCAACATCCCAAAGTACGAGCATTACATCAAGCCCCTAGAGAATGGGGCGGTGATGCAGCTATTTTGGTGTTGGTGGATGTGTAAAAAGCTCAAGGCAACCCTTGAGCTTATCAAAACCAATATCACAATTAGAAAGTTGATGTATCCTGAAATAATCCGACTTTCAAATCTGTTGCCGTATAAATCACACGACCGTCAACCAACACTTCACCATCAGCCACACCCATAATTAATTTACGATTAATCACACGTTTGAAATGGATTTTGTAAGTCACTTTTTTATTGGTGGGTAACACTTGACCAGTGAATTTCACTTCGCCAACACCTAAAGCACGACCTTTACCTTCGCCACCGATCCAACCAAGATAAAAACCAACCAGTTGCCACATCGCATCTAAGCCTAAACAGCCTGGCATCACTGGATCGCCGATAAAATGGCAACCAAAGAAAAATAAATCTGGCTTAATGTCCAATTCGGCTTCCACATAACCTTTGCCAAACAAGCCGCCAGTTTCGTTCATTTCAATCACACGATCCATCATCAACATAATTGGGGCTGGAAGTTGTGGACCTTTTTTGCCAAATAATTCACCACGCCCAGAGGCTAATAAATCTTCATAATTATAAGAATTTTTTCTTTCTGGAATTGTTTCTGGTGTACAGGTGTTAGTCATTTTTTTCTCTTTAAAAGTAAATCATAGGATATTTTTCAGTAAACTTACTGAATTAACACTATATTAACAGAGTTTAATTTAAAAAGATATAGCTAACACTTGTTCGCTAAACAGTTCCGAGCAGTTATTTTTTAGCAAACCATTTTAACCAAAATGGCATCGCATGGTGCAGTTCTGCATACTGTTCAATACGTTTAGAAATTAACTGTGCAATAGTCATTTTTTCTTCTTTTTCTGCTTGTTCATCTACCACTAAAGGACGATCAAATAAAATCTCACAAGCCTCAAACACATCATTCACAGTCCAAATGAAAAATTGATTATTTTTCACCGCACTTACCACATCATCTGTCAAAGAAAGCTGATATAAACAGGATTCTGGAATAATCACGCCCTGCTTTCCAGTTAATCCCCTGCCCTGACAAATAGTAAAAAAGCCTTCAATTTTATCATTCACCCCCCCCACAGAATGCACCAAACCAAATTGATCGATTGCACCCGTCACCGCAATAGATTGCGGAATAGGTAAATCCGACAAGGCACTGACTAACACTAAGAATGCAGATAAAGAAGCACTGTCCCCCTCAATTTCACCGTAAGATTGTTCAAACACCAATGATGCGGAAAATGGTAATTGAGATGGCATATCTAAAATATTGGCTAAACAATTTTCCGCAATCATCATACCTTTACCATGAACATTGCCAGCCAGCTCATTTTTTCTTTCAATATCAGTTACTTCACCATCACCAAATTGCACAATGCAACTAATCCGAGATGGTTCACCAAAAGACATCGGTGTCCCCGTAAATTCCACCACTGACAAACCATTAATTTGCCCGACTACTTCATTTTCAGTATCAATATATACTTGATGATAAAAAATATCCGCATAAGTTTGTTCACGAAGAAAACCTTGTTGAGCAGACTTTTGTTGAAAATATTGCTCAAAATCCACCGCACTTAGCACGTCTTTATTGCTGCTTAACTGACTTACTCCGCTTAAAATTTGGTTCAAAATCAACGGTGAACTATTGATCAACACTCGGCTTTCACTTTCCCTTACTAGCCATTGATATAATTTATCCAAACCGTCAGGGGTTAAACGAGGAAATTGTTGTTGTTCGGCAAAAGACAACACATATTGTTGCCATGCCTGTTGCTGTGGCTCTTTTTCCACGCTGACATAGCTTTCAATTTCGCTATAATCTGCAAGATGATAAAGATCTGGCTCGAGGTTATTCAAAGTAGCTAATTCTTCCCGATTTCCCAATAAAATAACTTTTAAATGCAATGGATAACTTGGAATCTCGCACGGCAAGGCTTTAAACGGATGTGCCGAATACCAATCAAATTGTTTCGTCATCAGAATATGTTTTAAGCGTTCCCAACAATCAAAATGATTTAACAACTGGCTAACGCTTAAAATTAACACACCATTATTAAGTTGATGCACCAAACCAGCGTTAAGCTGAATATCATGCGAGCTAGGATGAATCCGAATCGATCCGAACAAACTTGAATGATCAAAATAAAGAGCGGTGGCGACTGTTTTTTTACTAGCAAAATTATCTTGTGCTGATTGTGCTGGCTGAACATTCACTTGAGCAAAAGAAAAACTATCCCCTTGTTCCACTTCATACTGAACACCCGATACTTGTAACGGTGCTTGTTGCGATTTTACCCACTTTTCCACCGCACTAGCGTATTCGCTTTGATCGTCCGCTTTTAACACTAACAAACTGCGGTGCGAATTTTTCAAAAATTGCTCTATAGCCGAGCAAGCTCGCCATTGTAAATCTAAAAAATCGATCTTTTTAGTTTCAGCAGGAAATACCGTCAAATGCGGTTGCAATGTTGTCCAATCTAGTTTTTGTTCGGATAAAGCCACGTTTTTTTCTCTTCATAAAATTGAATGTTGAGCATTATCTCACATTTCATTAAAATTCAAAAAATCTACTAGAAAAAAAACCTTAATCAGGGTATATTATTTTCAGTTACCACGTCACCAATGATAAAAAAGTAATGATAAAACAATGAAATATCAAAAACTTGAAAATCAAGAAACACACTGGAAATGGCTTTATCTCACTAAAAAACACCGTGAAGGGGAAAATATTACCCGTTATCAGGAAAAAAGTTTAGCGGAAGATAAGGTCAAAGCCCTTCTTGCTTGCAAAAACCAACCTGAGCAAATCACCGCTTGGATAGCTGATCATTTATCCGAGGCATTGGTAATTAAACTCGATCAAGCCATTCGAGCCAGACGTAAACGCTTTTTCAACGCTGAAAAACAACATACTAAAAAGAAATCCATTGATTTGGAATATGCGGTATGGCAACGTTTATCAAAATATTCTCGCAAACTAGGTATGACCTTATCACAAACTATTACCTATATGATTGATGAGCGAGAAAGCAAAGCTCAGTATGAAAACAAAATGTCAGTGATGAAAGCTAGTTTGAAAGATTTACTTAAATAAAGGTAAAGGCAAATATCAAATTCGCCTTGAGTCGATATTGAATGATTATTTTGTTTTGATGTTTTGATAAATATAATAGCCATTCACACAAGCTACAAAAATATTCAATCCTGTCACTGGGAATGAACTAATCAGCAAACCATAAATAATAAAACATATTGCCCCGATTAAATTGACCAAACGCAACTTAATAATATCTTTTAATAAAAAAGATCCCGACACCAAAATCATGGCTACATAACCTAATATTTCAATGTAATTCATCACGTATTTTCCCCTCTTATTATTATAGGGCGCTAGTCTAGCAAGGAATAAGAAATAACACAAAAGCGCAAAGGTTTGCGTGGGGAAAATTTTTCATATTAGATATAACAAACAAAAATTAGAATATAAAATAGTTTTATTAGAATTGAATAACTATCTCTTGTAATCCGCTATATACCAAATAACTACCAAACGCTAAAAAAATCACGCCTGCAACATTATCAATGTAACGACTATATTGACTATAAAAACGTTTAGCAAAAGGGCGAGAAAAGAGTAAAGATACAGCATAGAAATAAAGAAAATTTTCAATAATAATAATGAAAAATGCCACTGCCATTTGCCAAGTTTCTCGCATATTGATCAACACCAATGACATGACACTGGCAAAATAAATCACGACTTTAGCATTTGACAAATTGACCAATAACCCTTTCATTATTTCGACTTTAATCGTTGTGTCTTGGTTTAAGTACTCTTCTGTCAATTCAGTAAAAACTGTATTTTTACGATTTTTTGCCATCTTTAACCCAAGATAACATAAATAACTGCCCCCCAATAGCATTATGACACCATGCAAAATAGGCATTGTTTTAAATAATATAGCCAATCCTAATATGGCTGCTGCTGCCCATATTGCTACTCCAATAGTAATACCTAAAATACCACAAACCGTATTCCGTCTTGAATTGCTGGCAGCCATTCGACTTACGTAGAAAAAATCTGGACCGGGACTTAATAAACCGAAAAAGTGAATAATGATTAAATTTAGCATAATGACACTCCAATAGAAAAAATAAAATAAACTAATACCGCATACAATGATGCTAGCACGTCATCAATCATGATGCCAAAACCATTTTCTAATTTTCTATCAAAATATCTAATTGGAAAAGGCTTCCAAATATCAAATAGACGAAATAATCCGAATGCCACCACATTGCCCAAAATCAAATGTTCTAGCAGAAATCCAGCCATGCCGATTTGCACAATCCAAATGCCAACAAATTCATCCCAAACAATGGAACCATGATCATGTACACCCATATCATTGGCGGTTTTTTGGCATAAATAACAGCCTATCAAAAAGCAAACTGCGGTGAAAATAATAAATATTTTTAATTGCACGATTTGCATGAATAAAATGCCAATAAATAATCCAACCAAACTCCCCCATGTACCGGGTGCAGGATGAATTAAACCAGAACCTAAGCCAACCGCAAGCAAATGCACGGGGTTAGTTAAGCGTAGATGTTGTAATGGGTGTTGTGTTACATCGGTCATGATTATTTAAAATGTTCAAAACTAGAGATCTGTAAATCTACCACTTTTCCTTGTCGTTGGTAAATAATATTTTGGTAGGGATTTTTTTCTACAATACGACCAATACAGGTATAAGGCACTTTTAATGAGGCTAAATATTGATCTAATAATGCCTTTTTGTGATTTGGAACAGTAAAACAGAGTTCATAATCTTCCCCACCTTGCAAGGCAAACTGTTCCGCCTGTTGTCGCCCATATAAATTTACTAACGCAGGTGAACAAGGTAAATCTTCCAAATTTAATGCCGCACTTACTCCACTACGTTGTAAAATATGACCAAGATCGCCCACCAATCCATCAGAAAGATCTAAAGCGCAATGTGATAATTGATATTTAGCTAGGGTAATACCAAGCGATACTCTCGGAGTTGGGCGAAAATTGCGTTGGATTAAAAATTCTTCATCCAAATTTACCGCGCTTTTTTTACCTTGATACAAGTCGGAGATTAAATAAAATCCCGACAAACCATCGCCCAACGTACCGGAAACATAGATCCAATCCCCGACTTTAGCCTGATCGCGTCGAAGTGCGGTATTTTTTTCAATAAATCCTTGAGCAGTAATGGTAATAGACGGTACGGTACCACTGGTAGTATCACCACCGATTAAGGCGACATTATATTCATTAAGTAATTCAAACATGCCTTGACTAAAGGCGCGTAACCAATTTTCATCTGCTTTCGGCAAGGTCAATGCCAAAGAAACCCATGCGGGTTCTGCTCCCATGGCAGCGAGATCGCTTAAATTTGTCGCAATAGCTTTATAGCCCAAATCTCGGGGATCAATATTCGGATAAAAATGGGAATTTTCCACCATCGTATCAGTGGTAGTCGCTAGGAATCTTCCTGATGGAACAGACGTTAAGGCACAATCATCACCAATGTTTAAATTAACATCCGTGCGTTGAACTTGTTGTTGAGTGAAAAAAGTATCTATGAGATCAAATTCTGTTTTTGCCATTATCTTATCTAAAAAAAGAGTGGGTAAAACCCACTTTCTTATATATTATCTACGTCCTAAAGAGGGTGAGACTTTATCTAATACCCCATTGACATATTTATGACTATCATCTGCCCCAAAGGTTTTTGCCACTTCAATCGCTTCGTTAATCACGACTTTATAAGGGACATCAAGCTCATATTTCAATTCATAAGTAGCTAAACGCAGAATAGATTTTTCAATCGGGGTTAATTCTTCCGAAGTGCGGTCTAAAAAGGGGGCTAATGTTCTATCTATTGCGTCCAAATTATCCACTGTTTGACGGAATAATTTACGGAAATAGGCTACATCAACGCCTTTTAAATCTTGTTCAGTCACAAAAGCTAATTCCACTTCAGCTGCATCATTATGTGAAATCACCCAAGAATACAAGGCTTGCACAGCACATTCTCTAGCACGACGACGAGCGGATGGCTTTTTAACTTGTTCAGTCATGATAATGCCTTAGTTAATTTGGTTTAATAAGTTGATCATCTCAAGCACCACTAAAGCCGCTTCTGCACCTTTATTGCCTGCTTTAGTACCCGCACGTTCAATCGCTTGATCGATATTTTCAGTGGTTAATACTCCAAATGCCACGGGAATATCTGCGTTAAGCGACACTTGACCAATACCACTACTCGCTTCACCAGCTACGTATTCAAAATGTGCCGTACCACCACGAATAACTGTACCTAATGCCACTATACCATCATATTTTTTGCTATCTGCTAAACGGCGAACCGCTAAAGGTAATTCATAAGCACCCGGCACTTTAACCAAGGTAATATTTTCATCCTTTACTTGACCAATACGTTTCAATGCATCAATAGCACCATCCACTAAACTATCATTAATAAAATGATTAAAACGAGCGACTACCACAGCAATTTTGGCATTTGGTGCAGCTAATACACCTTCTAATATTTGCATTTTGTTTCCTTTATAAATAAACGCTAACTGACCATTGATTCTAGCATAGAATTAGTTAATTGATAATAAAAAAGGAAACCAATTGGGTTTCCTTGTGGTTAAATTCTTAATAAATGAATTATTTTGTTACTTCTTCTTTTACTTCTGCAGCTTTATCAGAAACAGCATCAGCTCCTGCCGCAACTTTTTCTTTTGCAGCTTCATTCATTTCAGCCATTTTATCAGATGCCGCATCCTTCATCTCTGTAGCTGATTCTTTTATTTCAGCCGCTTTATCTGATGCTGATTCGTTCATCTCAGCCATTTTATCTGAAGCAGAATCTTTCATTTCGACCATTTTATCTTTAGCCTCAGTTGCTTTTTCTACCACAGCATCTTTAACATCTTTAGCCGCTTCAACAGTTGCATCTTTGGCTTCTGTTGCTTTTTCTACTACTGCATCTTTAACATCCTTGGCAGCTTCAACGGTTGCATCTTTGGCTTCAACAACGCTAGTTTTCGCTTCTTCTGCTTTAGCAGACATTTTATCTTTTGATGCTTGATCGCAAGCTGCTAATGCGAATACTGAACCTAATACTAATGTTGCTAATAATGATTTTTTCATTGTAGTTTCCCTAAATAAGTTTATGTTTAATCAATATCGGTTCTACCGACAATTGTATATTCTGAATAATTTTATTGTAAAATGCAAAAATTTTTACAATGACTTTATAATTAATTTCATAGAATGAAATCAAACGCTCTAGTTTCTGACTAAAAAATTAGACCAAAGTTCCCTTGATTCTAAAATTATTCTTCAATAGCACGCAGTAATTCGTTGATCCCAACTTTACCTAAGGTTTTGGCATCTACTTTTTTCACGATTACTGCACAATAAAGACTATATTTACCGCATTTTGACGGCAAGCTACCAGACACAACCACCGAACCTGCTGGTACACGACCATAATGAACTTCACCTGTTTCACGATCATAAATACGAGTTGATTGCCCAATGAATACCCCCATTGAAATTACACAACCATCTTCTACAATAACCCCTTCTACCACTTCAGAACGAGCTCCAATAAAACAGTTATCACCAATAATAGTTGGGTTAGCTTGTAATGGTTCTAACACACCACCGATACCAACACCACCAGAAAGATGAACATTTTTACCAATTTGAGCACATGATCCTACAGTTGCCCAAGTATCAACCATTGTGCCTTCGCCCACATACGCACCGATGTTTACATAAGACGGCATCAACACGCAGTTTTTCGAAATATATGCCCCTTTACGCACAGTGGCAGATGGCACTACACGGAAACCTTCTTGAGCAAAACGTTCTTGCGTATAATCGGCAAATTTTAATGCCACTTTGTCATAATATTTAGTTTCTGCACCATCAATAATTTGATTATCATTAATACGAAATGAAAGCAATACGGCTTTTTTTAACCATTGATGAGTTACCCATTCACCGTTAATTTTCTCCGCTACACGATAAGTGCCGTTATCTAAACCGTTAATAACTGCTTCAATCGTCTCACGAGTTGCTGTATCAACAGTTTTAGGTGTAATATCCGCACGTTTTTCAAAAGCGGCTTCAATAATTGTTTGTAAATTTGACATAATTTCCTTTCTTGTTTTGTCTATAAAATAATTGAATAGTTTTACCACAATTTTAGGCAAAATTCACCTTTAATAAATGATTAACGGTATTTTTTTCCATCATCGCCATCTTGTTCAGTTTTAAAACGGCGATGTAACCACATATACTGCTTAATATCCATTAAAATTTCTTGCTCCACGATTTTATTCATACGAATAGCAATTTCGCGTTCGTCAGATAAATCGGTAAAATCTACTGGTGGTGAAATGGTCAGGGTATAACCACTATTATCTTTATTACGCAATGGAGCAAAAGGAATGACTTTACTGTTAGGTGAAGATTTTAATAAATAATAAGACCCTGTTGTTGTTGCGGCATCTTGCACCGCAAAAAAGGGAATAAACACCGCACTTTTACGTCCATAATCATGATCTGGAGCATACCAAATCATCTCTCCTTGACGCAACGCCTTAATCATACCACGCAAATTTTTACGATCCAATAAATCCTTATTTGAACGCATTCGCCCCCAAGTCTGTAACCAATTCATGATAGGATTATCATTAGGGCGATAAACACCAATACCAGGGTGATGTAAACCAATAATTCTGGCTCCTAATTCAAGAGTAAGAAAATGTACACCAACCAAAATAATACCATCTTTGGCACATTCTTTAAGATATTCAACACCTTCCGCTTTAGACCATTTTTTAATACGGCGGTCTGACCAAAACCATGCCATACCTGTTTCAATAACTGCCATACCCACATTTTGCATATTTGCTTGCAGAATTTCTGATCGTTCCTGAACCGACATGTCTGGAAAAGCTAATTCTAAATTGCGTTGAGCAATTTTTGCTCGCCGTTTACCTACTTTCAGCTTACTAAATAATAAACCTAATCCTTTCCCAATTTTCAATAAAATTGGATAAGGTAAACACAGAATTAACCAATATAACCCTAATCCCAACCAAAAGCCCCAATACTTAGGGTGCAAAAATGCTTTTTGGAATTGTGGAAGATGATTTTGAGACATAATTTGACCCCGAAGAAATAAACTCCATATAGTTTAACTGAATTTAACAGAAATTTTAAGCCAAACTCTTTTTTGCTGTGGTAAAATCAGCAAAATATTTTTATTTTCTAAGATTAGGACATATTTTATGAATCAATTCTCTGCACAATTTCCAAATGCTAAAGTATTAGTTCTTGGTGATGTGATGCTAGACCGTTACTGGTTTGGTGCGACCAATCGTATTTCTCCTGAAGCACCTGTCCCTGTGGTACGTGTACAACAAAATGAAGAACGTGCTGGTGGTGCAGCCAATGTGGCAATGAATATTGCTTCACTGAATGTACCTACTCAATTACTCGGTTTAATCGGTAATGATGAAACGGGTTCAGCATTAACTCAATTATTAGAAAAACAAAAAATCTATTGTAATTTTGTTAAACTAGATACACACCCAACTATTACTAAACTACGTATTCTTTCTCGCCATCAGCAATTATTACGCCTTGATTTTGAAGAAGATTTTCATCAAGCACCAACAGATGAATTACTTGATAAACTGAAAAGTGCGGTGAAAAATGTGGGAGCTTTAATTCTTTCGGACTATGGTAAAGGCACATTAGCTCAAGTGCAAAAAATGATTCAAATCGCACGTCAAGCTAATGTTCCTGTATTAATCGATCCAAAAGGAACAGATTTTGAACGCTATCGTGGTGCAACTTTATTAACGCCAAATATGTCTGAGTTTGAAGCTGTGGTCGGAAAATGTGAGAACGAAGAAGATATTATTGAAAAAGGGCTAAAACTTATTTCTGATATTAATTTAACCGCACTTTTAGTCACCCGTTCCGAAAAAGGTATGACGTTATTACGTCCAAATCAACCTGTCTATCACTTGCCAACGGTTGCCAAAGAAGTGTTTGATGTTACTGGTGCTGGTGATACGGTGATCAGTGTTCTTGCCACAGCCCTTGCTGATGGACGTTCATTTGAAGAATCTTGCTATTTAGCTAACGTGGCAGCAGGTATAGTGGTTGGAAAATTAGGTACATCTACAGTTTCTACTGTAGAATTAGAAAACGCTATTCACGGACGGACTTCCACAGGCTTTGGCATTATGAGTGAAAGCGAATTAAAAACCGCAGTACAATTAGCCAAAAATCGGGGCGAAAAAATCGTGATGACCAATGGTTGCTTTGATATTTTACACCCTGGACACGTTTCTTACCTAGAAAACGCTCGCAAACTTGGTGATCGTTTGATTGTGGCAGTCAATACGGATAATTCCGTCAAACGCTTAAAAGGTGACACTCGACCGATTAACGATCTTGCTAGCCGTATGGCGGTGTTAGCTGGATTAGCTTCAGTTGACTGGCTCGTTGCTTTTGACGAAGATACCCCACAACGTTTAATTAGTGAAATCTTGCCTGATTTGCTGGTCAAGGGCGGTGATTATCAACCTGAAGACATCGCTGGATCAAAAGAAGTGTGGGCAAACGGCGGCGATGTACAAGTTCTCAATTTTGAAAACGGCTGCTCCACCAGTAATGTCATCAAAAAGATCCGTGAATTAAAGGATTAATCGCAGAGATATTAAGCAATCAAATAGTGCGGTGAAAAAAGAACTTGTTTTTGCAAAAATCTTTTTATATTATAACCGCACTTTTGAGAACAATCTTATCTCTCTCAATTTCCGAATGCGACTATAGCTCAGTTGGTTAGAGCACCACCTTGACATGGTGGGGGTCACTGGTTCGAGTCCAGCTAGTCGCACCATTTAGCCCTTTCATAGCTCACCGTAACCCATCGAAAAACACAAATAAAACCTTGTTAGAAAAGGCTTTTCAGTTGTTTAACTTATCGTAATCGCTCGTAATTAATCGTATCTAATCACGAATTTTAGTAGTATCGTATGTAGGATCTTCATATACTACAAAAACTGCGTACTACTAAAAACAGGGGAAAGCCTTATGCCACGCACTACAAAGCCACTTAATGCAACCGAAATTTCTAAGGCAAAAACAAAAGATAAAGATTATAAACTTGCTGATGGGCAAGGACTTTATCTACTTGTTAAATCCACCGGCATAAAGCTATGGCGGTTTAATTATGTAAAACCTGTTACCAACAAACGAACAGATATTAGCCTTGGAATTTATCCTGAAGTTACTTTGGCGGATGCTCGTAGAAAAAAAGAAGAATATCGCACCTTGCTTGCTCAAGGTATCGATCCATTAATTCACAGGCAAGAATCAGAACAAAAAGAAATGCAACAAAATACGCTCTTCTCTGTTGCTGAACAATGGAAAGAAAAATACAAAGAAGAAGTGGAGCCGCTTACACTTGAAAAAATTGGTTACGTCTAAATAAGCATATTTTCGCTAAAATTGGGCATTATCCAATAAGTGCTATAAATCCACGTCTTTTAGTAGAAACCCTTAAACCGCTCGATTTACAAGGGATAAACGATACATTACACCGCCTTATTAGATTGGTGAATAAAATACTCAATCACGCTGTCAATATTGGCTTGATTGAATTTAACTATTGTGAAAAAGTCGGGCAAGCCTTTAGAAAAGTTCAGCAGAAAAATAACCCTACTATTTCGCCTGATGAATTGCCTGCATTGCTGCAAAAAATCCTTTTTTCTAATTTGCATTTCAAAACAAAAATGTTAATCCAATGGCAATTATTAACAATGGTTAGGCCTGCGGAAGCGGTTAGCGTGGAATGGTCTGAAATTGATTTTGATAAGAAATGCTGGAATATTCCAGCAGAAAAAATGAAAAAAACGCATAAAGGACAATTCGCCCACGTTGTACCATTATCAACCCAAACATTACAGTTACTAGACAAAATGAAACTGATAACAGGCTCTAGCCGTTTTGTTTTTCCGAATAATAATCAAAGCAAATTTAATCAATCTATGAGTAAAGAAACGGCTAATAAAGCTCTAAATACGTTAGGTTATCAAAATATTTTGACCGCCCACGGTTTACGCTCGATTGCTCGCACTTATTTATCTAGCCAAGGCGTTAGTTATGAAATAGCAGAAACCTGCTTAGCTCACGCTGTCGGGTCTTCTACAAGTCGAGTTTATAATAATTATGATTATTTCAAAGAAAGAGTTTCAGTAATGCAATTATGGAGTGATTACATAGAAAAATGCACTCCAAAAATATAAAATATGCGTTGTACTTTATGCTATGTGTTTTTTGTTTTGCTATAAGGTGTTCACTATTCACCAAAATCGAATTTTAATTTAAAATCAATATGTTAAAGTGTGAACACCTGTTTTAAGTGTTCACCTTTTTTTTATAAAGGTGTTCACTTTTTTCATAAAAAAAGGGCATTTCGCCCTATTTTTACTTACTATTTCGCCTTTATGGTTTTATAAACTCATTAAAGAACGCTTCAAAATCACGATAAAAAACGTTGGTTTTCACTCCATCATTTGTTTTCTTTTTTTGAAATTCGTGCTTGTTCCCGTGTTGCTTTAATCCTTGTCTAAGTGAGTTTGAAAAATTATTTAGTGATAATCCGTGATTGATATTTAATGCACTTATGAATGAACAGTAAGCAGGATATAGATGTGTTTTCTCTCGTTTTGCTTGCTGAGCATTACCAATAAACATCCCCTCTATTAATTCTCTAGTTTCGAAATATTGGCAAAATTGAGTAATGTGATCTGACGCTATTTTAACCTCTAACGCCTCTTTACTGTCTTTTTGAGCATCTAATAATTTTTTCGCCTCGTCTGGATCTTTGAAAGTGTCTAGTAATTTGCGAACAATGCCGCCAAATTCTGATAAAAGTTTATCGGTTAATTTTTCATCTCTGTGTTCAGGTGGAACAGATTTATCAAACTTGAAAATGACCCTGCGTCGATCTACTCCGTCTTCTCGTTCAGTGAACATAGTCGGCTCATTATTCACAATCAAAACAATCGCTTTAATTATTGCTTCAAATTTAGTTTGATATTTTTGATCAATGCTCAACATATCACCGCCTGTAATACCTTTTAGTCCTCCACCCTTGCCGCCATATTTTGATTGTTCAGGTAGAATAATCAGCCGTTTATTAAAAAATGGCGCCCGATCCCTTGCGGTATCTAAATCAAGCAAACAACCTGATGCTGTGTTTTGCTTGCCTGCCAACATTGTAGCAATATTAGCAAAAATAGATTTGCCTGATCCGCCTACGCCGTTAATTTCAAAAAATACCTGCCAGTCGTAACGATTGGTTAAAATCGCATAAAGTGCGGCTAATATATTCTTTGATTTCTCGGCGTTTCCATCTGAAACAAAATCAAGCCATTTATCAAAATTCGGCGTTGCTACGGCGTTATTTTGATAATCATAGGGAATCATATTAGTTAAATATAAATCCTTTGTATGTGGCTTAAATTCGCCCGTAGTGCGGTTTAAAATGCCATTATTAAACGCAATAAATTCTATCGACTGATCCGAATTTCGCATTAATGGAATCTGAATTTTTAAGGTTTCTATCAGACTGTTTACCGACCGCTCACTATAACCCTGATTGTTCAGCTCAAAAAACTCTACCACTTTGTGCTTAATATCAATATCATCTACGGTGTTCCATATTTTGCCGTCATAACGGTATAGGCTCTTATTTTCTCTATGAAGTGCCATATCCCAATTTAACCAGCCGTAAAATGATTTAGATTTGTCGCTTGTGCGGTCATTTTCACGAATAGAATGATCTGCCTTTTTGCTTGCATCTTTTGCAATCGTTTTAGCTAAATCCTGTTCGCTTTCTTGCGTGCGCAAGCGTTCAATATAACCGCTCAAGTTTTCTAATTTCTCCATGCTCACGCCATCATACAAGCCAACAGCTAGGCCTTTTACTTTGTTGTTGGTGGCAAGGTTCAAGCAAATAGCGGTTTTCTGCTCTTGTGTTAGCTCGCCATATTGGAAGATTTTAATAAACCGCTGATCTTGATTACAAAGCCTTGTATTTCCTAGGTTCGCAAGCTGTTTAACGTCAAGAATTACCGGTTTCTGATCATAGCGGTGAATTTTCTCCCCATTAACAGAAAAATCATCAATCTTCAAAGCGTCGGCCAGAATGTGCCATAACGTCCCCTTGCCCTTGTTCCATGCTCCCCACGCCGTACTACCGGCTAAAATAATCAGGTCACTGAATAGCTGATTATTCCACGGCTCTTTTAAATGTGGTGCGTTAATTAATTTTGCCATTGCTTGCCCCTATTTCAAATCTTTAACGTATTTTTCAATGCGAACCGCTCTATAAATACGGTCGTTTAATGCTTTAACCTGTCTAGCTATTGCATTGTCTAAATTGTCGAACGTGCCGAAGTTATATGTTTTGCCTCGTAGGTCGTAACCTGTAACGTTGTAATAAATCATTGTAGAACCCCCTTAATTCAATCCAGATTTAATCATTCGTAAATAGCCTTGTAATTCCTTGCTGTGGTGTAAAAGCTCGCCTATCTGTTCATTATTGAGCGTCACTTTACAGCGCATTTTAAACACGTAATTATGTATGATTTTCTGCTCTAGCTCTGCTTGCTCGCAAAGTGCGGTCAATACTTCATTACTTTTCATTCCACCACCTCGCTTTTTATGATTGAGAGTGTGAAGTCATTATCAAAAAACACATTGCCCGCTTTCTGTTTTTGGCTGATTTCATTTTTAGCTTGCAGTGCTTGGGCCAGTGTCTCAAATTCATCAATAAGCACTTGGCTTTGACTGAATACCATAAAAAGCTGATACGGTTTATTATTCATTTCCACCACCTTAATTTATTTTGACTGATTTAGATTTACTTGGCCCCGCATGCGGTTGCTCTACCTTTTCGCTTTTGTCTATTGTTGGTGGATTATTCGCATTCTCCACACCATTAACGGCTTTTCGCAATAAATCTACAAGTCGTTTAGGTCATCAATAGAACGTTGCATTAAGTCTCTCACGCCCATTAAACTATCAACTAACTCACAAGGCTCAATAGAATAGTTATCTACTTTTGTGAGAAGATGAACCAGTGACAAGGGTTGAAGTAGTTTGTTAATTCTGTTCTCTAGTGTGTCAATTAGTTCGAATGAGTTACGCATTTTTGCCCCCTGTAAAGTCAATTTCATTAAGTAGTGATTGTAAGGTCGTGAGATTATCAAAAACTTCCCCGTATTCTTCAGGGCTTAACGTACTATCGTTTTTGAAAGCGTCTAAACTTTGATTTAAAAAGTTGCAAGTTTGAATGTAATTACAAATAGACTTTAAATCTCTTGCATTGCGTTCTGTGTATTGATGGTTGATACGTTTAAGCATGGCTCACCCCCATTGATGAAAACGGTTGAGAATAGCGAATAGGATTTAACGCACTGGTTAAAGTGTTGGATTGTTTCATTGTGAATTGTCTCTTAACTGTAATTAGTAATGAATTGCCAACCTGTAATAGGTGTGACAAGGTATCAACTACCGCAGTTAATCGGCTCGCCTTATTCGTGCGGATTGGATCCGCCTTAGTTCGACGTATTAACCTTGCCACAAATTCGGCTTTTTCAGATAGGGTTAGTTGCCCTGTGAATTGAATTTGAGGTATAAAAAATCCGCAAGTCTTACGTGTGCGGGTGCCGTTAACTGTAAGTAGTTCGTTGCAATTAGTGGTTGCAACATTGGCAATACTACCCCCATTTTCACGACTACGCAATAGCTCTACGAAAATTTTACGCATAAATCACCCCCTTAACATTGGTTAAAGTGCGGTGTAAATGTTCGGGGTTTTTGACGTTCCAGCATTGCAATAAGCAATAATCTTTAGCGATTTTTGCTCGTGCCGTGCTTTCGTTGTCGGCTTGAATAACAATTCTTGCTTTTGGCAAGCGTTGAACAGATAGGCTTGTGTTGCCTAAGTTTTGGCGGTGTATGCCTAGGAATAAGTAGATCATTGCTGATAACTCCACTGATGAACGTTTTGTAGAAGTTACCGCTTGAAGTTTCGAGGCTTTGGGGCGGTAACGTGTAACAGGCTCGAAAACTGCGATCAGTGGAACACAGCAAAGGGCTAAACCTTTCCCATTACACGCCACCATTGAAAGAAAATTGCTAGGCTCAAATTTGAGCTTTGCAACTTCATTTGATAAAGTGCCAACCGGACCAAAATTGGTCCCGTTGTTTTCTTCGGGTGTGCGTATGCTACGAACAAAAAAAGCACGGTGATAAATTGGCGTGCTGTCGTTCGCCACTGATAAATCGTTCGAGTTTCGAGGCTCGGCACTAGATTTTGCTAGTGCGTGAAAACTATCGCAAATTTCACCGCACTTTGTCAAGAAAATGTATTGTGAATTGTTTTCATGTTTGCTATAATGACTATGATTTAATTTCATATTAAATCTAGCATAGGCTTTGATTTTAGGCATATTATTAAAGTTCTCTATGTGATTGAAATAGATTGTCTTTCTTTGTAGCCCCCGTTTATCGGGGGTTTACTTTTATCAGCGTGCCAGCCTGTTCACTGCATTTTGAATCTGACTTTCACCGATAGGCAATTCATCAAGATAGCGTTTCTTGGCTTGGTGATATGCCAATCTCGCATTAAACAAATCAGCAATTTTTCTAATTTGTTTTTCATCCTTTGGCGTGTATCTTGTATAACGTCTATCGTGTTGACTGGTTTCACATTGACGATTAAAACGGCTGCCAATAATTCTTTCAATACGTCCAACTTCGTTGCGTGCGTTCAAGAAATGGACTTTAAAATAGCTTTCTTTTTCGCTGATGCCCACTTTGGGATTATCAAGCATTGCTTTACAAATAATCATTTCTCTTGTGAGCATAATTATCCCCTTGTTGCTTTTTGTTGTTCAATCCATTGATTAACTTCTGCTAAATCCCAACGGATAACATTTTGTGAAAATCGGATCGGCTGTGGAAATTTGTTAGCCTTGACGAGTTCATTTAATTTTGTGCGACCAAATCCAACCTTTACGATTACATCTGTTGCTTTGATAAGTTGCTGTGATTGATTGTGTGATATTTCCATAATAACCCCTTATAACTGTTGTTTCGTTTAGTTTTGTAACGTTACGGGGGGGAATTAAAGCGGATTTTTAATGAATTGAAAAATCGATAAGTTACTTATCATAAAAGAAAAG
This sequence comes from Lonepinella sp. MS14434, assembly GCF_042468235.1. Classification (GTDB taxonomy): domain Bacteria; phylum Pseudomonadota; class Gammaproteobacteria; order Enterobacterales; family Pasteurellaceae; genus Lonepinella. Next base: position 595,926 of record NZ_CP170386.1, on the reverse strand, counting down.
CAGCTTTTAATATTTAATAAGCTGCTTATGATCGTAATTTAATTTACTTTAGGCGGTTGAAATGGTCTTATCCAGCGGATTATAGTTTGTAAACTTTGCTTTAAATCTAATTTATCTTTTATATCTATTGCCATTTGCTCTTGTGTTGTTTTAGGGTGTGTTTCCCATACTTCCTTAGCCCATTCTTCAGCATTAATTTGATCTATTTTTTTAGATTTTGGTTTCTTTCCGTTTATTTTTCTTTCAACTGTTGGCATTATTTCAGCTAACTTTGATAATCTTAGAATATGTGTTCTGAGCATTGTATCTAAATTGATTTCTATTGATGCTTTCAATATTTCATTTATTTGTTTCAGTTGAATTAAATCAATTTCATAAGAGATATTATCTTTTGATTTAATACTAATATTATTAATCAATTTTTCTTGGGTCTTTTGAATATTTCTGAAATGTTTTATTGTATCTTCAAAGGAATTTATAACATCATCATAAGGTATTGGTTCCATATTATTCAAAATGTTTTCTACCGCTTTTTCTTTGAGATTTTCTTCATCAGAATATATTTCTTGAACAAGAGATTTTAAAACTTCTGTGTGCTTAGATATATCCATAAAATGCCCCTTATTGCATTATCCCTTATGATAGGAACGCACCAACAAGATAAGGTTTCTTGCTTTCAGGGATCAGCCTAGGTGCGTTTAATTCTTTTACTCGTTATTATCGTTAATATTTATATTAACATCAAGTAAATCTGTTTTCTTGCCTGTTTTATCCGTGTGACTTACTCGCATAAATATATCGGGCTTTTGTGCCTGTGCTAAGTTAGCTTTGATAATTGGGCGTTCTAATTCATGTTCAACCCAATAATTATCTAATCTTTGATCGTTCATGGCTTGCTTAATTTTTTTATTATTGTAGATAGTCCATATTACAGAAAAAATTATAATAGCACCTAGAAATAATAAAATTATTGTCCATGAATGAGCCAAAATAACAAAAACGATAACGGAAATAAGTACAATAATACTCAATAAAACAATCTCGAAAAACATTATTGCCCCCTTTGCCACTAACTACATCTAAAAGATAGCGATATTCTGACGTTTTTTCAAGGGTATTACAGGTTTTTTATTGAGCGATTGATTGATGATCTTAATTCGTTTTCTAATCTATCCATAGCTACTTTTTTCGCTCTCGCCTTGCCCGCACTTTCGGCTTTTTCCATAAAGTGCTGTCCTTCCATTTTTTCTGTTCCGTAGTTCACCATCCACCAATAAAACGGATCTCGTTTATCTCGGGTATTTTCGCCAATTCTTGCCATTTTCTGCCCTTTTGGTCGCATAATCCCGATCACCGTGTAACCCTTTGTGCCGTCCTTTGAAACGTATGTTTTATGGCGAACGTTATTTTTAACTGTGCCTTTCTGTCTAAAATTGGTGCTTGATTTCAATGTTGGAACTACTGGCTTTAACGTCTTTTTCATTTCTTTAGCCCCTGCATTTAAAGCAGTCCGCATAGATTTTCTGGCTTGTTTATCCACGCTCTTTTTAAGTTTTTCAAATTTTCTTAAGGTTTCCTGCAATCCTCTAATTTTACTCGCCATTCTATTTACTCCTATAAATCAATTCCGTTAAAATCTTGCAATGCTTGCTGATGTGCTTCTGATAGCTCAAAAATCAGATCGCCGTATTCAAGCTGATACGTACCATAAGACATTAAAAACGCTATGGCAGGGTCAATTTTATTCGCTGCCTTTTTCTTGTTCGGTTTAATATTGGCGTTTGCATCCGTTTCCATTACCACGTTAGATAATGCCCACGCTAAAACAGGGTCGCCGTTATGTTCAATCAGTTTACGATTAATTAGCACTTCTACTGATTTTGCTACGGGGCTGAATCGTTGATAAGTCTGCGGAAAGGGTTCTACTTCTAGCCCTGCTGATTGTAATTGTGTACGTAAATGTGTGGCGTTCCAAACATCAAAGCCAATCATTTTGATATTAAATCTTTCAGCGTCTTTTAAAATATCATCTCGGATTTTGTCATAATCGATACAGTCGCCCGTTGTAGTCGTTAGCCAGCCTTGCCGTACCCATTGGCGGTAAATAGCACGGTTTTTATTTGCCACGTTTTCAAGCTGATATTCTGGGATATAATGACGACAATATAACCGCACTTTGTTTTCAACTGGAAAGCTATAACAAATACTGGTTAAATCGCTCGTGCTGGATAAATCTAAGCCCATATAGCAGTCAGATTGCAGTAAATCGCTATCATCATAGCTACGCTGACATAACGCCCACGCATCTAAATTAAGCCACGGTGTTTGCCCGTTACACCATACATTAAAGCGTTTAGTGAGCATTTCCACCCATTCTGACGGAATACCCCTAGCTTTTCTGATTGTGTTCTCAAAATCTAAATAAGGAATAGATTTACTAATATTCGGATTGGCTTTAATCCAATTATCAGGGTTATCAATATCGCTTTCTTCGTCTAGCTCAAAAATCATTATGAAGATACTTTCGTTTTGCTCGTTGCCGTCCAAAATCTGACAACAATAATCATAATGCTGTTTACAGGCTGAAATAGTATTACTGCCTGCGGTTGTAATCGCAAATAAAAGCCCTTGTGGTCTTGCCCCTTGCCCTAGCTCTAGGGCTGAATATACGCTGTTGTCAGGGTGTAAATGGTATTCGTCCACAATAGCAAGGCTTGGGTTAGTTCCCTCAATGGTGCTTGATTTAGCCGCTAAAGGTCGCATTAAGCTGTTGTTCTTTGGGTTGATAAGTTTATGCTGTTGAATATTTAAGCGTTTCCGCAAGGGTTGAGAAAGCAAACACATCTGACGAGCGTCATCAAATACTATTCGGGCTTGGTCTCGGCTTACGGCTGCGGTGTAAATATCTTGCTGACCTTGTTCCATTATTAAAAACCAATTCGCCAGCACGGCTGCAACCGTTGATTTTGCATTTTTTCTTGCCACTTGAATGTAGGCGGATCGGTATTTTCTTAAACCTGTATCACGATATTTAAAGCCCAAAATATTGGCAAATAGAAATTGTTGCCAGTCGCTTAACGCTATCGGTTGCCCCCTTAGGTGTCCTTTGACGTGCGGGCATAATCTGGAAAAGGCAATAAACTTGGCTACGGTACTTTCATCAAAGATATAATCAGGGTTGGCTAAATCAGCAAAATAACGCTCTACCGCTTGCTTAATGCGTTTACAAGCGTTTATCTTGTTATCCCTTACTGATAATGCGTAATCGTGCCAAATGCTCATAGTTACATTGCTAGAATATTATCAAGCTGATCTGCTTCTTCGCTTTCTACTGGATTTTTTCTACGGCTGACGGGGTCAAATCCTAATAGGGTTGACATCTTGATCATCACTTTTTCAGCATCCGATTTAGCAGACAAAGCAGGGTTTCTTGATTTTGTCCCCTGTGAATTGGTAATAACAAATCCATTCTTGGCTAAATCCGCTACGGAATGCCGCCAAATAGCGTAATTTTCGCAATAGATTTCTAAATTGGTTAAATCCTCTGGCTTAATATCGCCACGCTCTGATAGCTGTTTAATGCGTGCTTTCCATTGGCTCTTAGCAATATTATCTAAGAACTCTGGCGTTCTGTATGTTTTCTGTTTGTTCATGGCTTTCCTTATTCTCTAAAAAATTGCCGTGCGTAAAAATTGAGTTGGGCGGGCGGTTCGTTAGGCTTGGGATTTTCTTTTCAAAACTCCCCCCACCCGTCTAAAACAAATTTAAAACAAAATATAACTTATTGATATTTAAATAAAAACTAATCTTTAAGTTTATTATTGCTTTTTTGCTCCGAATCCACGTTGGTCTATGACTCTTGTCTTATAGCTATGGCAATCACGGCATAATGGTTGATGATTATCTGACCGCCAGAAATTCGGATCGGCTTGTCCGTTCTCTACGGGTTTAATATGGTCGATTACAGTTGCAGCTGTATATTTTCCTTTCTCTAAACACATCACGCATAAAGGGCGGTGCTTTAAGTATTCGGCTCTATATCTGCTCCATTTGTGGTCGTAACCACGTTTACTAGCACTTGCTCGCTTATCCTTTGGCTTATGTTCTTCACATCGCCCAAATCTAACCCGATTTCTACAATTCGGATAACTACAACGTTTTAATGGTTGAATTGGCATAACTTCCCCCTAATAGATACAAGGCTCTCTGTACACATTCCATAAACTGCTGATAGTCATTGGTATAATGGTTTGAGCAGTGTCAGTTGTGATTTCTCGGTTAGTGTACAAGTGAGCGACATACATCAAGCAACCGACCTTGATTGCTGGATAAAATGGAATCGTTAAATCTGTTTCCTGTTCGCCAAATACTTTGCCAATATGCTTTTGTGCTACTTCAACGCTGACGTTAATAAATCCAGTAAGTAAGCTATCATCTAAATTAAAATCATCGGTTAAATTTAAATGTGCTTTTACTTCTTGAAGATTGATTAAACTGTTGCTAGTGGTTTCCATAGGCTTCACCCTCTTTACACATTAATTGCAGTTCTCTATGCTCATCTTTGCTATCAATTACTGAATAAATGCTTAACAATCTATCGCCGTATTTAATTCGCATTTTCCGATCTACATTGTCAATATAACGAATTCGCACCCGAATAATATTTTCACCCATTTGAAAAGGACCGCTAAAATATTCACGCCCTTGAATAGGCTCTACACTCGCACGAACAGTCGCAAAATCTTCCCATATTGGATTGTAGCCGCTAGAATAACCGCTCTCTTTTTCCTTGGCATAATTGCGATTCTGCAACGTAATCACCTTGTTATATTTGCCAGCCTTAATCATTCGTGCCATTGCTATCACCTTGCTTAACTTCGACTGTTTGCTTCCATGCTTGGCTAAATTCATCGCCACCAGCATAAGGCGTAAGCCCCTCACGTCTTCTTACTTCATTCGGTGACATCACGCCCGATTTAATCGCAATCTCATAGCTACTAAAGCGTTCATTCTGACTGGTTCGCAATAAATCAGCGGTATCAAATTCAATTAAATAACGGGGTGCGGTTCTATCTGCCACATCAACCATTAAGGCATCTTTTAGCTGTTGTTCAAAATTGGTTAGCCATGGACGCAAAGTCTGTGATAAAAATGCTCGGCTTGCTTCACTGAAATTTGAATAGCTACTGTTTGAATATTCCTGTAAAAAAATCGGACTGATATTAAAAATGCGTGCGATATCCCCGATTGTAAATGTTCGGCTCTGCAACCATTCCGCATCTTGGTTTGTCATGCCTAGCTGCTTATATTCCATTGACCCCTCAAGAACTGGCGTTTTACCCGCATTTTTAGCCCCTTTGTAACGCTCTAGGGCTTTAATGGCTTTTTGTGCCTTGGCTTCGTCTAACCATTCGCTTGTAGTGATTAAACCGCTCGCCATTAAGCCATTTTTCATCACGCTTGCCCCGTGTTTTTGCTGTGCTAATCCTAGCCCGATTGCTTCACGGCAAATCGTCACAGGCGAACGCCCCATAAAGCCATCAAGGCTAGAATGGCGTAAATGTAAAATCTCATCCTGTAAGTATTGGTGCGTGTTTCCGTCTAGGTCGGTAATTTGATAAATATACTTGCCACCCACTAAACGGATAATATTTACCGCACTTGGCGGATAAGGTGTTAGGCTTTCTGGCTGTCCTTTTTTATCCCACCCAATCACCGCATAAGCATTGCCATTTAGCAAGCAGTGTCGCATCATCGTGTATTTAAACTGATAAGGGGTTTGATTGCGGTTAGGCATTTCATTAAGCAGATAGTCAATAGGGTGATTAAAAACTCTTTCCCGTCCGTCATCTTTAAGCTGATACAAATAGCAAGGCATACTTGCCACCGCTTCACTAATCACCGTTACGGCGTTCATTACCGCTGGCAAGGCTTCGGCGGTTTGCGGACTGACAAATTCCCCTGCACCTGTATTGCTTACGCCCAAATAAGAAAGCAGTTCATCAATATTGACTTGGGTGCTACGCTGTTCTTTTTTTCGTCCAAATAACCACATAATCAAAGCCCCGCTAATTCAGCCCAACGGTGTAAAAGTGCGGTCGGTTTTTGCTTAATTTTTGCCTGTTCCATTGAACGCTTGGCAATCTGAATATTACTTTCAGGATAAGCAGGAATACTCGTTACTGTGATTTCCACTAATTCCGCATTTTTAATTGTTCGCTGGCAAGGTGTCACATCAAAATCCCATTGTTCGGATTTAACCAAAAAGCCAAAAGACATGCCCGAAATATCGCCACGCTCTACACTAACCAATAAATCACGCCCTAGGGTCGTATCAGGCGGCGTTAATTCAAAACGTAACCCGATCTTATCTTCTTCCAGTTTTAACGTATTGGCTTTCGTTCTGCCTAATAACTTGCTGTAATCGTGTTCAAATAATGCCCGAATATCCGACCCACTCGCTAAACTTTCTGCAAAGGCGTTAGGGGAAAAACGCTCTATAAAATCCCCCCATAATAATTCGCTAGGGCTATCCCATTTCACCACATAGCCAATCAGTTTTTTATTTTCCGCCTGAACATCTGCGGATCTAATTTCAAAATCTTTATTCATATTCTACCCACTGACAAAAAAGGGGCTTAACGCCCCCTGTATCGAATTTATTAAGCAGTCGTTTCAATAAACTTGATCGCATTGCTATCCACTACGCCACCGCCTAAATATTTATCGGTATGGACTTTATAAAAGCCTGGCTCTGTAATGTTATCTGGTCGAGTGCGTACGCCTGTTTCGTGGTCTACGATATAATAACCGCGTTTAAAATCACCAAACGCTAATACGGCTTGATTCGCTCCACCCGTTGGCATTGTTTCAAGGAAATAAACAGGACGACCTAAAAGCGTTGCGGGAGCGTCTGCGGTTAAGCCGTCACGCCAAATATAATCACCGTTTTTATTTTTGATTTTTTGCAACATCGCTGCAATGGTAGAAGACATCACCCAAACGGCATTTTTACGATATTTACTATGTAAGGTATAGAACAAATCAATTAAATTATCTGCGGTGATTTTATCTGCCCCTGCAACTTCTAATTTTTGCAACTCGCCAAACGGGCGTGATTTATCGCTATTAGTAGAACGGGCATAAGCTAACAAGCCTTTTGATTTTTTATTACCGTCGCCATCGGTCAAATCTACTTCTTCAGTTTCTGCAAAACTTTCTGAAATTTCTTCCGTCAACCAACCTAAAACATCAATAGACGAAAAATCTAAAATTTCTTGCGTGGTTTTCGGATAGGCATAAATCGGATTTAAAGCAATGGTGACTTCATTTAATTTCGGTGTATTGGTCGCCGTGCGTGCTTGCCCTTCTTCACCGTGATTAATCACCGCACCACCAGCAGAAACAAGTTTCTTATACTCTTTCGCACCCACAGGCAAGCGAACCACATTACAAATCTGACGCATAATGCTGTCATCAGTTAAACGGCTCATTACTTGCTTATCTAATTGCGGGATTACTGTATAACCGCCGTCATCATTTGCAGTCGTGGATAGCGTAGAACGCAATTCACCTGTTTTAATGTAATGGCGTAGCTCATCGTTTCCGAATTGAGCTTTACTGCTTGTTTCTACTGGTTTTCCTGCTTGGTTACGTTCTTCATCTGTCACAGATTCATAACGGGAAATTTCATCGCTTAACTGTTTAACCGAACCTTTTAATTTATCAAAATCTGCTGATTCAGTTTCATTTAAGCTGCGGTTTTCCGCATCCGCTTTACTCAAAATGTTACGCATATCTTCAACGTGCTTTGCCTTTTGTTGGCGTAGTTCTAAAAGTTTTTTAAACATAATTTAATCCTTTGATATTTATCTTAATTAAGACGGCTACAATCAGCCCATATCATAATATAAGCCCATTCAAGAGAATGTAAATAGCCTGTTTTTTGAGCGATTGGATACGGTCGGTTATGATAAGTAAATAATTTTTGATTGATTATTTTTTAATCTTTGGAATAAAGAAAGAATCTATAATTACAGAATTTTTAGGCTTTTTTATAGAGTGAACACTAGTGAACACTAGTGAACACTAGTGTTCACTTAAAAATAAGGTATTCACCCTATAATATATTAATATATAAGGATTTTTTATTAAAAGGTGAATGGGTGAATACCTTTTTAATAAAATTTAAAACACAGGGCAAAATAATAAATCTTGCTATATTTAAAAGGCAGTCTAAAATAAAAAGCAGACTGTATAACGTCTGCTCCAAATGTTCATCGAATTGTATTTTAGTAGTATCGTATGTAGTATCTTGTAAGAAATTAAATTAACTTTCTATTAAAAATCAATGTATTAATATACGATTTCGAGTCCAGCTAGTCCACTAACAAAAAAACCTAGACATTCGTTCTAGGTTTTTTTTACAACTTTATTAATCTTTATTCAGGGTGACGTACTGAAACTTCTTTTAATAAAGTTTGTAACTCACCAGATTGGTACATTTCTAATACAATATCACATCCACCAATTAACTCACCTTCAACCCATAGTTGGGGGAATGTTGGCCAATTAGCATATTTAGGCAATTCTGCACGGACATCTGCGTGTTGTAAAATATCCACATAGCCAAAAGGTACCTGACAATTAATTAATGCTTCTACTGCACGAGCTGAAAATCCACAAGAAGGTAATTTTGGTGAGCCTTTCATGTAAATTAAAATTGGGTTTTCAGCAATTTGTTTCTTGATTTTATCTAAAGTTTCCATAGGATTTCCTTATTATAGTTTTACTGCTTATTTAATTTGATAGCTAAAAGTGCGGTCATTCTATCACAAGTTTTCGACCTTGTGTAATAACCAAGTAAATCTATCAATTATTATAAAATATTGTGTGGTTTACCAACTGCCCCCAGCACCACCGCCGTCAAAACCGCCACCACCGAAGCCACCACCAGAACCTCCGCCAAAGCCACCGCCGAAACCACCTCCGCTACCACGGCGACGACTGTTTAAAACAGATGCTGCAATAATCGCTGCATTTTGTAAATTATGGTTAGCAGTTGGGCTAATATACGGTTTTCTACGCCAACTTATTTCGCCAAATAACACAAATAGGATAAATATTACTACCATGATAAAAGGTGCGATTTGATCCATTAGATCCTCTTCTTCTACTTGAGCAGCATACTCACCTTTACTCGCAGCAATAATATGTTCTAAACCGTTATTGATACCCTGTGCATATTGACCCTGTTTAAAATAAGGCAAAATACCTTGTCGAATCAGTTGAGATAAAAAGGCATCTGGTAATACCCCTTGTAAACCTTGCCCTGTAGCAATAAATATTTTCCGATCATTTTTTGCTACCAAAAACAATACACCATTATTTAACTGCTTACGACCAATCCCCCATTTATCACCTAATTCTGCTGTATATTGAGCAATTTCCTGTTCACCTGTAGTAGGAATAATAACTAACGCAATTTGTGAGCTAGTTTCTTTACCATATTGATAAAGTTTATTTTCAAAATACTGTTTTTCCTGTTCTGACAAAGTATTAGTGTAATCATTTACATAACGAAATGGATTTGGCACTGATGGAAATTCGGTAGATTTTGCCAGTAAACTGACAAAAATAAGGCTTAAAAAGACTATTGTTTTTAATAATTTAGTCATCAATTATCACCTCATTTGGTAATTCATTAATGTCATCTGGCTGATAAGGAAAATGGATAGATAATTCTTTACCTATTTTTTCAATTACCGATAAAACACCAATCGTATATTGTTTTTCCTTAAAATAACTAATCATAGACTGACATTGTTTGTGCCAAAATTCATCACCAACAAATTGGTGAATCCCTTGATCACCGAGGATAAAACATTGTTGATCTTTATATGCAATATAAATAAGTACAGCATTACGTGCTACTGTTTTGTGCATTCCCAGCTGACTAAATATAGCTAAAGCGCGGTCTAAATTTCCAGTGTTTTTAGGTAAATGACGTTCAATATATACTCGTAATTCTGCCGATGTCTGTTTTTCTAACTCAGCGATTGCATTTTCAATTTGTTTCTTATCAAATGGAATTCGGGAAAATAGGGGCATAATTTTAATCTGTTATAAAATGGAATCATATCAGGCGAACACATTGGTTCGCCCCTACTTAATATTAATTAAAATTAACCGTTGGTGCATTTTCTGCACCCGCAGTCGATTTGAAATACGGTTTATCTTTAAAGCCAAAAATCATTGCTGCAAACTTAGTTGGGAATTGGCGTACTTTTTGATTATAAACTTTTGCGGCAGCATTAAAGTCATTACGAGCTTTGTTAATGCGATTTTCAGTGCCTTCTAACTGAGCTTGTAAATTCATAAACCCTTCATGAGCTTTTAGCTCCGGATATTTTTCTACCGAAACAAGTAAACGAGACAATGCAGAACCTACAGAATCTTGATTTTGCTGGAATTGTGCAAGATTTTCTTCTGTCATATTACTTGGATCAATTTTCACTTGAGTAGCTTTCGCTCGGGCTTCAATGACTCCTGTTAATGTTTCTTTTTCGAAATTTGCTTGACCTTTTACAGTATTAACCAAATTTGGGATCATATCAGCACGACGTTGATATTGTGATTCTACATTTGCCCACACTGAATCAATTTCCTCTTCTGCTTTCACCAAACCGTTATAACTTGACATTAAAGTGAACCCTGCGATTACTGCTGCGAGGATAATTAGCAACCATTTTTTCATAATCATTCCTTATTTATATAAAAAGACCTAAACTAAGTTTAGGTCTTTTAGTCGTTATTTCTATTTAGTAACTAGATAAATCTAAATTACATAGTAACTTGTTTGTTACCTTGAACTTGAACGTCAACACGACGGTCAGGTGCTAAACAAGCGATTAATGCTTTACGACCTTTAACTGCATCACAAGTGTTGCCAGTTACAGGGTTTGCTTCACCGTAACCAGTCGCAGTTACAGAACCAGCATTAACACCTTTAGAAACTAAGTAGTTAGCTACTGTTTCAGCACGACGTTGTGAAAGTTTTAAGTTTGAATCATCTTTACCAATACGGTCAGCATAACCATTTACTTGTACTGCTGGGTTTGCTACTTGAGCGATTTCACCGTAGATACCATCTAAAGTTGCAGCTGCTTCAGGTTTTAATGTAGATTTACCGAATGCGAAAGTTACATCACTGTTTAAAGTGAAAGTTTTGTTAACAACTTCAGGCGCTGCCATAGGAGCTGCACCTTGACCAAAACGGTAAGATAAACCAGCTGTTACAGCGTGGATTTCTGGCGTATAGTCATAACGAGAACCGTCAACATTTTCTAATTTACCCACTTTGTTTAACCAAGTGTATTCAACACGTAATGCTAATTCTGGTGTAAATGCATACTCAACACCGGCACCTAAAAGTAATGAAGTTTTTAAGCTGTGTGCACGAGTAGCATCATTAAATTTTTGACCTTGTTCAGATGTTTTGTAGTCTGAACGAATTAATGCAGCACCTACTTTACCGTAAAAGTCTAAACCAGATAATGCTGGAGTAAGAACACCTAAGTCAACACTTGGTTTTAAGCTTAAATGCGCACCGTGGTTAGTATGTTTTGCTGTAGCTTCACCAGCTGTATGAAGTTTTGCACGACCGAAATCATCATAACCTAATTCAACGGCTAAACCTAAGTTGTCTTGATTAAGAATTTGATAACCACCGAATACACCGTAAGTTACAGAATTTTTCTTAGTACCAAATGCCTTTGCTTCGTTTTCATATTGAGTATAACCGTCATGGAATGATGCCCAACCTGCTTTAGCACCGGCATAGAAAGTATTTTGTTGTGGAGCTGCTTGAGCAACTGATGCTGCTGCTAAACCAGCGATAGCTAATGCGATAGCTGTTTTTTTCATTGTGATGATCCTCTTATTTAGTCATCTAATTTCAAAAATATCAGCTGGATTCAGCTGAATTCCGAGTACAAAAAGATGTACTGTTTATTATCTCCACCATAAATATTATGGTTTCGAAATACCTATTTTAGGGTTAACAAATTTGCCCTACTATCCTTTTGATACATTCATTTACCTTAATTTTGATTAAGGAAACACTTCAAAAGTATGCTTATTATCCAATGAAAAAATACAAAAATCAAATATTTTTCGCTAAACAGGTCAATTAATAAACAAAATGCCCTAGTCTGATTCATTTTTATACAAATTTACCCCAAGCAACTTATAAAATTGATGTTTGGATAGGCTCTTTTATAAATTTCAATTATTTAACTGCATTTTCTATTTCAGTTACCATAGCATCCATGGACGCTAAGCCACCAAAAGCTAAATACCAGTTAGCGGCATTTAAATACACAATATGATTATTTTGTGCCGCTTGTGTTTTATTAATAATCGCATTATTTAAGACTTGTTGAGCATTATTATCTTTATCCGTCACTGCCGCAGTACGGTCAATGATTAATAAGTAATCTGGATTTTTCTCTACAACATATTCAAAACCTACACTATTACCATGAATTGATGCTGATAGTGCTTTATCAATCGGAGTAAAACCAAAATTTTGATACACCATCGCATAACGAGATTGATCACCAAAAGCACTGATACGACTCTCATTCACTAAGGCGACTAATGCTGTTTTACCTTTAGTTTTCTCTGCTAATACAGACATACGTTTATCTAATGCATCTAATTTTTGTTTAGCTTGCTCTTCTTTATTAAAGATTTTACCAATAGCTAAAATATTAGATTGAAATGTTGGATAAAAATGAGCAAAATCATTTTCTAGCATAAATACTGGTGCAATACCTTTTAAACGCTCAATAAGTTTTTTTTGACGTGGTGATGCAATAATTAAATCCGGATTTAATTCATTAATTTTCTCAAAAGCAGGATCTGGCGATGTTCCCATATCTGCATATTTAGCATCATGAAATTCATTTAAATAAGCAGGGATTTTACCCTTTACAGTACCAACGATAGTGGATTTCTCATCCAATTCACGAATCACATCAAGGGCAGCAAAATCCAGTACGACTACTTTTTGTGGATTTTGTGGCACAATTTGCTTACCCGCTGCGTTCTCCACTTCAATATCTTTTGCGTTAGCAAAATTTACTACACTAGTAGCAACAAATAACCCTAAAGCAAGTTTTTTAAATGTGTTTTTCATAAAATTTCCTTTTATGTGTGGTTAATATATAAATTTTATCTAAAATAAATCGCAATTTTCTGCTGCTGAATATGCTCAATATTAATCGACATATCATAAATTTGCTCTAATACTTCTGTTTGCATTATCTCATCTACTGAGCCTTGTTGTATTAATCGTCCATTTTTCATCGCAATAATATAATCAGAATAACAGGATGCAAAATTAATATCATGAATGACGATTACAATAGTTTTCTGCAGTTCACTGGCTAATTTGCGTAACACCTGCATGATTTGCACCGAATGTTTCATATCCAGATTATTCAAAGGTTCATCCAGCAAAATATAATCCGTATCCTGTGCTAAAGTCATGGCAATATAAGCTCGTTGACGTTGTCCACCACTGAGTTGATCAATATATTGATGACGGAATGTATCCAAATTCATATAACCAATGGCATTATCAATAAAAGTGCGGTCATTTTTAGTTAAATTTCCCTTACTATAAGGAAAACGCCCAAATGCAACTAATTCTTCCACAGTTAAGCGTAAATTAATATGGTTTGATTGCTTTAAAATAGAAAGTTGTTTAGCAATTTCGCTACTTCTTTGTTGACTTAATAGCACATTATTTAACCGCACTTCCCCTTGTTCTGGCGAAAGTAAACGACTCATAATTGCCAAGACGGTACTTTTGCCTGCACCATTCGGGCCGATAAAAGACGTAATTTTTCCTGATGGAATGCTGAAAGAAACATTATCCACTACTTTTTTATTACCATAGCTTTTACTGATATTATGAATTTCAATTGTCATAACTTACTACCATTTTTTCTGTGTTCGCAACAGTAAATAAATAAAATACACCCCACCGACAAAGTTGATGATAATACTCAATGTAGTATTAAAGGTAAATACTTGAGACACCAATACTTGCCCGATAACCAAGGTGATAATCGCCATTAAAATAGCGGTTGGAATTAGAATTTTATGCTTAAAAGTAGGTATGAATTCAAAAGTAACATTCATCACTAACAAGCCTAAAAAAGTTAATGGTCCTACCAATGCGGTGGAAACTGAGGTTAAAATGGCTACAATAATCAGTAAATGACGAATAATTTTTTGATATGGAACACCAAGATTAATCGCCTGTTCACGTCCTAGTGCCAATACATCAAAATAACGCCAATACCTCATACTCACAGCAATCGTGACCAATAAAATACCCATGGCTAACCATAAAATATCTAAATTCATTCGGTTAAAACTGGCAAAACCAATATCCTGTGCAATTTGAAATTCGTTGGGATCAATTAATACTTCCATAAAGGTAGTTAAACTTTGGAAAAACGTCCCGAACACAATCCCCACCAACAATAAAAAGAACAAATTTTGTTGTTCTTGTTTAAATAAAAAATGATAAAGCAATAAAGCAAATATCACCATGATGGCTGTTGAACCTAAAAATAACAGAATAGGATTAACCGATAACAATGTGGTTGAACCAAATAAAAAGATAATTAAAGTTTGAATTAACAAATAAAGCGAATCTAATCCCAATACACTTGGTGTTAAAATACGGTTATTCACCACCACTTGAAAAATCATCGTCGCGACTGCAATCGCTGTCCCAGTTGCCATAATAGCCAACACACTCAATGCTCGATGATGTAATGCATATTCCCAACGGCTAGGCAAGTTATAACCGAGATAAACACATATAGCCAAAAGGGTTAAGCCACATAGTAACATTAATTTTCGACGGTGCATTGATTTCATCTTTTAACCTTGTTGATAACGTTTAAATAATAAAATCAGAAATATTGCACTGCCAAACACTCCCACAACGGCATTGATAGAAATTTCATAAGGAAAAATCACCAGACGACCTAAAATATCACAAAACAGCACAAATACTGCCCCGAGTAACGCGGTATGCGACAAAATCTTTTTCAAATTATCACCTAAATAAAGGGTAACCAGATTTGGCACGATCAAACCTAAAAATGGAATAACACCGACAGAAACAATAATAATTGAAGACACTGTCGCGACAATAGCGAGCCCTAAATATAGGACCTGTTGATAGTTCAACCCAAGATTAGTGGCAAACTCTTCGCCCATTCCGACAATGGAAAAACGATTTGCAAATAAATAAGCAATAATTAATGCTGGTAAGCTAAAATACAGCATCTCATAACGCCCAGCCATGACCAATGAAAAATCCCCTTGCAGCCAGCCAGCAAGGTTTTGTAACAGATCTTCTTTATAAGCGATAAATGCCGTAATAGAGCTGATAATATTACCAAACATAATTCCCACTAAAGGGACAAAAATACTGTCTTTAAATTTGAGACGAGACAGAATGCTCATAAATAGCAATGTCCCCAAGAAAGAAACAGCAATAGCAATTCCTGTTTTCACTAACATTGATGCGGACGGAAAAAGTAAGATAGCAATTAAAATACCTAATCTGGCACTATCCATTGTACCTGCAGTAGTGGGTGAAACAAAACGATTACGACTCAATTGTTGCATAACTAAACCGCAAATACTCAATGCGGCTCCTGCAATCAAAATACTGACCAAACGTGGTACACGACTAATAACAAAAATTTCCCATTGTTCACCGTCAAGGGCAAATAAGCCAGTCAAATTTACCGTGCTAACCCCGATAAATAGTGATAACACAGAAAGCAAAATAACCAACAAAAATAAGTAACGGCGTTTAATCAAATTATATCCTAACTAGAACACAAACAAATGAGAATCATTATGCTTAAAGAATAGCATAGAAAACATGTTTTTCAAAATAAAAGTGCGGTGCAAATTCTTTTAAAACTTGCACCGTGCTTCGGTATAAATGTTAAAATTTAAGAAGCTTTTCGGCTGATTTCGCTTTTACTAAGAAATTCTTACGTTCTTTATCTGCCATACCTGAATTAGTGCCCGGCAATTTAACTGTCATCGGATTTACTGCTCGACCATTAATATGGAATTCATAATGTAAATGGGCTCCCGTAGAAATACCAGTATTACCTGTTAAAGCGATACGTTCACCTCGTTTTACCGATTGTCCTGCTTTTACCAAAGGTTTACTTAAGTGCATATAAATCGTTTGATATTCACGACTATGACGAACGACAATATAACGTCCTGCACCGCCCGCTTGATAAGCCACTTTTTCTACAATACCGTCTGCTGGCAAAATCACAGGAGTTCCCACCGGCACGGCAAAATCCACGCCTTTATGAGGGCGAACTCGTCCAGTGACTGGATGACGGCGTGCTGGGTTAAACGGTGATGAGATCCGAGCTTGGCGCTGTAATGGAATACGAGCAAACCCTTTACCAATTGTTTCCCCTTGACGATTATAATAACGACCGTTATCTGCTTGAATGGCATAATAACTTTTTCCGTTTGTCATAATATGAATAGCGTCAACATTACCTTGCCCAGTTAATTTATTATCCAAATATTCACGTGTCACTAACACCGCAAAATTATCCCCCTTAGACAATTTTGCCACATTCACTTGCCATTGAAGTGCGGTACTTAATTGATTAATTTGGCGATTATTCAAGCCTAAATTACGTAAACTCATATGCAATGAACCTTTAATTTCGCCTTGCAATACATCTTTTTTCCAAATACTTTTCTTCTCAAGAATTTGACGAGCGAATTTGCCGGTATCATTCAATTCATAAATCCGTTCTTCTTTTTCGGAAACTAACCAGTTTAAATATTCCAGCTCATTTTCATTATTTAAAATCCAATAGAGTTGCTGACCCGGTTTAAGATTTTTTAATTCGGGATAGCTCGCAATTAACTTTTTGCTGGTTTCATCTTCTAAACCTGACATTTCTAGTACATCGTTTAATTTATCGCCACGCACTACGGTATAAGAAAATTGATCAGTTATACGTTTAGCTTGATCTATCGCATCTAACAAATCATCTACAGCACTTTGAGCCTCTTCGGGTAATTTATCACTAAGATCCACTTGATCAACTTCATCATCTTCTGCTAATAACTCATCATCATAAGATGTCGCATTTAACGAATCGTTGATTTTTTCCGGAGGAATACTTTGTTCTCCTTCAGATATGATTTTTGTTGAAGGCGTTAATGCTTGATATTGACTTTCAATCGGCGTATCAATTGTTGATAATGGTTCATTCTCAGCTGTATTTTTTAAGGTTAAAATTCCGCCAGTTATAATACACAGTAAGCCCAAAAAGAAAATCCCCGCTTTAATACGTGATTTTCTTCTGCGTCTTTCTCGAGCTAACTTAACGTGCTGAACCACTATACAACTGTCCTAATAAAAACTTGTGTGCTTATGACAAAAAAAATGATAAAAAATTCATTATAAATGATAATTTTTATATTGCTCTAACAGATTTTCTTGCAATGGTGGCATTTGCAAATAAAATCCCTGTTGTTGAATGTTCTGTATCACTTCTTGATTATTTGCATGCACCAAGGGCTTGTTGCCTTTTAAGTTAAATAACATGACAAAAATCGGCGTGCCAAAAATCTGACGTAAACTATCCGGCACTGCATTAAATTGATCACGCTTTTCCACATAAAGATACATCCCGTCTTTTTTCTTACTTTTATAAATAGCACATAGCATATAAAAAATATTTCCCCCTAAAATTTAACGCTTGTGAGAATAACAGAAATCGTTAGAATGTACAGCACAAATAAGTTAAGGAAAGAAACAGAATGCAATTCCCTTTATTACAATCCGCCAAATTAATTAAACGCTATAAACGCTTTTTAACCGACATTGAATTACCTAACGGCGAAATTATCACTATCCATTGTGCCAACACCGGTGCAATGACGGGTTGTGGCTCGCAAGGGGATATTATTTGGTATTCCGATTCTGGTAGCACAACGCGTAAATATCCCCATTCTTGGGAAATTACACAGTTAGCCAATGGTCAATTAGTGTGCATTAATACTCACCGCTCTAATCAGTTAGTATTTGAAGCATTACAAAACAAACAAATCAAAGAACTGGCTGAATACGATCAGATTTTCCCTGAAGTTAAATATGGTGAAGAAAATAGCCGTATTGATTTCCTACTTAAAGGCAACGGACTACCCGATTGTTATGTGGAAGTGAAATCAATTACTTTGGTGAAAAATAATATTGGTATGTTCCCAGATGCGATCACTACACGAGGACAAAAACATTTACGAGAATTGCTCGCAATGAAAAAACAAGGACATCGTGCCGTAGTGTTATTTGCTGGGTTACATAATGGATTTGATTGCTTTAAAATTGCTGAATATATTGATCCTGAATATGATCGTTTGTTAAAAGAAGTGCAAAAACAAGGGGTTGAAGCCTATGCTTATGCCGGAGAATTTGAAATTTCACAAGGCGTTCCCACCGCACTTTTACTCACGCATGCTGTGTCATGGGTTAAATAAATGAAAATTTTTGATAATTATTCGTATTTAACAGTTGACATATTATTTGAGAATAGCTATCATTAGCACCATTCAAACAATAATAGATAATCACTCCATCATTTTACGCCACTCACCCCCACAAAGAGTGGCGTTTTTTTTTGCTTTTCGCGAGTTGTTCTCATAATAAACCCCGTAGCTCAAATACGGGGAATTTTTTCGCCCTAATTTGAAGTATCCAACACGGCAAAGGATTTCACCAAATCATCTATCGCTTTCATTTGACTAACAAAGCCCTCTAAAACAGATAATGGTAAAGCTGAAGGACCATCACATTTGGCTTGATTTGGATTTGGGTGTGCTTCCAAGAATAAACCAGCGATGCCAATGGCTAAACCTGAACGAGCAAGTTCGGTCACTTGTTCACGGCGACCACCTGATGCGGCACCGAAAGGATCACGACATTGTAACGAATGGGTCACATCAAAAATCACAGGACTACCCTTTGATGCTTTTTTCATCACACCAAAACCTAGCATATCCACAACTAAATTATCGTAACCAAAGTTAGTCCCACGATCACATAAGATCACTTTGTCATTACCACATTCTTCGATTTTTTCTACAATATTTCCCATTTGCCCTGGGCTTAAAAATTGTGGTTTTTTCACATTAATCACCGATCCCGTGCGAGCCATGGCTGCCACAAGATCAGTTTGACGAGCTAAAAATGCAGGTAATTGAATCACATCTACCACGTCAGCAACAGGTTGACATTGGTAAATCTCATGCACATCGGTAATGATTTTTACGCCAAATTGATCTTTTAATTCTTGGAATATTTTTAACCCTTCGTCCATTCCTGGTCCACGGTAAGAATGAATGGACGATCGATTAGCTTTATCAAAAGAGGCTTTAAATACATAAGGTACGCCTAATTTTTGTGTTACTTCTACATATTTCTCGCACACTTGCATTGCCATATCACGGCTTTCTAACACATTCATTCCGCCGAATAATACAAATGGCTTATTGTTGGCTACTTCAATATCACCAATTTTTACAATTTTGTCCGTCATAATGTTTCCTTTTTAGTGTAATAAATCGTTATGCAATTCTTTTTCAATTTCAGGCAGTTGAGCCATTAGCATGAATGCCGTTGGATCATCGGGGCATTTTTCTACAAAATAATGCAAATCTTCCACAGCTGCATGATATGCCCCCATTTGGGCTAACACTAAACCACGATCTCGCCGTTCGTAAGGTTCAAATGCTTTATAAGGATAGTCATCATATTTATAGTTTAACAAACGGCTTTCAATATACTTTAATGCCGCATCATTATGTTCTTCCCGAATTAAACAGCTTTTTGCCAGTTGAGCAAAGCGTTCTCTCAACTCATGTGGTTTGGCAACGGCTAAGTCTTCTTGTGACATCGTTGCCCCAAAGCCAAACGCCCCTTCGTAGAGCTTTTGTAAATCCTGCTGATTTAAATATTTGCCGTCCCAAGGATCAATAAATGCCACTTCATTATCCACATCAGCACGCAAAATGAGCTGGGTTGGGAACATCACAGGGTACAATGGTAACGCTAATTTATCCGCTAAATACAACAGAATACAACCTAGGCTGACTGGCATTCCACGGTGCGAACGTAGTACATAGCTTAAATACAGATTTTCCGCTTGAAAATAATGTTGTGGATCGCACTCAAAACCCCAATCACCATACATTAATTGTAACAATTTATGGATTTTAACTCTCACATCATCATCCGCTGGAATAACCTTACGAGCTTTTCGCACCAATCCACCCATCAAAGAACGAATTGTACGTAAATCTTCTCCGTCATCTTCCGTGGTGATTAAATAGAAACTTTCCATTTCTAAGTAAAGAGATTGTTTGAGTAAATCTATTTTCATTTTAACCTTGCTAATGTAACTCGTTCATTACCACCATAATCCTTGACAGTTTGTACCGAGTGCCATAAATTTTTCGTCAAAAATGACCGCACTTTTTTACCCTGTTGCCAACCATGTTCTAACAAAAGCCAACCTTGTGGTTGTAAAAACTGCGGTGCTTTTTCAATAATTTTTTGTAAATCTGCATAACCTTGATCTTCTGCTACCAATGCAGATAAAGGCTCAAAACGTACATCACCTTGCTGTAAATGTGAATCTTGCGGATCAATATAAGGCGGATTACTGACAATAATATCAAAGCATTCAGCAATATTTTGAAACCACGAGCTTTGTTGAAATTCTACATCAAGCAAATCATTTTGCTCTGCATTTTGTCGAGCTAATGCCACCGCACTAGCCACCAGATCCACACCTAAAATGCGATATTTTGCACCGCACTTTTTCAACTCATCAGCCAAAGCTAACGCAATCGCCCCCGTGCCTGTACCTAAATCTAAAATTGACACTTCGCCGTTTTGTTGTATTTTTTCTTTAGCGAGAATTAATGCGTGTTCCACCAACATTTCGGTATCGGGACGTGGAATTAAGGTATCAGGTGATACTTTTAGATTCAACGACCAAAATTCAGTTTCACCAAGCATGTAAGCGATTGGCTCGCCCTTGGCTCGGCGAGCTAAAAGTGCGGTTAATTTTTCGCAATTTTTTTCACTCAATTCCCGATCGTTAAATGCCATTAATTGCGATTTTGAGTAACCAGTAACAAATTGTAATAATAAATAACTATCCGCTTTGGCGTTTAAATATGGATCGTTGGTTAAATTTTCGGTTAAGTATTGTTTGGCATAAACGATCCATTGTGAAATATTCATTACGCCTGTTCCGACAACGCTGCCAACTGATCCGCTTGGTATTCGGTAATAATCGGTTGAATAAGTTCATCAATTTTACCATTCATGACTTCATCAAGACGATACACGGTTAAATTAATACGGTGATCGGTCACTCGACCTTGTGGATAGTTGTAAGTACGAATTTTATCAGAACGATCCCCCGAGCCTAATAGATTACGGCGAGTATCTGCTTGTTCTGCAGCTTGACGTTCTTGCTCGGCTTGCACAATGCGAGAAGCTAATACTGACAAGGCTTTCGCTTTGTTTTTATGTTGTGAACGTTCATCTTGACATTCTACCACAATACCCGTTGGGATATGGGTAATTCGCACCGCTGAATCGGTAGTATTGACGTGCTGACCACCAGCCCCTGATGAACGATAAGTATCAATCCGTAAATCGGTTGGATTAATTTCTGGCAATTCGCTTTCAGGCAATTCTGGCATCACTGCTACTGTACAAGCAGAAGTATGAATCCGCCCCTGACTTTCGGTTTTTGGCACACGTTGTACGCGATGCCCACCCGATTCAAATTTCAACTGACCATACACACCATCGCCAGAAATTTTGACGATAATTTCTTTGTAGCCCCCTTGCTCACTTTCGTTGGCACTCAAGGTTTCTATACGCCAACGCTTACTTTCTGCATAACGGCTGTACATACGGAATAAATCCCCTGCGAAAATCCCCGCTTCATCGCCGCCAGTACCCGCACGGATCTCTAAATAAGCATTATATTCATCATTCGGATCTTTCGGCAAAAGTAAAACTTGCAACTGTTGCTCTACACTTTCTACTTCTTCTCGGCATTCTTCAATTTCCATTTCTGCCATTTCTCTCATGTCTGGATCATCCAGTAGAAGTTCGGCTTCTTGCATATTAGAATGGAGTTGTTTCCAACGAGAAAAGGCTTTCACCACATCTTCTAATTGAGCGTATTCCTTAGAATAAGCTCGGAATTTATCTTGATCGCTGATTACGCTGGCATCGCCTAAAAGAGCTTCAAGTTCTTCGTAGCGTTCGTTTAAACTGTCTAATTTACTAATAATACTGGCTTTCATTATTGGACTAACCTTTAAAATAAAATCTGTTAACATTGTAGGGGGGTGTGCATAGGCTCTAATGCTTGAATTGCGGTTTTAGCAGATATGCAATATGCCCCCACAATGGGTGTTATTTCTTAAAAAATTTTGCGTATTCTAGCACAAAACTGCGGTGAAAATTAACGGCGTTTTGGAATAAATCTATTTTTTTATTGTTCTCACCGCTCAAAACAAGGATAATACGCAAGATTAACTCACGAATTTTACTGATAACAATACCTTAACTGATTTTATGGAATATATTTTACTCATCATTTCCACCGCCTTGATTAACAATTTTGTGCTGGTGAAATTTCTCGGTTTATGCCCGTTTATGGGGGTATCCAAAAAAGTGGATACCGCTGTTGGTATGGGTCTGGCAACTATGTTTGTGATGACAGTGGCGTCCTTGAGTGCCTATTTAGTTGATACCTATATTTTAGCCCCTTTTAACGCACAGTTTTTGCGTACTTTAGTGTTTATTTTAGTAATTGCGGTAGTGGTGCAATTTACTGAAATGGTGATTCATAAAACCAGTCCAACACTCTATCGTTTACTCGGTATTTTTTTACCATTGATTACCACTAACTGTGCCGTACTCGGCGTAGCATTATTAAATATTAATCTCGCTCATAATTTAACCCAGTCAGTGGTGTATGGTTTTTCTGCATCATTGGGATTTTCTTTAGTGTTAGTATTATTTTCCGCTTTGCGTGAACGTCTTGCCGCCGCAGATGTGCCTCTGCCGTTTCGTGGTGCATCCATTGCATTAATCACCGCGGGTCTGATGTCCCTTGCTTTTATGGGTTTTGCTGGCTTAGTGAGAGCTTAACCAATGACAACCTTATATTGTGTGTTAATCGCCATTAGCGTACTCGCCTTAATTTTTGGCGTAGTACTCGGTTTCGCCTCCATAAAACTCAAGGTGGAAGCGGATCCCATTGTGGAAAAAATTGATGCGTTATTGCCACAAACTCAGTGTGCACAATGTGGTTATCCGGGTTGTCGTCCTTATGCTGAAGCCATTGCCAATGGTGATGAGATCACCAAATGTGTCCCCGGTGGTCAACAAACCGTGGTAAAAATTGCTGAATTAATGGGCGTTGATGTGCCGGCAATAGACGGCATGGAAGAACCGGAAGTTAAAGTGGCATTTATTCACGAAGATATGTGTATCGGTTGTACAAAATGTATTCAAGCCTGTCCAGTAGATGCCATTATTGGTACCAATAAAGCCATGCATACGATTATTCCCGATCTTTGTACTGGTTGTGAACTTTGCGTGGCACCTTGTCCAACAGATTGTATTAGCATGGAAAAAGTGGAAAAGCCGATTGAAAGCTGGAACTGGAAAATCGATCCGAAAATGGTGATTCCAATTAAGTATGAAAATAAAATGGTAGTAGGAGAATAAACATGACAGACGTATTATCTCGCTATCAATCTGGCAAATTATGGGATTTTCATGGGGGTATTCATCCACCAGAAATGAAATCCCAATCAAATTCTACACCAATCTCCACCGCACCTTTGACGGAAAAATTCTATGTACCCGTCAAACAACATTCGGGTACAGCAGGCAGTTTGTTAGTCAAGGTAGGCGATACGGTGCTAAAAGGACAGCCCCTCACCCAAGGGGACGGCTTGCGTTGCTTGCCCGTTCACGCCCCAACATCAGGTATTGTAACAGATATTGCCCCTTATATTGCGGCACATCCATCAGGATTAAGTGAATTAGCCGTACACATTCAAGCGGATGGCAAGGATCAATGGCGTGAACAACGACCGATTGACGACTTTCTCACCCAAACCCCCGAACAATTAATTCAAAAAATCTATCAGGCGGGTGTAGCAGGCTTAGGAGGTGCAGTGTTCCCGACAGCGGCAAAAGTGAGTTCGGCTCGTTCTATCCCAAATAGTGCAGTGAAATTATTGATTATTAACGGCGCGGAATGCGAACCTTATATCACTTGTGATGATCGCTTAATGCGAGATTACGCTGACGAAATGATCGAAGGTGTACGAATTTTGCGTTATATTCTTCGCCCTGAAAAAGTGGTAATTGCGGTGGAAGACAACAAGCCAGAAGCTATTTCCGCCCTGAAATTTGCCTTGCATGGTGCAAATGATATTGATCTTCGCGTTGTTCCAACTAAATATCCATCTGGTGATTCGAATACCTTAGTCAAAATTCTGACTGGAATAGAAGTACCGAGTGGCAAGCGTTCTTCTAGCATTGGCGTGTATATGCAAAATGTTGGCACAGCGTTTGCAATTAAACGTGCAATAATCGACGATGAACCATTAATTGAACGAGTAGTGACACTTACTGGCGATAAAATTCCAAATAAAGGTAATCAATGGGTACGTTTTGGTACGCCGATTTCCTTTGTATTAGCACAAGCTGGCTATCAAGCAGATGAACGGTTACCCGTGTATTTAGGTGGTCCGATGATGGGGTTAGCGTTGCCCGATTTAAATGCCCCCGTCACCAAATTAGCCAACTGTTTGCTTGCACCTGATCATTTTGAATATACACCACCTCCGGCGGAACAATCTTGTATTCGTTGCTCCGCCTGCTCAGATGTTTGCCCTTATTATTTAATGCCGCAACAACTTTATTGGTTTGCACGTAGCGAAGATCACGAAAAATCACTACAATATCAATTAATGGACTGCATAGAATGTGGACTTTGTGCTTACGTTTGCCCAAGCCATATTCCGTTGATCCAATACTTCCGCCAAGAAAAAGCGGCAATTTGGGAAATGGAAGAAAAAGCCCAAAAAGCTGAAGAAGCCAAAATTCGCTTTGAAGCTCGCCAAGCGCGTTTAGAAAAAGAAGAACAAGCTCGCAAAGAACGCGCCCAAAAAGCAGCTGAAAACCGTCGTCAAGAAGTGGCGAATAGTAAAGGGGTGGATCCTGTTGCTGCGGCATTAGAACGGTTAAAAGCCAAGAAAGCAGAAAATACTACAACGACAGAAGTAAAAACCATTGTAGATGAAAAGAGAGGCGAAGTGTTGCCAGATAATACGGATATTATGGCATTGCGCAAAGCTCGCAAGGCTCAACGTTTAGCCCGTCAGCAAGAACAATCTGAACTCAACCAAACAGAAAGTGCGGTGGAAAATATCCAAAATTCATCAGAAAATACCGCCGTTAATAATGATAAAAAAGCAGCGGTTGCCGCTGCACTGGCTCGGGCAAAAGCTAAAAAAGCCGCTCAACAACATCCAACGGTTGAACCTGTAACAGAAAAATCTGTTAATACGGAAAGCTCAGAAACGGATCCGAAAAAAGCTGCTGTTGCCGCTGCTATTGCCAGAGCGAAAGCTAAAAAAGCTGCTCAACAACATCCAACGGTTGAACCTGTAACAGAAAAAACTGTTAGTATGGAAAACTCAGAAACGGATCCGAAAAAGGCTGCCGTTGCCGCTGCTATTGCCAGAGCGAAAGCTAAAAAAGCCGCTCAACAACATCCAACGGTTGAATCTGTAACAGAAAAAACTGTTAGCATGGAAAACTCAGAAACGGATCCGAAAAAAGCTGCTGTTGCCGCTGCTATTGCCAGAGCGAAAGCTAAAAAAGCCGCTCAACAACATTCAACGGTTGAACCTGTAACAGAAAAAACTGTTAACACGGAAAACTCAGAAACGGATCCGAAAAAGGCTGCCGTTGCCGCTGCCATTGCTAGAGCGAAAGCTAAAAAAGCCACTCAAATTCAACTGAAAGCAGAGAATAAGGAATAATATGTTTAGAATTGCCAGTTCACCCCATACTCATTCAGGGAAACTCACCGCTCGCATTATGCTGTGGGTAATTTTTGCTATGTTGCCTGCCTTGGCAGTACAGATTTATTTCTTTGGTTTTGGTGTATTGATTCAAATAGCGTTGGCAGTAGGCTTTGCCTTGCTGTTGGAATATATTGTCACCCTTTTACGCAAAAAACCAAAACTGTTTTATATTGCTGATTTTAGTGTAGTATTAACCGCTGCCATTTTAGCCATGGCCATTCCACCTTATGCTCCCTACTGGGTAATATTGGTGGGCATATTTTGCGCGGTGATTTTTGGTAAACATGTTTATGGTGGTTTAGGACAAAATGTATTTAACCCCGCGATGGTGGGTTATGTGGTATTGTTAATTTCATTCCCAGTACAAATGACAGCATGGCTTCCACCGATTTCGTTGTTAAACGAACCACCTACATTGGCGGACAGTATCCATTTAATTTTTTCAGGCATTACCACGGATGGCTTTAGCCTACATCAATTAGTAGCAAGTATTGACGGTATGACCTCTGCAACTCCCTTAGATGCGGTAAAAACAGGGACAAAAAGTACGCTCTTTTCTTTTGCAGAATTAAGTCATTCACCGATTTTTTCATCTATTTTACCTTTTAGTTCATCATTATATGGTATCGGTTGGACACAACTAAATCTCGCTTTTTTACTCGGTGGTTTATTTTTAGTATGGCGAAAAATTATCCACTGGCAAATTCCTGTGGCATTTTTAACCGCGCTTTTTGCCATGGCGTGTTTAAATTTTGCACTTTCTCCAGTCGCTACTCCCCCACTTTGGCAACTTGTCAGCGGTGCAACCATGTTCGGTGCATTTTTTATTGCCACCGATCCCGTTACCGCATCTATCACACCGACAGGCAAACTGATTTTTGGCGCCTTAGCGGGTGTGTTAGTAAGCCTAATTCGTTTTTATGGTAACTACCCCGACGGCGTAGCTTTTGCCATTTTGTTATCGAATATTTGTGTGCCATTAATTGATCATTACAGCCGTCCGAGAGTCGCCGGACACCAAGGAGGACGATAATGAATATGGGAAAAATTACCAGTAAATACGGCTTATTACTTGCTTTTATCGCCTTAGTTTGCACAGCGATTTCAGGGGCAATGTATTTGTTAACTAAAGATAAAATTAACGCTGTTATTGTGAGTCAACAGCGTGAATTATTATTACAAGTCATTCCGCAAAGCTATTTTGACAATGATTTAATGCACAATTGTGTTGAACCAAAAACCAAACAAGTTGACAAAATTTGTACTGCACTTTTAAAGGGCAAACATTCTGCCTATGCCATTGAAACCATCGCACCAGACGGTTATTCAGGTAATATTCGTTTATTGTTTGGCATGACCCCAGAGGGCGAAATTTTAGGTGTGCGAGTGCTAGAACATCACGAGACACCCGGCTTAGGTGATAAAATTGACACTCGTATTTCTGATTGGATTTTAAGCTTTAGCCATAAAAAAATCAGTGCGGATAATCTAAACGACTGGGCGGTAAAAAAAGATGGCGGTAAGTTTGATCAATTTGCTGGCGCGACCATTACACCAAGAGCAGTCGTCAATCAGATCAAGCGTTCAGCGTTAGAAATTCTTAATCAATAGTGATAAATATGATGACAGAACAAAAAACAGAAAACCTTTGGTACAATTTGTTAGTACAAGGATTATGGCGAAATAACCCCGGCACCGTACAATTACTTGGACTTTGTCCATTGTTAGCGGTATCTAACTCTGCTACTAACGCCTTAGGTTTAGGACTTGCCACCATGATAGTGTTAATCTGCACCAACACCATGGTATCGTTGTTCCGCAAGCAAATCCCTCACGAAATTCGCATTCCAATTTATGTCATGATTATTGCTACGACTGTTACCGTCGTGCAATTATTAATGAATGCCTATACTTATAGCCTCTATCAATCACTGGGTATTTTTATTCCGCTGATTGTGACTAATTGTATTGTGATCGGGCGAGCCGAAGCCTTTGCGAGTAAAAATAGTCTGCTACATTCCGCCTTTGATGGTTTCGCCATGGGATTAGGTATGACATTAAGTCTGTTTTTATTAGGGGCATTACGCGAAATTTTCGGCAATGGTACCTTATTTGACGGCATTCATTTACTACTGGGCGATTGGGCAAAAGTGTTACGCATTGAAGTGTTTCATCATCAAAACAATCTGTTACTTGCCATTTTGCCACCGGGTGCTTTTATCGGATTAGGGTTAATTTTGGCATTTAAAAATAAACTCGAACAGAAAAAATGAACCAACAAAAACGCATTGAAATTTTAACTCGCTTGCGGGATAACAATCCGCATCCGACCACAGAGCTAAATTTTAGCTCACCTTTTGAATTATTAATTGCCGTTATATTATCTGCTCAAGCAACCGACAAAGGAGTAAATAAAGCCACAGATAAGTTATTTCCGGTGGCGAATACGCCTGAAAAAATTTATGCTTTAGGGGTGGACGGCTTAAAAGAATATATTAAAACCATCGGACTTTATAACAGTAAAGCAGAAAATATCATTAAAACCTGCAAAGATCTGATTGATAAACACCATTCCCAAGTACCTGACAATCGAGAAGCGTTAGAAGCCTTAGCCGGAGTAGGACGAAAAACGGCTAATGTGGTACTCAATACAGCTTTCGGGCAGCCTACTATTGCGGTGGATACACATATCTTTCGAGTAGCTAATCGAACAGGTTTTGCCCCGGGAAAGGATGTCGTTAAAGTCGAAGAAAAATTGCTCAAAGTCGTGCCGGCGGAATTTAAAGTGGATGTACATCACTGGCTGATTTTACACGGTCGCTATACTTGTATTGCGAGAAAACCGAGATGTGGTTCTTGTTTAATTGAAGATTTATGTGAATTTAAGGAAAAGACTGATGTTTAATTTCAACGCCCAAACAACACTGCGCCTCCAACACTTTGCAATGTAGTTGCATAAATCAAGCTCACCGCAAAACCCATTAATATCAAGCCAAACGCCAGTTTTAACCAGTGAGAAAATTGACTTTTCAGTTTTGCAGAAAAATACCATTTTCCTACTTGCACTGCCGTGTTTCTGGCATATTGCACCATTAACGCAAAACCTGACAAAGTAAGCCCCGTGCCGATTGCCATTGCCATGGTTGCTAGCATGCCCCATACATAAAGATCGAGCATATAAGACAAAAATAAAATAAAAATGGCACCAGTGCAAGGCCGCATACCGATACTTAAAATGATCAACCATTGCGATTTTAAACTATTTGCTTGAGTAAGTTGATCTTCATTCGGCAAATGTTGATGTCCACAAGCACAGTTTTCACCATCAAAATGATCTGAAAAAAGATGAGGATTTTGCACCGCACTTTTTACTCTAATATCATCGGTAATGGGTTTAATTTGCTTAATTTTCGGTCGGCGTTGAGCTTGCCAAATTTTTTTGCTACTTTGCATTAACCATTGTATGCCGAGCAGAAAAATCAACCCATACGCCCCACGCTCTAACCAAAGTTGGCTGGCTTTAAAATAACTGGAAGATAAATTTAACACCACCACCACAATACTGGTTGCCACAATTGCGACGACGCCTTGCATTAAGGACGACAAAAAGGCTAGCCGCATACTGGCAAAAATTTTAGATTGATGAAGTGAAAGATAACTGGTGATAATAAATTTACCATGACCCGGCCCTAATGCATGAAATACACCATAGCCAAAACTGATTAAAATCAAGCTTGCGCCTGCATAAATCGGAGCTTGCTTAATTTGATGAAGATGATGAGATAATAACTGATTAAATTCTCGCTGCCACAGCACCACTTGCTTAAATAAATAAGGGAATAAAAAACCAATGCCTGCTGCCAACAGGCATAATAATAAAATAGTGCTGATTTTTTTAGTGCTTATTGACATTGTAAAATCACTTTTTGAGCAAATTCCTTACCCAGTGAAAAATCTGCTTCTCGTTGGGTTTTATCTAAAGATTTAGCATATTGTTTGGTTTTTTCATCAACAGTTTGATCTACCATATCACCATGACAATTGGCTGGAAGTTGGCTAAAATCTACCGCACTTTTATCATCATAATACATTGACACATAATAGGTTGGATCATAAATCATCAAGACAAATTCATTATCCACCAATGTTTGTGGTTGGGACAAAAAGAAATCAAAATGATACAAAATATGGTTACCCACCGCTTTAATATCATAATTTGCTGGCTGAGAGGTATATTTTACCCGATTACCTTGTTTATCATAGAGATAACTAAAATAATGCTCTGATACCGTGTTTTTAACCATATCATCCACAATAGCTTGTTTTGCCTTGGGATCGTTATGAGCAACTTTCAAATCGTAAAGCAATTCAGCTGAACTGGCTTCATCTAGCAACCATTGCACCGAAAAACCTTTTAAAGTGTTATTTTCCACTAATGGCGTGGTTTTCATACCAATAAAAGCATGAGGGTGAGCTTGCACATTTTGCATAAAGGCAAAAAGTGCGGTCAAAAATAAGAAAAATTTTTTCATAACATTATTGCCAATGAATATTAGGCTTTTTCTGTGTTTGAGCACATTCTTTCAAATAAAGATTAATCAACGTTTGATAAGGCATATCCATTTCTGCTGAAAGTTGTTTAAAATAATCGATCGCATCGTCATCAATACGAATAGTCACCACTTTTTTACTTTTTAGGCGTTTCGCATAAGGATTTTTAATTGCTTGGCTGAAATCGTATTCTGGTAACATCTAAAACCCCCTTTGATATTGTTCTTTCTCTTTTTTTGTCGCATGGCGAGCTGAAATAATACGTATATTTTCATCTCGTTCGCAATGTACAACAACTAATGTATTGTTATGTAAACTCAATCCCAATAGAA
This sequence comes from Lonepinella sp. MS14434, assembly GCF_042468235.1. Taxonomy (GTDB): domain Bacteria; phylum Pseudomonadota; class Gammaproteobacteria; order Enterobacterales; family Pasteurellaceae; genus Lonepinella. The sequence continues at coordinate 564,748 of NZ_CP170386.1, read as the reverse complement.
GAAAACGTTCTTCAAAAAAAGAATGTTCAGGATCTGGGATTAATAACGCATCATCATCATAAAATACCGTAATAGCTTCATTAAAGCTAACATTATGTTTTAATTCATTAATTTCCGCTTTATTACGATCCCACTCAACCCATTAATTTCTATCATTTTATCTTTCTCAAAAGATGTAAATAAATTATATTTACGGAAATATAATAAGACAAGCTATTTTCTAGCCAAATAACGTTCCACCGTATCCACTATTGCTTGTGTCTGCGGATCAATTTCAATATTAACCAAATCCCCTACATTTTTTTTAGCAATAATCGTACGTTCAATCGTTTCAGGAATTAAATTAACGCAAAATTGAGTTTCTTTCACATTACCAATGGTCAAACTGATACCGTCCACAGCAATAAAGCCTTTGGTCAGAATATATTTCATCACATCGTGATTAGGCAATTTAAACCAAATTTGTAAATTATTCTCACTCGGTTTTTGTTCAACAATTTTTGCCGTGCAATAGACGTGTCCCGACAATAAATGCCCGCCTACTTCTGAACCGAATTTCATCGCTCTTTCTATATTGACCTGATCCCCCACTTTAAGTTCACCTAAATTAGTGATCCGTAAAGTTTCCGTCATTAAATCAAAGCTCACGAGATTATTCTCAATTTTAGTAACAGTCAAACAAACACCATTATGTGCAACAGATGCACCTAATTGTAAATCTGCCAGTAATTCATCTGGCATTTTAATAGTATGTGTTCTAAAATTTGTCTTTTCAATGATAGAATGAATAGACGCAACACCTTGCACGATACCTGTAAACATATAAACTCGCTTAACCGCAAAGTGCGGTGAAAAAATTAAATTTTTCCTATTATAAAGGAAACTCGGTCTTTTTATGCAAAAAATTAACAGTTGGCAACAATATCACGAACAAGCAAAAAAATTAATTCAAATCGCTATTCCTATTCTTCTCGCTCAAATCGCCCAAAATTCAATGGGATTAGTGGACACCATTATGGCTGGACGAGTGAGTGCAGCGGATATGGCAGCCATTTCGGTTGGGGCATCTATTTGGTTTCCGTTAGTCCTTTTTGGACAAGGCTTATTGTTAGCCTTGCCCCCAACCATTTCCTACTTAAACGGTTCGGGACAACGTTCTGATATTGCTCATCAAGTACGACAAGGTTTGTGGATTATCTTGTTGGTTTGTATTCCATTAGGACTTCTTATTTACCATAGTGATGTGGTGATTCAAGCTATGAATATGGAAGAAAAACTAGCTAATATTACAATAGGTTATCTACACGCCATGTTATTCGGATTGCCTGCTTATTTATTATTAATTAATTTTCGTTGCTTAAATGACGGCGTAGCTAAAACGAAACCCGCTATGGTCATTACCTTTATCGGCTTATTATTGAATATTCCGCTGAACTATATCTTTATTTATGGCAAATTTGGGGTACCAGCCTTTGGTGCGGTAGGTTGTGGCATTGCCACGTCTATTGTTAATTGGGCAATGTGTATAATGATGATCGCTTATAGTCGTCAATCTTATCATTTACGTGATCTCAAAGTGTTTGAGCAACTAATTGAGAAACCTGATTTTTCTACCTTGAAGAAATTGCTTAAACTTGGTTTTCCGATTGCAGTCGCATTATGGGCGGAAGTGGCATTATTTGCGTTGACTTCATTATTTTTATCCCCGCTCGGCACGGATATGGTGGCAAGCCATCAAATTGCGTTAAATACTAGTTCTTTTGTATTTATGTTCCCTATGTCGTTAGGCATGGCAACCACTATTTTAGTTGGGCAACGCTTAGGCGAAAAATCCCTAGAGCAGGCTAAAAAAGTGTCTTATATTGCCATTGCTGTAGGTTTAAATATTACCGTTATTACTGCCTTTGTTACAATCTTCTGGCGTGAACAAATTGCTCAAATTTTCGTAAAGGATCTGCATGTTATCACTCTGGCTAGTTCATTGTTAATTGTCGCTTCGCTTTATCAATTCTCTGATACTCTGCAAGTACTGGCAGGTGGCGTATTACGTGGCTATAAAGACACCAAAGCCATTTTATATATCACTATTTTTTGCTATTGGATATTGGCAATGCCCATAGGTTACACGCTTGCCATGACCGATTGGATCATACCACATTTAGGTGCTATGGGTTTTTGGATTGGTTTTGTAGTCGCCTTAACGGCTGCGGCGGTTTTGTTGTTATATCGGATGTGGAAATTGCAGGCTCAAACAGACGAACAATTATTAGCTAAATTAGAGAAGATTAAATAAAAGAAAAATAGGCAGTTAAAGGGTGGAAACCTTCCCAGCTACTCTCGGCACACAGAAATTCTGACTTTGGCTGCTTTCTTCCGAACCTGACCGAGTAAATCAGACACCATTGCGAAAGACCGAAAAGGTTTCCATTGGATAAGCATCAAATGCTTAGGACGTGAATTATGCTATAAAGTTAGGGGGATTGCAAATGTTTATAAAAAATAAATCAATACACAAACACGAATAAATCTTATTAAACCTATTGCAATAGATTATCGTTTAATTTATACTCAGCACTCTTTTTAAACAGTCTAATTTTTAGACTATTTTTATATTTATTTTTGATTAAGGGTAATCTAATGAAATTCAAGTTTAGCTTAATTTACACCGCACTTTTCGCTGGTGTTTCTTTTGGTGCTTATGCTGAAACAAGTCAGCAAACAACCGAACAGCTTGATGCGATTGAAGTTTCTGACAGTCTTCATGAACCAGCAAGCTATCGTTCTTATTCTGTTGCTAGTGACGGTAAATTACAAGACAGCGTAAACTTAGGTTTATTAGGTCGTGCCACTAACTTCACCGCCCCTGTGACGGTAGTAAAATATGATGCCAAAGTGATTGATGATACACAAGCACGTACTTTAGTGGATGTAGTTGCCAAAAAAGATGCCTCAACTTGGCAATTTGGTGGTGAAACCAATACCTTAACAGGTTTATATTTCCGTGGTTATCAATTAGATGCCCGTCAATTTAGCGTAAACGGCTTGGCTGGGATGTACGGTACACAAGGTACATCTAGCGTGTATGCGGATTCTGTACAATTAATTAAAGGCGGAAATACCGCACTTTCAGGCATGGATCCTGAGGGGGCAACAGCAGGTGCAGTCAATATTGAAACCAAACGTGCTAGTGATCAAGGCAACCGTAAAGTGGGTGTAGGCTATTTTAGCGACAATCGTTTACAAGGTACCTTTGACTTAGGTCAACGTTTTGGCGAAAGCAAACAATTCGGTGTACGTGTGAATGGTAAAATGCGTGAGGGCGATACCCCTCGCACAGGCTACTGGGAAGACAATAAAGAATTTTCTTTAAATGCGGATTATAGTGGCGATAAACTTTATGTGTCTTTCGATAGTTTCTATGCGAAACGTAAAACCGAGGGCGGTCGTGCACGTATTCAAGATATTCAAAATGCTAAAGCCCGTTTATTTGATGCCTTAGACGGTGAAAATAATCTTCAGCCAAGTTGGCAAGCACAAGATACCCGTAGTCAAACTAATATGCTGACCTTTGACTACTACACCGACTATAACTTCCAAATTTCGGGCGGAGTCGGTTATAACGATGCTCGTTATTATGGTAACTTTGCTTCTGCTACCCCATCTACGGATGGTCAATCTTATAATGCGGGACGTTCTCGTATGACCGATCAACGTTTCCAAACCTTAAGCAGTAACTTAGCCACTCGTGGTGAATTCTCAACAGGTTCAGTAAGCCACAACTGGAGTACCTCATTCGATCACATTGATCGTCGTCGTCAAACCTATCGTGGTACCTCTCAAGCACCAAACCAAAACTTAACCATTTATCCTTATGGAAATGCAGCAGGACAAACTTTAGCCCAACAATTAGCTAACATTCCGCAAGGCAATGTATTTAGTAATGGTTTTGAAGCTAATCCAAACTTAGATGCAACGATCCGTGCAAACAGCCTTGCCCTATCAGATACACTTGGCTTTGCGGAAGATAAATTCCGTGTCACTTTAGGTGGTCGTTTCCAATGGGCATCTTATAAAGATAATATCAAACAAGCGAAAGGTGATGCACATCGCTTTAGTCCAATGTTTATGGTGTCTTACTTACCTAACCCTGACCTCGTGTTCTACGGCAACTATATGGAAGATTTAGAACCTGCAGACATTAAAACCGATGACAGTGGTAATACAACAATGTCAAAACCACGTGTTAGCCGTCAATTAGAATTAGGCGTGCGTAAAAACTGGGGTGATATCGTAACTTCATTTAACGTATTCCAAGTTCGCCGTGAAGGTTACTGGCGTGGTACAACAACAAGCGGTACTGACTTCGCTAGATCTGGTGCATCTGCGGGTGATTCTCAAGGTATTGAACGCAACCGTGGTATTGAGTTTAATATCTACGCTAATTTGTCAGATAAAACTGTGCGTCCAAGTTTAGGTATTATGTACTTACAATCTAAAGTGAAAGATTATCCAAACTACGCAGATAATTTAGTCAATGGTTATCAAGTGGCAAACCCACGTTGGGTGGGTAAAGCAGGGATTGAATGGGATACACCATTTATCCAAGGTTTAACTTTAAGCACCAACGTACAACACTTTGGCAAATCTTACCAAGATACGCAAAAAACTTATGCTTTCCCATCATACACCTTAGTAGATGCTGGAGCGAAGTACCATACCAAATTGGGTAACGGTCACGCTATCACAGTGAGAGCTCACGTCGAAAACTTATTCAACAAAGCCTACTGGCAAGTACAACGTGGTCAATACGACCGTAGCTTCGCCGTGTTAGGTATGCCAAGAACGTATTGGACAACGGTTGAATATTCATTCTAATTTACATTTTGACTTATTCACAAGGGGCGGATAAACTGCCCCTTTTGTTGCATGGCAAATAACATTGTCTTGTTTTTAAATAAATGTCAAATTGACAGTAATACAAAGTATTATATAATACATAGTATGTCACCAAGAGAGTATAAATGTACACTATCGTTGAAACCGAAATATTTAAATCCAAAGTAGATCGCATTTGGACTCGTGATGAGCGACTGGAATTTTTGAGTTTTTTATCAAATAATCCGCTTATAGGTGACGTGATACCCAAATCGGCAGGATTAAGAAAAGTGCGTTGGCAGGCTAATGTACACGGAAAACGTGGTGGCGCAAGAGTGATTTATTTTAATCTGCTTGATGATGGTCTGATTGTTGCTCTTGATATTTATACGAAAAATGAAAAAGAAAATTTATCTCAACAAGAAATGAAACACTTGAGAGGAATAAAAAATGAACAATAATATTAGCCAAACATTACAACAAAAAAGCCAAAATTGGAATATCGAAACGATGGTGAATGCTGTCATTGCTGATGATCCTGAGATGGAACAGTTGCGTGAAAGCTTGACACAGGCTTTATCCGAAGTGAAACGAGGGAAATATGCTCGTCAGACGGAAATTGCCATCTCCCCCATTGTGGAAACTCGCACCAAAGTAGGACTTTCCCAACATAAATTTGCTGAAAAATTGGGGATTTCTGTGAATACATTACGCTCATGGGAACAAGGGCTACGCCGTCCGAGTGGTGCGGCTGCAACGTTGTTATCTTTATTGAATAAGCACCCAGAACTCGTATTAGATTTACACTAATCAATTTCTAAAAATATTTTATGAACTGGCAAACAGAATTAAATAACAGTTTTAGTTGGCTTCTCACCACTCTATTTTGGTTAAATTTAGGATTATTTTGCACCGCACTTTTATTGCGGAAAACCGCCTTTGGAAAAAAATTCTGGTTGATCACAAAGCCTTGCATACAAAATGGTAACCAGTTCAAAATGATGAGTTTGATACTGTTGCTCCTCATTTTTATTCTATTAGAAGTTCGTATTAGCGTACTCAACTCTTTCTTTTACAACGGATTATATAGCTCATTACAAGACAAAAAAGCCGATGCTTTTTGGTTTTTTGCCTTGTTAAACGCCATGCTGGTAGGTTTTAAAATTATCCATTCCATTTTGAATTATCTCGTCCGTCAAGTATTTGAAATTCGTTGGCTGGAAAAAATGAACGAAGAAATGCTCCATCGCTGGTTACAATATAAAAACTACTATCGAATTAAATATGAAAAAGATTTACCCGATAATATCGACCAACGTATTGAACAAGATGCTCGCGAATTTATTACAGGAACAGTAGAACTGTTAGACGGCATGATCGGATCAATCGTAGCGATTATTGAGTTTACCGTCATTTTGTGGGGACTATCTGGCTTACTTCCCTTATTTGGCATTGAAATTCCCAAAGGAACCGTATTTTTTATTTATACTTTTATTATCCTCGCCACGGCAATGTCAGTGTGGATTGGTTATCCGTTAATCAAATTAAATTATGCCAAAGAAAAATACGCTGGGGATTATCGTTATTCCTTAATTCGGGTACGCGATAATGCAGAAAGTATCGCATTCTATGACGGCGAAACACAGGAATATTCCCATTTAAAAGCCAAATTTAATCAAATTATTCAAAACCGTTGGACGATAGTTCGCCGTATGTTGGGTTTAGATGGCTTTAATACGGGTGTTACTCAATTTGCCATGATTTTACCTTTAATGCTACAAGCCCCTCGCTTTTTTGCAGGGCTTGCCACCTTAGGCGATATGCACCAAACCGTGCAAGCCTTTAACCGTTTAATGCGTGCATTGTCATTTTTCCGTTTGTTTTATGAACAATTCACCCTGTATCAAGCACGCTTAAACCGTTTGTATGATTTTATGTTTACCTTAGATCAGCTTGATAAACAACAGATTATTCAACCAATAGAATGTGGTTTAGGCATTAAATTAAAAGATTTCGGTTTAAAAGATCAGCACGGCGAAGTCTTGTTACAACAAGTCAATTTAGAGCTTAATGCTGGTGATGCACTGTTAATTCAAGGACCATCTGGAGCGGGCAAAACCACTTTATTGAAAGCCATTGCAGGGATCTATCCCTTTGAAACTTTTGGTTATTGCGAACGTCCTTGTAATGCCAATGTACTGTTTTTACCGCAACGCCCTTATATGCCACAAGGTACATTGCGTCAGGCGATTTGTTATCCTAATATAGATCCTCACCATGCTGATTTAGAGCTATATATGGAAAAATGCCGTCTAAGCAATTATATTCACGCATTGGATCAAGAAAACGACTGGCAAGCTACCCTTTCCCCAGGGGAATTACAACGGGTGGCATTTATTCGTATTTTCCTGACCAAGCCGAACATTGTGTTTTTAGATGAAACCACCTCCGCCCTTGATGAACCGACCGAATATATTCTGTACCGCAAAATTCGTGAAAAACTACCGAATATGATTGTGTTAAGTATTGGACATCGTGGTACACTACATCAGTTTCATAATAAGGTGTTTGATTTGGGGTTATGTCGTATTTAGCTTTTACTTTTTCTTTGCTTGTGCAAAGAAAAAGTAAGTTGCCATCGGCGAAACCCGATATGACTACGAGCAAAGAAAAACTACAACAACAGTTATTAATAAATTAACTTATAGGAATATTTTATGACAGAACAAACCTTTATCCTAGGCAAAGATGCTGCCCTTGAAGACAGTATCGCAAAATTTCAACAAAAATTAACCGCACTTGGTTTCAATATTGAAGAAGCCTCTTGGCTTAATCCTGTGCCGAATGTGTGGTCGGTGCATATTCGAGATCGTGATTGTCCACAATGTTTTTCTAACGGCAAAGGTGCGAGCCAAAAAGCCGCATTGGCATCAGCGTTAGGCGAATATTTTGAACGTCTTTCCACGAACTATTTCTTTGCGGATTATTATTTAGGACAAGATATTGCCAACGGCGAGTTCGTTCACTACCCAACTGAAAAATGGTTTGAAATTGATGATGAGGATTTGTTGCCAGAAGGCATTTTAGATGATTATTTGCTCGGTTATTACGATCCTGAGGGAGAATTAACCCCTGAATTATTAGTGGATCTACAATCAGGTAATTATGATCGTGGTATCGTAGCGATGCCTTATATTCGTCAATCGGATCAACAAACCGTGTATATTCCGCAAAGCATTATTGCCAATCTTTATGCATCCAACGGTATGTCGGCAGGTAACACTAAGAATGAAGCTCGTGTACAAGGCTTATCGGAAGTCTTCGAACGTTATGTAAAAAATCGCATTATTGCAGAAGCCATTAGTTTACCGAAAATCCCAACGGAAGTAATTGCTCAATATCCGACTATTCAAGCCTCTATTGAAAAATTAGAACAGGAAGGTTTTCCGATTTTAGCCTACGATGCTTCATTAGGGGGAAAATACCCTGTCATTTGTGTGATTCTGCTTAATCCTCACAATGGTACTTGTTTTGCTTCCTTTGGGGCTCACCCAAATTTCCAAGTGGCATTTGAGCGGACGGTGACGGAATTGTTGCAAGGGCGTAGCTTAAAAGATTTAGACGTGTTTACTCCCCCGTCTTTTAATAATGATGATGTAGCAGAACATGCCAATTTAGAAACCCACTTTATTGATTCGAGCGGTTTAATTTCGTGGGATTTATTTAAACAACAAGCGGATTATCCGTTTGTGCATTGGGATTTTTCGGGCAACACGGAACAAGAATATCATAATCTAATGTCTATCTTTAATGCGGACGGCAAAGAAGTTTATATTATGGATTACAATCATTTAGATGTGTATGCTTGTCGTATTATCGTGCCGTCAATGTCGGATATTTACCCTGTGGACGATTTAATATACGCTAATAATAATATGGGTATGGACTGGCGTGAAATCCTATTAGATTTACCGCACTTCCACCACGATGCGGATACTTATCAAGAATTATTGGACGAATTAGACGATCAAGGCATTGATGACGCTACCCGTGTGCGTGAATTTATCGGTATTGTGCCACCACCAAAATCAGGTTGGACGACCTTACGTGTGGGTGAATTAAAATCAATGCTTTATCTCGCTTTAGGTGATTTGGAATTGGCATTAGACTGGGCGAATTGGGCATACAATATGAACAGCTCCGTGTTCACACCAGAACGTGCCAACTACTATCGTTGCTTAATCAGTAGTATAGAGTTATTCCTTGATGAAGATCGTGAACCTGAACAATATCGGGAAGTGTTTGAGAAAATGTACGGTAAAAGTGCGGTGGATTTTGCGTGGAAAACGGTAAATGGTGGTAATCCGTTCTATGATTTATTGGCAGATGATGAGCATTTACAAAAATTTGCAGCACATCAAAAATTACTTGCTGCTTATGCTAAATTACAAAAAGCTAAAAAAGAAAATTGGAAGTAAATAGGAGAAAAAATGGCATTTAGTTCCTTATTTACGTTACTCGATGATATTGCATCGGTATTAGATGATGTAGCGTTAATGACCAAAGTTGCTGCTAAGAAAACTGTTGGCGTAATTAGTGATGATTTGACCCTAAATGCCACACAAGTTAGCGGCAAAGATGTCGCTGCCAGTCGAGAATTACCAATAGTGTGGGCGGTGGCAAAAGGATCTTTGTGGAATAAAGCGATTCTGATTCCCCTTGCGTTATTACTTGCCATTTATCTGCCATCATTTATCAATATATTATTAATGATTGGTGGTGCCTATTTGTGTTTTGAAGGAATGGAAAAATTGATCCATAAATTCTTACCTAAAAATCAAAAGAATTTAGACCGCACTTTAAATGAAACAACAAGTAGCGAAAAAGAGAAAATAACAGGTGCTATTAAAACCGACTTTATTCTCTCCGCAGAAATTATCATTATTGCGTTGGGTTCAATTCAAGATGCAGAATTATTACCTAAAATCTTAACCTTACTAGCCATTGGGATTGGCATCACCTTTTTTGTGTATGGATTAGTGGGTCTAATTGTGAAATTAGACGATGTTGGTTTATGGTTAATCAAAAAAGAAAACCCTATGACACAGCCAATCGGTAAGTTTTTGCTATTTTTTATGCCTTGGTTTATGAAATCTTTATCGGTAATTGGGGTGATTGCGATGTTTATGGTCGGGGGTGGCATTTTTGTGCATTATTTGCCTATCTTGCATCATTTTATTGAAAATTTGCAACTTGACAGTCCTTTTTCTATTTTAGCTGATTTAAGTGTTGGTATTTTTATCGGGACAATTTGCTGTATTATTGTGTTACCGTTGATGACTTTATTTAGTAAAAAAACAGCACCAAGAATTAAATAAGCAAATAAAAACCCCTTTGATTAATATTCAAAGGGGTTTTCTTATTTAAATGAATTTTTTCTTACAGCGCTGAGACATTTAAGCTAGAACCACCAACAATGCGAACTCTCGTTCCGGCTTTAGTTAATTTCTCATCATATTTCTGAACGACAACAATTTCATTACCGTCATCTTTCTTAATAGTTAATTCTAAAGAATCAACTTGGCTTGCTTTTTCTTCTACTTTGCTACCGATCATTGCTCCTGCAATTGCACCAACGGCACTTGCTAATACTTGACCTGAACCTCCTCCTATGGAAGAACCGGCAACACCACCAAGAACACCACCACCTACTGTACCAATCACACCTTGATTATCTGCTTGGATTTTTACAGAACGAGCAGAAACAATAGTACCATAAGTAATTGAACGTGCTTCTTTTGATTGATTGCCTGAATATACGTCACCACTATAAATATCTGTATTAGCACAACCGGTCACGCCAATAGCGGTAAGAATTGCTAATGCTAATGTGATTTTTTTCATCTCAATTACCCTTTTATTATAGGACTACACCAACTCTTGATATCCAAGAACGAGATTCAGAGCGAGAAATATTATCTATTCTATCCTCATATACACGGACACAAGAACCTGTAACAATATCAGAATCATATTGTCTTACTTCTATAACAGTTTCAGCTACACCTTGATACTTATAACCTTCACAGTTATCTTTTATTACTGTTAATTTTGAATTGTTGCCTGCATATTGACTTGATAAAACGGTTCCCTTGTAAGAATTATCATCAAATCTGCCTGAGCAAGCAGATAATCCTACCGCAGTCAATATAGCTAATGCTAAGGTAATTTTTTTCATTCACTAAACCTCAATAATAGTTTTAATGTTATAAGGGTGAACCTTAATACACACGAAATTCTCGCTTTTATCAGCAAAACTCACGGCAATCGATGGATTTGGTAATTTTTCACCATCAACTTTAGGCACACTCACTTTGACATTTAGAGTTGTTAATTGGTTCCATAAAAATCTTTTCTCAAGACGGTATAACCACTGCGAAACATTTTCATCTTCATTAAATGGTATGACAATCTCAATATGTTCCCACGATTCCAATGGATAACATTTATTTTTAGGAAACGGTAATTCAACAATATCCACAGGTTGCCCCAAGAAGATTAACGGTTCATTTAGTTGAATTAAATAAATGATCCTATCATTCACAATATTGTCACTTAAAATTGTACCTAACTTCATGAATAACGCCAACCACTTTCTCGCATTATCTTCACTATTCACCCGTATTGCTAAGTGATCGATCTGATATTTTGTTAAATCCACGGACATAGCTTGAGCTAATTGGTTAATTTTTTGTTGAAAACGCTCAAATTCAGCTACTGTCACTAAATCAGAATAAGAAAACAAAGGATGTATCATGCATAATAACCATAAATAAGAATAAAAGATAATCAAATTGTTATAATATATTAATATTAGCTAAGAGAATATGAAAATTTCCCCTATAATACTTGCACTGATTAAAAAGACGGATGTAAGGTATATCGTCTTAAAAATTTCACTATTATTATTGGAGAATATAATGAAAATTATTTTATTAGGTGCGCCAGGGGCTGGCAAGGGAACACAAGCACAGTTTATTATGAATAAATTTGGCATTCCGCAAATTTCTACGGGTGATATGTTGCGTGCAGCTATTAAAGCAGGCACAGATTTAGGTAAACAAGCAAAAACCTTAATGGATGCTGGACAATTAGTACCAGATGACTTAATTATTGCATTGGTAAAAAATCGTGTTGCTCAAACAGATTGTGAAAAAGGTTTCTTATTAGACGGTTTCCCTCGCACAATTCCTCAAGCAGATGCATTGAAAGCTGTTGGTATTAGTATTGATTATGTTTTAGAATTTGATGTACCTGATGAAGTGATCGTTGAGCGTATGAGTGGTCGTCGTGTGCACCAAGCATCTGGTCGTACTTATCACGTAGTTTACAATCCACCGAAAGTGGAAGGCAAAGATGATGTGACTGGCGAAGATTTAATTATTCGTGCAGATGATAAACCGGAAACGGTATTAGATCGTTTAAAAGTCTATCACAACACTACTAAACCATTAGTCGATTATTATCAAGCAGAAGCCAAATCTGGTGAGACTAAATACTTCCGTTTAGACGGTACAAAGAAAGTGGAAGAAGTGAGTACTGAATTAGATAACATCTTATCTTAATTTTATATTAGAGTGCGGTCTAAAACTGCACTCTTTTTTTAACATAATCAAGGATTGATTATAATTATTATTTTTATTAGGAATATCCCATGTTTAAACGTCTAGCTGGTTCAACCTATCCCCTGTTTATCTTCTTTATCGTTAATTTAATTTTACTTTCCCTTAGTCGTTTTGCATTAAGTTTATGGCAAAATGAGCGTGTTGGTGAGTTTAATAATTGGATTCAACTTTTTTTAAATGGTATTCGAATTGATGTTTCTGCTCTTTGTTGGTTATTTGCCCCATTAATTATTTTAAGCATTTTATTTACGGGTAAAAATAAACTCGGACAATGTGTACTAAGTGTGATAAAAATCGGTTTAGTGATTGAAAGCACATTCTTGCTATTTATGGAATTTGCTACACCGGCCTTTATCAACACCTATGATTTACGCCCAAATCGTCTGTTTGTAGAATATTTAGTGAATCCTAAAGAAGTATTTACCATGTTATGGAATGGACACTTAGGCGCCTTAATTTCTGCTCCGATTTTAACCGCACTTTGTGCTTTTTTATTCTGGAAATTAGCAAACAGAGTGTTTAAAAATATCGTTTATCCCAAATGGCATAATAATTTAATTACTCGTCCATTAGTTTTTCTTTTGATTGGGGCGCTCACGTTTTTAGGTGCAAGATCCAGTTTAGAGCACCGTGGTATTAACCCATCAATGGTTGCATTTTCACCAGATCCATTGGTAAATTCCTTAGTATTAAGCTCTGGCTATTCTCTACTCTTTGCAATTCAACAAATGAAAGATGAAGGCAATGCAGCAGAAATTTACGGAAAAATGCCGTTAGATGAAGTGATTAGTACCTTAAAAGCCGTGCGTAATCGTCCTGAATCTGACTATATTTCAACAGAATTACCAACCCTCAGCCAAAATCAAGCCAGTTATCAAGGTAAACCAAAAAACTTGGTGATTATCTTGGAAGAAAGTTTAGGGGCACAATTTATCGGTACGTTAGGCGGAAAACCACTTTCACCGAAAATTGATGAACTCGCCAAACAAGGTTGGTTATTTGAAAATTTGTACGCCACTGGCACACGTTCAGTGCGTGGAATTGAAGCTATCACCGCAGGATTTACGCCAACCCCAGCTCGTTCTGTAGTGAAATTACCAGGTAGTCAGCAAGGCTTTTTCACTATCGCTGAATTATTAAGTAAACAAGGCTATCACACATCCTTTATTTACGGCGGTGAAAAACATTTTGATAATATGGCGAGCTTTTTCTATGGCAACGGTTTCCAGCAAATTATTGATGAGAAAGATTACCCTAATCCACATTTCACCGCCACTTGGGGCGTAAGTGATGAAGATTTATTTACCAAAGCCCACGATACTTTTACGCAACTACATCAGCAAGGTAAACCATTTTTTAGTTTAGTATTTACGTCTAGCAATCATGATCCATTTGAATTTCCGGCTGGCAAAATTGAGTTGTACGAACAACCTCAAGAGACCCGAAATAATGCCGCCAAATATGCCGATTTTGCAACCGGTTATTTCTTTGATTTAGCTAAAAAAGCCGAATATTGGAATGATACCATTTTCTTAATTATTGCTGATCATGATTCCCGTGTAGGTGGTGCATCCCTAGTACCTGTGCAACATTTCCATATTCCAGCTTTGATTTTGGGCAAAAACATTGAGCCAAAACGCGATCCACGTTTAGTCAGTCAAATTGATATGCCAACTACATTGTTATCATTAATTGGGGTAAGCGGTAATTACCCGATGTTAGGCTACGATCTTACCAAACCTGAAGATCCAAACCGTGCTTTAATGCAATATGACAAAACTTTTGGTTACATGCGAAAAATTGATAATCAATTACAAACAGTAATTTTACAACAGGGTAAACCAGCGGAAAGTTATGTTTATTCTGAACAAAGCAAAACATTAACTGCCATTGATGGAAATGAGCAAATGAAAAAACAAGCCTTGGCGTATTCGCTTTGGGGGAGTTATGCGTATAAATTACGCTTGTATCAACTTGGAGATAATAAAAAACCTTAAACAAAAATATGTCATATTTACATATGAGATAAAAAAAGTGCCTATATTTCAAGGCACTACTCGGAAAGCAAAATATGTCTGGCTACTTATCATAGCACTTGTTTTAAGTGCGGTAAGAATATATGATTTATTTCTCTATGGCAAATAGCAATATTCAATTTTGTGACGTAGGTCACACGAATTAGACATAATTGCTTATTTTTTAATTATTTCGCTGTAAAACCATAGCTGACTAACACTTTTTTAGCATCATCAGATTTCAAATAATCTAAAAATGCTTTAGCATCGACACTACCGTGGTCTTTAACTAATGCAACTGGATATTCCACTGGTGGATGGCTATCTGCCGGGAAAGTCGCAACTACTTTTACTTTTTGACTAGCTGTTGCATCTGTACCATAAACCACACCTAATGGGCTTTCAGCTTGTTCAACTAAAGCTAAAGCTCCGCGTACATTATTGGCTCGTGCTAATTTTGATTCAACTGCTGTCCATTGACCTAAGTGAGTTAAAGCAGTTTTTGCATAGATACCCGCTGGAACATGTTCAGGATCACCCACGGCTAAGAAAGAACCATCTAAAGATTTTTGCCATTGATCATTGGTTAAATCCACATTATCAATTTTGCTGTCTTTCGGAGCAATCATAACAAGGCTATTACCGACTAAAATCGCACGGCTATCTTTAATAATGGCATCTTTGTCAGATAAATAGTCCATCCACTTCAAATCGGCTGAAACAAAAATATCAGCTGGAGCGCCTTGCTCAATTTGTTTTGCAAGTACAGAAGATGATGCAAAAGAGAAAACCACTTCTTCACTTGGTTTTACTTTTTTATATTCATCAGCAACTTGTTGCAATGCGTTAGTCATTGATGCTGCTGCAAAAACAGTGACTTTTGCCATCGCACTTTGGCTCATTATTAAACCTACACCCACTACTAATGCGAGTTTTTTCATCGTTAATTTCATTATTTTCTCCTTAAATGTTTAACGGTATCGTATGAATTATATAACGGATTACAAAAGAAAAGCTACAAGAATCAAACTGTTTCCTTTAAAATACCCCAAATGGCTTAACTGATAGAGATCGAGAATAATATGAACACTGAAATCTTACTCACCATCAAATCACAACAACAGTTGTTTGTTGATCCTAAACGTGTCCGTTTATTAAAAGAAATTCAAAAATGTGGTTCAATTAATCAAGCTGCTAAAAACGCTAAAGTGAGTTATAAAAGTGCGTGGGATCATCTTGCCGCAATGGATGAAATCAGCCCTGAACCAATTCTTGAGCGTAATGTTGGCGGCAAAAATGGCGGAGGCACAGCATTAACTATTTATGCCGAACGCTTATTACAACTCTATGATTTACTTGAACAAACCCAAGAAAAAGCATTTCATATTTTACAAGATAAGAATATTCCTCTGAATAGTTTATTAACCGCCACTGCTCGTTTTTCTCTACAAAGTAGTGCCAGAAATCAGCTTTTTGGCAAGGTAACGGAATGTCTTGTTCATCAGCTTAATGCCATGGTTGAAATTGAATTACCCTCTCTTTCACAACCGATTTATGCATGGATTACGCAAAAAAGTGCGGTACGTTTACAGCTAAGTTGGGGCAAAGAAGTCATGTTAATGATCAAAGCTCCATGGGTAAAAATTCATACCAATGCAAACCAACACAAAGCTGATGAAAAGAATATTTTCCCTGTTCAGGTCACCTCTATTTTAGACAAGGGTGATACGAAAGAAGTTTTATTATCTGTAAATGAACAATTGGAATTTTGTGCTACCACGCCACACCAGCAAGAACTTGCAGTTGGTCAACAGGTTTGGGCAAAAATCGATCCTGAACAAATTATTTTAGCGACACTTTATTAACAAATATCTGTTGAGAAAAAAATAATATTGTTAAAAATATTTTATTTCTCTCTTTACATTATTGTACTAGTGTAATAGTATAAAAACATTCCATTTTAAAAAATATGTAAGGAAATATAATGACAGATACTCTACTCGATCCCTATTTTGGGGAATTTGGCGGAATGTATGTTCCTGAAATTCTTGTACCCGTGTTAAAGCAGTTGGAAAAAGCCTTTATAGACGCCAAAGATGATCCATCTTTCCAGGCAGAATTTCAAGACTTATTGAAAAATTATGCAGGTCGCCCAACCGCTCTCACCCTTTGTCGTAATATCACCAAAGGAACAAAAACTAAAATCTACCTTAAACGTGAAGATCTTTTACACGGTGGAGCCCATAAAACTAACCAAGTACTGGGGCAAATTTTACTTGCCAAACGAATGGGTAAAACTCGCATTATTGCAGAAACCGGGGCTGGTCAGCACGGTGTAGCGACGGCTCTGGCTTGTGCAATGCTTGGTATGCCTTGTCTTGTGTATATGGGAGCAAAGGATGTAGAACGCCAATCACCTAACGTTTTCCGTATGCGGTTAATGGGCGCTGAAGTAGTACCTGTACAAAAAGGATCTTGTTCTCTTAAAGATGCGTGCTGCGAAGCAATGCGTGACTGGGCAGCAAATTATGAAACCACTCATTACTTAATCGGTACAGCAGCTGGACCTCATCCATTCCCAACCATTGTACGTGAGTTCCAAAAAATGATCGGCGAAGAAACCAAACGCCAAATTTTAGAAAAAGAAGGAAAGTTACCTGATGCCTTGATTGCTGCTGTAGGCGGTGGTTCAAACGCTATCGGTATGTTTGCAGATTTTATTGAAGAAAAAAATGTACGTTTAATTGGTATTGAACCAGCTGGCAAAGGTATTGAAACAGGTGAACACGGTGCCCCACTCGGACATGGTAAACCAGGAATTTATTTTGGTATGAAATCACCGATTATGCAAACAGAAGATGGACAAATTGAAGAATCTTATAGTATTTCTGCTGGATTGGATTTTCCTTCCGTTGGTCCTCAACACGCCTATCTTAATTCCATTGGACGGGCGGAATATCCAAGTATTACCGATAATGAGGCCTTAAATGCGTTTAAAGAGTTAGCGCAACACGAAGGTATTATTCCAGCATTAGAAAGCTCTCACGCACTTGCTTATGCTTTAAAAATGGCAAAACAGAATCCAAACAAAGAGCAATTATTAGTGGTAAATTTATCTGGTCGTGGTGATAAAGATATTTTTACTGTAGATAAAATTTTCACAGAAAGAGGAATCCTGTAATGAGTCGTTTTACAACTTTATTTGATAATTTGGCAGCCAAAAATCAAGGTGGATTCGTGCCATTTGTAACCTTAGGCGATCCAAATTTTGAACGCTCTTTTGAGATTATTTGTACTTTAGTTGATAATGGTGCTGATGCTTTAGAACTCGGTTTTCCTTTTTCAGATCCCCTATTAGATGGTCCCGTTATTCAAGCCGCCAACAATCGTGCGTTAACAGCAGGTTGTAGCACGAAAGAAAGTTTTCAACTTATCGAAAAAGTGCGGTCAAAATATCCCGATATTCCGATTAGCTTACTGCTTTGTGCGAACTTGATTTATGCTCAAACCTTAGATGGATTTTATCAACATTGTAAACAAGTAGGTGTAGATGCGGTTCTCGTGGCAGATATTCCATTACTGGCATCTGAGCCCTATATTCAAGCAGCTAAAAAACAGGGTATTCAACCCGTATTTATTTGTCCACCTAATGCTGATGAAAAAACTATTCAAGGAGTAGCAGAAAAATCTCAAGGTTATACATATTTAGTTTCTCGTGCGGGGGTGACCAGTGCTGAAAACCAAAGTCACGCGAAAAATTTGGATAACTTAGTAGAATGTTTAAAAGCTCACCACGCTCCACCAATTTTACAAGGCTTCGGTATTGCTCAACCACAACAAGTTAAAGATGCGTTAAATATGGGGGTAGCTGGAGCTATTTCAGGCTCAGCAACCGTAAGAATTATTGAGAAAAATTTAGATAATCACGCACAATGTTTAAGAGAATTGGCTGAATTTGTTAAAATAATGAAAAAGGCAACATTATAAAAAACACAAACTGTCATTATATCTTAATATCACCAGTTATCTTCATTTTCTTTATGGACAGATGGTAGATTTCTAAAATAAATTTTATACAAATAGAAAAATCCACAATAAAAAATAAGAAAAATGGCTAAATCCTATTCAACATAGAATGTAGCCATTTAAAAAAAACAAAACCCCAGCTACTCACGTAACTGGGGTTTCTAATTTTGAACCTGATGGTGACCTACTCTCACATTGGGAAACCCAACACTACCATCGGCATTACAGCATTTCACTTCTGAGTTCGGCATGGGTTCAGGTGGCGCTACTGCATTATGACCATCAGGATTATTCCTTTGATGATTGGGCCTTTTAAATCACGACCCTACTTATTTTTTAGTCTTCTTCTAAAATTTGAAACAAGCTGTCTGTTCGATTTTCTTTTGTCTGTACTGCTTTATTTAGTTCTTAGCTTAATCCACCCAAAAACACTTGAGCGTTGTATAGTTAAGTCTCTCGGGCAATTAGTATAACTTAGCTCAACGGCTCACACCGCTTACACATGTTACCTATCTACGTCGTAGTCTTCAACAACCCTTACACCCTTATAGGGTGGGAGAACTCATCTCTTGGCAAGTTTCGTGCTTAGATGCTTTCAGCACTTATCTCTTCCGCATGTAGCTACCCAGCAATGCGTCTGGCGACACAACTGGAACACCAGGGATGCGTCCACTCCGGTCCTCTCGTACTAGGAGCAGCCCCAACCAATTCTCCTACGCCCACGGCAGATAGGGACCGAACTGTCTCACGACGTTCTAAACCCAGCTCGCGTACCACTTTAAATGGCGAACAGCCATACCCTTGGGACCTACTTCAGCCCCAGGATGTGATGAGCCGACATCGAGGTGCCAAACACCGCCGTCGATATGAACTCTTGGGCGGTATCAGCCTGTTATCCCCGGAGTACCTTTTATCCGTTGAGCGATGGCCCTTCCATTCAGAACCACCGGATCACTATGACCTACTTTCGTACCTGCTCGACTTGTCCGTCTCGCAGTTAAGCTTGCTTTTACCATTGCACTAACCTGACGATGTCCGACCGTCATTAGCAAACCTTCGTGCTCCTCCGTTACTCTTTGGGAGGAGACCGCCCCAGTCAAACTACCCACCAGACACTGTCCGAATACCCGTTCCGGATATTTCGTTAGAACATCAAACGTTAAAGGGTGGTATTTCAAGGTCGTCTCCACTCAAACTGGCGTTTAAGTTTCTCTGACTCCCACCTATCCTACACATCAAAATTCAAGGTTCAGTGTCAAGCTATAGTAAAGGTTCACGGGGTCTTTCCGTCTAGCCGCGGGTACACCGCATCTTCACGGCGATTTCAATTTCACTGAGTCTCGGGTGGAGACAGCCTGGCCATCATTATGCCATTCGTGCAGGTCGGAACTTACCCGACAAGGAATTTCGCTACCTTAGGACCGTTATAGTTACGGCCGCCGTTTACTGGGGCTTCGATCAGGTGCTTCTCTTGCGATTACACCATCAATTAACCTTCCAGCACCGGGCAGGCATCACACCCTATACGTCCACTTTCGTGTTTGCAGAGTGCTGTGTTTTTAATAAACAGTTGCAGCCAGCTGGTATCTTCGACCGGTTCAACCTTCATCTGTAAAAGACTACAATCTACGCCGGCGCACCTTCTCCCGAAGTTACGGTGCTATTTTGCCTAGTTCCTTCACCCGAGTTCTCTCAAGCGCCTGAGTATTCTCTACCTGACCACCTGTGTCGGTTTTCAGTACGGTTTAGATAAACCTGAAGCTTAGTGGCTTTTCCTGGAAGTGTGGTATCAACAACTTCGCTCCCTTAGGAGCTCGTCATCACGCCTTAGTGTTGAATGGGAAACCGGATTTGCCTAGTTTCCCCACCTACACGCTTAAACAGCCATCCAATAGGCTGCTTGCCTAACCTTCTCCGTCCCCACATCGCAATTTATCCAAGTACGGGAATATTAACCCGTTTCCCATCGACTACGCTTTTCAGCCTCGCCTTAGGGGCCGACTCACCCTGCCCCGATTAACGTTGGACAGGAACCCTTGGTCTTCCGGCGAACGAGTTTTTCACTCGTTTTATCGTTACTTATGTCAGCATTCGCACTTGTGATACGTCCAGCAAGCCTCTCGACTCACCTTCATCCGCTTACACAACGCTCCCCTACCCAACAAGATTACTCTTGATGCCGCAGCTTCGGTGACTAGTTTTAGCCCCGTTACATCTTCCGCGCAGGCCGACTCGACTAGTGAGCTATTACGCTTTCTTTAAATGATGGCTGCTTCTAAGCCAACATCCTAGCTGTCTAAGCCTTCCCACTTCGTTTCCCACTTAACTAGTACTTTGGGACCTTAGCTGGCGGTCTGGGTTGTTTCCCTCTTCACGATGGACGTTAGCACCCACCGTGTGTCTCCTATGCACTACTCTTCGGTATTCGCAGTTTGCATCGGGTTGGTAATCCGGGATGGACCCCTAGCCGAAACAGTGCTCTACCCCCGAAGGTATTCACATAAGGCTCTACCTAAATAGATTTCGGGGAGAACCAGCTATCTCCCGGTTTGATTGGCCTTTCACCCCCAGCCACAAGTCATCCGCTAATTTTTCAACATTAGTCGGTTCGGTCCTCCAGTTAGTGTTACCCAACCTTCAACCTGCCCATGGCTAGATCACCGGGTTTCGGGTCTATACCTTGCAACTCACCGCCCAGTTAAGACTCGGTTTCCCTTCGGCTCCCTTATTCAGTTAACCTCGCTACAAAATATAAGTCGCTGACCCATTATACAAAAGGTACGCAGTCACCCTTGCGGGCTCCCACTGCTTGTACGTACACGGTTTCAGGTTCTATTTCACTCCCCTCGCTGGGGTTCTTTTCGCCTTTCCTTCACAGTACTGGTTCACTATCGGTCAATCAGGAGTATTTAGCCTTAGAGGATGGTCCCCCTATCTTCAGACAGAATTTCTCGTGTTCCGCCCTACTTCTTGTTAGCTTAGTACCACAATATAACTTTCAGATACGGGACTATCACCCTGTGTCGTTGAACTTCCCAGTTCATTCTCTTAGTTTTATCGCTATTACTAACGGCTCCTCCGCTTTCGCTCGCCGCTACTCACAGAATCTCGGTTGATTTCTTTTCCTCGGGGTACTTAGATGTTTCAGTTCTCCCGGTTTGCTTCGTTATTCTATGTATTCAAATAACGATGCTAGATTCTTCATCTAGCGGGTTTCCCCATTCGGATATCTTGGATTAAACGCCTCTTATCAACTCATCCAAGCTTTTCGCAGATTAGCACGTCCTTCTTCGCCTCTGATTGCCTAGGCATCCACCGTGTACGCTTAGTCTCTTAACTATACAACCTCAAATGTTTTTTTAGAACAATTGATATTGCGTTTCAACTAAACACTTGACTGCTTTTGTTCAGTCAAGATTTTTTCTTCTACTCAGACTTTCTTGTGTTAATTCACTTTCATCAATTAACCCGAAAATCTCTCAGTTTTCAGCTTGTTTCCAATTTTTTAAAGAACAGTAAGATTATCGGCTTTCGCCTATCATCATTGTTAAATTAACTTAGTTAAACCAACTTATTTTTTTGTTTTTTAATTTAGTTAACTTAACAATGATGATAACAACAAGATTTTTTGGTGGAGATAAGCGGGATCGAACCGCTGACCTCCTGCGTGCAAGGCAGGCGCTCTCCCAGCTGAGCTATATCCCCATTTTCATTGCCTACGCACTCTCGCTCTGTGATTTCGCTTTCGCTTCACCGCTTGAGTGGTGGGTCTGAGTGGACTTGAACCACCGACCTCACCCTTATCAGGGGTGCGCTCTAACCACCTGAGCTACAGACCCGTAGGGCAATTCTCGTTGCTTTCTTTTTTCTTTGTTTACAATTACCAGCCAATCTGTGTGGACACTTATTGTCGCTCGTTTTGGGTAAGGAGGTGATCCAACCGCAGGTTCCCCTACGGTTACCTTGTTACGACTTCACCCCAGTCATGAATCATACCGTGGTAAACGCCCCCCTTGCGGTTAAGCTATCTACTTCTGGTACAACCCACTCCCATGGTGTGACGGGCGGTGTGTACAAGGCCCGGGAACGTATTCACCGCAACATTCTGATTTGCGATTACTAGCGATTCCGACTTCATGGAGTCGAGTTGCAGACTCCAATCCGGACTACGATGCACTTTCTGAGATTCGCTCCCCTTCGCAGGTTTGCCGCCCTCTGTATGCACCATTGTAGCACGTGTGTAGCCCTACTCGTAAGGGCCATGATGACTTGACGTCATCCCCACCTTCCTCCAGTTTATCACTGGCAGTCTCCTTTGAGTTCCCATCTTTACATGCTGGCAACAAAGGATAAGGGTTGCGCTCGTTGCGGGACTTAACCCAACATTTCACAACACGAGCTGACGACAGCCATGCAGCACCTGTCTCATAGTTCCCGAAGGCACTCCAGTATCTCTACTAGATTCTATGGATGTCAAGAGTAGGTAAGGTTCTTCGCGTTGCATCGAATTAAACCACATGCTCCACCGCTTGTGCGGGCCCCCGTCAATTCATTTGAGTTTTAACCTTGCGGCCGTACTCCCCAGGCGGTCGATTTATCACGTTTGCTACGGGCACCAAGCCTAAAGCCCAATCCCCAAATCGACATCGTTTACAGCGTGGACTACCAGGGTATCTAA
The DNA here is from genome assembly GCF_042468235.1 of Lonepinella sp. MS14434. Classification (GTDB taxonomy): domain Bacteria; phylum Pseudomonadota; class Gammaproteobacteria; order Enterobacterales; family Pasteurellaceae; genus Lonepinella. The sequence goes on along the minus strand of NZ_CP170386.1, from coordinate 541,469 downwards.
TCCTGTTTGCTCCCCACGCTTTCGCACATGAGCGTCAGTATCTTCCCAAGGGGCTGCCTTCGCCTTCGGTATTCCTCCACATCTCTACGCATTTCACCGCTACACGTGGAATTCTACCCCTCCCTAAAGTACTCTAGCTACCCAGTCTGAAATGCAATTCCAAAGTTAAGCTCTGGGATTTCACATCTCACTTAAGTAACCGCCTGCGTGCCCTTTACGCCCAGTTATTCCGATTAACGCTCGCACCCTCCGTATTACCGCGGCTGCTGGCACGGAGTTAGCCGGTGCTTCTTCTGTAGTTAACGTCAATCTAATAAGCTATTCACTTATTAGCCTTCCTCACCACCGAAAGAACTTTACAACCCGAAGGCCTTCTTCATTCACGCGGCATGGCTGCGTCAGGGTTCCCCCCATTGCGCAATATTCCCCACTGCTGCCTCCCGTAGGAGTCTGGACCGTGTCTCAGTTCCAGTGTGGCTGGTCATCCTCTCAGACCAGCTAGAGATCGTCGGCTTGGTAGGCCTTTACCCTACCAACTACCTAATCCCACTTGGGCTCATCTTATGGCATATGGTCTTGCGATCCCATACTTTAATCCGAAGATATTACGCGGTATTAGCGACAGTTTCCCGTCGTTATCCCCCTCCATAAGCCAGATCCCCAAGCATTACTCACCCGTCCGCCACTCTCACGAAAAGTACAAGTACTTTCCGCTACCGTTCGACTTGCATGTGTTAAGCCTGCCGCCAGCGTTCAATCTGAGCCATGATCAAACTCTTCAATTTAAGTTCGATCGCTCAATAAACTGCTTGCTTTTAAATCTTTCTTTTCATTCCCAAAAGAACAAAAAGTTAATGAATTTCTAAGTTAAGCACCTATTAAGACTTCAAGTTTTATTTAATTTTTTAAAACTAGTCAATCAACAAGTGCCCACACAGATTGTCTGATAAATTGTTAAAGAACGATTTTGCTTTCGCAAATTTTATAAAATTGGTCGGCGAGATAGGATTTGAACCTACGACCCACTGGTCCCAAACCAGTTGCGCTACCAAGCTGCGCTACTCGCCGTCAGATTTTACTATTTAGGTAGTAAATGGGGTGGCTAATGGGATTCGAACCCACGACAACTGGAATCACAATCCAGGGCTCTACCAACTGAGCTATAGCCACCATTGTTTTTATGTTGAATTGCATTAACTTCTGGCGCGCTCGACAAGATTCGAACTTGCGACCTTTGGCTCCGGAGGCCAACGCTCTATCCAACTGAGCTACGAACGCACACATATTGCGTTGCAACGGAGGCGTATATTAATGATTTTGCTTGTTGTTGTCTAGCATTTTTTACAAAAAAATTGCGTTTTTCTAACGTTAGCTGTTAATTTGTGCAATTTGTTTCGAATTTACTTTAGTTCCGATTATTTTATAACTTATTCGTCACATAATAATAGGCATAGTGTAATAAATTTAACTGGCGTTGCCAACGTGTGGGTTGGTTTAATAAACGATATAACCATTCCAAATTCATTTTTCGCCATAATAACGGAGCCCGTTTGGTCTTACCCACCAACACATCAAAGCTCCCCCCTACCCCCATATAAAGGCAATCAGGATAAATCTGTTGTGCTTTTTGCATAAAAATCTCTTGTTTTGGCGATCCCATAGCCACCGTCACAAACTTCGCTTTAGCTTGCTTAATTCTCTCAATCACTGCCTTTTCTTCTAATTCAGAAAAATAACCGTGCTGACATCCCACAATATTCACTTGCTGATGCGATAATTTTTCTGCTACCTGATTCACCACATCCGCTTGTCCCCCAATCAAAAAAACTGGCACACTCAATTCTGCCGAACGTTGCAACAAGGCTTGCCATAAATCAATCCCTGCAATCCGTGTTAATTTTTGCCATTGTGGATATTTCTTTTTAATGGAAAAAACCACGCTAATACCGTCTGCATAGTTAAATTCTGCTTGCTGAATTAAGGCGTTCACTTGGGGATTTTTAGCACAAGCAATCATTTTTTCCGCATTTATCGCAATCAATAACCCCGTTTTTATTTGCTTTTCGGAAATCAAATGATCAACCAACGCTTGCTTATTTTCAGGCACCAAAATATCTATTTCTCGAATGACGACTTTTTCCATTTTACTATTCCTTTTGCTAACCCATACGCCACGCCCCAACCTATCGTCAAAAAGACAAAACGAGAAACAAACGCATCAAACCCTTCTCGCACTAACACCGTCAGAGTAAAAATATGCGAAAAACAATAGGCTTTTAACACCGCACTTTCATCATCTTTAGCCCAACGGTACAATCCATCAAATCCTTTGACAACCAATGCTGAACCAACAGCTCCCACCAAAATCATTGGATAGCTCCCCATAATATAAAAAGATCCTATTAAGGTCGGAGAAATCGCCAAGCCCGCATAATAATGCTTAATGTCCCAAGTAAAATAATTTGCCGTATTTAACACTAAATCGGGACGATCCGCCCATAAGGCTTTGGGAATATATACATAAAAATCCCGAATAATGGGCATTAATCCTTGATATTCAATATTTTTTGTATTGAGAATGGTTGCCAAATTTTCCCACGGCGAAAAGGTATCCCGAGTTAAGTGTAAAAAACGAAACAGCGTTTGTTCATCGTTAAAAACTAACCCATATCGCCACATTGCCAATAAAAACATGGCGAAAATACCTAAAATTGCCAACATCACTAAAGCAAATATAGAAATATAGCCCTGAGCAATGCCAATCAACACAAACAAAGCAACCGCTAACGCCAAATTTGCACGCGTGCCACCGATCACCACATAACTCAACACACCGAAAGCCACGCCTAAACACAGAAATTGCCACCAACGGCGTTTACTCGGTTGAATAAAATAAAAAATTAACAACGCTGGTAAGCAAAAATAAAAAAAACGTTTTAAGGCGACTGCACTCACCTGAGCCGAGAAAATCTGATTATAGGCGGTTAATTTAAATAATAACAAGCCATTCAACCCATAAAAAATCCCCATTGCCCCTAAACTTATCGCCAATAAAATCCACATCGTAACCTTTGCAGAAAAGTGCGGTGTATTTTTCTCACGTTTTTCTGGCAACAAACGGGGATAAAATTTGCCTTGATAAACCCAATAATAAAGTAAATAAAATCCTGTTGCGGTCAACAACGTTTGGCATAAGACCGCAAAAGGGGGCAATGAAATATGAAAGCCATACATCAAACCCATCGACAACGGAAAGCCTAAATAAAAGACAGACAAATAAACCAAACTAAACAATAAATGAAAGGAAAAACCTTGCTGTTTTACATCTTGTTGTAATAAATAAAGCACCACACTTAATGACAAAATATACAAGGGCGTCAACAGGATAAGTTCTGCAAATTCAAGCATTCTCTTCTCCTTGTTGCAAAATCTGCATTAATATAGCCAACCACCCTGCAATAAAATGGGGATCAAAAAAGCCAATACTCTCTTTATCAAGTGCGGTTAATTGTTGTTGCGTGTCGAAAATGGCTTGTTCCGTCACCTGATTCTGCAACAGAAACGGCACTTGATATAATCGCATATCGTCAATAAAGGTATTTTTCGGATGTAACACCACTGGCACATTAAATTGGGTGAGCAAACACAAAGATCCCACTCCTTGCTGACGTTGAAAAATAAAATACGCCACATCACATTGATTAAGCAAATTTAAATAATCTTGAAATGGCATTTTTTCGGTTAAAATTTGTACCGCACTTTGAGCAAATAACCGTGTGGCTTCAGCGGTCACTTGAGCAATATAGTCACTGTTATGTTCGGGATAGCCCATTGGTATAATAATCTGCACATTATTCCCAAGCTGTTTTTTGATTTGCTCCAGCCCCACTAAATGACGATTAGACGGATCGCCTGAATTGCCTAATAAAATGGTTAATTTATCAGATTTTTGCTTTTCCGTTGGCTGAAAACCGCGGTGCATTTTACTCGGAAAATACACTAAATGCCCTTGCACATTCGGATTAATATACAGTTTAAAATAAGCTAAATCCCCCTGATAACCCGCCACGGAAATTAATTTCTTTTGAATAAAACGGCGTAACGGATAAGCCAATTTAAATTTCCATTGTTGACTGTCTTCGTGTAAATCTGCCCCCCACATTTGCCAAGTGAGTCTTTCGGGCGGTAATTTGCCGAAAAAGATAGCGAGCCAAAGGGGGAAATTAAATTGACCGTGTAAATAAAAATAGTGTTGTGGATCTTGCTTCGCTAACTGACATACGGCTTGAGCAATACTTTTTTTACTGTCAAATTCCTGAATGTAAAGGCTTGGATATTGCTCTTGATACCCCTTGCCCACCACCAACACTTGCTTAATGGCTTGTTTCGGTAATTGGGGTTGCAACTGCTCCGCTAAAAAACGCAACATCGTATGATTATGATGGGGAATGGGCGAACCTAAAACGTGAATAATCTGTTTCATTTTTTACTCCCGTAATCTAACTTAAATAAAGCCCAACAAAAACCAAAATAAATCATATAGCAAAGTCCATAACCCAAGGTTGCCCCTGCGACACCCTGTTGTGCGATACCATAACTAGATAAACCAAACAATAACATTCCCTGTACAATTTCAGCACAAATATAGCGACCAGTTGCGGCTTTGGCTAACCATAAATAGCTGAAAACGTAGCTCGCAACTTTAAACAGATCGCCCACTAATTGCCAACCAAACAGCTCAGACATTGGGGTAAAATCAGGGCTAAATAACAGAATGATCAAGTAATCTCTCAAAAAAAATACCAATAATGCCAAACCTAACGCCAACGGAAAAATAAAACCCAAGGCTTTTTTAACTTCTTTCTGAATCGCCGATTTATCGCTTAATTTAGCAAAGGTGGGCAATAAATACACGGAAAATGCTGTGGTTAAAAGCTGTAAATAGGCATCGGAAATACGGCTTAATCCTTGCCATAAACCCACCGCACTTAATCCTTGGCTTTCGATTAATTGATTGCGTAATAAAATATACACTGTTGGTATAATACAAACAGCGACAAGGGTCATTATCATATAATGACGAAGAATATGACTGGCAGATAAATCAAAATTTGGCTTTAACCATTGCCAGTGCCAATTTTGTTTTAGTAACGCAATCAGACTGGGGACAAGAATTAAGGCTGGAATACAGGCAAAACCGATTAACGCCCCCTGATAGCCCCATATCCATAAACAAAACAGCAACCACAATGCTCCCACTAAATTAGCAAAAATGGAACTCATCGCACAGGCTTTGGCTTGACGTTGTCCTTTTAAAATGGCGATAAAATAATTACCTAATGCTATTAAGCATTGCAGCAAGGCAAGTATTTGAATGGTTAGACTGTAATCAGCGGTTTGAAATAAAAACAAGGAAATGGGTTGAGCAAACAGCAAGCCAATCAAGGCTAACATCACCGAAACCAGTATAATCAATAGACTACTCGCCCCTAAAATGGCTTGTAACCGTTGCGAATCCTGTTCATATTCGGCTACAAATTTGGTCACCGCATTTAAAATTCCTGCCCCTGAAAGCACGCCCAGCACCGTAAGCAAAGTCATATAATTTGCTGCTTGCCCTAAACCTGCCGAACCAAAATTTAAGGCAAAGATTTTGATGACAACCAATCCGATAATGAGTTTAATAGCGACAGCGGTGGATGTCCAAAGGGTTGTACTGGTTAAGGTTGGTTTTGTGATGGTTGACATATCCGTGACCGCCTTTATTTTTGCCGTTTTCACACCGTAGCACCGCAAAAATCTAAATAAACTTGCGTTAAATTTGGCTTGATTGTAGCAAAATAAGAATGTTTCACCAAATGTACTATGATGTCCGCTTGCTGAAGTGCGGTGGAAAAATCCGTTAATTTTACTTGCTCCGTTAAGCTCACAGGCAATGTCTGAATATGGGGTTCAACTGCCAAAATTTCGCCCTGATACCATTGAGCAAGGGCTTGTGTAATCAGAACGGCTGGACTTTCTCGCAAATCGTCCACATCGGCTTTAAAACTTAACCCTAAACAGGCGATCTTGATTTCATCAGGGCGACAATTTTTTGCCCTCATCAAATCCGCCACTGCAACTTTTATTTTTTCTACTACCCAAACAGGCTTATAATTATTCACTTCTCGAGCAGCACGGATCAATTTTGCCTGTTCAGGGGATTGTGAGCAAATAAAATACGGATCGACTGCAATACAATGTCCGCCTACCCCTACGCTCGGCTGTAAAATGTCCACTCTCGGATGATGATTGGCTAACTTAATCAACTCCCACACATCAATATCCTGTTGATCGCAGATCATCGACAATTCATTAGCAAAAGCAATATTCACATCTCGAAAACTGTTTTCCGTCAGCTTGCACATTTCGGCAGTTTTGGCATTGGTCGCAAGACATTTGCCTTGCACAAAATCTTGATAAAAATCCACCGCACATTGTGTACAAACTGGGCTTAATCCACCAATCACCCGATCATTTTGTACCAACTCTTGCATCATTTTGCTCGGTAGCACACGTTCAGGGCAATAGGCAATTTGTACATCTGCTGTATTTTGAGAAAACAACGGAAAGATCAAATCAGGGCGTAATTTTTGTAGCCATTGAGTAACCTGTTCTGTTGTACCGACTGGCACGGTGGATTCAATAATCACCAAATTGCCTTTTTGTAAATGCGGGGCAATTTGTTGGATGGCTTGTTGCAAATAACTCAGATCCGCCGCCAAATCCGCTTTCAACGGCGTTGGCACAGCAATCAAAAAAATATCCGCTTTTTTCACATCTAAACTGGCGAAAAGTCGCCCCGATTGCACCGCACTTTTTAACGCATTGGCTAATTCAGGTTCGGTGCTCGTGATTTCTGCTCGTTGAATAGCACGAATTTTGCTCACATCCGTATCCATTCCATACACAATATACCCTTGATTTGCCAAGATCACCGCCGTTGGCAAGCCAATATATCCCAATCCAATTACCGAAATTTGCTTAGTCATTTTTTGCTATCTGTTTGATAAATTGAACAATCCGCTCACAAGCCTTGCCGTCACCGTACAAGGTGCTGGCTTGTGCCATTTGTTGATATTTTATTGGATTTTTCGCCAACGCATCCACGGCATTAACAATAGCTAAACATTCCACACTGACTCGTTGCACAATCCCTGAGCTTTCCGCTTCGATTCGTTCCGTCTGATCTCGCAATAATAAAACGGGTTTGCCTAATGCCGTGGCTTCTTCTTGAATACCGCCCGAATCCGTTAAAATTAAAAAGGCTTGTTGCATTAATTGCACAAAATCAACATAGGGCAACGGATCGGTTAACCGAATATTGGCTTGATGTGATAATAATTGATAAACAGGCTCTCGCACCTGTGGATTGGGGTGAACAGGAAAAATAATCTGCCAACCTTGTTGAGCCAATGCCATTAAACTGTGACACAATTGCTCAATGCCCTTGCCCCAATTTTCTCGGCGGTGCATTGTCACTAATAGGCTTTTTTGATTGGGTTCAAAGGAAAAAAGTGCGGTGTTTTTGGGTGGATTTTTTTGAATCCAATGTAACGCATCAATCACCGTATTACCTGTCACAACAATATTTTGTTCAGGATAATTTTCCGCTAATAAATGTTGCTTGGCTTGTGGTGTTGGAGCAAAATGCCAACGTGCTAACACAGACGTTAAACGGCGATTGGTTTCTTCGGGAAAAGGGGAATAAGGTTGATAAGTGCGTAAACCCGCCTCAATATGCCCCACAGGAATTTGTTGGTAATAACAGGCTAAACTGGTGGCAAAAGCCGTGGTGGTGTCGCCCTGTACTAACACTAAATCTGGGCGAAATTCCGTTAAAACCGACCGCACTTTTTGCAAGATTCTTGCAGTCAGATCGGTTAAATCCTGTTCTGCTTGCATCACATCAAGATCAAAATCAGGTTGTAAATCAAATAAACACAACACCTGATCAAGCATATCTCGATGCTGTCCGGTGACACAAATTTGGCTGTCAAATTTAGCTTGCTCCGCTAACAATTTTGCTAACGGAGCCAGTTTAATGGCCTCCGGTCGAGTGCCAAAAACCGTTAAAATCTTAAATTTTGCCATTCACGCTATTAACTGTGACTTTTTTGTTTATGCCCAACAAAAATCAAAGCGAGCAATAAACCGAACAAGAAACCAGCTGCAGCACCGACTTCCGCCCATAATAAACGATCTGGTGATGCCACTTTAGGTTGAGTTGGGGATTTTAAATAATCAAAGGCGGCTAATTGGTTATCTAATGGCGAAACCGATTTCATCATATTCAATTTACCTTGCCAGCTTAATTCACCTTGTTTGGCATTATCAGTACTTTGTTGAGCGGCTAAATTTACCTGATTGAATAAGGTTTTCCACTTGGTAATCAATTCATTATATAAAGATTGTCTGGTTAAATAATTGACATGTTTTACAAAACTCTCCAACTGTAGCATCGCTTGTTTTGGGTTGTCTAAGGTTAAACTGATACGATCAGGAATGTTACGTTCAGGATTTCCTTCAACAAATTGAATACCTGCAATAAGTTCTTGTAAAAAAGCCTCATCTCGTTCTTCAATGCCTGTTTGACGTTGTTTATAGAAATCAGAATCTAACCAAAATTTAGATAAATTATCATAGGTTTTTAACTGTTGTTTGAACCCTTTATAAACAAAATTTGCCGTTTCTTTTTGATCTTCGGTTTTATTACCATTAATTAATTGATACATTTCAAACAAAGAAAAATAAGTACCTAACTGCTCTACTTTCGGTTGACGCACTTCTACTTCTGCTTTCCATTGTTCTCTCATGGCATAACTCGCACCATAGCCAGCCACAGCAAAAAGTGCGGTGAAAATAATAATAAATAATAAACTTTGTAATAATTTCATAATATTTCCTAAATCTAAAACAATGTTCGCTACACTGTTTGCTTTTTCGCACGTAATAAACGGCGACGATGACGGCGAACAAAACGTGTAATTCGCCACGCTCTGGTAATTGAATAAGAATACAAAAAGAATAAACCAATGAATAGAATAAACATTAGCCATTCATTAATATAATAAATTTCGCCTAAAATGCCAAATCCTGCACACAAAGCAGCGATAAAAGTGATTAACATAAAGGCTTGGCGATGGGTTAACCCTGCTCGTACCATCAAGTGATGAACGTGTAAACGGTCGGGGCGAAATGGACTTTTACCTTTACGCAAACGGCGATAAATAATCGCCACCATATCAATTAACGGAATCGCCACCAACCATAAGGCTGTTACTGGATTCATCGGGTGTCCTTTGCCTTGTGTACTTAATAATAAGATCCAAATAATGGTAAAACCAATGAGCGTACTACCACTGTCGCCCATAAAAATTTTATATTTTTTACCAAAAGGAATACAAAGATTAAACATCCCATACGGTATAATCGCCACAATTAAGGCAAAGCACCAACGTGCCAGATCATGTTGATTATCCATATACATCAAAATCCCCACGCCAGCAAATGCGACACTAGATAATCCACCGAGTAAGCCGTCAATACCGTCAATCATATTAAACGCATTAATAATCGCAAGAGTAGCAAATACCGTAATCACCACGCCAATCCAACCGAGTGTAACAGTAAAAGGTCCAATAATTTGTCCTAAGTGATCAAGGGATAAACGCCCATAATACATCATAAATACCGATAACACCGCCTGAATACCTGCTCGTAAGAAAGGGCTAATATCATAGCGATCATCTAAAATTCCAATGGCTAATAGTACAAAGACACTAAATAAATAAAGCTGGGGTAACTTGGTTTGATCCCATTGTAACAGGTAAAAACAGAGATTTCCCATAAACAGCGAAATCCCTCCAATTAAAGGGATCGCCCCCTGATGACGTTTGCGGTAATTGGGTTTATCTACTAAACCGACCGCAATGGCAATGGGACGCATCACTAAAATAGTAAGAAAAGATGCTAAAAATGTTAACAGTAAATCTAACCACATATCCTTTATTTCGCCTTAACGTGCTACCTCTAAAAATATTGCAAAGCATAGCATTAATCCTATCTGATTGCAGAATATTTTTACAAAAAAACAAAAATTATAGAGAAAATACAGTACAATAATTGCGTATTATTGATGATAAAAGGAAAAAATATGTCAAATTCAACCGCACTTTTTTCTCGAGCTGAACAAGTTATCCCAGGGGGGGTCAATTCCCCTGTTCGAGCATTTAAAGGCGTTGGCGGAACGCCAGTGTTTATTCAAAAAGCCGCTGGAGCCTATATTACTGATACAGACGGCAAACAATATATTGATTATGTCGGCTCATGGGGACCAATGGTTCTCGGACATAATCACCCTGCGATTATTGATGCCGTGTTAAAAGCCGTGCCAAATGGATTAAGTTTTGGTGCACCTACGGAAAGCGAAATTACGCTTGCGGAATTAGTATGCCAACTCATGCCTTCTATTGAACTGGTGAGAATGGTCAGTTCTGGCACGGAAGCCACTATGTCTGCTATTCGTTTAGCACGTGGCTACACAGGACGAGATAAAATTATCAAATTTGAAGGTTGTTATCACGGTCATTCAGATTCTTTATTAGTTAAGGCAGGATCAGGTGCATTAACTCTAGGTCAACCAAGCTCCCCTGGCGTGCCAGAAGATTTTGCTAAACATACCTTAACCTGTACTTATAACGATCTTAATTCAGTCAAACAAGCCTTTGAGCAATATCCTAATGAAATTTCTTGTTTAATTATTGAACCTGTGGCAGGGAATATGAACTGTATTCCGCCCAAAGACGGATTCTTACAAGGTTTACGTCAACTTTGCGATCAATACGGCACCGTATTTATTATTGATGAAGTCATGACAGGTTTCCGTGTGGCGTTAAGCGGCGCACAATCTTATTATGGCGTTACACCTGATTTAACCTGTTTAGGTAAAATTATTGGTGGCGGTATGCCTGTAGGGGCATTTGGTGGAAAACGAGAAATCATGCAATACATTGCCCCAACTGGCCCTGTTTATCAAGCCGGTACGCTTTCGGGCAACCCGATTGCCATGGCTGCCGGTTTAGCCTGTTTAACGGAATTAAGCAAAACGGGCAATGAAGAAAAATTGGCCCAGAAAACTGAAAAATTAGCCAAAGGCTTAAAGGCCCTAGCCGACAAGCACGGCGTACCATTCCAAGTGCAATATGTGGGCGGTATGTTCGGTTTATTCTTCACTGAACAGCAAGAAATTTGCAACTTCCAACAAGTGATGCAATGTGATGCCACAACATTTAACCGTTTCTTCCATTTTATGTTAGAACAAGGGATTTATCTTGCACCCTCTGCTTATGAAGCTGGGTTTATGTCGTTGGCACATTCTGATGAAGATATTGACCACACTTTAGCTGTAGCAGATTGGGCTTTTGCACAATTAGCTCAACAAACTATTTAACTCAAACACAAGAAGGAACTATTTATGAGTACATCAATCGAAAAAATCAACCAATTAGTCGATAAACCAGATCTTGCAAAATTCATTTTGCGTGTTAGCTTTGCCTTTATGTTTTTATTACACGGTATTCATAAAGTCACGGACGGTATCGACTTTATTGCGGGGAAATTCGTTGAATTGGGATTACCTGGATTTTTTGCTAATGCTGTTTATTTAGGTGAAGTAATCGTGCCAATTTTTATTATTCTTGGCGTATTCACGAGAATTAGTGCGTTTATTGGGATAATTTCTTGTATGATCATTATTCTTTTAATGTACATTCCACAAATTTTCGCACTTGCTCCAACGGGTGCATGGGCCATTGAAGGAGTGACGACTTATCTATTTGCATTCTGGGCAATTATGCATCTCGGATCGGGAAAATATGCTTTGAAAGCAGACTAATCTTTGCTTTGAAAAATGGGTTAATCTTACAAAAGATTAACCCTAAAATTATCCTCTCATAAATGCTCCAAAGTTACACCGTATAAATTTCTTGCATATCTGAGCGAGTAAAACAATAGTAATCACATTAACATCTTTATTTTATTAACGTTATCTCACCAACCGATTCTCTGCTGTCTCAGGCTCCAGATCTAACTTCGCCATCAATAGCTGATCACCATCCTCTTCTGGGTTTTCGGTGACTAATAATTTATCGCCGTAAAAAATCGAATTGGCTCCAGCCATAAAACACATCGCCTGCATTTCTTCCGTCATCCCCTGACGACCAGCGGACAATCGCACATAGCTTTGTGGCATGGTGATGCGAGCCACCGCAATCGTGCGGACAAATTCGGTCCAATCTAGCTCTTCCGCATCTTCTAACGGCGTGCCTTCCACTTTGACTAACTGATTAATTGGCACGGATTCAGGTTGCGGATCTAAATTAGCCAAACTTGCGATCAAACCTGCACGCTCTTTGCGAGTTTCGTTCATACCCACAATACCGCCGCAACACACTTTCAAGCCTGCTTTACGTACTTTACCGAGCGTACTCATGCGGTCATCAAAACGGCGTGTGCCAATAATCTCGGAATAATGCTCAGGGGCAGTGTCAAGATTATGATTGTAGTAATCCAAGCCAGCTTGTTTTAAGTCTTCCGCCATGCCATCTTCTAACATACCAAAGGTGCCACAGGTTTCCAAACCTAAGGACTTTACGGCTTTAACAATTTCGGTAATTTTTGCCACATCTTTTGGCTTCGGTCCACGCCACGCTGCCCCCATACAAAAACGGCTTGCCCCACGAGATTTAGCAATTTTAGCTTTTTCTAAAATATCGGCAATATCTAATAATTCTTGTTTTTGCACACCTGTTTGATAGCGAGCGGACTGTGGACAATAATGACAATCTTCTGGACATCCCCCCGTCTTAATGGACATGAGGGTAGAAAGTTGAATGGCTTGCGGATTAAAGTTTTCACGGTGAATTTGAGCCGCTTTAAAAACCAGCTCTAAAAAAGGCGTTTCAAACAAGGCCTCCACTTTACACACTGACCAATATTCGGCGGTTTTGTGGGGGGTAATGGAATAAATTTGTAAAGGTTGCTTAATCATACTATAAATCCATTTTCAATTTTAATAACACGGTCAATTTTACCAACCAATTCATTAGGTTGATGTGTCACCATTAATAAGGTGATATTTTTTTCATTACTTAATTTCAACAACAAATCCAACATTTCTTGACGTAATTGCGGATCAAGCGCAGAAAACGGTTCATCCAATAATAATATCGGTTTATCTCGTAATAAACAACGGGCTAACGCCACTCTTTGCTTTTGTCCACCGGAAAGTGCGGTGGGTTTTCGTTGCAAAAATTCGCTTAATCCTACCGCACTTGCTGCCTGCTCGACAAGTTGGACTTGTTGATTATCCAACTTTAAATTGGCTTTTAGCCCAAATGCAATATTTTGAAAAACCGTTAAATGGGGAAACACATTATTTTCTTGAAATAACATAGATACAGGACGTTGATAAGGTTCAGTAGTATTATGTTTTTCACCGTTTAAATAAATATCACCTGAATTTGCTATTTCAAACCCTGCAATTAAATTCAACAGCGTACTTTTGCCCGCACCACTTGCACCGACAATCGCTACTTTTTCGCCTTTAGCAATATGTAAATCAAATTGCATAGGCATGGTTTTATATTGGAATTTGAGTTTCTTTAATTCAATCATTTTCATCCAATTCATCCGCCATGGCGGCTAAAATTTCTCTCGACAACAACGCTAACGCCTTATAAAACGGCAAACTTGCCTGCGTTTCCACTTGGTTTAAAAACTGACTGGCACAAGGTAATAAAAAGCGTTCAAATAATTCCTGTTGAGCATCGACTGAATCTAGGTTATCTTCAATCCAAGAAGCGGTTAAAAAAAGTAACCCAAAATGATCCGCACTTTCCACTTCTGGCATAGCTCGGGCTTGCCGAAATGCCACAAATTCTGCCACATCCACGCCATACGCCGAAATGGCAAGTTCAACTTTGGCAAAGAGTTTTTGATATTCTTGCTCTAACAACGTTAAATCCAAGGGGACTTGCAGGCTTTCAATGGCGGATTGGGTGGATTTATCGGTTTCCAATGCCCAAACTTGGCTTAATCCGCCCTGTTGCAACCAACCAAATACGCCAGCTAAAATCGGATCTGTTGGACGGCGATAAAATAAATTGCCGAATAAACGGCTGATCAGTGAAAAGTTATTCAGGTTTTCCATAATTTTTTCAAAACTCCATAAATTTATACCGCACTTTAGCATATTTTTTGTTAAAATACTGCCCTTTTAACCGTTCACACAATGTGAATGACTGACTTGTACTCAGAGAAAATTTTATTATGACTTTCAAACCCGAATTACTTTCCCCTGCTGGCACGCTAAAAAATATGCGTTATGCTTTTGCCTATGGTGCAGATGCAGTTTATGCCGGACAACCCCGTTATAGCTTGCGTGTGCGGAATAACGAATTTAACCACGCCAATTTAAAAATTGCCATTGATGAAGCCCATTCTCTTGGCAAAAAATTCTATGTGGTGGTGAATATCGCCCCACATAATTCCAAATTAAAAACCTTTATTAAAGATTTAAAAGTGGTCGTGGATATGCACCCCGATGCGTTAATTATGTCCGATCCTGGTTTAATTATGATGGTACGTGAGAATTTTCCTGACATGGATATTCATCTTTCCGTGCAAGCCAATGCGGTGAACTGGGCAACGGTGAAATTCTGGAAGCAAATGGGTTTAACCCGAGTGATCTTATCCCGTGAGCTTTCTTTAGATGAAATCGCTGAAATTCGTCAACAAGTACCTGATATTGAACTGGAAATCTTCGTACATGGGGCATTATGTATGGCGTATTCAGGGCGTTGTTTGCTATCGGGTTACATTAACAAACGCGACCCAAACCAAGGAACTTGCACTAACGCTTGCCGTTGGGAATATAAAATGGAAGAAGGCACCATTGACGAGGTCGGCAATATCGTAGAAAAAGAGGCAGTACAAAAGTTTGAACCTGAAATTGAGGTAAAAAATGTTGCCCCTACCTTAGGCGAGGGCAGCCATACCGACAAGGTATTTTTATACACCGAACCGCACCGCCCTGATGAACAAATGACTGCTTTTGAAGATGAACACGGCACCTATTTTATGAATTCAAAAGATTTGCGTGCCGTGCAACATGTTGAACAATTAACAAAATTAGGCGTTCATTCCCTGAAAATCGAAGGACGGACAAAATCGTTCTATTACTGTGCCAGAACCGCTCAAGTGTATCGCAAAGCCATTGACGATGCAGCTGCAGGCAAGCCATTTGACGAAAGCCTGATGGATACCTTAGAAAGCCTAGCACACCGTGGTTATACCGAGGGTTTCTTACGCCGGCACACCCACGATGAATATCAAAATTATGAATACGGCTACTCCATTTCCGAACATCAACAATTTGTCGGCGAATTTACGGGTAAACGTAATGATCAAGGTATGGCGGAAGTGGCGGTGAAAAATAAATTCTTAGTCGGCGATTCCGTGGAAATGATGACCCCCAAAGGCAATATCGTTTTCAAAATCGAACGTATGTTAAACCGCAAAAACGAAAATATTGAAGCAGGTCTTGGCGATGGACATTTTGTGTTTTTAGATGTGCCAGCGGATATTGAATTAGATTATGGGTTGTTGATGCGGAATTTAAATGGGACGAACACGAGAAATCCGCATTAAAAATACAAATAATGCCCTTTTAGCATAAAGGGCATTTTCGCGATTTTATTCATTCGAACAAATTTTTGCTCTGACTATCTGAATATCTAATTTTTTTCGCCCACATTTGGTTAAATATAATAAGCGTAATATCAGCGGATAACGTTGACCACAAATGCTACTTAATTCCACATTTTCCAAAATAGTCAGCCCTAATTGATTTAAATCTTCAATATGGTTAATTCCCCATTTAAATTCAGGTGGTTTTTCAATATGTTTAAGTGCATCATGTTTTTTTTGGCGACCAATCGCTATTTTAGGCAACGTATCAAAAATAATTTCAGCATTAGGTAATTTACGAGCAAGCAATGCAAACCAATCTTTCACTTGCTCTGGCTGGAAATACATTAACACCCCTTCAATAATTAATAACACAGGCTTATTATATTCAGCCACCATCTCCATCCAACTTTCATCAAATAATGAAGCAGCCAAATAATGATTACTGGTTTCAGACAATAACATTCTTCTTAACTCAATAACTTCTGGTAAATCTAAATCATACCAAGCTGTTATTGGCGGTTTACCTAAACGTTCAAAACGAGCATCTAATCCTGCTCCCAAATCAACGATAACCGCATCTGGATATTCTGCAATAAAGCGATTTGCCATATCGTCCAGTAACGCTGCTCGACCACAACACCCCACTTGAGATGCTTTAGATTTTGCAAAACGACTGAAATCATAATCAATCATTCCTATCATACGTACTGCTTCCGCATCACGTAATAAAGGTTGTTTTTGATCGAATTCAACCGCTTTTGCCCATAAAGGTATTAACATTGTAGTTGATAGTGCAGACACTGTATCTGGAGAAATTTTGTCAGTTTTCATATTGTCACCTTATATTGTTACATTCCCCCCACTTAGCTTAAATATTTATATATTAAAATTCATCTAAATATAATTTTAGACAGTATTATCTATCTCAACCCCCAATATAACAAGCCTTTGTATGGCAACTTGATATTCGGTAACCAAAAATCATTTCCTTGCCACCCTTTATTTTCATCACCAACCACTCGATATAATGTCAAAAATAAATCATTGGGAAATTTCTCACCAAGTTTACGATCATCTTCAGAAAGCATTGTCCCTGTCCCTTTACCAATTTTTCTATCCTGCTTTATCAAAACGTAATTTTTGAAAGTTGGTCGCTGTGTTTTCAGGGCTTGAATACAATTAATGAACTTGCTTTTATCCCAATCATCAGACTGATAACGTCCTAAGCTATTCAAAATCAAAAATAAACTATCCATACCAATTTGATATAAATTCTCTTGAACTTCATTCTGGCTAATAATATCTGAAAGTAAATTATTTACATCTGTTAGATTATTTTCATTAGGACGAGCAGGGAAATAATTTACCCCTCCAACAAGCTGGTTAATATAATCTGATTTTAATACATTTTTACGAGTTGGGTTGATTCCTTTCGGGTAAATAATTTGTACTTTTCCATTAGATTGTTTAGCTTGTTCAATAATCAAATTATTAGCTTGATTAAGAGCTACGAAAAATTGATAAACATCAGAAGGCATATAAAGTCGTAATAGTGATTTATCACGGTCATAACCGAAAATTCTAGAATGTTGCCAAAAAGTATCTGCATTTGGTCTTTTCGCTGTCCGACTATAATAAACTGTTTGCAGTTTTGGAATAGTTAAACCACGCCCAATAACATTGCCACCAATAATAATATTAAATCCTTTTTCTAAATCAAAGTCATTATCCGTTTTTGAATTTAGAACAACTATATTGATACGTTTTTCTTGTAAAAGTATAGTTAGTTTCTCATAAATATCTTCAAAATGATGAATATCAGGTTTGGTCCGCTGTAAATCTTTATAATTTTCTCTAAAGCTTTCTGAAAAATTTTCATCGTTATTAACCGCTTGTACTAAATCATTTAAACAAGCCTGAATTTTATTGGCAAAAGATTTATGATCTTGAATTTTGTAACTTGGATGTAAGGCAAGATTACAGTTAGTGTTATTACATAAGTCAAATTCCGCACAAGTGATTAAAAACGATTGTAGCGCTTGCTTCACACCATCAGGAATATCTCCACTGTCATCTTTAATTTCATCTAGCTCACTATTAATTGTTTGGAAAATATAACTTGGGGGATCGGAAAAAACAAAATCTCCTCCAATATATTTTTCACCTGGTTCAAAAAAATGGATAAAATCAGGTTGCCAATTAGATTCTAAGTGTTGTAATAATAAAGATTGTGGTGTTGCAGTTAATTGAATAAACAAACTTTGGCAACAAGTATTTTTAATCTCATTTAATAATTTATTAATAGTGCTAGATTCTTTATTTTTCTTATCAGCATTAGTATTTAAGCTCGCTGCATCTGCTTCATCATCCACAATTACCAAGGGATATCCCTGTAAATAAGACTGGCTCGCAAATAAATTTCTCCAACGTTTTAAAACACGCGCATTTTTCTTAATTATCACTAGGATTGGGTTATTTGCCTTAATGATTTGGGTAAAACTACCGTCATCAGACTCAGATAAAACAATAAAATTTTCCAAACTAGCTTTCGCTCGTTTAATAGTCTGTTCTTGTAAATCTATACTATCTGTTGTGAGATAAAGAAAAATTTTATGATCATCCTCAGCTAATGCACTAATCACGCCTAGCACTTGAGCAGTTTTACCGCTTTGTACATTACCTAATAACAATACATTTTGAGCTTTTTTAGGTGTCGTTTGATTTAATTTATCTATAAAACCTAATACCGTAATTTTCACAGAATCGGCTAATTCTATAGGCTTGAGTTGATTTAAATAAGTTTGTAGCATTTAGTTTTTCCCTTTAAACGAAAGAAGCCAAATATCTGGATTAGTAGTTGAACGAAATTCAAAAGAATTGTTACCATATTTTTGTAACGTTTCTTCTGTAATCATTTCACCTGTTTTCAGGCAATTGGCGCTTTCCAATCTGCCTTTAATCCATTTACCCAATGTTTTTAAATCATTTTCTGAACGAAAATTTTTTGCATAATCTCCTGATGTTTTACACTTAAATTCCCAACCATCATCAGTGATTACTGTAAATGATTTATAGGAAGGATAGCCTTTTTGCGTAGTTACATCTTTTGAAACTATGATTTCAACCTCATACCATGGTCTGGGTTTAACGAAACCACGTTTATCTTCTCTTCCTTTCCCAAAAAATACATTTAAATTACTACCTTTTTCAGTTTTCGCCTGAATATGAAATTTATACTCTGAAGCTTGCATAAATAATGTATTAATATCAGTAGAGCTAACTTTACTTACACCTAAACAATTCTCAAGATGACTATTGTGTTCTTTAAAATTTTTTGGTTTTTCAACATTATTGATACCCTTTCCGAGACGAGAAATTGTACTTTGAATATCTGTATGTAAACCTAACGCATTTGCTCCGTTTAAATGCAACATTGTTTCATAAGTACGTTCCGTACTATCCCAAAAACAGGTAAGATTTGCAGAACCAATTAACCCATTAAATTCCTGTTTGTTTTTAAAGGAATACATTTTTCCATGGAATTTTACAAATGGGGAGATAAATACTGAACCGCGTTTTTCTTGCTGCAAAAAATGATTTAAGTCACATAAACTTTCATATTGTGGACGAGTAAACCCTTCTAAATAGTGCATTCCGACTAAAAGATCTAATTTCTGAATTTTAGTGTTATGTTCTAAAATTTTATGTAATTCTTTAATAGCATCATTTGAAACATACCCTGTTGCCATAGAGACTTCATCTGCAGATTTGAATAAATCCATCCAAACTTTATTAAGAGATTGTTCCGTAATTCTAGCTTGAGCAATATTAGAAAAAACAGTCTTCATCGTTTTCCCCCGCGAATTTTATTTAAACGGTCTTGGAATACTTTTGATTTCTCAGCTTCCAATTTATCGTTCAAATTCACTTTTTCATAATTATCCGAGAAAATAGGTAAAATGGCTTTAGCAAGCTCGACCACCCCTTGTGGTGGTACAGCGTTACCAATTTGACGGCGAACTTCGGTGGTTGAACCGACAAATTCAAAATCATCAGGAAAACTCTGTAATCTAGCTCGTTCTCGGTTCGTAAAAGCTCGTGGTTCAGGAAAATGATAGCCCCATGTACCACCACCGCCAGCGGCAATAATAGTTTTAGATGGCTCATCACGGTGCATACGACGATAAACATGACTAATCATTCCTTTTACATATAAAGGATGATCTTTCGGAATATCGGTGAAATTTCCACCTTCTGGAATTAACGATAACATCTGACGAGTCTTATCGCTGATTTTCATTAACTCGTTATTTGTTACATTTTCAGGAATATTAAAAACCGCTTGCCCTGCTGTAACATAAGGTTTTAATCCATTTTCACCGCTTGCATTATGTGTCGGCATTGGATGATGAAAATCAAATCCTGTATCTAAACGCACCCCAACAATCAGTACTCGTTCTCGAAATTGAGGTACACCAAATTCAGCAAAGTTATACAGCTTTGCTTGTACGTAATATCCACAACTTTCAAAATCTTCAATAATTTGTTGAATAGCCTTTTTGTTATTGGCTGTTAATAAACCTTTAACATTTTCCGCAACAAAAACTTTAGGTCCCTTGGCATGTATGAAACGGAGAAAGCTTTTATATAAATTACCACGTTCGCCATTCAATCCTGGTTGTTTCCAGATCATTGAAAAATCTTGGCAAGGAAATCCACCCAAAATAATATCGCAATCAGGAATATTTTTTGCTGTAGGTTCTATTTCTTCAATATCCCCTTCAACAATCACATCTCCTATATTTTTTCTGAACGACTCACATGCCCAATGTGAAAAATCGTTAGCCCATATAGTTTCATATCCTGCCATATGAAAACCAAGATCTAACCCACCACATCCAGAAAATAAAGAAAGAATTCTAGGTTTTTTTATATTTTTCATAATGTTTTTTATTCAAAATAACTATATTACTTAATTAGCAATATAGAATGTATAAGATAACTACAACGCTTCAATTTCTGCTTGCTGGCTCACTAACTTCTCAATCCCTTCCCGATACCCTTGCATCTTCTCCCTTTCTTTCGCAATCACTTGCTCAGGCGCTTTTGCCACAAAGGCTTCATTAGAAAGTTTCGCTTCAATTCTCGCCACTTCGCAGTTGAGTTTTTCAATTTCTTTGGTAAGTCTTGCAAGTTCGGCTTCTTTGTTGATAAAACCTGCCATCGGTACGAGCAATTCGGTTTTACCGACTAGTTTTGCTACCGACAATGGGGCTTTTTCGCCGTCCGCAAGCACTTTCACATCATCTAATTTAGCTAAAGCTTTCAATGTGCGGTCATTTTTTTGCAAGGTTTTGCAATTTTCTGTGTCCACATTTCTGAGCAATAAATCTAAGCCTTTGCTTGGGGCGATGTTGCTTTCGGCACGGATATTACGCACGGCGACGATGATTTCTTTTAAGAATTCAATCTCTTTTTCTGCTTGTGCGTCAAGTTTGGCATCGTTTGCTTTCGGGAACGGTTGCAACATAATAGTTTCACCGCTCACGCCTACAAAGCCTTTCACTTTTTGCCAAATTTCTTCGGTGATAAATGGCATAATCGGGTGAGCTAGGCGAAGTAGTTGCTCAAGCACTTGCACCAAGGTTTGGCTTGCACCACGTTTTTGTGCGTCTGTACCATTTGCAAACACAGGTTTGGTGAGTTCCAAATACCAGTCGCAGAACTGATTCCAAGTGAAGTCGTAAATGGCGTTGGCTGCCAAGTCAAAGCGGTATTGACTTAAGGCGGTGCGGAACTCGTTCACGGTGCGGTTGAACGTGGAAATAATCCAGCGATCTGCAACCGACAATTCTACATCACCAGCCGATAAATCCAGTTTGTCGTTAGTCAGAACAAAACGGCTGCCGTTCCACAATTTGTTGCAGAAATTGCGATAACCTTCAAGGCGTTTCATATCCCAGTTAATATCACGTCCGTTGCTCGCCAAGGCTGCCAAGGTGAAACGCAGTGCGTCCGTGCCGTGTGGGGCAATGCCGTCTACAAACTCTTTTTTGGTCGCTTTAGCGATTTTTTCCGCCAGTTGTGGCTGCATCATATTGCCTGTACGTTTTTCAAGCAAATCTTCCAGCGAAATGCCGTCAATCATATCAATCGGATCAAGCACGTTGCCTTTCGATTTAGACATTTTTTGCCCATTTTCATCACGAATCAAGCCCGTAACGTACACGGTTTTGAACGGCACTTGCGGTTTGCCATTTTCGTCTTTGATAAAGTGCATTGTGAACATAATCATTCGTGCAACCCAGAAGAAAATGATGTCAAAGCCCGTAATCAGCACGTCCGTTGGGTGATACATACGCAATTCTTTGGTTTGTTCTGGCCAGCCAAGGGTTGAGAACGTCCACAAGCCCGATGAGAACCAGGTATCTAACACGTCTTCATCTTGTTTTAAGGCAAGATCGGCAGGCAAATTATGTTTCGCCCGCACTTCTTCTTCGGAGCGTGCCACATACACATTGCCCGCTTCGTCATACCACGCAGGAATACGATGTCCCCACCAAAGTTGGCGAGAAATACACCAGTCTTGAATATCACGCATCCACGAGAAATACAGGTTTTCATACTGTTTCGGCACAAATTGAATTTCACCGTTTTCCACCGCTTTAGTCGCCACTTCCGCCAACGGTTTCACGCTCACATACCACTGATCGGTCAGCATCGGCTCAATCGGCACGCCGCCACGGTCGCCATAAGGTACTTTGAGATCGTGCGGTTTGATCTCTTCTAAAAGTCCGAGTGCTTCAAAATCAGCGACCACTTTTTTACGAGCGGCAAAACGCTCTAAACCTTGATAATCCGCAGGAATAAGTGCGGTGTAATTTTCCAAAATTTTACCGTCTGAACCGACAATTTCCGCTTCCGCACGAATATCCGCATTCAAAGTCATCACATTGACCATCGGCAAATTATGGCGTTTGCCCACTTCGTAGTCGTTGAAATCGTGGGCTGGAGTGATTTTCACGCAACCTGTACCGAACTCACGATCCACATAATCGTCCGCCACAATCGGGATTTCACGGTTCGCCAACGGCAAAATCACCGACTTACCGATAAGCGATTGATAACGCTCATCTTCAGGGTGAACCGCCACCGCCGTATCGCCGAGTACGGTTTCAGGGCGAGTGGTCGCCACCACCAAATAATCCTTGCCTTCTGCGGTTTTCGCCCCATTCGCTAACGGATAGCGGAAATGCCAAAGCGAACCTTTGCTCTCTTTGTTTTCCACTTCCAAATCGGAAATGGCGGTATGCAATTTCGGATCCCAGTTCACAAGGCGTTTGCCACGGTAAATTAAGCCTTCTTCGTGCAAACGCACAAACACTTCTTTCACCGCATTAGACAGCCCATCGTCCATAGTAAAACGCTCACGATCCCAGTCGATCGAGTTGCCCAAACGTCGCATTTGCTGGCTGATCGTACCGCCCGAATAGGCTTTCCAGTCCCAAATTTTGTTGATAAAGGCTTCACGCCCATAATCGTGGCGAGTTTTGCCTTCTTCCGCCGCAATCTTGCGTTCCACCACCATTTGGGTCGCAATCCCAGCGTGGTCAGTACCAGTCTGCCACAGCGTATTATTGCCTTCCATACGGTTAAAACGGATCAGTGTATCCATTAAAGTTTGCTGGAAAGCGTGTCCCATATGGAGTGAGCCCGTTACATTCGGTGGCGGAATAGCGATACAGTAGCCAGGTTTGCTCTCATCTTCGCTTGGTTTAAAATACCCTTGTTCTTCCCAGTGGCGATACAAGGCTTGTTCTACCGCAGACGGCTCAAAGCGGTCTGCCATTTGAAGGTTTTGTGTCATTGGTTGTTTTCTCTTAAATTTTATTTACTAACATCATTTTCCGTTATACATGCAGAATATTTAAATGTATATAAACCCGCTTTTAATTGGGTATTATAAGACTTAAAATGAACGTTAAAATCATAATTTGTTCCTGTTCTAGCTAATATATTTATCCCTTCAGTTGTTTCATTAGGGCTAGATAGTAATTCAACTGTAATTTTAGGAATATCATCCAATATTGGTTGAAAATGTCCACTCACAGTAAAATAACTAGAATCTCTATTTATATGAAAACTTATATATCCTATATTAGAATAGGAATTAGCTATTTCCATTTTCTGTTCAACATTATTTACTATAGGTAATTTATTCTGTTGAATTTCTTCAATTGCTTCATTCAATGTATGGTTATCTGGATTCATTTTTTGAGAAAATTCTAAAAAACGATCTGTTTCATATGCAACAATAGGTTGCTGTAAATATTCCCAAGCTTCCTGTTTTAATTCCTTACGTAATCCTATCGTCTTACCAGATTTAATATCCCACCAATCTTCTTTCTGCTCTGACGTTATAAATATAATAGGCTTATTTTTCTCTTTACCATACTCTAATATTTGTTTCCATAACAAATAATCACCATATTTTCTATCCCCATCTTTACGACTGTCTTTATAGCCTGGTGGTATTTTATTTATTATTCTTTCTTCAGCTTCTTTTTTTAGTTTATCTAATTCATCTTTCTTGGGTTTATTACCTAATCTATTACCAAAAAGTTCAATAATTTCATTCAAGATTGGATCGTAATCTAGAGAAAAACCTATATTAATAAAACAATGTTTATCTTTATTTAAAATAGAATCTACACTTTTACAAATCTCTTCTTTGATTGCGTTAATAAACTGCTTAGATATAGATCTATTTTTTTTTGAAATTTCATCTATTTCTGAGTTTAATTTGTCAAGAAATGCGTTCGAATCCATAATATTATTCACACTATCAATAATAACCTTTTCTCTGTTATTAAAAAATTCTCTCATTGCCTGATGAGATATCCACAATCGTTCACCAAATTCTTTTAAGCTACTTAATATGCTATCGCTTGTATTTTTATGATATCTATATAAATCCAAAAGAACATTAGCATCAACTGTCAAAATAGCCTCTTTCCAAATTTCAGCTTTCTGAGATTCAGATAAAGGAATTGCCCATTGAAATTCAGTACTTATATTACTCATAATAATCTCCTGTAAAAATTATTTTGCATAGCCAATCACAACTTCCCTGCCGTCAGGATAATGATCGACAATCGTGCATTCGGACGTTGAAACGTTAAAACTTCGTGCTTTTTCTTCTCGTCCATCCACGCTTTCCATAAAATCAGCATATTGTTGTGTTTTTTGAGTAGTTCGTCTTTGGTCATTTTATTCCACCATCTCCATCTGCCACCCCATTTGTCGATATTGTTTATACCGTTCTCGGGCAATGGCTTTTTGTTGTTCGTCTGCTGGCACAAAATCAATTACTTGATTAAACGCCGACACATAATCAGGAATAGTTTGTTGTAAATTAATCAACACATCTCGCCGTTGGGCGTTGCGTTTGCCGATCCAGCTAATTTCTATCGGGGTGGCGAAATTGGTTACTTCGCCAGATAAATTGTGCGGTACAAATTGCTCGGGATCTCTTGCCCATAAGGCTTCATCTAAATTTAACGCTTGTTGTTCGCTTTGGCAGGCGATTAACACACGCTGTCCTTGTCGCCATAATTGAGCGGACAGATCACAAGCCAATAGCTCTGATTCTGAAAGATCATGTTGCGATTGGGATTGTTTGAGTAGATAAAATTTAGCAATTTTTGACATTTGGCTGTTGTTTTTTGTAATCAGATTAAGCGTTTAATTCTAGCGAAAAAATGCTAATAAATAAAGGTTTTTGCTTGTACTAAAAAGAAAATCACAATAGACTATCGCACATTTAAAATTAAGACTGATGTTAATTTATGCTGGTATCCGATTTTTATTTTGATTTACCCGATGAGCTGATTGCTCGTTATCCGAAACCTGACCGTACTTCAAGCCGTTTGTTGCAATTAAATGGTCAAAACGGTGAAATTTTTCACCGCACTTTTGCCGATGTATTGGATTTAGTCAATGCTGGCGATTTGTTGGTATTTAACAATACTCGTGTCATTCCTGCCCGTATGTTTGGGCGGAAAGTCAGTGGCGGCAAGGTTGAAGTGCTAGTTGAACGGGTATTGAGTGAAAGCACATTTTTAGCCCATATTCGTTCCAGTAAAGCCCCAAAAAACGGGGCGGTTTTAGTGTTGGGTGAAGATAAACTTGGCGAAAATAACGGCATTGCGGTTACGATGCTTGGTCGTCAAGGGGCGTTGTTTGAATTAGAAATTGCCGATAAAAACACCGCGGTTTTAGACGTATTGAATAAAATCGGACATATTCCATTACCGCCTTATATTGATCGTCCCGATGAAGAAGCGGATCAAGAGCGTTATCAAACGGTGTATAACAAAATCCCTGGGGCAGTGGCAGCTCCGACCGCTGGTTTGCATTTTGATGATGAATTGTTAGCAAAATTAAAAGCCAAAGGGGTGAATTTTGCCTTTGTTACCTTGCACGTTGGGGCGGGAACATTCCAACCTGTGCGAGTGGAAAAAATTGAAGATCACCAGATGCACGCGGAATATGTGGAAGTGCCACAAGATGTGGTCGATGCGGTATTAGCTACAAAATCGGCAGGTAAACGTGTGATTGCAGTGGGGACAACTTCGGTACGTTCGCTGGAAAGTGCGGCGTTATTTGCGGAAGAAAAAGGCTGTTCGCAGATTATTGAGCCATATTTTTCCGATACTTCAATTTTTATTTACCCAGGGAAAAAATTTCGGGTAGTAGATTGTTTGATTACTAATTTTCATTTGCCAGAAAGTACGTTGATTATGTTGGTGTCGGCGTTTGCGGGGTATGAGAATGTGATGGCTGCGTATAAAAGTGCGGTGGAAAATCGGTATCGGTTTTTTAGTTATGGGGATGCGATGTTTATTACGAAGAATCGGGATGTTGGGTAATTAAATAGCACTTTTCTTTGATAATTAAAATCGGGTTTCGCCCGATGGGCGACCGTACTTTTCTTTGCTCGTGCAAAGAAAAGTAGGCAAAAGAAAACACGCCCCGACTTCACCGCTTTTCTTCGCTTATTTGGTATTTTCTTAACGCTAAATTTTGAACTTGCTTCGCTCAGACAGGCAAAATTTAGCTAAAAATACCAAAACGCTCAGGCGGCTCAGACGGGGACCCCAATTTGAACGAATATAAATAAAAGTGCGGTGAAGAAATTGAGATTTTGTCCTAAGCTACGGAGTAGCGTGACTATACGTAACCTAGTACGCTAGTGCTAGGTATTGAAAATAAAATGGGGTCCCCATGTTTGCCGCCTGAAAATGTTTTAATTTGTAGGAAAATGGCGTCTGTCTGAGCGAAGCGAGTTCAGCCATTTTCCGTTAAGCAAATTAAAACATTTTCAGGGAACAAGGCAAAGTTGGGGTGTGCTTTCTTTTTGCTTACTTTTGCTTTGCACAAGCAAAGAAAAAGTAAGTCGCCATCGGCGAAACCCGATTGTAATAAAAAACACAAATTTATAAAAAACAATTTTAAACAAAAAACACCATCGAACTGTTTATTCGAAAAGGAAAACTATGAAATTTAATTTAAAAAAAACTAACGGATCTGCCCGCCGTGGCGAAATGATCTTCACCCGTCCACAAGGCGACTTTACCGTCCAAACCCCCGCCTTTATGCCAGTGGGAACTTACGGCACTGTCAAAGGTATGACCCCCGAAGAAGTGCGTGCCACGGGGGCGGAAATTTTACTTGGTAATACCTTTCATCTATGGCTACGCCCAGGGCAGGAAGTGATGCGTAAACATGGTGATTTACACGATTTTATGCAATGGCATAGACCGATTTTGACCGATTCTGGCGGTTTTCAGGTGTTTAGCTTAGGTAAATTACGCAAAATCAAAGAAGAAGGGGTACACTTCCAAAATCCGATTAGCGGTGAAAAGATTTTTTTGTCCCCTGAAAAATCTATGGAAATTCAATACGATCTTGGGTCGGATATTGTGATGATTTTTGATGAATGTACACCTTATCCTGCCACCTTTGATTATGCTAAAAACTCCATGGAAATGTCATTGCGTTGGGCAAAACGTAGCCGTCAGCGGTTTGATGAGTTGGAAAATCAAAATGCGTTATTTGGTATTGTGCAAGGCGGTACTTTTGAAGAATTACGCAAAATTTCCATTGATGGCTTAGTGAATATTGGCTTTGACGGTTATGCAGTAGGCGGTTTGGCGGTGGGTGAACCGAAACAAGAAATGCACCGCATTTTGGAATTTGTAAATCCATTATTGCCGCAAGATAAACCGCGTTATTTAATGGGCGTAGGAAAACCTGAAGATTTAGTCGAGGGCGTTCGCCGTGGGATTGATATGTTTGATTGCGTGATGCCGACTCGTAACGCACGTAATGGACATTTGTTTGTATCAGACGGCATTGTGAAAATTCGTAATGCGAAATATCGTGATGATACTAGCACGCTAGATCCTGAATGTGATTGTTACACCTGTAAACATTACACCAAATCTTATTTATATCATTTGGATAAGTGCGGTGAAATTTTGGGGGCAAGACTGAATACAATCCATAATTTACGTTATTATCAACGCTTGATGGAACAGATTCGTACTGCTATTGAACAAGATCGTTTTGAGGATTTTGTGGTGGAATTTTATGCCAAAATTGGCAAACCTGTACCACCATTGCAATAAAAAGAGGAAAAGCATGATTAATTTAGAAGCGCAACAATTTGTCAGCTGGGATCAACCTATTGAGATGCTCTACGCTTGCCACGGACGAGTAAAAAATTTCTACCATCAATTAAGTATTTTGCCTGATTACTTAGCTAAACATGGCGTCAATCAAGCAGTAAAAAATGATGTTCAGCAGATTTTAAATTATTTCAATATTGCCGCACCTTTGCATCATGATGACGAAGAAAAAGATTTCTTTCCAGCGGTAGCAAAATATGATGCAAAAACGCAACAAACCATTGATGAGTTAGAACGTCAGCATTTTATTCTACATGATAACTGGCATAAACTTTCTACCCAACTTAGTGAATTAATTCAAGATCAACGAGATAATATTGATGCGGAACTTATCACTAATTTCATTGCTGGCTATGATGTGCATATTGCATTGGAAGAACCATTATTTGCCTTAGGTAAAGACTGTATTTCTGATGCTGAATTGGAAAGTATGGGAAAAGTGATGGCGGCACGCCGTCAGCTGTAAATGGATTATCAATTAGATTTACGTCAATATATTTGCCCTTTACCCTTATTAATGGCGAAAAAAGCCCTTAATAATTTACCTCACAACAGTATATTGACGATTCAACTAAACGAACAAAGTGCGGTGCAAGATTTTGAACTTTTATGCCAGCAACAGGGCTATCAATTTATTTCTTGGCAAAAGTTCACCGCACTTGATACGCAAATCGTCATTAGGAAAGGTTAGCATACTAGCTTTTCCGTTTATCTTGTGCTATTTTATGCACCTAATTTTTTATTCTATTTATCAACAAAAAAGGAAAACAACATGGACGCACAACAAGGCAGCCCAATGTCAATGATTATTATCTTTGCTATTTTCGGTTTAATCTTCTATTTTATGATTTACCGTCCACAAGCTAAACGTAATAAAGAACACAAAGCCTTAATGGAATCTTTAGCCAAAGGTTCTGAAATCTTAACCTCAGGCGGTTTAATTGGTAAAATCACTAAATTATCTGAAAATAGTGATGAAGTCGTGATTGCGTTAAATCCAACCAACGAAGTCACCATTAAACGTAACTTTATCGTCGCTGTGTTACCGAAAGGTTCAATCAAATCTCTTTAATTTCATAAAAGGTTATTATACCTATGTTAAACCGTTTCCCTTTATGGAAGAATCTAATGGTGATCTTTATGATCGCCATTGGTGCTTTATATGCACTTCCAAATATTTACGGTGAAGATCCTGCCGTGCAAATCTCGGGTACGCGTGGTCAGCAAGCAAGTGAAACCACATTAAGTGAAGTTCAAAGCCTACTTACCAGTAACAATCTTCAACCCAAATCTATTCTGTTAGAAAACGGCTCCATTCTGGCACGTTTTAACAACACGAATGATCAGCTGTTAGCCAAAGACAAAATTGCTGAAAAATTAGGTAATCAATACTCTACCGCGTTAAACCTTGCACCCTCAACACCTGCTTGGTTAAGCAGTATTGGTGGCAATCCGATGAAATGGGGTTTAGACTTACGTGGTGGAGTTCGTTTCCTGATGGAAGTAGATATGAACACCGCTTTAGGTAAACGCCAAGAACAGCTGCAAGATAGTTTACGTGGTGAATTGCGTAAAGAAAAAATTCAATATAGTGCGGTGAAAAATGGTGACAATTTTAACACATTACTTACCATTACTAAACCTGAACAGCTTTTTGACGCCAAACAACTTATTCGTAAACAACATCCTAATCTAAATATTAATGAAGTGGCTGAGAATACCCTTGCATTAGCTTTATCAGATAAAGCCTTAATTGAAGCTCGTGATCATGCGATTGAACAAAACTTAAGTATCCTGCGTAAACGTGTGGAAGAATTAGGCGTAGCAGAAGCAGTGATCCAGCGTCAAGGTGCTGAACGTATTGTAGTGGAATTACCGGGTATTCAAGATACCGCTCGAGCAAAAGAATTATTAGGAGCCACTGCTACCCTTGAGTTTCGTATGGTCAATGCTAATGTGAGTCCGGAAGCTCTCGCTCGCGGTATTGTGCCATCGGATACGGAAATTCAATTAGATCGTACAGGTCGCCCCGTTGCGTTATATCGTAAAGCTGTACTCGGTGGTGAGCATATTACCAATGCCACATCAGGTTTAGACCATAATACCTCAACACCACAGGTGAGCGTTAGCTTGGATAGTGAGGGTGGTGAAATTATGGCAAACACCACGCGCCAGAATCTGAAAAAACCAATGGCAACGTTGTATGTAGAATATAAAGACAACGGCAAAAAAGATGAAAATGGTAAACCCATTTTAGAAAAGAATGCCGAAGTCATTAATGTGGCAACTATTCAAGGTCGTTTTGGTAGTCAATTCCAAATTACCGGTATTGATAGCCCAGCGGAAGCACAAAATCTTTCTGTGTTACTCCGTTCTGGTGCTTTAATCGCACCGATTCAAATTGTGGAAGAACGTACCGTTGGACCATCATTAGGGGCGCAAAACGTCGAAAAAGGCTTAACCGCCGGACTTTGGGGCTTGGTTATCGTGATTTTCTTCTGTTTAGTGTTCTATAAATTATTCGGTTTAATTGCAAGCCTTGCCCTTTGTGCCAATATGATTTTAGTAGTCGGTTTAATGTCGTTACTTCCGGGTGTTACCTTAACCATGCCCGGGATTGCCGGGATTATTCTTTCGGTGGGAATGTCGGTGGATGCGAACGTACTGATCTTTGAACGGATTAAAGAAGAAATGCGCAACGGTCGCCCGATTCAACAAGCTATTCACGAAGGATATAATGGTGCATGGTCATCTATTTTTGATGCTAACTTAACCACTATTTTAACCTCTATCGTGTTATATGCGGTAGGTACGGGACCAGTGAAAGGCTTTGCGATTACCCTTGCTTTAGGGGTAGCTATTTCTATGTTTACCGCCATTACCGGTACACGAATGCTGGTCAACTGGATTTATGGTGGCAAACGTGTTGAAAAATTATCTATTTAAGTGCGGAGAAATATTGTGAGTTTACTTAAACAAAAGCACGAATATCAAGGAATAGGCTTACCTTTTAGCCTAATCCGCTTTATGAATTATCGCAAATTAGGTTATCTTTTCTCTTTATTACTCACTGGATTCTGCATTTTCTGTATGTTTACCAAAGGGTTTAACTGGGGCTTAGATTTTACCGGTGGGGTGGTAATTGATACGCATTTTTCACAACCAGCTAATCTTGATCAAGTCCGCTCAACCTTAAACAGTCATGGGATCACCAGTGCGTTAGTACAAACAACGGGTTCTACGAGCGATGTTATCATTCGTTTACCCGCAACAGCCAGTGATGCCAAAATCGGTACTGAAATTAAAGACATGATGACCACACTTGATGCCAATATTGAAGTGAAATCAGTCGAGTTTGTCGGACCAAACGTTGGTGAAGAATTAACCCAAGGTGCTATTTATGCCACCTTAGCTACATTAATCCTATTATTAGGTTATGTCGGAATGCGATTTGAATGGCGTTTAGGGGTCGGCGGTATTCTCGCCCTTGCTCACGATGTGATTGTAACCTTAGGAATTTTCTCATTTTTACAAATTGAGATCGATTTAACTTTCGTTGCAGCAATCCTTACCGTAGTCGGCTACTCATTGAACGATAGTATTGTGGTATTCGACCGTGTACGTGAAAACTTCCGTAAAATTCGTCGCATGAGCAGTCAGGAAGTGATCGATATTTCATTAACCCAAACGCTATCAAGAACGATGATCACATCACTGACTACCTTGTTTGTTGTATTTACCTTACTCTATTTTGGTGGTAGCAGTATTCATAGTTTCTCCCTCGCCTTGTTAATCGGTATCGGATTTGGTACCTATTCTTCTATTTTCGTCGCGATTGCCATTGCCTTTGATCTCGGTTTAAACCGTGAACATATGCAAATTAAAGTGGCGACAAGAGAAGAATTTGAGGAAGGGTTTTAGTTAGAAAAGCAAAACAAGATGCGGAGCATCGTCACCATACTTAACCCCGTACGCCAGTACGGGGTATTTTTATCATTAAAAATGATCCAATATTTCTAACGCATCGGCTAATTTCTTCACGGTAAAAACTTGCATATTTTTTATCGCA
Organism: Lonepinella sp. MS14434; assembly: GCF_042468235.1. Taxonomy (GTDB): domain Bacteria; phylum Pseudomonadota; class Gammaproteobacteria; order Enterobacterales; family Pasteurellaceae; genus Lonepinella. The sequence continues at coordinate 508,856 of NZ_CP170386.1, read as the reverse complement.
CTTTTCGGCTTATTAGCAAACGGCACAATAGCCCGTTTGAAACCATGTTTAGCGGCTTCGTAAATACGTTCTTGACCACTAGGTACAGGACGGATTTCACCCGCCAACCCCACTTCACCAAATACCACCAAATCTTGCGGTAAAGGACGATTACGAAAACTGGAAATTAAGGCTAATAATAAAGCAAGATCTGCACTGGTTTCGGTTACTTTCACCCCACCTACCACGTTCACAAACACATCTTGATCAGACATTTGTAACCCACCGTGGCGGTGCAATACTGCCAGCAATAAGGCTAAACGATTTTGTTCTAACCCCACCGCAACACGGCGTGGATTGGCGAGCATAGAATGATCCACTAAGGCTTGAATTTCCACTAACAATGGACGTGTGCCTTCCCATAACACCATTACCGAACTGCCTGATGTCAATTCATCACCACGACTTAAAAAAATTGCTGATGGATTTTTCACTTCTTTTAAGCCCTGTTCGGTCATGGCAAACACCCCGAGTTCATTCACGGCACCAAAACGGTTTTTATGGCTACGTAAGGTGCGATAACGGTTATCGGATTCTCCCTCTAATAAAATCGAACAGTCGATACAATGTTCTAACACTTTTGGACCAGCAAGCGTACCGTCTTTGGTCACATGTCCCACCATAATAATGGCAACTTGGCGAGTTTTGGCATAACGAGTTAAAAAGGAAGCACATTCTCGCACTTGAGCGACTGAACCGGGGCTAGATTGAATATCGGCAAGGTGCATCACTTGGATAGAATCTATCACAATAATCTGCGGTTTAAGTTGATCTGCCAAATTACAAATTTGTTCAACCGAGGTTTCCGACAGCATTTGTAACCGATCTGGCGGTAAACCCAAACGATTAGCGCGCATGGCAACCTGTTGTAAACTTTCTTCACCAGTGACATAAAGTGCGGTCATATTTTGAGCCAATCCACACATCACTTGTAATAATAAAGTAGATTTTCCCGCACCAGGATGTCCGCCAATTAAAATAGCGGATCCCGGCACAATACCACCACCCAATACCCGATCTAATTCATTAAATCCACTGGAAAATCTTGGTGTTTCTTGTAAACTAATTTCTGATAACGTTTGGATTTTCGCTTGTGTTTCTCCAGCATAACCACTAAATCGATCCCCTTTAGAGCTAGATTTCGCAGAGACTAAGCGGACTTCACTAATCGTATTCCACGATTTACATACCGAACATTGCCCTTGCCAACGAGCAAATTCCGCACCGCAATCATTACACACATAAGCAGTTTTCGGGGCCTTTGCCATATTAATTCACCATTCTCATCAAATTAAGCATACGTTTTACATATTGACCCTGTTGTAATAAATGTTGCAATTTTTTCATTGCCATTTGATTATCCTTGCTTTCACTATGCAAACGAATAATATGACGAATTTGCTCAAATAAATACTGATTACTTTCTACTATATCTAACTCCATGTTTTCATCTAAATTATGATTTCGTTCAAGCTGTTGTTCAAAAACCTGTTGTATCAAGTGACCATTATCCACATAATAATGATATAAATTAAAGAATGCCCCAATACGTTCAACGGTTTGAATAAATTGTTGAGCAAAAAAATCTATGCCAAATTGCATGGTTTCTTCAATCAGTTGTTGTTCATAAACCAATAGTGAGGTTAAAACTTGCTGAGAATTAACCACACTTTTCTCGACATCTAAAAATGCTCTCCATTGTTCGATCCAATCTTTTGTGGTTGATAATCCTCCTTGAGCCAATTGATAACCCCGTTTTGCTTTACTCCATGAACTCAATCGCACGCCATCCACAAAACTTAAATTTGCCACAAAGGTAAATAAATCCGCTAATTCACCACTTTTTAATTCAAATTCAATTTCACAAATCGGCTCAATTTTACCCTCTACTTTAATCTCTCCTCGATCTAACGCAATTTCAATTTCAGTATTTTTACCACATTCAATTAACCACCATTGACGCATAAAATCCGTACTAAAAATAGGCGCTAATTTGAGATCGGTTGGGAGAGCAATATTATCTATTTGTTGCAAAACAGCGACATCAGGTTGAGCCGAGTTCAACGGAAAATTATATTCAGGGCGAATATGCAATCCCCCTGTCACATTGCCATTGGTTTTTAAAGTCATGGTAAACTGCTGATTTTCCGACCGCACTCTGAGTCCCATTTTATGTTGGGCAAAATAGCGATCTGCTGTATCGTAATAGATATTACCTAAAAATAGCTTATCTTGTTTTAAAATATGAAAATCACTTAATATTTGTGAAAACTGATCGGCAATTTCTGGCGTTACCGCTAATTTCAATTCGATTTCATTTGACATTTTTACGTCCTTAATAAGTAAAAATCTTGCTTTATTATAGAGCTTTTTTCATTTAGATCGTGAATTTTTCGCATATATAAGGTAATATGCACGCAATTTTATTGATTAATTTGGAGTTTTCTATGGCAATTAACAATATCCTAGGATTATTTGCCCATTCCCCCTTAAAACCATTACAACAACATTCTGATAAAGTAACAGAAGCCTGTAGCCTACTGGTTCCCTTTTTTGAAGCCACCTTTAGCAGAGAATGGGATAAATCAGAGCAAATCCGTTTACAAATTTCTGATACCGAACGTCAAGCAGATAGCTTGAAACGGGAAATTCGCTTGAAATTGCCACGTGGTCTATTTTTACCTATTGACCGTACAGATTTATTAGAATTAGTTACTCAACAGGATAAATTAGCTAATTATGCGAAAGATATTGCTGGTCGTATGGTAGGGCGTCAATTTGGTATTCCAGATAATTTACAAGAAGACTTTATGAATTTTCTTTGTCGTAGTTTAGATGCCACAGTACAAGCACATAATGTGATTAGAGAAATGGATCAATTATTAGAAACCGGCTTTAAAGGGCGCGAACTCAAATTTGTCAATGATATGATCAATGAATTAGATATTATTGAAGATGATACGGATCAAATGCAGATTAAATTACGTCGCATGTTACGTCAAATTGAAGCACAGTATAATCCAATTGATGTGATGTTCTTATACAAAAATTTTGAGTGGGTTGGCGTATTAGCTGATCAGGCACAACGTGTCGGTTCTCGTATTGAACTGATGTTAGCGCGTTCGTAATGATAACATAGGAGATAGACTATGGATGTATTACAAAATTACGGTACTATCCTGATTATAATTACCGCCGCTTTCGCTTTTTTTATGGCATTTGGCGTAGGAGCGAATGACGTTTCTAATGCCATGGGAACATCCGTAGGTTCAGGCACAATTAATGCCAAACAAGCGATTATTATTGCCTTAATATTTGAATGTGCGGGAGCCTATCTAGCAGGTGGTGAAGTAACTGAAACCATTAAAAGTGGTATTATTTATCCCACTAACTTTATCAATGCACCAGATACGTTAGTATTAGGCATGATGTCAGCCCTATTTGCATCGGGGTCTTGGTTGCTCATTGCCTCACGTTGGGGGTGGCCGGTTTCCACTACCCATTCGATTATTGGTGCTGTAATCGGTTTTGCTTGTATTACGGCTGGTACCCATGCAGTAAGATGGGGAGCGATAAGTGGTATTGTCGGGAGTTGGTTTATTACCCCTGTTATCGCCGGTGTATTAGCCTATGGAATTTTCTTTGTTATCCAAAAATTAATTTTTGATACCGAAAAACCATTACATAATGCACAAAAATTTGGTCCGTATTTTATGGGGCTAACCGTCTTCATCTTAGTGATTGTCACCGTTGCAAAAGGATTAAAACATATTGGATTAAATCTCACTGCAGGGGAAACAATCCTGATTTCACTGGGAATTAGTTTTGTTTCTGTTGTGATCAGTTATTTTTATTTCCGTAGCAAAAGATTTATCAAAAAAGCACGTAGTGGCGTGTTTGGTGGCGTTGAACGTGTATTTAGCATTCTTATGTTAATGACCGCTTGTGCCATGGCATTTGCGCATGGTTCAAATGATGTAGCTAACGCTATCGGTCCTTTAGCTGCGGTTGTGACTATTGTTGAAAACGGGGGCAATATTATGGCAAGTGCACCAATGGCTTGGTGGGTGTTACCGCTTGGTGCCGCTGGTATTGCTACAGGATTGATTGTTCTCGGTTATAAAGTGATGGCAACCATCGGCACCGGAATTACGGATTTAACCCCAAGTCGCGGTTTTGCCGCTCAATTTGCCACAGCCGCTACAGTAGTGGTGGCATCTGGTACCGGTTTACCGATTTCTACCACCCAAACACTTGTCGGGGCAGTGTTAGGTATCGGCTTAGCGCGTGGTATTGCGGCGCTAAATTTAAATGTGATTCGTAACATTATTGCCTCTTGGATTGTCACCCTACCCGCCGGTGCATTTTTCGCCATTGTTATTTATTTTATTTTGGATCTTATTTTCCGCTAATAAAAAGTGCGGTCAAAATCACCGCACTTTTCCATTATTCGTTAAGGAGATTTATACCATGCAGACATTATTAAAACTACTGCTCTCTTTCTTATTATTCAATATCACAATTCAAATGGCACAAGCCGAAACACAATATGTGACTGAAAATTTGCATACCTTTTTACGCAAAGGTGCGGGTGATAACTTTAAAATTGCGGGTTCAATTCAAGCTGGCGAACCAGTTAATGTATTAGATCATAAAGATCGTTATACTTTAATTCGAGATAGTAAAAATCGTGAAGCATGGATTTTAACTAGCGAATTAAGTTCAACACCCAGTGCTAAAAATGAAAATCCACAGTTAAGAGCCAAAGTTCAGGATTTAACCTTAAAACTAAATAATATTGATAAAGACTGGCAACAACGTACCGTAGAAATGCAACGCCGTTCTGCTGACAGTGATCAGCGTAGCAGTCAATTATTAGAAGAAAATTCTCAATTAAAACGTGAATTAGAAATCACTAAAAATAAAAATCGTGATTTAGAGGCTTTGCTTGATGCAGGTAAGCGTGAAATTGCGATTCAATGGTTTATTTATGGTGGTTCCGTGCTTGGTGTGGGATTATTGCTTGGTTTGATTATTCCAGTGATTATGCCAAAACGTCGTCGCCGTGACGGGTGGGCTTAATCAGGTATCAGATGACAGGTGTCAGGCATCAGAAAATGCAAACATTCTTAGTTGGTGGTGCTGTCCGTGATCAATTATTGAATCTCCCTATTAAAGATCGAGATTGGCTGGTTGTGGGTGGCACACCTGAACAACTTATTCAACAGGGCTATCAACAAGTCGGTAGTGATTTCCCTGTTTTTTTGCACCCCAAAACGAAACAAGAATATGCTCTTGCTCGCACTGAACAAAAATCTGGTTCAGGTTATACGGGGTTTGTGTGTGACTTTTCTCCAGATATTACCCTTGAGCAAGATCTGATTCGGCGAGATTTAACCATTAATGCTATCGCTCAAGATGAACAAGGCAATCTATACGATCCTTTTGGTGGTATTAAAGATTTAAATCACCGCATTTTACGTCATATTTCCCCGGCGTTTGCCGAAGATCCTTTGCGTGTTTTGCGTGTCGCTCGCTTTGCTGCTCGTTTTCATTATTTAGGTTTTACGATTGCAGATGAAACGATTAAATTAATGAAAACTCTCACTACTCAGGGAGAACTTGCTCATTTAACTGCTGAACGCATTTGGTTAGAAACCGAAAAAGCCCTTAATGAAAAAAATCCTGAAATCTATTTTTTCGTGTTACGTAAAGTTGGTGCATTAGCTGTATTATTCCCTGAATTAGATGCACTTTATGGCGTGCCAAATCCAGCCCAACATCACCCCGAAATTGATAGTTTTATTCATACCATGTTGGTGTTACAACAGGCTACCCTACTCACCGAACAAACTGAACTGAATAAAACTGCGGTGCGTTTTGCCGCACTTTGTCATGATTTAGGCAAAGCCTTAACGCCCAAAGCCATTTTACCCCATCACTATGGACACGAAAAAAACGGCGTTCAACCTACCCGAAATCTCAGCAATCGGTTAAAAGTGCCGAGTTATGACAAAGTATTAGCGGAACTGACTTGTGCATATCATAGCCATGTTCACAAAGCCTTTGAATTGCGAGCAAATACGATTATTAAATTGTTCAATCAATTTGATGTATGGCGTAAACCGCAACGCTTTTTAGAATTTCTAACCGTTTGTGTCGCAGATAGTCGTGGACGTACTGGTTTTGAGCTACGAGAATACCCACAAAAAGACTATTTATGGCAACTGTATCAAACTGCTTTACAAGTGGATGTGCAACAGGTAATCAATGACGGATTTGAAAAACAAAGGATTCGAGATGAACTTACCGCTCGGCGGATTTTAGCGGTAAAACAAAAAATTGCTGAAATCAGACCGCACTTTGATATTTTGACTTCATAAAAATAACCAGTTAGAATACTCCCTGACTTTTTAAGAACTCATTTAAAAATGAAACTCAAACATTTATCCCTAATTTTATTATCTGCGATATTATTCACTGGCTGTTCAAGTTTAGACATCAGTGAACAACGTCCAACCGATATTAAAACGATTAGCAAGAATGACCGCACTTGGCAACAACATTTAAGCCAACTTAAACAAATCCAAAACTATCAAGCCCAAGGGCAGTTAGGTTATATTAGCCAGAAAGAACGCTTTTCCAGCCGTTTTGAATGGCAATATACCAATGCTAAAAACTATACGTTAAAACTTTACTCTACCATTAGTGCAAGCAGTTTAACCTTGCAAATGCACAATGCTGGCATGACAATTTCAGATAATAAAGGTCATCAACGTTCTGAACAAGATGCCAAATATCTGGTGCGAGAAATCGTTGGTATGGACGTGCCGTTAGAACAATTAGCCACTTGGTTAAAAGGTCAGCCAGACGAAAAAGCGGATTATCAAGTAGGCGAAAATCATTATTTGTCGAGCTTTAACTATGCAGTGGATGGTATACTGTGGACGGCAGATTATTTAGTTTATCATCAAGATCGCATACCAGCATTACCCAAAGATATTTTGCTAAAAAATTCGACACAAACCTTAAAAATACGAGTGGATAATTGGACTTTATAATGAAAAATTATCATTTTTCTACCGCACTTTCCGATATGTCAACCATTCAACAGGGAAATCATATCCGTTTCCCTAGCCCCGCCAAACTGAATTTATTTTTATATATTAATAATAAACGCCCTGACGGCTATCACGAATTACAAACCTTATTTCAATTTTTAGATTATGGCGACTGGTTAAACATCAGTTTACGTGATGATGATCAAATTCAATTAACCCCCGATATTCCAAATTTAAACAAACAAGATAATTTGATTTATCGTGCTGCCACGGCATTGCAACAATATACTGGCTGTCAATCTGGTGCGAATATTCATTTAGATAAAATTCTCCCGATGGGCGGTGGTGTTGGTGGTGGCTCATCAAATGCGGCAACGACTTTAGTCGCTCTCAACTATTTGTGGAAAACTGGATTAACTAAACAACAATTAATCGAAATCGGTGTAAAATTAGGTGCGGATGTACCTATTTTTATTGATGGACTAGCCGCTGTGGCTGAAGGTGTCGGTGAAAAAATAATTCATTGCCAACCAAAAGAAAAATGGTATCTGGTATTAAAACCTGAGTTAGCTATTTCAACGGCTAGAATATTTGCGGACGCTAATCTCACTCGCAATACCCCCAAGAAACCAATTTCACAGCTATTAACTGATGAATATCGTAATGATTGTGAAAAAATTGTGCGAAATCACTATCCAATCATTGATGAATTACTCTCTTGGTTGCTACAATATGCACCAGCAAGGTTGACTGGAACGGGATCCTGTGTATTTGCCGAATTTGATAGCGAACAAGATGCACAAGCGATTTATCAACTTAAACCCATAAAATTTACTGGTTTTGTGGCGAAAGGCTGTAATACTTCACCATTAGAAATATTACTTAACCAACTTGAGCGACAGAATTAAACTTTCTTCTATTATTAAACCTGAGGTCAAATTAAAATGCCTGATATTAAACTCTTTGCTGGTAACGCAACACCAGAACTTGCACAACGCATTTCAGAACGTCTTTATACATCGCTAGGCGATGCCACGGTTGGACGTTTTAGTGACGGTGAAATCCAAGTGCAAATCAATGAAAACGTACGTGGTAGCGATGTATTTATCATTCAATCTACCTGCGCTCCAACCAATGACAACCTAATGGAATTAATCGTCATGGTAGATGCTTTACGCCGTGCATCTGCTGGGCGTATTACAGCAGTGATTCCTTACTTTGGTTATGCTCGACAAGATCGCCGTGTGCGTTCTGCTCGTGTACCGATTACCGCTAAAGTAGTGGCAGATTTCCTTTCAAGCGTTGGGGTTGACCGTGTACTCACCTGTGATTTACACGCTGAACAAATTCAAGGTTTCTTTGACGTGCCAGTAGATAATGTATTTGGTTCACCAGTATTAATTCATGATATTTTGAAAAAAACTGACCTTGAAAAACCAATGGTAGTTTCGCCTGATATTGGTGGTGTAGTGCGGGCTCGTGCCATTGCTAAATTATTAAATGATGCCGACATGGCGATCATTGATAAACGCCGTCCAAAAGCCAATGTATCCCAAGTGATGCACATTATCGGCGATGTAGCTGATCGTGATTGTATTTTAGTAGATGATATGATCGATACTGGAGGTACTTTGTGTAAAGCCGCAGAAGCCTTAAAAGAACGTGGTGCAAAACGTGTCTTTGCTTATGCAACACACGCGGTATTTTCTGGCAATGCTGTACAAAACTTAGCCAATAGCGTAATTGATGAAGTAGTAGTTACGGACACGATCCCATTAACACCAGAAATTAAAGCGTTAGGTAAAGTACGTGTATTAACACTTTCTGGCATGTTATCTGAAGCCATTCGCCGTATTAGTAATGAAGAATCTATTTCAGCCATGTTTAATTAGACCTAACTTCTGTTTAAAAAGCTACTTTCGGGTAGCTTTTTATCTTTATGTACCCATCTTACCACTGAAAAATTACTGCAATTTACTATAAAAAAGCATACAATAGAGAGCAAATTTGCATACCCATAAATAAACTGATAAAGTGCGGTGTGTTTTGTGCTAATTTCAATACTTAGGAAAGGAAAATGAGCCAAGAATATTTAGATTTTGAATTACCGATTGCAGAACTTGAAGCAAAAATTGAGTCACTTCGTGCAGTATCAAGTGATGATAGTAATATCAATCTTGATGACGAAATCAAACGTCTGCAAAAGAAAAGCAAGGAACTCACTAAAAAAACCTTTGCCAATTTGGACTCATGGCAGATTTCTCGTCTATCACGCCATCCAAATCGCCCATATACGCTTGATTATATTGAACATATCTTTACTGATTTTGAAGAACTAGCGGGAGATCGCGCCTTTGCTAACGATAAAGCGATCGTCGGTGGTTTAGCTCGTTTAGATGGTCGTCCGGTGATGGTCATTGGTCATCAAAAAGGGCGTTCAACCAAAGAAAAAGTATTACGTAACTTTGGCATGCCAGCCCCAGAAGGGTATCGTAAAGCCTTGCGTTTAATGCAAATGGCAGAACGTTTTAAATTACCAATTATTACCTTTATTGACACACCAGGGGCTTATCCAGGTGTCGGTGCAGAAGAACGAGGTCAAGCAGAAGCTATCGCTCGTAACTTGCGTGAAATGGCAACATTGACAGTACCTGTTATTTGCACAGTTATCGGTGAGGGTGGTTCTGGCGGTGCATTAGCTATCGGTGTGGGTGACAAAGTGAATATGTTACAATATAGCACTTACTCCGTTATCTCACCTGAAGGTTGTGCCTCTATTTTATGGAAAAGTGCAGAAAAAGCCTCTGTTGCAGCAGAAGCCATGGGCTTAACTGCTAATCGTTTAAAAGAATTGAGTTTAATTGACAATATTGTGACTGAGCCTCTCGGTGGCGCTCATCGTGATCACCTCGCAATGGCAAATAATTTAAAAGCTCGCCTATTAGAAGATTTAGCCGATTTAGATGTATTAGATAAACAAGATTTACTCGATCGCCGTTATCAACGTTTAATGTCTTACGGTTATTGCTGATCAGAAGACTGAAAACTAAAAACTGAAGACAGGAAGAAAATTAAAAAGTGCGGTGAAAAATACCGCACTTTTCTATGATAAATTCAACATAATTAAGGAAATAAATTCAATGAAAAATGTACTTTCCATTCAATCCCATGTGGTGTTTGGTTACGCTGGAAACAAATCAGCAACATTCCCAATGCAATTAAATGGTATTGATGTATGGGCATTAAATACTGTGCAATTTTCCAACCATACTCAATATGGTAAATGGACAGGCATGGTAATTCCAAAAGAACAAATCGGTGAAATTGTACGTGGTATTGATGAAATCGGTGAATTGGCAAAATGTGATGCAGTTTATTCTGGTTATATCGGCTCTGCTGAACAAGTGGATGAAATCATCAATGCCTATCATAAAGTGAAAGCTATTAATCCGAACGCATTGTACCTATGCGATCCTGTTATGGGTAGCCCAGAAAAAGGCTGTGTGGTTGCTGACGGTGTTAAAGAAGGCTTAATTAATATCGCCATTCCACAAGCCGATATTATGACCCCGAATCTACTTGAATTACGAGAACTTAGCGGATTACCTGTAGAAAATATCGATCAGGCTGTAAATGCGGTAAAACATTTACTCACTAAAGGTCCTAAAATTGTGGTGGTAAAACATTTAGGTTCCGCTGGTCGTGATGAAAATCTATTTGAAATGCTGATGGCAACCAAAGATGGCGTGTGGAGTTTTACTCGTCCACTTTATCCATTTGCCAAACACCCTGTCGGGGTGGGTGACTTGACCGCTGGTTTATTCTTAGCCAATTTATTAAATGGTAAATCAGAACTTGAAGCCTTTGAGCAAATGGGAAATGCGGTACATGATGTGATGAGAATTACCTATCAATTAAATTCTTATGAATTGCAATTAATTGAAGCTCGTCATGTAATTATGAAACCTGTATCAAATTATAAAGCAGAAAAAATTGCTTAGTTGATAGCTTTCGCTCTTTCGGTAAATAGAGGGAGCGAAAATGATTATCTCACCATAAAACGCTATGAACCTTGTTAATCAATTCCAATCGCAACTCACTCACCAACACTATTTAATTGCCTTTAGTGGAGGATTGGATTCTACTGCTCTACTCTCGCTGATGGTAAAAGCTCGAGAAAATCAACCGCACTTACAACTACGTGCCGTTCATATTCACCACGGATTAAATCCTAACGCAGATCAATGGGCGACTCATTGTAAACAGATTTGCCAACAATTTCATATTCCGTTAATCATCAAAAAGATTAACGTTAATCCTAATAATGGTATTGAGCAAGGTGCTAGAGAAGCTCGCTATCAAGCTATTGCAGCAATACGCTTATCAAATGAAATCGTTGTAACCGCTCATCATTTACAAGATCAAAGCGAAACTTTTTTACTGGCATTAAAACGTGGTAGCGGTTTGCAAGGTTTAGGGGCAATGCAGTCTTATTCTGAATTGTATGGTATGCCAATTTTTCGTCCATTATTGCCATGGCAACGTAGTCAATTAGAACAGTATGTGAATAGTGAAAAGCTGGCTTGGATCGAAGATGATAGTAATGCAGATAACCATTACGAGCGTAATTTTCTACGCAATCAGATTTTGCCTAAACTTCGTCAACGTTGGCAACATTTCGATCAAATGGTGGCTCGTTCTGCTCAACATTGCTATCAACAACAACAATTAATTAATCAGTTATTGGCGGATGATTTTCAACAAAATTTCGATAAAAATCACCGCACTTTTTCCCTTGAGCGGTTTATACAGTATAACGAACTTAAACAAAAAGCCTTGTTGCGAATGTGGCTAACTGAATTAAAGCAACAGATGCCATCAATAGTTCAACTTGAACAAATTATACAGGATGTGATTTTAGCTCGTGCAGATGCTAATCCACAATATCATTTAGCAGATAAGGTAATTCGCCGTTATCAGCAAAAATTATACCTAACTGCGGATTTTAACAATGTAAATGACTTTACTGCCATACTTACCCCTGAACAAGAATGTATCTTGCCCGATAATATCGGGGTACTTACGATTCAAAAAAATACGCAACATTACACCGCAGTTTGGCAAGGTGAACAAGGATTACGACAACTGAGTTTACCGCCTACCGAACAAAATATTTGGGTAAAATTTGCTTATTCAGGAACGATTCAGTTAAAAGGTCAAAAAATCAAGCGTGATATTAAAAAAATTTGGCAACAACTTAATGTTCCAGTATGGCAACGCCAACGCATTCCCTTGATTTTTTATGATAATAAGCTACAAGGTGCGGTAGGTTTTTTTACGGCGGACTAAACAGGTCGAATAGTTTCCATATCCAACTTCGCATCAAAGGTTTTTTGTAGTAGTTGAATACCCTTGTCTTGAACCAGATCTTGTTTCGCCTGCTCACTCAATTCTTGGTAAATCTGATGATAATATTCTAATGGCGTTAAAGATTGTGGATCATCATTAATTTCAATCTCTAGTTGCATTGGCTGATTAAACAATTCTGACAATCTTTCAGTAAGCGTTTTTATCGCATTTTCTCGCTGTAAATGTTGTTGTGATGAACGTAATCCTAGTCGAATTTGTTGCTCATCTTGCAATAATAGAACAGAATTAATGGCTAATTGTTTGGTTAATTTTTCATCGTCTAATTGTAATTGTTCCACCAACTTAAACCAAGGATCTCGTTCTATACCGATCTGAATTAATTTACGGGTTAATTCTGGCGTTTTTTCTTGTAATATCGCCTGTTTAATATCTGACGGACGAATAACTTCGTTATCTTGATATTCAAGTTCTGGATTAAGCCATTCCCAACGATAATTTTCAGCACTTAATTCTGTCGTCTCTTCATTATGTTGATCCTCTCGTTGCTCTTCCTTGATTTCGATCTCTGTTTTTGCTTTGGTTGATTGAGATTGTATAGGCGAACTACCTAATTGTGCTAGTCGCTCAATTAAATCAACATTCTCTTTTTTAACAAAACGTGGAGAAACCACAGGTAATTCTAGTGGCTTAACTAAATTCTCGGAGGCCAGATTAGGCTTTTTTTTTTCGTTATCTATCTTGTTGCTTTGTTCTAAAGTGGCACGTAATTTTTGAATTTGATCTACTGCACTTGCCACATTATTACTTTCCGTTTTTACAGAAATTGGGTTATGTTGAATAGCATGCTTAGTTGGATAACTGGATTTGATAGTTTGAGACAACACAGGCATATCCACTAAATTTTCTGTTGGAGAAGCAGATAACTGAGATTGATTTTGTGGTTGAATTTGGATTAATTTGGGGTGAAACGCTAAGGCTCGTAGCAATGTCATTTCTGCTCCGATACGGCGATTCGGTGCGAAAGCTAGCTCTTTTCTCCCCATGAGAATAGTTTGATAAAAGAATTGTACATCTTCAGGTGAAATATGTTTAGCCAAAAAAGCAATTTGACTTTCGTCATTACCGATCGCAGGTAATAATTGTTGCATAGCAATTTGATGTAATTTCTCACCGACTTCCAGTAATAACTGATCCCAATCCACACCTTTTTCTGCCACAGACTGAACCACAGCCATTAATTTTTCGCCATTCCCCTGTTGCAAGGCATACAAAATTTCAATGGGCTGATTATCGTCCAATAAACCCAGCATTTTATTCACTATATCAGTGCGAATATCCGCATTAGACATTGCAATCGCCTGATCAGTTAGGCTTAAACTATCACGAATACTGCCCTGTGCAGATTTAGCGATTCTATCCAGTGCAGTTAATTCATAAGAGATTTTTTCAGCATCTAAAATGTGAGCAAGATGATGACTAATTTGAGTAGCCTCTAGTGCTTTTAAATGAAACTGCATGCAACGAGATAAAATCGTAATCGGTAATTTTTGTGGATCGGTGGTGGCTAATAAGAACTTCACATATTCTGGCGGTTCTTCCAAGGTTTTCAACAAGGCATTAAAAGAATGACGAGAAAGCATGTGTACTTCGTCAATTAAATAAACTTTATAACGCCCTTGTACTGGCTTATATTGCACATTATCGAGTAATTCTCGGGTATCTTCTACCTTGGTGCGAGAAGCTGCATCAATTTCAATTAAATCAATGAAATTGCCCTGTTCAATGGCTTTACAATGTTCACATTCACCGCAAGGTTCAGCGGTAACGCCATTGATACAATTTAAACCTTTGGCAAAAAGTCGTGCAATAGATGTTTTACCCACGCCCCTTGTGCCAGAAAAAAGATAAGCATGATGCAAGCGGTTTTCTTTTAAGCCATTAGCAAGTGCGGTCAAAATATGCTCTTGTCCGACAACTTCGCTAAAGGTCTTTGGTCGCCATTTGCGGGCTAAAACTTGATAACTCACTGCTTATCCTTTATTCAGAAGAGAAATTAATGACCAGCAAAATCCACTAAAGTAAAGGGTTCTACCCCTAATTTACGTAAGCGTTGCTCACCGCCTAATTCAGGCAAACTAATGACAAAAGCCGCATGTTTCACTTCTCCGCCTAAACGTTGAACTAATTTTACACAGGCTTCTAATGTACCACCTGTGGCTAACAAATCATCAATAATTAAAACGTTATCACCAGCTTGAATAGAATCAGAATGGATTTCTAAGGTATCTTCGCCATATTCTAATTGATAATTTTGCGAAATCACCGCTCTTGGTAATTTACCTGGTTTACGGACTAAAATAAAAGGTAAACCTAAGGCAATCGCCACAGGAGCGCCAAAAATAAAGCCCCGAGATTCGGTACCAATAATTTTAGTAATTCCCGCATGTTTAAACTGCTGTGCAATTAAATTTACTGTCGCACTAAAGGCTTTTGGCACTTCGGTTAAACTGGTAATATCACGGAAAATAATGCCGTCCTTAGGGTAATTAGGAATGGATTTAATAGAAGATTTAATAAGCTGTAATTGTTCGTTCATTTTGCTGCCTAAAGTGCGGTCAAAAATTTGACCTTTTTTATAAAAATTAACTGAGTGAATGTAAATAAATTTATCCTAAATTGCAAGCGTTACCACAAAAATATTTGCTTAATCCGCATAAATATCTTTACCATCTTTGCGAGTGCGGAATAATTGCAAAATCCAAGCATATTGTTCTGGTGTTCGACCTACAAAATATTCTATAACTTCGTTCATAGCACGAGCGGATTGTACAGGATCATCGGTTAATGTCATAGGAGATAAAATTTCCATTTGGTATTTGCCCTGTTTGGCGTTATAACGTGGAAACATAGGAATCACCACAGCTTTAGCCAACTTCGCCATTTTATTTAACCCTGGTAAAGTCGCTTTATACGTGGCAAAGAAATCCACAAACTCACTCGCTTCCGCACCAAAATCTTCATCTGGTAAGTAATAACCCATATCACCATTTTTCACCATGGAGAGAAACGGCTTAATACCATTTTGCCGTGCGTGCATTTTTCCGCCGAAACGTTCTCTTGTCCATGTCCAAAGCCAGTCGATCAATAAATTTCGGTGTGGATTAAACATAGATGTCATCGGCATGCCATGAGTATGTAAAATAATCCCTGAAGCATCAATCGACCAACTATGTGGTACTAATAAAATAATATTGTGTCCATTGGCTTTGGCTTGTTGAATATGTTCTATGCCCAAAAATTCACTACGTTGTTGTAAATGTTTTTTTGAACGCACGGCAATTTCACCGATACCTAACATCACTTGTCCTAAGGTAATAAACATTTCATCTAGCACTTTTTCACGCTGTTGTGTCGTCCATTGCGGAAAACAAAGTGCTAAATTGATACTTGCTCTACGACGTTGTTTTTTAGCTTTTTTCCCAGCGAGCAAGCCGATTTTACTGGCTAATTTATCTCGCCAACGAAATGGTACAAAAGCAAGAATGATTAACAGCAAGATAGCAAACCAAATACCCCAGTAACTCGGTTTTAAATAACTCCACGAAAAATGTGGTTCATAGCCAGCTCTCGCTGTAACACGAATATTTTCTTGATTTTCCATTAATTAAACCACCCTTGATCATAGACCATTTTTGCCGTCATAATAAATGACATAGCAACCACCATTGGACGAATCAGTTTCTTTCCTTTGGTTAATACCATTCTTGCCCCTAAATTCGCCCCGATAAATTGCCCACACATCATGACTAACCCAACCAACCAAAGAATTTGACCTCCGATTAAAAAGAAAAGCAACGATGCAATATTTGATGTGCAGTTTAACACTTTGGCATGTGCAGTGGCTTTGGGTAAATTAAAGCCTAATAAAGTAACAAATGCCAGACCTAACAGGGAACCCGTCCCCGGTCCAAAAAAACCATCATAAAAGCCAATAAACAATCCAGCAGTAAAAGCAAAACCAGCAAAAGATAAACGTTGATGGCGATCTTCTTCGCCTAATTTTGGCGTAAACAAAAAATATAAGCCAATCGCCAACACTAAAAAAGGAATCGCTTTCTTAATAAATGAGCTATCTACCTGTTGAATTAACACCGTACCAATCACCGCACCAATAAAGGTCATCAAAATTAGCAACCAAATCTGTTTTAAGTTCACAGCTTTTTTACGAATAAAATATAAGCTGGCTGAAAATGAACCACCACAAGCCTGTAATTTGTTGGTACCTAAAGCAAGCACGGGGGGAATACCAGCCATTAATAATGCTGGAATAGTAATCAAACCGCCACCACCAGCAATGGCATCAATAAATCCAGCAACAAGTGCTACTGCAAATAATATACTGATAATTTCTAAGCTAATTTCCACCGCACTTTCCCCAGATTATTCTAACCATTCGCTACGTTTTGGTGAACTTAACACTTGTTGGCATAAAAATGGTTCAGGGGGTGTAACTTTAGGTTTTGTTGTACCAGTTGATGGCTTTTTAGGTTCAAACCATGAATACAGTTCAGCACCGCAACCATCACCAGTTGGCACTGGTGCTTGATTTTCACAATAAGCTGCTCCATGCGGACAAGCTAAACGCACGTGAAAATGGCTATCATGTCCATACCAAGGACGAATTTTATGTAACCAACTACGATCGCCTTTTTCAGTTTGACAAAGTTTTACTTTAATCGCTGGATTAACGAAAATACGTGTTACTTGACTATCTTGAGAAGCTAGTTTAATTAGATTAAAGTGATTCTGATTCCATACATTTTCGTCCACTGTTTGTGTTGCTCGGTTCACTACCAACAAACCTTTGCCATCTGAATTTAATGCTTCCTGATCAGACATAGCTCCCATACGCAACCAAATATCTGCATCTAAACCCATTTGATGACTTGCATGTCCGGTTAAAAAACGCCCACCACCAGGCATTGCAATATCACCCACTAACATGGTGGGTAAACCTGCATTTTTTACTCGCTGCCCTAAACGTTGTAAATAGCTAATCATATCAGGATGACCGTAATAACGGTTTTTATTCATCCGAATCACTTGATAACCAACGCCCTTAGCTGGCAAGGCTTTGGCTCCGATGATACAGCCATTGGCATAAGAACCAATCGGTTGGGCTTGTCCTGTTTCACTTGGAATAGGACGTTTAACTTTTTGCCATTCAGCGGGTGAAGCCAATACGGTCGAAGATACCCCTAAAAGTGCGGTTAAAATAAAACCTGTTTTTTTCAATTTCATATTAAATTTTTCCGATAAAAATAATCTTAAGTAAACACTAAATCCCAGTTTGTAGGACTTCATATTGTTGCAAAATAATTCGTTTAAAATTTTCACTACAACTTGCCCAATCAATGACATCCACAAAAATCGGCAAATCTGATTCGCTAAAAGCCTCTTCAATATCTGCTTGTAAACGGATAGACATCGGCTGTTGCGTTATCACGGCTAAATCTAAATCCGAATATTTCTTAGCCGTCCCTTTAATCCGAGAACCAAAGACCCAAACAGGTAAATCTGGCACATATTCTCGTAAAATACCCTTAACAATGGCAAGATTTTCTTCACTAAGATCAATCATATCACTTTTATCTCTTGATATTATCGGCACTGTGCCTTAAACCGCAATAAATGATCTAATAACACAATCGCTGTCATGGCTTCCGCAATCGGTACCGCTCGAATACCAACGCAAGGATCGTGGCGACCTTTGGTTATTAATTGCACTGGCTCATTATTCACATTCACCGTACGTCCAGGGATAGTGATACTTGATGTTGGCTTTAATGCTATAGTCGCAATAATCGGTTGACCGTTACTAATCCCACCTAAAATACCACCAGCGTGATTAGATAAAAATCCTGCTGGAACCATTTCGTCACGATGTTCTGTCCCTTTTTGATTCACCACGGCAAAACCGTCACCAATTTCCACCGCTTTTACTGCATTAATGCTCATCAAAGCGTGAGCTAAATCCGCATCTAAACGATCAAATACGGGTTCGCCCAAACCAACAGGCACATTTTCTGCCACCACGGTCAATTTTGCCCCGATAGAATTGCCTGCTTTTTTCAAACTACGGATCAATTCTTCGAATTTTTCCACCGCACTTTGGTCGGGACAAAAGAATGGATTTGAATTGACCTGCTGCCAATCAATTTTGCTAATGTCCGCTACTGTTTTGGGATCAATTTGAACATCCCCTATCTGTGATAAATAGCCACGGACTTCAATGCCAAATTGTTCACGCAAATATTTTTTAGCAATCGCACCTGCCGCCACTCGCATCGCTGTTTCACGTGCAGATGAACGTCCACCGCCACGATAATCACGAATACCGTATTTTCGTTGATAGGTAAAATCAGCGTGACCTGGGCGAAATTGATTTTTAATTTCACCATAATCTTGCGAACGTTGATCGGCATTTTTGATTAATAACCCAATACTCGTCCCTGTGGTTTTACCTTCAAATACGCCCGACAAAATCTGTACTTCATCATCTTCACGACGTGGCGTGGTATAACGTGATGTACCAGGTTTACGGCGATCTAAGTCTGGTTGAATATCCGCTTCCGAAAGTGCCATATTGGGCGGAACACCATCTACAATACAGCCTAATGCAATACCGTGAGATTCACCAAAAGTGGTAACTTGAAAAAGTTGTCCGATTGAATTTCCTGCCATAAAACACCCTATGCTAATTTTTCCGTATGAAGTTTTACTTCTTCATTCGTTTGTTGATTTTTAATAAACACATCTAGTTGATTGAATGCGATCTCAATATTATTTTCATTAAATAACTGATTAATACGATTATTTAAGAAATCAATGGTTGGATTTCGATCACCAATTTGATCCACATAGACACGCAACTCATGATCTAAGGTACTTGCTCCAAAGGTTAAGAAGAATGCTCGTGGTGCTGGATCTTTTAATACTTTCTCACATTCTGCTGCTGCTCGTAATAATAATTTCTTCACAAGATCTAAATCCGAACCATAAGCCACACCGACACTAATCACAACTCTCGTCATACTGTTACTCAATGCCCAGTTAACTAAGCGTTCGGTGACAAAGGCTTTGTTTGGCACAATGACTTCTTTACCGTCAAAATCCACCAGTGTTGTGGCACGAATACGAATTTTGGAAACTGTACCACTAAATTCACCAATCGTAATCACGTCCCCAATACGCACTGGACGTTCAAATAAGATAATAATACCAGACACAAAGTTTGCAAAGATTTCTTGCATACCAAAACCCAAACCAACGGATAAGGCTGCAAATAACCATTGTAACTTAGACCAAGACATACCCAGCATACCAAATGCCAAAGCAGAACCTAGTGCAATAATAACATAAGTTAGTAAAGTGGTAATGGTATATGGCGTTCCCTGTGATAATTTAATATTTGAGAACACCATGACTTCTAGCAAACCACTTAAATTGCGTATAATAATATATGTCACCGCCAACACCACAAAGGCGACTAATAAATTAAGTAAGGTAACGGATTCCATCACCACGCCTGTTTCTGTAGTAACACTTTGTTGCCATAAAGTGACACCGTTTAAATAATAAGCCACGGTAATTAAATCTGACCAAACAAAATACATCAAGCCAAATAAACCGACCCAGAGAATTAAGTCTATTAAACGTAATACTTGATCTTTTACTTGGCTAACAGCTAATACATCATCCTGTTGCTGCACATCAATAATAAATTCTTCTTCGTTATCGCTATTATTATCGGCTACTTGTTTAGCAATAGCTTGTTCACGTTTATCTTTAAGGCGGCGAGCCGCAAGTCGGCGTGCTGATACTTCTAACACACGATAAATAAAACCACGTAACATCAACCATGTGGTTAATGCCATGTAAGATGAGATTAAATGGTCAATCAGCACTAAAGAGGTATAATAATAACCCAATCCAATCAAAATAATTAAGGCAACTGGAGCAAATAATGAAAACATACGTAAAAACCGTAGTAAATAAATTTTCATGCTTTGCTGATGCGTTAAGGTTTGTTGGTAAGAAGTGATAGCTAAACGCATTTCGGGACCGATCATCAATAGCAAGATAACCAACACTGAAATCGTCATGATTTCACCTAGCACGTCATAAGCAACGCCCCCTTCTAAATTGGTGAAAATAGATGTGTTGAGTAATAATGCCACCACCCATATTGAGCGTTTTAAAATTCGCCGAAAGTTCTCTGAACTTTGTTTAGGCATTTTAAAATGACGATGCGCAATACCATTCGGACGTAATAATGCCAACATAAAGGCAAAATAAAACCAATAGCCAGCCATTTTTAATCCCCATGTCCAAGCCTGTGTTGGATCCTGCAAACAAAAATAGGTAGCTAAAATAAACAGCATTAAAAACACAAAGGTACTTGGTAAACACAAGATCAAGGTCCAAAAAACTGCTATTGGTGTATTCCATTGGTTATCGCTTTGAAAGGTCTTTAATTTATTATTAATCTCCGTAATCTTTTGCTTAATCGCATTTTTCTGACGTAAAATCCCTAGTGTTAAAACCAGTAAAATAGAAACTAAAATACTGACCCAAATCACATTATCTTGCCAATTAGAAAAATCAAATCGTTTGGCAATATCACGGAATTGAAAGCTAAGATAAGTCGGTAAATTTTTGAAGAATGCCAAATCAATTTGTGCATTACTTTTTACCCAAAAACTTTGCTGTTGCAATTTACTTTGTAAAGTATCACTAATGGTCTGTACTTGTTGTTGATTTAATTCAATATTAATCGATAAATTCAACTGATTATTTAATTGTTTAAGCAGTTCAGAAATAACCTTACTACGTTCTTCAATAATACTTTTTAAACGTGAACGCTCTTTATCGGTAAAGGTCACTTTTTCTTCTTTGGCTAAGTTATCAATATAACTCTCCGTATTATTCATCCGATCACGAAATTCGCTAATATCAAAAATGCGTACACGTAAATCTGCAATTTGTTTAGATAAGCCCGAAATCATCTCATCTTTTGGCAAAGATTGGCGTTGTTTATTGATCACGCGAGATAATATCAATGTCCCTTGCAATGAACTAATCTGCTCATCAATATTACGTTGAGTTTGTTGTAAGTTATCTAAAATACTTTTAATTCGTAAATTATCTTGTGACAAACGATTCAGTTGAGCGGTCTGTTTTAATAATTCTTCACTCACTCGAGTGTTCATTTCTAATTCTCGAGCAATCACTGGATTATCGGTGTTATTATTATTTTTTTGTGCTGTTGCTTGTTCTAATTGATTTTGACTTTCGGCTAAATTTTTAGTATTAATAGCGGTTTGCAGTTCAATTAATTCCGCTTGCAACTGCTGTTGCATCAGCGTTTTTTCTTCTAACTGACTACTATAAAGACTGGTTAAAGATTCATTTCCATTCAGCTGAATTTGTCTGTAGGTATTACTTGCCTGCAGATAATCTAATTCTACCATCAGTTTTGAACGTATAGTGCCGGATGTACTAGCGGAAGCTAAAGCATCATTAATGGCCTGAATACGTGCAGAATTTTCAGTTAATGTAGCTTGAGTACGTTCTGGTACGCTTTTTTGGCTAGATAAATTCGCATTAAGTGCGGTTAAATCTATTTGAATTTGTTGCAAATTCTGGTTGATTTCATCTACATTACTTTTCATCTGTTGAACAGATAAATTGGCTAAAGATTTTTGAATTTGCTCCACACTGCGTTGCTTAGCTTTTAAACTCGCAATACTTTGTTGGCTTTTTTTCAGGTCTTGTACGGAATGTTGAATTTCTTGAGTTAAATTTTCATTATCTTGTTTTTGTTTTTCAAGCTGCTCCAACAACACCAGAGTATCTTCTAAATTTTTAATATCTACTTTATTATCGTCCGTTTGATTATTTTTCTGCATAATCTCTAATTGTGACTGAATATCTTTTGCCGACGGCAAAGCTGCAAATACCGATGTATTTACGATGAATAATCCTAAAAAAAGATAAATTAATGTCTTTCGAATGCTCATTATCAACTACTCTCCGATTAACTGAGCTAACGCCTGTTTCAGGCTTACTCGTGAAATTTTAATATTGCCTTGCGATTCCAAATTTAATGGGAAGTAACGCACTGGCTGTTTAAATCGTTCAATTTTATTCGTTAAAAAATCTTGTACTTTTTGCACCGCAGTTTGGCTAAACTCTTGCTGAAATTTCACCATAGCAACAGGTCGTTGACCAAATTCGGCATCATCAATAGGTAACACAAAAACCTGTTCCACTAAAGGATGTTGCTGAATTATTTGCTCAATTTCTTCTGGCTGAATGTTTTCTCCGCCAGAAATAAATTGATTATCCAATCGTCCTAAAATATATAACTGTTCGCCATCCCAATAAGCTTTATCTTTGGTCTGTAACCAACCCTGTGGGTTTGTTAATGGCTGAATTTTACCATTTTGCCAATAGCCCAATGCCAAACCTGCTCCTTTTAACCAAATCTCATCATTAACGATTTGGAAGAAGCGTCCAAGCAAGGGTTGTCCCACACCAGTTTCACCGTTACATTGTTTGGCAAATACAGTAGATGCCATTTCCGTCATACCATAACCGACGTAAACTTTAATACCAAGCGCGGTTAATTTTTGAGTAATTTCTGGCGGAATGTTCGCTCCACCTAATAAAATCTCTCGCGTTTGTACCGTAGTTTGCGGATTCTTTGCCACATATTCAAATAATCGTAACGCCTGTGTAGGAACTAAAGACACATGACTAGCCCGCAACACATCTTGATAAAAATGAATGCTCGGCAGATGCAATTCAGCCCCTTGCAAGAGCCAACGCCATACTATACCTTGCCCCGAAACATGATACAACGGCAAAGATAATAACCACGATTTTTCAGCCGTGAAATCCATTAGTTGACAGACACCTTGAGCATTGTCTAAGTGAGCTTGTATGTCATGCACGATCGCTTTTGGTGTACCTGTTGAGCCGGATGTTAAAGTTAAGGTCAAACCTTTCACCTTATCATTGCGGGGACTGAACTGTGTATCGATCCGAAAATCCAGCTCCGTTTTTAATGGACAGACACAGAAGTCTGCTCCTACATCAATCCAACGTTGTATTTGATTTTGTTGACAAAGTTGATCAATTTTTTCAGCGGTAAAAGCCGGATTAATACCTAACACTCGCATATGGCTTTGTAAGCCTGCCAAATAACAACATAGCAGTTCAAGGCTATTTTTACCCGAAAACGCTACCCCGCTCCCCGACTGTAACCCTAGTGAAAGTAACCAGTCCTGTTTTTCTGAAACCAGTTGACTCAATTCTTGCCAACTAAAAGCAACGCCTTGCGAATGATCTCGCAAGGCGATTTGAGCTTGTTTATTCGGACAACTTGCGTATTGTTGCAATAATTGCATAACGATATTATCCGTGACTTAATTGTCTGCTACAAAAGCATTTTTTACATAATCAATGGTTTTCTCATCAAATCCCATCTCACGCATCACGCCTTCTAGCATAATCATTTTACGCCCACTATTATTGTTGGTAATCACCCAATGTGGACTGTCTGGAATTTGTTTCGGTTTAGTATGATTACCGGCATCTAATAAAGTTTGTTCATCTTGAGCAAAATATACTCGAGTTCGCCCCTGAACATTTTCACTGCTGATCGCTTGAGTAAAATCATTATTATTCGATTTATATAACCCACTTAAAATTGTTAAAAATCGTACTACTGCTTTGCTTTCTTGCTTAAATTCTGGCGTTTCTAACAGTATCATTAAGTCGGAGATATCACTTTTTTTACTCACATCTGGCTCTGATCGTTCAACAACTTGAACTTGTTGTGTTGTAATTTCTTCTGTTTGTTGATTCACTGCTGATTCTGAGTAAATTGGTGCAGTTTCTTGTCGTAATGGCAATGATCTATCTATATTCTCTGTTTTATCCGATAAATCTAACGCCACCGAACGAATACTTAAAGAAGGCAAATTTAATAAACGGCGTAAAATATCCGATGCACTTTCACCAATAGACTGCGTATGACTGGCGATGTATTGATAAAGTTCTTCATCAACTTCAATTATTTTCATTTATTCTGCTCTCAAAACTTGATTAACAATCCATTTTTCCGCATTATACCGACTTCTGATTAAATTCTCTATGTAAAAAACGATTAAAAAAGCCATGTCAGTTCAACAATTACTCAATTATCAATTTACACCATGCAACATTGCACAAACACCAACCATGGTATTCATCCACGGTTTATTTGGTGATATGAATAACCTAGGTATCATTACACGTGCATTTAGTGAACAATATTCTATTTTACGCCTTGATTTACGTAATCACGGACAAAGTTTTCACGCAGATGACATGAATTACACGCTAATGGCACAAGATGTCATTGCAGTATTAGAACATTTACAACTGAACAATCTCATTTTAGTTGGACATTCCATGGGGGGAAAAACTGCTATGCGAGTAGCCAACTTACGCCCAGACTTGATCGCTAAATTAATTGTGATTGATATTGCCCCTGTCAGTTATAAACATAACTGGCATAATGATGTATTTATGGGGCTATTTGCCGTAAAACAAGCCAATGCAGAAAGTCGCCAAACAGCGAAACCAATATTAGCTCAATATATCAAAGAAGAAAGCATACAACAATTTATGTTGAAATCCTTTGATGCCAATTCATCTGAAAAATTTTGCTTTAATACCACCGCACTTTATCAACATTATGCAGATATTATGGACTGGCAACCGCAAGCCCCTTGCGAAATACCCACCCTATTTATCAAAGGGGGGTTATCCGATTATATTCACCCCACTTATACACAAACTATTTTAGATCAATTTCCCCATGCCAGTTCCTTTACTATTAATGGTTCGGGACATTGGGTTCATGCGGAAAAACCTGATTTTGTGGTGAGAGCGATTGAACGGTTTATTCAATCAAATTAATCTTAATTTAGACGTTTAATTTATAGGGAATTTATGTTATAGTTTCGCAGATATTCTCACTTCAGCTAATCATTATCAACATACGAATGATTACTAATAAAAGAGATAATAAACGGTAAATAAAAATGGCAAAACAAGATGCAGATTGCATTACATTGGATCTTTTTGCTAATGAAAAGCGTGTTGGGCGACCAAAAACCAATCCGTTAAGCAGAGAACAACAAATCCGCATCAACAAACGCAATCAAATACGGCGTGACAAATCTAGCGGATTAAAACGAATAGAATTAAAATTACATCATCACCTTATTCAAAAATTAGAAGACTTGGCAACACATAATAACGTCAGTCGAGCAGATGTAATTGAAAACATATTACAAAATTATTTTAATATTCAAGGAAATAGGTAAATAAAAAATGGCTATTGTTGGTTTATTTTACGGTAGTGACACAGGCAATACAGAAAATATTGCTAAAATGATTCAAAAACAACTTGGCAATGATGTGGTAGATATTCGTGACATTGCCAAAAGCACCAAAGAAGACATCGAAAGTTATGATTTCTTAATGATTGGGATTCCGACTTGGTATTATGGTGAAGCTCAGTGTGACTGGGACGATTTCTTCCCAACCTTAGAAAAAATTGATTTTACGGACAAATTAGTGGCTATTTTTGGCTGTGGCGATCAGGAAGATTATGCCGATTATTTCTGTGATGCAATGGGAACCGTCCGCAATATTATTGAACCACATGGTGCAATTATTGTCGGTAACTGGTCAACCGAGGGATATAACTTTGAATCTTCACAAGCATTAATTGACGATAAAACTTTCGTTGGTTTATGTATTGATGAAGATCGTCAACCAGAATTAACTGCTCAGCGTGTTGAAACTTGGGTAAAACAGGTTTATGATGAAATGTGTTTAGCAGAACTCGCATAAGGAAAAGAAATATGTCAGAAGAAAATATTAAATTACTTAAAAAAGTTGGGTTAAAAATCACCGAACCACGCTTAACGATTTTAGCCCTTATGCAAGAACACAAAATGGAGCACTTTTCTGCGGAAGATGTGTATAAACTATTACTTGAAAAAGGTGAAGAAATCGGTTTAGCCACTGTTTATCGTGTGTTGAATCAATTTCACGAAGCAAAAATCTTAACCCGTCATAATTTTGAGGGAAATAAATCTGTTTTTGAGTTAGCACCAACAGTACATCATGACCATATCATCTGTGTAGATTGCGGTAAAGTATTTGAGTTTAACGATACCGTTATAGAAGAACGCCAAAAACAAATTAGTAAAGAACATGGAATTCAATTAGAAAATCACAGTTTATATCTGTATGGAAAATGTACGGATATTGAGAAATGTGATAAATAATTTTTTGTGTTCAAAGGAAGAAAGTGCGGTGAAAAAATCGCACTTTTTTATTTTCCCTCGGTGGACATTGTCAACAAACTAAAATGTGATGAAAAACACCACACTTTTTCTAGTCCCCTTCAAATAAAATTTTCCCTTAGCCAAAACACCGCATTTTATGCTACAATACCGCCAATTTTTCTCTAAAACTTAGGAAAACTAGATGTCTGAATTAACTCAAGATATAACCCCTATCAGTATTGAAGAAGAACTGAAATCTTCTTATCTCGATTATGCCATGTCGGTCATTGTCGGTCGTGCTTTACCAGATGTACGTGATGGCTTAAAACCAGTGCATCGCCGTGTACTATTTTCTATGGATCAAAGTGGCAACACCTATAATAAATCCTATGTTAAATCCGCTCGTGTAGTGGGCGATGTGATCGGTAAATACCACCCTCATGGTGACAGTGCAGTGTATGACACCATTGTGCGTATGGCTCAACCATTCTCATTACGTTATATGTTAGTGGACGGTCAAGGAAACTTTGGTTCGATTGATGGTGATGCACCCGCTGCCATGCGTTATACCGAAGTTCGTATGCAGAAAATTACACAGGAATTACTGACCGATTTAGACAAAGAAACCGTAGATTTTTCGCCTAACTATGACGGTAAGGAAATGATTCCTGATGTATTACCGACTAAAATTCCTGCTCTGTTAGTGAATGGTTCATCTGGTATTGCGGTGGGTATGGCAACTAACATTCCACCACATAATCTGGGTGAAGTAATGGACGGATGTCTGGCTTATATTGACAATGAAGATATTAGCATTGATGAGTTAATGCAGTTTATTCCCGGTCCTGACTTCCCTACCGCGGCATTGATTAACGGTCGCCGTGGTATTGAAGAAGCCTATAAAACGGGGCGTGGCAAAGTTTACGTGCGGGCTAAAGCCTCTGTCGAAACCAATGATAAAGGGCGTGAAAAAATCATCATCACGGAAATTCCTTATCAAGTGAATAAAGCCAAATTAGTGGATAAAATTGCTGAACTGATCCGTGAGAAAAAAATTGAAGGCATTGCAGGCATATTAGATCTATCAAACAAAGAGGGGATCTGCCTTGAAATCGACATTAAACGTGATGCCGTTGGCGAAGTGGTGCTAAATCACCTATATGCCTTAACTCAAATGCAGATCACTTTCGGCATAAACATGGTGGCGTTAGATCACGGTCAACCAAAATTATTCAATTTAAAACAAATTATTGCTGCCTTTGTCAAACACCGCCGTGAAGTTGTTACACGCCGTACAGTATATGAACTACGTAAAGCACGTGAACGGGCGCATATTTTAGAGGGATTAGCCATTGCCTTGGCGAATATTGATCCTGTGATCAATTTAATTCGAGCCTCCAAAACTGCCGATGAAGCCCGTGAGGGTTTATTAAGTCAACCTTGGGCATTGGGCAATGTTGCTCCAATGTTAGAAGTGGCAGGGGTTGATGCCTCTCGTCCAGATGATTTAGCCGCTGAATTTGGCGTACATGATGGTCAATATTTCCTTTCCGATGCTCAAGCACGTGCTATTTTAGAATTACGTTTACACCGTTTAACGGGTTTAGAACACGAAAAAATTGTCGATGAATATAAAACGATTTTAGTCGAAATCGGTGAATTATTACATATTTTAACTAGTGCAGACCGCTTACGTGAAGTGGTTCGTGAAGAATTAGAATTAGTTAAAACTAACTTTAATGATGCACGTCGCACCGAAATTACTGCGTCATCAGGCGATATTAATTTAGAGGATTTAATTGCTCAAGAAGATGTAGTCGTTACCCTTTCACACGAGGGTTATGTGAAATATCAACCTGTTACTGATTACGAAGCACAAAAACGTGGTGGCAAAGGTAAATCAGCGACCAAAATGAAAGAAGAAGATTTTATTGAGAAGTTATTAGTGGCAAACACCCATGATACGATTCTCTGCTTCTCAAGTCGTGGACGTTTATACTGGCTGAAAGTGTATCAATTACCACAAGCCAGCCGTGGAGCTAGGGGTCGTCCGATAGTCAATATTTTACCGTTACAAGAAAACGAACGTATTACAGCGATTTTACCTGTGGCAAGTTATGATGAAAATAAATTTGTCCTCATGGCAACGGCTGGCGGTATTGTTAAGAAAACTTCTCTCACCGAATTTAGCCGCCCACGTACCAACGGAATTATTGCCGTGAACTTGCGTGATGAAGATGAATTAATCGGTGTGGACATCACCGATGGTTCAAATGAAATTATGTTATTCTCATCACAAGGTCGTGTAGTGCGTTTCGCCGAAAGTGCAGTGCGTGCTATGGGACGTACGGCGACAGGCGTACGAGGTATTAAACTCGCCTTAACTAACGATCTTTCCGATGATGAAAGTGCGGTGGAAATTGAAGAAATTTCTGATGATAACACAGAAGAAACCTTAGATCTTAATATTGATAAAGTGGTTTCTTTAGTGATACCGAAAAATAATGGCGAAATCCTAACGGCTACCCAAAACGGTTATGGTAAGCGGACTAAATTAGCTGAATACCCAACCAAATCTCGTAATACGAAAGGGGTTATCTCTATCAAAGTCAGTGAACGTAATGGCAAAGTGGTAGCATCAACACAAGTTGAAGAAACCGATCAAATTATGTTGATTACAGATGCTGGCACATTAGTTCGTACTCGAGTAAGCGAAGTAAGTATTGTAGGACGTAACACTCAAGGCGTGCGTTTAATTCGTACTAACGAAGATGAACATGTGGTTAGTTTGGAACGTTTAGCAGAACCAGAAGACGATGAATTTGACGGTGAAAATGTAGAAACTATAAACCAAAGTGCAGTGGAAAATTCACCAGAATAATCGTAAATGCCACAAAAAAAGGGTTAACTGATATTAACCCTTTTTTTCATCAATAAACCTATATATTAGTAAATATTATTTACTGATTGCTTGATCCATTTTTTCACCAGCATTTTGAATATCTTTACCTACACCTTTAGTGGTTTCACATGCGGTTAATGACATCACAAATAAAGCGGATAATACTACTGCAATAATTTTTTTCATACTTCTTCTCCTATGTTTTTTTAATAACTACGTTTACCATACCTTAAATCTTAACTAGATTCAACCTTTAATGTTAAAATTATATTTCCATAATATTGCAAATAATACTAAAAGATGCGAAGCATCATTACCATGCATAACCCTGAATGCTAGTGCAGGAGATTTTATGATCTACGTCACAAAATCAACATTTCCCCTTTAGCAAAGGTTCCATTACATTACTTGAGATGTTAAACTCTAAGAGAATTTGATTTTAACTTTTATAAGGTAATTTTTATGACAACGTATCGTATTGAAAAAGACACCATGGGCGAAGTTCAAGTACCAGCAGATAAATACTGGGCGGCACAAACTGAACGCTCTCGTAATAATTTTAAAATCGGACCTGAAGCTTCTATGCCACATGAAATTATTGAAGCCTTTGGTTATTTGAAAAAAGCCGCTGCCTACGCTAACCATAATTTAGGTGTGTTACCTGTTGAAAAACGTGACTTAATTGCACAGGCTTGTGATGAAATTTTAGCACGTAAATTAGATGACCAATTCCCACTTGTCATCTGGCAAACGGGTTCTGGTACACAATCCAATATGAACTTAAACGAAGTGATTGCGAACCGTGCCCATGTATTACATGGCGGTAAATTAGGCGAAAAATCCTATATTCACCCAAATGATGATGTGAATAAATCCCAATCTTCCAACGACACCTACCCAACCGCTATGCACATTGCGGCATACAAAAAAGTGGTGGAACACACTATCCCTGCGGTGGAACGTTTACAAAAAACCTTAGCCAAAAAAGCCGAAGAATTTAAAGATGTGGTAAAAATCGGCCGTACTCACTTAATGGATGCTACCCCACTCACTTTAGGCCAAGAATTTAGTGGTTATGCGGCTCAACTTTCCTTTGGCTTAAAAGCCCTTAAAAATACCTTGCCACATTTAGCTCAATTAGCGTTAGGCGGCACGGCTGTCGGCACTGGCTTAAATACACCAAAAGGCTATGATGTGAAAGTGGCAGAATATATTGCAAAATTCACCGCACTTCCATTTATTACCGCTGAAAATAAATTTGAAGCCTTGGCAACTCATGATGCGGTGGTGGAAACCCATGGTGCATTAAAACAATTAGCCATGTCATTGTTCAAAATCGCTCAAGATGTACGTTTATTAGCCTCTGGTCCTCGTTCAGGTATCGGTGAAATCTTAATTCCTGAAAATGAACCAGGTTCATCCATTATGCCAGGTAAAGTCAATCCAACCCAATGCGAGGCCTTAACCATGGTCTGTGCCCAAGTATTAGGTAATGACACCACCATCTCTTTTGCAGGTAGCCAAGGACATTTTGAACTAAACGTGTTCAAACCTGTTATGGCGTATAACTTCCTACAATCTGCACAATTATTAGCTGATACTTGTATCTCTTTTGATGAACATTGTGCTAGCGGTATTGAGCCAAACCACCCACGGATTAAACAATTATTGGAGCAATCCTTAATGTTGGTGACTGCATTAAATACCCACATTGGCTATGAAAATGCAGCGAAAATCGCCAAAACCGCCCACAAAAATGGTACTACATTGCGTGAAGAAGCCATTAATCTGGGTTTAGTGGCCGAAGATGATTTTGACAAATGGGTTCGCCCAGAAGATATGGTGGGTTCATTAAAATAATTATTCACCTAAAACTTGATACGGCTCAATTTTTTGAGCCGTTTTTTATTGCACAAATTAGTCAAATACCCTACTATTAAACTCAACTTTTAGCATTATAAAGGATAACCCAACATGAAAAATGAATTAATTTGTTATAAACGTATGCCCGTTTGGACAAAAGACAGTTTACCGAAAATGTTTCAAGAACAGCATAATACCAAAGTAGGCACTTGGGGGAAATTAACTGTTCTCAAAGGACAACTGAAATTTTATGTCTTAGATGAGAACGGTACTGAATTAAGCCAACATATTTTCACACCAGAAACCCAAATTCCGTTGGTTGAACCGCAAGTTTGGCATAAAGTAGAAGCCCTTTCTGATGATTTGGAATGTTTCCTTGAATTTCATTGTAAAAAAGAAGATTATTTTGCTAAAAAATACAATATGACTCCAACTCACTCCGAAGTCAAAGCAGCGGTTGAACAAATTAAGCCATGCAAAGTATTAGACTTAGGTTGTGGGCAAGGGCGTAATGCGTTATTTTTAAGTTTATTAGGCTATGATGTAACCGCTTGGGATCACAATGAAATGAGCCTTGCTTTTTTAAATGAAACCAAAGCCAAAGAAAATCTGCCAATTTCCACCGCGGTTTATGATATTAACAGTGCAAATATTCAAGAAAATTATGACTTTATCCTTTCTACTGTGGTATTTATGTTCCTCAATCGTGAAGCCGTACCTGCGATTATTGAAAATATGCAAGCCCACACAAATACTGGTGGTTATAATTTAATTGTGGCGGCACTGGACACTGCCGATTATCCTTGCCCGATGCCATTTTCTTTTACTTTTAAAGAAAATGAATTGAGAAATTATTATCAGGACTGGGAATTATTAAAATATAACGAAGAACTGGGTGAATTGCATAAAACCGATGAAAATGGCAATCGGATTAAAATGAAATTTGTCACTATGTTGGCGAAGAAAAAATAATGCAGGTTTATGGCTTATTAGTGGACGATGAAACTCGCTGTGAGCATTATCACAGTGCAGTGGATATTATTGCCATTCAATTCAAATGCTGCGGTAAATTTTATCCTTGCTATCAATGCCATAATGCTTGTGAAGATCACCCGATTGAACGTTGGTCAAAAACAGAATTTGATCAACACGCGATTTTATGTGGTCACTGTAAAAAAACCTTGAGCATTAAGCAATATATGGGGGCGACTCATTGCCCCCATTGTCAAGCTCAGTTTAATATGGGTTGTCAAAAACATTATGCGATTTATTTTAATACAGATGAATAAAAATAGATATTAATCACAAAAACCTTTCATTTTTTATATAAAATTCAAAATAAAAACATTATTTTTATTTATACCCAACAAAAACATAGACATTTTTATAAATAAAAGAGAATATCAGGATGTTCTCTTTTTTTATTTGGAGCCATTATGTTTAAGGAATTTTTTGATCTTATTGAATCAGGTATTAACTGGTTTAACCAAACACTAAGCACACCATTATGGGATATTACCATCGTGTTATTACTCGGTGTTGGCTTATTTTTTACGATTACCACTGGATTAGTTCAACTCCGCTTATTACCACAAAGTTTACGTGAAATGTGGTCTGGGCGTGTTTCTGACGGTGATTCATTAAGTCCGTTCCAAGCCTTTACTACAGGATTAGCTAGCCGTGTTGGAGTAGGTAATATTAGTGGTGTAGCAACAGCGATTGCTATCGGTGGATCGGGTGCAGTGTTTTGGATGTGGATGACTGCTTTACTGGGAATGTCCAGTGCCTTTGCGGAATCTAGCTTGGCTCAATTATTCAAAGTACAAGATAAAGACGGTACGTTCCGTGGTGGTCCAGCTTATTATATTACACAAGGTTTAAAAGCCCCTTGGTTAGCGGTAATTTTCGCTCTATCTTTAATCTTCACCTTTGGTTTTGCATTTAATGCGGTACAAGCTAACTCTATTGTCGAAGCCACCCATAATGCTTGGAAATGGGATGCTCAGTATGTAGGCATGGCGTTAGTTGTGTTAAGTGGTTTAATTATTTTCGGTGGCATTAAACGTATCGGTGGATTCTCAGCCAAAGTCGTACCAACTATGGCGTTATTTTATTTAATTATTGCTGTGATTATTTTAGGTATGAATATCAGCAAAGTCCCGACTATATTATCGGATATTGTTTCCAGTGCCTTTGATTTTTCTGCTATGGCTGGTGGCTTTTTTGGTGCCGTGTTATCAAAATCCATGTTAATGGGCATTAAACGTGGTTTATTCTCCAATGAAGCGGGGATGGGTTCTGCCCCTAATGCTGCCGCCAGTGCAGATGTTAAACACCCTGCCAGTCAAGGTTTAATCCAAATGCTCGGTGTGTTTGTCGATACTATTGTCGTGTGTAGCTGTACTGCAATTATCATTTTATTATCCGATGATTACGCCACATCAGGTTTACAAAGCATTTCGTTAACCCAACATGCCTTACAATTCCATGTGGGCGATTTTGGTTTGCATTTCCTAGCATTTATTTTATTTTTGTTTGCCTTTTCTTCCATTATCGGTAACTATGCTTATGCGGAAAGTAATATTCGTTTTATCAAAAACCGTCCATGGTTAGTGCTAGCTTTCCGTTTAGCAGTATTGTTCTTCGTCTATTTTGGTGCGGTAAATTCTGCCACTATCGTATGGGATTTTGCTGATTCCGTGATGGCAATTATGGCAATGGTGAACTTGGTTGCCATTGTGTTGTTATCGCCGATTGTGTGGATTATTTTAAAAGATTATCAACGCCAATTAAAAGCCAAGCAAGAACCAACATTTTATGTTGATGATCATCCGCAATTAAAAAAATATAATCTTGATCCAAGACTATGGAAAAAATAAATTAAAATACTCAACGGGAATTAAAACAACAAAAAGTGCGGTGAAAATATTTAATTTTTCACCGCACTTCGTCTTTTCTCATAACAAAATCTAAAACTAACGTTTTACACCTAATACAATATGAGATGCTTTGATTAGAGCTGTGACTTTAGAACCAATCACTAAACCTAGATTTTTGACGCTAGTTTCGGTGATAATGGCGGTCAGTTCAACACCACCCTCTGTTTTCACTGAGACTTCAGCATTGACCGCCCCATCAGTAACTT
Source organism: Lonepinella sp. MS14434 (assembly GCF_042468235.1). Classification (GTDB taxonomy): domain Bacteria; phylum Pseudomonadota; class Gammaproteobacteria; order Enterobacterales; family Pasteurellaceae; genus Lonepinella. The sequence goes on along the minus strand of NZ_CP170386.1, from coordinate 474,062 downwards.
GCTGAACCGTTGCATTAAATTGATTACGACAAGATAAGATTAAATCATTATCCGTTGATAAGATCACCGAAGGTGCTTTAAAAATAGCGACCACATCTGATCCTACTTTTAAACCTAAATTTTGGGTACTTTCTGATGTAATAGAAGCCACTAATTTTTCACCACTGGTTAAAACGAGTTCAATAATATCCGTAGTTACACCTGTTTTGATTACTTGCACGGTTGCTTTAAGTTGGTTTCTTGCACTAATTGCCATAATTTTCCTTTTTTTAATAGCTAAATAACAAATTTCATTATATCGGAAAAAAGACACTTGAACATTATATAAAAAAATATATAATGATTAACGAAAATAGATAATAATTAGGTAGTAAAAAGTGTTAGCGAGTTTCATCCCACGTTACTCGCTTTTTTTTACAGACATTTTCAATAAGTTACAAGTTTATGATTTCTGTAACAGTTATAATAAAACCCAAGACAGATTGATTTGTAAATTCAAGTCTATTTAATGTTCAATCGCAAATCCACTAAATTTTCTATCTCCCAAATAAGGCTGTTCTACAACCCTACTTACTTTTGCACTCGGTGAGCCTTGTTGTAACCACTCTCGCATAGCGTTAAGCTGCTCAGTGCTTCCTTCAATTACCGTGAATACTGAACCATCTGAAAGATTTTTTACATACCCCCCTACACCTAATTTTCGGGCTTGTAATAAGGTATAAAAACGAAATGCTACGCCCTGAACACGTCCATAAACGGTAAATTGTCTTTTTTCCATATATCCCCTCCTGTTATTTTATCAAAAAGGCCTCTTTTTTTGCATTCTACTATTTTCATTTGAGTAAAATTAGCATAGCATATTAGCCATCACTTTAGGATAATAAAGTGAAAATCCTATTAATCCAGAAGGAGTAAATATGAAATTTCGTCTTGCTACCCTTGCTACCGTAGCATTATTAGCTAGTTCTGCGAGTTTCGCAGGTGTTGTTACCAGTTCATCAAATATTGATTTTTTAGCTATTGATGGTCAAAAAGCCAGTAAATCTTTATTAAAAGATGTTCGTTCATTCAATATTAATGATACAAACATGCATCAAGTGGTCATTCGAGTATCTGAAATCGTGCGTGAAGGCTCTGACCGTAGTTTATTTGAAAGCGATCCTATTGTCGTGACATTCCAAGGTTCCACAGAAGACATTCAAATTGCTGCTCCACGTTTGGGAACAGATCGTGATGCAGAACAGTTTAAACAAAATCCCAATATTACCGTGAAAACAAGTTCAGGAAAAACCATTAGCACCAAACAAGAATACTTGAAACAAGAAGGTTTCTTACCTGGGGTAAATTTGGTCGAGAACTTATCTGAATACAATGCTTCAGGTGCAGTTGCTGCTGTACCAGCATTAGCTACCGCAACTTTACCAGCCACGGTTGCAACCATAGGTTCGAACGGTAAAGTACAAAAAGGTAAAGTCACTGTACAAGGTGAAAATGCAGCAGAACAAATGTTGCAATATTGGTATCAACAAGCTGATAAAGAAACTCAACAACGTTTCTTGAACTGGGTGAAAAATCAAAAATAGTTCTGCTTAGTACTTGTGTACCAAACTAAACATATTATGATGTTCTACATCTAGGTAGGTAATAAAGCCACAGCGTGGCGTTACTTAGTATAACCCCGTACGCAAGTGCGGGGTTTGGTATTTTCGTTTATAGGATATTTTTATGGCTTTTATTCTAAACATTCTTAATTTTGTTCTCGGTGGCTTTGCGGTAACATTAGGTTGGTTATTCGCCACGGTAATCAGTGCAGTGTTAATTATCACCTTGCCTTACACTCGTAGCTGTTGGGAAATTACCAAAATGTCGCTAGTACCTTTCGGCAATGATATTGTGCATATTAAATATTTAGATCCCAATAATGCAGGAACAGATGTATTAGGCAAAATGCTCAATGTAGTGTGGTTTATTTTCTGCGGTTGGTGGCTTTGTTTAATGCACATTTTTGTGGGCATTGGACAATGTGTAACATTAGTCGGTATTCCAACTGGATTAGCCCATTTTAAACTTGCTCCGATTTCACTCTTTCCCGTAGGACAACGTGTCGTATCCAAAGAAATGGCTGCTCTCGCTCGTCAACATGCTGCCGAAAAGGAATTTGAATTAAGACGTAACGCTTAGGATAATACTAGACAATGTTGATTAAACTTAACAGCAAAATCATCAGCGTATTACCGATTGCTATTGCCGTCAATATTGCTTGTGTACTCATTTGGTTATTAAATATTACCGATCAAAGTATGCCATTAATATTAGGGGTTATCGCTGCCAGTTTAGTGGATTTAGATCACCGTTTATCTGGACGGTTAAAAAATATTTTTTATACTGTTATTGCCTTTTCCATTTCGTCTTTAGTGACACAATATTTTCTCAATCAAGGCATTTGGTTTGTATTGGCAATGACTGGCATGACGTTTCTTTTCACCATGGTTGGGGCTGTCGGACAGCGTTACAGCACTATTGCCTTTGGCACTTTGGTCGTTTCGCTTTATACCACGCTCGCCTATTTGCCTGATACCCCTTGGTATATTAATCCGCTGATGATTTTATCAGGCACGCTGTTATATAGCTTCATCACCGTCACCGTGCATTTATGTTTTCCGAACCGTCCGCTCCAAGAAAAAATCAGCCGTGCATTTGTCGCATTGGCGGATTATTTAGATGCCAAATCAGTATTTTTCGATCCTGATGATGTGGAACAGCTTTCACAGAAACAGTTGACCCTAGCAATGAAAAATAGCCAAGTCATCAATGTGTTTAACGAATGTCGTACAGCATTATTTTATCGCATGCAAGATAATAACCGTTATTCTTACACCAGTAAAATGTGCCGTTATTATATGTCAGCACAGGATATTCACGAGAAAGCTAATTCAAGCCATTTTGACTATAAAACATTAGCAACCCAGCTGAAAAATTCCGATCTCATTTTTCGTATTCAACGTTTATTAGAATTACAAGCTCAAGCCTGTCGCGATATTGCTCAACAGTTACAAAAAAATCAGGATTTTCAACCGCACTTTCGTTTAGAACGTGCGATTTCAGGGATCAGTCAATCCTTTGAACTTTACACCCAACAACACCCTGCTAGCCCAGAATTAGTACATATTAAAACCTTGCTAGATAATTTACGCAATATTCATTGCCAGTTGCAATCCTTATCCCAACCAATTCATGAACCCGAACAGCGAACTATTTACAGCGAAAATATCACGGGTTTAGGCAAAATTTTGCAACGTATCGGGCAACATTTTACCTTTCAATCGCCCCTTTTTCGTCATGCCATGCGACTCTCTTTAGTGGTGTTAATTTGCTGTTCTTTAGTAGAATATTTTCATCTGCAAACGGACCGTGGCTACTGGATTTTGCTGACTATTATTTTTGTCTGCCAACCCAATTATTCCGCCACCAAACTACGCTTAAAACAACGGATTATCGGCACTATTTTGGGGGTAATTGTCGGCTCATTGCTGCCTTATATGACATCCACACTTGAAGCCAAACTCGCCGTCGTGGTGATAGCGAGTACGCTGTTTTACTTTTTCCGCAGTAATAATTACAGCTATTCTACCTTTTTTATCACCATTCAAGTATTAGCCAGCTTTGATATTATGGGCTTTGATATTTACGCTGCCCTATTACCACGCTTAATAGATACCTTAATCGGCACCGCATTAGCTTGGTTTGCGGTGAGCTATTTATGGTCTGACTGGAAATATTTGCAATTAAACAACGTCATCAGCCAATTAATGAAAAGTAATGCTAACTATTTATTATATATTATCAGTCACTTACAATTTGGCAAAGGCGATGATCTGAAATACCGCATTGTTCGCCGTCATGCTCATGACAATGCTACCCAGTTAAGCAGCACCATCAGTAATATGAATAACGAGCCGAAAAAATATGCTCAACATTTGCAACAAGGCTTCGAATTATTGAAATTAAACACCGCACTTTTAGGCTATATTTCCGCCTTAGGGGCATATCGTGAGCAAATGCAAAAACTCACACAAGATGTCTATTTTTTAAGTGAATTTTATCCTATTGCCAAGAAAATTATTGAATTATTAGACAAGATGACAACATTAAGTGCGGTGCAATTTGATGACCTTTTTCAGCAAATTAATATCAGCATTAAAAATAGCCTTGAACAAAATGATCTACTTAGTTCAGTGTTTAATATGCCAATGCAACAGCTTAATTTAATTGCTCAACTTTTGCCGTCACTTTATGCTGCCATACCACAAACGGCAACCCAAACAATACAGGATAATAAACATGAAATCATCTCTGCTTAAATTCACTTTATTGGGTCTATTTTTCGCTTTACCTAGTGTTGCTAATACACCAGATTTACAGAAACAACGTGAGATTTACCGCAAAATCAGCGAAATGTTGGCGATCTCACAAAGTCAGCCTACGCAACAGTTAGCCAATCAATTATTGCAACAAATTCCAAATTATCCGCTGGTTTCCTATGCCGAATACCAGCTACTCAACGCCAACAAAAGCCAATTAACCTTGCAGCAAATTGAAGATTATCAAGCACATCAGCCTAACCCAAACTTTGCCAATCGACTTAAAATAGAATGGCTAAAACAACGTATCACTCAGCAAGACTGGGCGACAATCACTGCTAATTCAACGAAATTACCGCAAGATACCACAACGCAATGTATTGTATTACAAGCAGAGCAAGCTCAAACCGAACAGAAAGCCATTGATGAAAAAACACAGCAAAAAAATACCGCAGTTTTGCCACCAAATAAACTAGAGCAACTCTGGCTCACGGGTAAAAGTTTACCAAGCCAATGTGATCCCTTACTTGCTCAATGGCAAGCTCAAGGCGGTTTAACTCCAGATTTAGCCAAACAACGGGCTGTACTGGCATTTGAACAAGGTAATGGTAATTTGCTGAAACATTTACAACAGCAATTAACGGATAATACCAATAAACAATGGATAGCAAGTTTATTCACACTACTTAATAATCCACTCAATTTAACCAATCACAATTCCGATTTTGCAGTGGTAAAATTAACTAAAACTGATTCCCTAGATCGCCGTATTTTATTGGCGATTATGCCTGCTTATATTAAAAAATTAAATGAAAATCAAATCGATCCCATTAAGCATTTTACAGAATTAGAACAGTGGGCGAAAGATTTTCAACTCACGCAAAGTCAATTAACTGAATGGAAATCGCTTTATTTAGCCCAATTTTTTGATAGTGAAAATCCTGCCGTTCAACAATGGCGAGATGAACAATTAACTCAATTAAAAGATGATAAACTCATTGAACGCCGTATTCGGCTAGCAATACGAGAAAAAGCCAAATTCAAAAACTGGCTCGATTTACTTTCTGAACAAACTCAACAAAAAGAAGAATGGCAATACTGGATTGCTCAATCTGCACCAAAAACCAAAAAACAACAGATTTTAACCGCACTTTCTACTCAACGTAGCTTTTATGCCATGTTAGCCTCCCAAGATCTAGGCGTGGTTTATCAGCCTAAAATGCTTGAAATTAAAACATCTGGCGTAGAAAACTCAGATAAAAAAACCGTAGAACAGCGTTTTGCTCAGATTTTATCTCGTATTACCGAATTACGTTATTTTAATGATGATGCCAATATGAATAGCGAATGGGCGAATCTGTTAAACGGCTTAACACAACCCGAGCAAATTTCTCTAGCGGATTATGCTAATAAACAAGGTTGGTATGATCTCAGTGTAGAAGCCACCATTCAAGCGAAGGCTTGGGGCTATTTGTCTTTACGTTTACCCAATGCTTACACAGAATGGTTTGATTTACATCTCTCTGGCAAAAAAATCCAGCGGACTTTTGCCATGGCAATCGCTCGCCAAGAAAGTGCTTACAAACCCAAAGTCAGTTCAAGTGCGAATGCGCGGGGCTTGATGCAATTATTGCCAAGTACGGCAAAACTTACCGCTCAACAATCCCAACTTCCCTATAATAATGAACAACAACTATTTGAGCCGTTTTACAATATCATGCTAGGCACTGCTCATTTACAGCAACTTTATGATAAATATGGAAATAATCGTATTTTGATTGCAGCTGCTTATAATGCGGGGGCAAACCGTGTGGATAGCTGGCTAAAAAAAGCCAACGGCACGCTTACCATGGCGGAATTTGTGGCATCTATTCCTTTTTATGAAACTAGGGGGTATGTACAAAATGTATTGGCTTACGACAGCTATTACCAGATTTTACAGCAACAACCACAATATTTATTTTCCCTAAAATTATTTACCAAAGCAGAGAAAGATCGTTTATACTAATCTGCACTAGTTCAATAGTATGGGAGTAAAAAATGTATATTAGTCGTAATATGGATCAATGGACAACATTTATTGAAACTCTGAAATCTGCTGTGGCACAAGGCAAGGAACAGGATCTTCTCACCTTATTGCTTACCGCAGATGAACGCGATGCGGTGGGTTTACGGTTGCAAATCGTTGCTCAATTATTGGATAAAAATATCCCCCAACGAGAAATTCAACAAAATCTCAACACCAGTGCTGCAACCATCACTCGTGGTTCAAATATGTTAAAATTAATGGATCAAGATTTTTTAGACTGGGTGAAAACACAAATTGATGAAAAAAATCCTGCATAAATTATTTTCCTTAAAAAACAACCGCACCAACCATCGTACTATGGCAACATCATTGCCTTTATGTTTAAAAAAGTGCGGTGCTTTTTTATGGCGTTTTTTACTCGGTTTTCTGTTACTCACATTAGTATTGCGATTCGTCCCAATTCCACTGTCTGCCTATATGCTCCAACAAAAACTTGGGCATCTTTTACACCTTGATTTTGATTACGATATTCAGCACCACTGGGTCAGCCTTGATGAGATTTCGTCCAATATGCAATTAGCTGTGATCGCTGCCGAAGATCAACATTTTCCCAATCACTATGGTTTTGACCTAAATGCCATTGAGAAAGCCTTTAATCATAACCAAATATCACAAAAAATTCGTGGTGCATCTACTATTTCCCAACAAACTGCCAAAAATCTGTATTTATGGCATGGACAAAGTTGGCTTCGTAAAGGCTTAGAAGTGCCAATTACCTTAACATTAGAAACTCTTTGGTCAAAAAAACGTATTTTAGAAGTTTATTTAAATATCGCTGAATTTGGCTATGGTATTTTTGGGGTGGAAGCTGCTAGTCAATATTATTTTAAAAAGCCTGCGAAAAAATTGACTAAAGAAGAAGCTGCGTTGTTAGCCGCTGTATTACCAAATCCAATCAGTTTCAAAGTGCTAAAACCGGGGCGAATAACTAAACGCAAACAAGCATGGATTTTACGCCAGATGAATTTGCTAGTTAAGGATTATTTGAAAAAATTGGATTAAAAAAAAGTACGATATTTTCCATCGTACTTTTTTCATTAATAAATTGATTTAATTAAGCATTGCAACTTTCACAAGCGGCTTTTAACATCCAAATGGTTTTTTCTTGACCGCTGATGTAATCACCCATTAAAGCGGCTGTACCTTCATCATCAGATTCACTTGCAAGTGCCAACACTTCACGTTGTTGTTGTAACAAGGTTTGAAAACCCTTTAAGGTGCCTTGCAAAGTGTCTTGAGCAGAACTTGCATTTTTGTGTTCTTGAATACGTGATTTGCTTAAATATTCACTGAAAGCGTGAACTGGTGTATAACCTAAGGTTAAAATACGTTCTGCGATTTCATCTACTTTTTCCACTAAATCATCGTAGTATTCTTCAAATTTTTCGTGTAATGAGAAAAATTGAACACCTTTGATATTCCAGTGATAACCACGTACATTCATATAGAATACTTGGTAAGTAGCTAATAAGTTATTTAATTCTTCGGCAATTTTTTGTGATGATGCTTGGTTTAAACCGATACTATTTGTCATAACATTCTCCTTCTATTGATTAATCATGTTGTTTTGATAAGTTTATTATAGGCAATATTGATAGGTATCACAAATTAATTTTTATAATTGATTCAATTTATTTTAACTATCAAAGGTGATAACCCACATCTTCCAACGTTGGATTTTCCGCCCCAAATCTTGCTAATTCATCACAAATTTCATTTTCTCGATGCCCTGCATGCCCTTTTACCCATAGCCATTGAATTTGATGACGTTGAATTTCTTGATCCAACTGTATCCATAAATCCTTATTTTTCACTGGTTTACCTGTACTCGCTTTCCAATTATTTTTTTTCCAAGTAAAAATCCATTCGGTAATCCCCTTTCTCATATATTGGCTATCACTTGCAATAGTCACGTTACAAGGTTCTTTCAAACTTGCTAAAGCCTCAATCACTGCCCGCAATTCCATACGATTATTAGTGGTTTTAAAATAACCTTTAGCAAGGGTTTTCTCATGCTGTTTATAACGCAATAAAACACCTATTCCTCCAGCTCCAGGATTACCTAAACAAGAACCATCAGTAAAAATTTCAATTTGTTTTTGCATAAATCTGTTAAAATAACTCAAAATAAAAAACTGCGGTGAATATTACCGCACTTTTCAGTAAAGATATAGAAATTATGACAATTAATATTGATACCAATCGCCAAATTGTACTGGATACGGAAACCACGGGAATGAATCAATTTGGAGCGCATTATGAAGGGCATTGTATTATTGAAATCGGTGCTGTGGAAATGATTAATCGCCGTTATACTGGACGGAAATTACATTTATATATTAAACCCGATCGTCCAGTGGATCCCGATGCCATTAAAGTTCACGGCATTACCGATGAAATGTTAATGGATAAACCAGATTTCACCACGGTTGCTCAAGAATTTATTGATTTTATTAGCGGTGCCGAATTGCTGATTCATAATGCTCCCTTTGATGTCGGTTTTATGGATTATGAATTTCGTAAACATAATTTTAATGTGAAAACAGATGAAATTTGCCTTGTTACTGATACATTACAACTCGCTCGTCAGCAATATCCAGGAAAACGTAATAGCTTAGATGCCTTATGCGATCGTTTAAATATTGACAACAGTAAACGTACGTTACATGGAGCGTTACTGGATGCGGAAATTCTTGGTGATGTTTACCTTGCAATGACAGGGGGACAAAAAAACCTGTTTGATGATATGGAAAATGACAATGGTATAAACACTCTCAGCACAATACAACAAACACAAAGTGCGGTGAATTTTACGCAAGATTTACCCGTTTTGACCCTAACAGAAGATGAAATTCAAGCTCATCAAAATTATATTAAGCTGATTAATAAAAAAAGCAAAGAGAATTGCCTTTGGGTCAAACGATTAAACCCAACCCTTGAAAATATAGAAACCGTGCATTAATTAAGCAAGCAAATCAAAGATTACAAAAAAGAGTTGACGGAAAATTCATTCGCTATTATTATGCGTTTCACCAGTGCGGAGTGGTAGTTCAGCTGGTTAGAATACCTGCCTGTCACGCAGGGGGTCGCGGGTTCGAGTCCCGTCCATTCCGCCAATTTATTTTCATTTTAACTCCTATGATGCGGAGTGGTAGTTCAGCTGGTTAGAATACCTGCCTGTCACGCAGGGGGTCGCGGGTTCGAGTCCCGTCCATTCCGCCAATTTATTCAGCACCTAATTTTTTAGGTGCTTTTTTATTGCTTATTTTTCATCTGTAGCAAATTCCGCTATAATAGCCGATTATTAATATACCTAACTCATTATTTTAAGGTTTTTATGACAACACCAACCAATCCAACAATAGATATGCCAACTCCAGTCGTTGCCCTAGTCGGTCGCCCGAACGTGGGCAAATCAACTCTATTTAACCGTTTAACTCGCACCCGTGATGCCTTGGTAGCGGATTTTCCAGGTTTAACTCGAGATCGCAAATACGGGCAAGCCAATGTAGCTGGTTACGATTTTATTGTTATTGATACTGGTGGTATCGATGGCACGGAAGAAGGTGTAGAAGAAAAAATGGCAGAACAATCTTTACTTGCCATTGAAGAAGCAGATGTTGTGCTGTTCCTTGTAGATGCTCGTGCTGGCTTAACCCCAGCAGATATTGGGATTGCCAACTATTTACGCCAACGCCAAAATAAAACTACCGTGGTTGTAGCAAACAAAACTGATGGACTTGATGCAGATTCCCATTGTGCGGAATTTTATCAACTCGGCTTAGGTGAGATTGCTCAAATCGCTGCATCACAAGGGCGTGGTGTGACCCAATTAATTGAAGACGTGCTTGCCCCTTTTGCGGCACAATTTAACACCGCAGAAAGTGCGGTGAAAAATGATGAAGATTCTGATACAGAGCAAGACGAATGGGATCAAGAGTTTGATTTTTCTGATGAAAATGACACCGTACTTTTAGATGAGGCCCTTGAAGAAGAAAGCGAGCAACCTGAAAATAAAAATATCAAAATCGCCATTGTCGGTCGTCCAAATGTCGGCAAATCTACGCTGACTAACCGTATTTTAGGCGAAGATCGAGTCGTGGTTTACGATTTACCAGGTACTACAAGAGATAGTATTTATATTCCCATGGAGCGTGACGGGCAACATTACACCATTATCGACACCGCTGGCGTACGCAAACGTGGCAAAGTGCATTTAACCGTAGAAAAATTCTCGGTGATCAAAACCTTACAAGCTATTCAAGATGCCAATGTAGTGTTACTCACCATTGATGCCAGAGAGGGGATTTCTGATCAAGACTTATCCTTACTTGGCTTTATTTTAAACGCTGGACGTTCACTGGTGATCGTGGTGAATAAGTGGGACGGCTTAGATCAAGAAGTCAAAGATCGGGTCAAATCCGAACTAGATCGCCGTTTAGATTTTATCGACTTCGCCCGAGTGCATTTTATCTCCGCCTTACACGGCAGTGGCGTAGGCAATTTATTTGAATCAGTACAAGAAGCCTATGCTTGTGCAACGCAAAAAATGACTACTTCCCTACTCACTCGTATTTTACAAATGGCAACGGAAGAACACCAACCACCACTGGCAAATGGTCGCCGTATTAAACTCAAATACGCTCACCCAGGTGGCTACAATCCACCAATTATTGTGGTACACGGCAACCAAATGGATAAACTGGCTGACAGTTATAAACGCTATTTATCCAACTATTACCGCCGCAGCCTAAAAATTATCGGCAGCCCAATTCGAATTCAATTCCAAGAGGGAAACAACCCGTTTGCTGGCAAACGTAATACGCTTACCCCTACCCAGTTACGCAAACGGAAACGCTTGATGAAGTTTATTAAGAAGTCGAAAAGGTAGGAAAAAAGTGCGGTGTAAAAAATTGACGTTTTTTACACCGCAGTTTTATGCTCTTGCTGCAATCCCATACATCAACAAACTTAACACATCTTTTAAGAATTGCTGTTCTTTACCTTGATAGCATTCGGCAAGATCGGGATCTTTTTTGAGTTCATCTATTTTGCGAATAAATACTTCAATTAATAGTACTGGGAAATCATCACGAATGATTTTGTTTTTTTGTAATTGTGAGAAAAAAGCGTGCATAAATTGGTATTTTTCTTGCTCTAATTGGGCGAAAAATTCGGTAAGTTCGGGGTCTTTGTGGTGCTGTAAATCATATAGCACAGGCTGGGAGTACAGGGTTTGCATGGCTTGTTGTTGCATAACCAAAATCTGATTTATCACCACATCCAATCTATTTTCCTGATTCAAAAGTTGTTCAAAACAGGCTTTCATTTCATCTTTTTGTTCAGTAAATAATTGTTTTAATAGGTCTTTCTTGTTTTTAAAATGCTTATAAAAAGTTACCCGACTAAGGTTTACTTGTTGGCAAATATCTTCTATAGACACTCGTTGCCAACCATATTGAGAAAATAAATTCAGTGCAGTCTGCTTAATTAATATCGCTTTTGTCATCTTTTCCCCCTCATTCTAAAATTGCTCAATTTACACACAAAAAGAACAAATACAATAAATTATCATTTGCAATTTTTACATTTTTCATATTATATTTACAAATATCGTTTTTATCGATCACTTTTGTAAACCTAAAATCCCCCTATATAAAAGGAACATTGTATGAATCAAAAAATAGTTAAACAACCTATTTTGCTTATAGGTGTATGCTCCCTTGCTGTTAATCATACCGCACTTGCGAATGAAAAAGTAGCGGACAATGTTACTCAGTTGGAAGAAATTGTTGTTACGGGTGAAAAACTGGAACGTTCAGCCCAAGAAACTAGCTCCAGTCTAGCAGTTACTACCAATAAAGACATTAAACAACACGCCAACATCATCAACAGTACGCAATTATTGCAACAAACCGCTAATATTTTAGATACGGGATCAGGCAATGAATTGCCAACTATTCGTGGTATTGACGGTGCGGGTCCTGCGGTGGGGGCGGTTGCGTTTTTTGCTGGATCTCGTCCACGTTTAAACCTCTCCATTGACGGACGCACCGCCACTTATAACGAATTAGCGTTCGGCACAAAATCCTTATGGGATATGAAACAAGTGGAAATTTACCGTGGAGCTCAAAGTTATGCACAAGGACGTAACTCTATTGCCGGTGCGGTTGTAATGACATCTAATGATCCGACCAATGAATTTGAAGGGGCAACTCGTTTCAGTTTTGGTAATCAAAACTACCGTCAATATGCCGCAATGATTTCTGGTCCATTAATTAAAGATGAATTAAGTTTCCGTTTGAGTGCGGAACGTCAAAGCCGTACCAGTTATGTGGATTTGCGTTCTTACGAGCCAGCTGGCGATCCAAGAAAATTTGAAACCACTACGGTGAGAGCGAAATTATTATGGCTGCCGTCAGCCCTGCCTGATTTTTATAGCCGTTTGACCTACAATTATATTGATGCCAAAGCACCGCAAAATGAAGTTATTCCGCAAGGGCTTCGCTATGCCTTGGACAAACCTGTTTTTGAAACAGGTTCAAATAGCGTTATTTGGGATATTGGCTATCAATTTTCCAATGCGTGGCGTTGGGATAATAAAATCGTTTATTCCAAATATACCAATGACCGCTTGTCGTTGCCTGTTAGTTTAAGGGGCAATCCTGCTGGCTTAGACGGCAAAGAGTTCCAATGGGAACCGATTCTCAAATTTAAATCAGAAAATGAGCAATATGCAGGCTTAATCGGGGCATATTATTTCCAATCCAAACAAGATGAATGGGTGGATATGCATCCTGTTTTAGGTGGTAAAAACCGTTTTAAAGACAAAACAAAAACCAAAGCTGTATTTGGTGAAATGACCTATTCGCCAATAGATTGGCTTGATGTGACCTTGTCTGCTCGCTATGAACAAGAACATCATACTCGCCACGGTGGCACATCAGCATTAGAAATCAACCGTGATAAAACTGATAAAGTATTCTTACCAAAACTTGATGTAGCGTGGAAACCAAATGCTCAACATCGTTTGGGCGTAAAAATGGGGCGTGGTTATAATCCGGGTGGTGCTGGCGTAACCTTTATCGCTCCATATTCTAGCTATGAATATGATCCTGAATATGTATGGAATTATGAATTGTACCACCGTTGGATCAGTGCTGATAAATCTTTGGAATTAATCAGCAATATTTTTTACAACAATTACAAAGATATGCAGTTAGCCTATGGTAACAATCTTATTGGCAATGCAGAAAAAGCCATTACTTATGGGGCAGAATTTAATTTAAATTGGAAAGCCACCGAAAATTGGAATATTTACACCGCACTCGGTTTGTTAAAAACCAAAATCAAACAATATTCTACTTACCCAGCTTATGAAGGTAATAAATTAAGCCGTTCACCAAGCTATACATTACGCGTAGGCACAAATTATACGTTCCCGAAAGGTTGGGAGATTGGCGTTGATGCTCGGTTCACTGATGGCTATTACTCCAATTACGCCAATAATGACATAGGTAAAATTTCGTCTTATTCGCAAACCAATGCTTATTTAGCCTATAACTTCAAACACGGACGAGTGATGTTATTTGCCAATAATATCTTTAATGATCGCTCTATCATGTCGGTGCCATCAACTGCACGTAGCGAATCATTAGAACTACAACCACGCTTGTATGGTATTTCCACCGAGTTACGTTTTTAATTAAGGGTAAACAATGAGCACAAGACACGCGGAAATTTGTCGTCCTGTGGAAAAACAACTGCGTTTTTCCATGTTGTTGGCAAGCCTTGCCCAACTGATGAAATTATTGATTTGGCTGTTGATGATTGGCATTGTGTATGAAGTGGGACAAGAACAATTTCCGCTGTTTTATCTGCTCGGTTTGTTTGTGCTGACTGTCGTTTACTACACGCTGAAAATCAAATCCCACGATGAATCTCATTATGCCGCGTTTCAATTAGAACAGATTTTGCGCGAACGTCTGTCGCAAAAAATCGCCAGTTTGCCATTGGGGCAAGTGCAGAATATCGGCTCGGGGGCATTATCCAAAGTGTTAATTGACGATGTGCATGAATTGCATACCTTTGTCGCCGATGCACCGCCGTTAAAAGCGGAAGCGTATAGCACGCCCGTATTTGTTTTGCTGACGTTGGCATGGTTCAACTGGCAATTTGCCCTTAGCGTATTGCTGTTTGCGTGGTTTATTCTACTGGTATTGAAACTGCTGTTCGCTCGTGGCAAATTATTTCGCCGTCAATATGGTTTGGCATTAGCACAAATCAACAGTGCCATTATTGAGTATGTGCAGGGAATGGGAACGGTACGCACTTTTGATGCAGGCGAAAGCTCTTACGGACGTTTTCAGGCTGCCTTAGCCCATTTTCAGCAGATTATGACCGATTGGCTTGCCAAAGTCGGCTTTTCCACCAGACTTGCCCGCACCTTATTCACGCCGATGCCGATGATGATTTTTATTTTGTGTATCGGCAGCCTACTGTATTGGCAAAACATCATTTCAACCTTTACGCTGTTTGCCTTTTTCGTGCTGGCAACCGGTTTGATTGAAACCATGCACCCTTATATGAGTCTGTTTCATTTAATGGAAAAATCCCGCGCGGCGATTGAGCGGATTAACGAAATTGAAGCCATGGCGGCGTTGCCTGTGTGCGGCAATCCGCAAACGCCTGCCCAATTTGACCTTGAATTTCGTCAGGTAAGTTTTCACTATGCACAAGCAGGCAGCCTGAAAAATCAGCAAAGTGCGGTGTTAAATCAAGTTGATTTCTCCGTCCCACAAAACAGCTTTACCGCCATTATCGGCGAATCGGGTTCGGGCAAAACCACGTTGCTCAGTCTGTTGCTGCGGTTTTGGGACGTAACTGGCGGCGAGATCTGTATCGGCGGCGTGAATATTAAAGCCATTACCCCCGAAAAATTGATGTCGCTTTGCTCAGTAGTGTTTCAGGATAACTTCTTATTTTCAGGCAGCATTGCGGAGAATATTTGTTACGGCTTAGACAATGTGTCTGAACAGGACATGATAAACGCCGCCCAACAAGCCCATATTCACGATTTTATTATGAGCTTGCCGCAAGGTTATCAAACTTCCGTAGGCGAACGTGGGCAACTGCTTTCTGGTGGGCAAAAACAGCGTTTGACCATTGCCCGTGCGTTTTTGCAAAACCGTCCGATTTTGCTGTTAGACGAGCCGACCGCTTATTCCGATATAGAGAACGAACTCAAATTGATGCAGGCGTTTAACAACTTAATGCAAAATAAAACCGTGCTGATGGTGGCACATCGGTTAAGCAATGTGGTGAATGCCGATCAAATTATTTACTTGCAAAAAGGACAAATCGCCGCACAAGGCAAACATCAGGATTTGCTGGCACAATCCCCTGTTTATCAACAATTATGGCAGGCGTATCAACAAGCCAATCATTGGGTGTTGGAGATGAAATGATGAAATTGGACAGCTACATCAATCCAGCCACCTTTCACAGCAAAGGGCTGTTTCATTCTTACCGTCTGTTGCTGGATAGTTCAGGCAGCCAAAAAGGTAAATTGATCTTCCGTTTGCTGTCGGCAGGGCTTTCCGCTTTGCTGTTCGGTATCAGCCTTGCCTTGCTGTATCCTTTGTTGCTCAGTCTTGACACGCAACAGCCTACGCCGTTTTACCGCACATTGAGCTGGATTGTGGCATTGTTATTGGCTGCCATTGTGTTGCGGATACTGGCGGAAACCTATGACACCAAAGGCTATGCCAATCTCGCCATTCATCAGCTGCGTACGGAGTTAGGGGAAAAACTCCGCCGTGTGCCGTTGGTGATTTTAAGCGGTTTGCGTTCAGGCGAAATCAATTCGGTGCTGGTGCAAAGTATCAACGAAGCCGCTGGTTACGCCTTTACCTTAATGAGCATTATTCTGTACGCCATTTTTATTCCTTTGGGAGCGGCAGTCTGTTTGTGCTTTTTTGACGGCGGTTGGCGGTTTGCTTTGCTGATTTGCCTGATTTTTCCGTTGATTGTGCCACTTTATTTATGGCGTAGAAAAGCGTTTAGACGCGGTTTCAGCATTTTAGCCGAAGCCAATACCAAGCTTAAAGGCGAGGCGGTGGAATTTACCCAAGGATTGAGCGTGCTGAAATCCACCCTGCAACTGGCGGACAAGCAAAATCAATTTAAGCAGGTAGCACAAGATGTGGCGAAAATTCAACAAATCGGCACCAAAAAGGGCGAAATCCCCAATTTGATTATCACATCCACCGTGCAATTCGGTTTATTGGTGATTTTGCTGCTGGGTGCGGTGTGGGTGAGTACGGGATCGGTGCATTGGCTGATGTTGGCAACCGTAATGATTATGATCGCACGAATTGCCGATGTGCTGAATTTCTTTGTGCAAATGGCATCGTTGCTGGAAATTTTTATGATTAGCAGCGAAAAACTGGCAGGCTTAATGGCATTGCCCGAGCTTACCGAACAAACCGCCCCAAGGCTGCCTGAAAAGGTGGATATTCAATACGAACAAGTGAGCTTTCGTTATCCACAACAAAACAGTGCGGTGTTAAATCAGATAGATTTAACCATTCCCGAAAAAACGCTGACCGCCTTTGTGGGCAGCAGCGGTTGCGGCAAAAGCACCTTGTTAAAATTGCTGTTACGCCAAGGTGATCCCGAGCAAGGCAGGATTAAAATCGGCGGCATGGATATTCGCCACATGAGCCAAAGCCAGTTGATGAGCATGATTTCCGTGGTGTTTCAAGACGTGTATTTGTTTCAAGACAGCATTTTGAACAATATCCGCATGGCAAAACCCGATGCCGATGACGAAACCGTGATTCAGGTCGCCAAACTTGCCCAATGCCACGACTTTATTATGCGGCTGCCACAAGGCTATCACACCCAAGTCGCCGACATCGGCACCAATTTTTCAGGCGGTGAAAAACAACGTTTAGCCATTGCCCGTGCCATTTTAAAAGACGCACCGATTTTGATTCTGGACGAACCCACAGCAGCACTGGACACCTACAATGAACTCGCCGTACAACGAGCCTTGAATGCCTTAGTCAAAGACAAAACCATTTTGATTATCGCCCACCGTCTATCCACCATTGTGACAGCCAACCAGATTTATGTGCTGGACAACGGAGCCATTGCCGAACAAGGCACCCATCAGCAATTATTAGCCAAACAAGGCATTTACGCCGATTTTTGGCGGAAACAGGTTAGGGAATAAGTTATGGAAAACTCAATGAATAACGCTTTGAATAGCTCTTTGAATAAGAAAGAAAAATTAAGTTGGCAAGATTGGGCGTTGCTGTTTAATGCGTCTAATTTCAAATTTATCATTGTCAGCTTTTATATGATTGGACTGATTACAGTGTTAAAAGATCACCAACTGGATCTGAAACTCATCAGTTGGATTTATTTGTTATCTATTTTTGAAGTGATCAAAGTGGTCATCACGCCACTATTGGAAAAATTTTATTTCAAATCCATCGGCAAATTTAAAACCTGGTTACTGCTGTCCAGCAGCCTGTTATTTGCTTCCTTTTTATGGCTGTATTTTATTGATCCACAAAGAGATTTTGGCATATTAATGTTCATTTGTGCCTGCTTAAGCCTAATGAGCGTAATCTTCGGCTGTGCCACCTTAGGCTTAACCGTGATCCTGCTGCCTGAAAATCAACGTGGCTACGGCGGCGTGTTTCAAATTATCGGTTCAAGATTAGGCAGAATGCTCGGTGGTGGCTTATTTTTGTTTATTTATCAACACTATGGCTGGGATCAGGCGATTTTATTCATCTGCCTGTTTGGGTTGGTTGTGTTTCTGCAAGTGCTATTTTATCGGGAAACCCATACCGAAACAGTTTCCGCCAACCAATACAGCCTAGGCTTTTTCTTTAAACGCTTGATTCAATTCTGGCAACAACCCAACGCAGGCTATTACTGGTTCGCCATTTTGTTCTTGTGTTGCGTACCATACAGCCTGCTTGCCAGCACCTTCGTCCCCAAACTTTCCACCTTAAACTGGCAACCGCAACAAATCGGCTTTGTGTTGAGTATTGTCGTTCCCGTGGTTTCCATTATTTTCACGCCACTAAGCGTGCCGTTACTGAAAAAAATGTCCCGCAGTGCCTTGTTAAAATGGGGCTTATTTATCCAAATCCCCGTGGTAATCAGTTTTTATTTTGAAGACCATCTCATCTATCAAGATTATTTATTTTCCCTGCCGATTATCTTATTAAGTGCAGGATACAGCATTTTATTACCGATTTTAATGACCCTGCTCATGGATAAAGCCACCTTCCCAACCGTGGACAGCTCACTGCAATTCACCATTCTCTTGCTCGGCACTTACACCACAGGCTTTCTGTCACTGCGGTTAATTGATTTGATTGGTTATAATGGGATTTATTTTGTTTCTACGCTGTTTGCGGTATTGGTGTGGGCGTTGGCGTATAGGGAATATAATCAATAAAAACTCAAAATTTTTTAACCGCACTTTACTTTTTTCGTTAATTGAAAGTATTGCTTGCACAAAAAAGTTTCAAATGTGATTGAAACTTTTTATATTTTAACGTAAGGTTTGCATTATAAATTTAACGCTGACGATATTTCAACCAACTCAACACAAAAACTAAAACAGCCAATCCGCCCACAGCCGATCCTACAAACCCAATATTTACTAAACCCCAGTGTTGCATAACTTGATTTCCCACTAATGCTCCAGCACCAATCCCAATATTATAAATGCCAGAGAAAATGGAGGTAGCAACATCAGTGGCATCGGGGGCTAACTGCAATACTCGCATTTGTAAGCCCAAAGTCATGGCGGAAATACCGATGCCCCAGATGAAGATTTGCACGAACAGCAAGGTGATATGATCGCTCACAAGGTAAAAGGTGAACAATGAGCTGGTGATAATGGCGAGTGCCACAATCACAAAACCCGTTGGGAAAAAGCGATAAAGGCGACTGAATAAGAAGCTGGCGGTAAAGCCTGCTACGCCAAAAACCAGCAAAATCAGGGTGGCTGTATTTTCACTTAACTGACTGATATTCATCACAAAAGGTTCAATATAACTATAAGCGGTAAAATGGGCGGTAACAATCAACATCACCACAATATAGGTAGCGATTAACAACGGACGTTTTGCCAATAATGGTAAACTCGACAATGAACCAGCATTGCGACTCGGTAAACGTGGTAACAAATTTGCTAGAATCAGCATGATCGCAAACGCCACCATACCAAGCACCGCAAAAGTCGCTCGCCAACCTAACCATTGACCAATAATTCGCCCGATCGGTAAGCCTAACACCATTGCCATGGCAGATCCCATGGCGATCATGCCGAGAGCTTGGGTTTGCTTGCCTTTTGGTGCGACTCGCATTGCCATTGCCACCGAAATTGACCAGAAAATCGCATGGGCAAAGGCAATCCCCATGCGTGCTAATAACAATACCCAATAATTCCATGCCAATACCGACAATACATGACTTGCCACAAATAACACGAACACTTTCAGCAATAAACTACGGCGTTCTAATTTCGCTGTTGCCAACATTAACGGCAAAGATGCCAAGGATACAATCCAAGCATAAACCGTAATCATCAACCCCGTTTCTGCTACGTCCATGGCAAAACTGTTGGCAATGTCCGATAGCAATGCGACTGGTACAAATTCGGTGGTATTAAACACAAAAGCGGCAAATGCCATGGCTACCACACGCAAAGAAGCTACGCGGTCTATTTTTTTCGCATCTAACATTATTTTAATTTCTCTTTAATAAAATTCTTTAACTGATCGCGAAAACTGCGGTTAATTTCCACTTTATATTCAGGTGATTGACAACTACCAAAGAATCGCACAGGCAAGGCTAACGCTTGATAACGCTGGTCATTCACGGCAATATTAGCACGGAAATCACAGCGATTTTGGGTTAAATCCACCATACCTTGGCTTTGTAAGATAAAATATTTATGTTCAACTTTAGCTTGCTCAACTCGAATCAAATCTGGTTGCCATTGAAATTTAGCCTGAGCAATATCAAAGGACGTATCCATATTTTTAGTGGTTTCATCAAAATTAATAGGGGCATATTGGCTAATTAATGCCAGTACATTTAAGCCTTTTATCTTGCCATCCATCACGTCAAAATAAAATTCCCCACTGGTAGGCATTATTTCTTCAGATAATAAGCGTATTTGTGCATCTGCTCTGCCTGTTACTAACGCTGCAATATTAAAGGCTTTTAGCCAATCTTCTAAGGGTAACTGCTTACCATTTAGCTGCCAAATATATTGATTTTGTTGCTCGTTCAGCTTTACCGATAATGAACCATTATTGGCGACATGAGAAAGTTGTACCGAAATGGATAACGCATTTTTAGTCTCTAACGTAATTTCAATGGAATTTAATTTAACTTGATTAAACAAAGGGTGAATCAATGTAATGGCATAATTATTTGGCATAAAGGTTACAAAACCTTGCTCTGCGTGTAAGATAAATTTATTTTGATTAAATAAACGTTTATTCTGTAATAGAACCTCACCATCTAAATGAGAAAATTGAACTCCATTAAAATTGATGGCAAGGATCGTTTTCAATTCAATTTGATCATTCTGTGCCGTTTTAGCGGAAAAAGTTAACTCGGAAGTAGGCAATCTCATATTGCCGGCATTAAAAGATTTTAACCAATCCAATAGATCCTGAACAGACAACGTAGATTTCGGTGTTAACAGAAAATGAATATCTTTCATATCAGGGGATAGGGAGTTTGAATAAAAAATCTTTCCTTGCTGCATCACAAAAGATTGCAAACCAATATCACCGGTTAACAATCCCCAAAAACTTAATTCAGCTTGTAAAGACTGTGCTTGAAGTTGCTGATTCTCATCGGATACATAATCAACATTAATGAATTTAACTGAAATCCTAGGCAAAAAATCAATATCTATTTTATCAACCTGAACAGTATTTTCTGACAAAAGTGCGGTTAATTTCTGCTCCATTTTTCCTTTTTGGATATAAACAAAAACAGAAAAAACTAAAATTAACAATAAAAGCACCGCACTTATTTTTTTAAGCATGTTATTTATCCTGATTAATTCGGCTCGCTACCGCACTTTGTTGGTGTTTATATTTAGCATCTTCACGACTAGTGTAAGGACGAGCCGCATTACCGCTCAAAATTTCAAAACTCAACGCCCCGATAATCATATTCGGACGCAACGCCAACGGCAATTTGCCTGAATTATAAAATTCCAACACAATTTTGCCTTCCCAACCGGGATCAATACGGTGAGCAGTGACGTGTACCATTAAACCTAAACGTGCCAAAGAAGAACGTCCATCTAACCAGCCGATCACGTTAGCAGGTAATTTCACACTCTCTAACGTCGTGGCTAACGCAAGTACACCGGGATGTAAATAAAAGGCTTCATCATCGCCAATAATAATTTCATCACTCATTACCAAATCAAGTTGAGCCGAGACTTCTTCTTTTGGACCACTGACATCAATAAAAGGCGCACTGTGTTCACGAAACACCCGAAATGAATTGCCTAATCGTACATCAATAGTAGCACCATTAATTTTATTATTATCGGGACGTGGTGTTAAAGAAATAACGCCTTGATCTAAATATTTCTCAATATCCGTATCACATAATCTCATTTTTCACCTACCTATCTACCCAATAAATTCAGAATTTGTGCTTTTAACATATTAATCGCCACCCGATTTTTTCCACCACGCGGAATCACTACATCAGCATATTGTTTAGACGGCTCAATAAATTGTAAAAACATCGGTCTAACTGTGGCACGATATTGCTCAATCACCGATTCCATCGACCGTCCACGTTCCACCATATCACGCTGTAAACGACGAATAAAACAAATATCTAACGGCGTATCAATAAACACCGACATGGACAATTCGTTACGCACATTTTCATCGGTAAGCAATAAAATCCCTTCTAAAATCACGATTTTTTTCGGGGTAAAATGGGTCACTTCTTTAGTACGAGTATGTTCCACATAGCTATAAACAGGAATATCTACCGATTGACCTGATTTTAAGGCTTTTAAATGACTGACTAATAATTCTCTATCCATAGAATTTGGATGATCATAATTGGTTTTTATACGGGTTTCAAAATCCAAATGACTTTGATCTTTGTAATAACTATCTTCGGCAATAATACCAATATCTTCACACCCCAATTCTTCACAAAGTTCTTTGTGAACAGTAGAAGCAATAAGACTTTTGCCTGATGCGGACGCCCCCGCAATGGCAATAATAATACAATTTGAATTTTTAGATGAACTTTCAGACATAAGTGTTCTCAATAAGGAAATAATTTGACTGATTATAAAGAAAAATCGGCTTTTTTAACAGTTTTTAACCAAACTTTTAAGTATAACGCAATGAATTTTCATTTTTGTGACTTATCTCACAGAAATAAATCTATAAGATCGTTATTATGTGAAAATATTTTAACAATTACATTTAATTAATAGGGGTATTCTATGAAATTCAATAAAATTTCTTTTGCTATTTCCACCGCACTTTTAGGTGCAGGTTTAATGCTATCTACTCAAGCTCTCGCCAAAGGTCGTTTGGTGGTTTATTGTAGTGCGACTAACGAAATGTGCGAAGCAGAAACACAGGCGTTTGGTAAAAAATATGATGTCAAAACGGCTTTTATTCGTAACGGTTCAGGTTCAACTTTTGCGAAAGTAGAAGCGGAAAAAAATAATCCACAAGCTGATGTATGGTACGGCGGTACATTCGATCCACAAGCTCAAGCGGCTGAAATGGGGTTATTAGAACCTTATCAATCTGAACATATCAAAGAGGTAGTTGAGAGATTCCAAGATCCTGCCAAAATTAAAGGGCATTATGTATCTGCTATTTATATGGGAATTTTGGGCTATGGCGTAAATACTGAGCGTTTAAAAAAATTGGGTATTACCGAGGTGCCAAAATGCTGGAAAGATTTAACCGATCCACGTTTAAAAGGTGAAATTCAAATCGCCGATCCACAAAGTTCTGGCACCGCTTACACCGCCATTGCGACCTTTGTGCAACTTTGGGGTGAACAAGGTGCATTTGATTACTTCAAACAATTACACCCAAATATTTCCCAATACACCAAATCAGGTATCACCCCATCTAACAGTGCTGCTCGTGGTGAAGCAACCATTGGTATCGGTTTCTTACACGATTACGCCGTGCAAAAACAAGCAGGGGCACCAGTGGAATTGATTGTGCCTTGTGAAGGTACTGGCTATGAATTGGGCGGTTTAAGTATTATCAAAGGTTCAAGAAATATTGACAATGCAAAATTATTTGTCGATTTTGTGCTTTCCAAAGAAGGACAAGAAACCGCTTGGCGTAAAGGTAATTCTCACCAAACTCTCACTAATACTACTGCTGAACAATCTCCAACAGCATTTGATCCAACCAAGTTAAACCTAATCAATTATGATTTTGAGAAATATGGTGATAGTGCTGAACGTAAACGCCTAATTGAAAAATGGGTGCAAGAGGTTAAATTAGCGAAATAAAAAATCTTCTTAAAAAAGAACCGCACTTTTTATTAAAATCGGGGATTAAAGTGCGGTTAAAAAACAAAAATTTTTCCATTCTAATTGCGAGGTTGTATGAATTCCGCAAAAATTCCTTTTACCCAAACAGCTAATTTTTGGCTGTTGTTAGCTTTTATTGCTTTTTTGCTACTGCCATCTCAAGCCTTAGATTATGGCTTACTGGAAAGTACCGCTGATGAATTTTATGATGCCATGGGTTGGTCATCATTTAATTTAACTATTTTATGGTTTTTGCCATTAGTTGGCTTTTTAATTATTCCAAAACTAAATTTACCAACAGAAAAGCAAGCCAAAACAGAATTAGCTTTAGTTGCTTTTAACTTTTTATTTTTGTTCATCAGTGCAATGGTTTACAAAATATCCATGGGCTACTCTGTACTTATTCTCATTTGTACACTTTCCGCTATTGCTACTTTTGCTTTAGCAAAATTGAAAGTCATGCAAGGGGATAAATTTATTATTGGTTCAATTTTGGCTATCATCTTATTAATTTTCTTCTTCATTGTGTATCCCACAGTGGCGATTTTCGTATCAATGTTTTATGACGGCGATACTTTTGCACCACAACAAGTATTACGCATTTTAAGCCAAAATTATATTGTGCGAGTAATTGGCAATTCCCTATTATTATCAGGCTTTGTTGGGATAGTTTCTACTATCTTTGGATTAGCATTTGCACTTTACACCACCCGAATTGCCAAACGCACAGCATTTATTGGTAAAATTTTCTCAATTTTACCGATTGTTACACCGCCATTTGTAGTTGGTCTTGGGGTAACCTTAATGCTTGGACGTTCAGGCTATGTGACTGAATTTTTAAACGACTATCTAGGCTTTACTAATCATAACTGGTTATATGGTTTTAACGGTATTGCCATTGCACAGATTTTGGCGTTCGCCCCAATTTCCTTTATGATTTTAGACGGTGCATTGAAATCTATTCACCCGTCTATTGAAGAAGCGTCCTACACTCTACGAGCCAACCGCTATCAAACGTTCTACAATATCATTTTCCCACTGCTCCGCCCTGCGTTGGCGAACTCATTTTTGATTGTATTTATTCAATCCTTGGCGGACTTTAGTAATCCGTTAGTGCTAGGTGGTAGCTTTGATGTGATTGCGACCCAAATTTATTTCTATATTGCAGGTTCACAGTTGGATTATGCTTCGGCAAGTACGCTGGGTTCAATGTTGCTGATTTTTTCCTTGCTGATTTTCGTGGTGCAATATATTTGGATCGGCAACCGTTCCTATGTGACGGTGTCGGGCAAATCCTATCGTGGCGATGTGCAAGATTTGCCACAAGGCTTGAAATGGACAATTATTACCATGTTAGCCTTTTGGATTGTGTTTAATTTGGCATTATACGGCAGTATTTTCTACGGCAGTTTCACCGTCAACTGGGGCGTGGATTACACCTTAACCACCAGAAACTATGCGTTATTATTTGGTCAAGGGTTAAGCGATGGGGCATGGCCATCTCTACTCAATACGATGTTCTACGCAGGTATTGCTGCTCCGCTCACCGCCCTTTTCGGCTTGTTGATTGCCTATATCGTGGTGCGAAAAGATTTCCAAGGCAAAAAAACATTGGAATTTCTCACCATGCTTTGCTTTGCCGTGCCAGGGACGGTGGCAGGGGTGTCTTATATTTTAGCCTTTAACGATGCTCCAATGTATATCACTGGCACCAGCATTATCGTGATTATTTCAATGGTAATGCGTGACTTGCCGATTGGGATGCGTGCCGCTATTGCAGGTTTAGGACAGTTGGATAAATCCCTTGATGAAGCGTCCCTTTCCTTGAAAGGCAGCTCGTTCAAAACCATTTGGTATATTGTATTCCCATTGCTTAAACCAGCGTTATTGTCCGCTCTGGTCACCAGTTTCGTGCGAGCAATGACCACCGTGAGTGCGATTATTTTCTTAGTCACCGCCGACACCCGAGTGGCAACCGCCTATATTTTAAACCGTGTAGAAGACGGTGAATACGGCATTGCCATTGCTTATGGTTCTATTTTAATCGTGGTGATGATGGCGATTATCTTATTCTTTGACTGGATCGTGGGCGACACTCGCATTTCCCGTTCCAAAGCTAAAAAAATGAATTAATAAAGGTTGTAAAATTATGAGTCAAGATTTCTTAGTATTAAAAAATATCACTAAAGCCTTTGGCAAAGCGGTTGTCATTGATAATTTAGATTTAACCATTAAACGTGGCACAATGGTGACATTACTTGGTCCATCTGGTTGCGGTAAAACTACCGTGTTGCGGTTAGTGGCAGGATTAGAAAACCCAACATCAGGGCAAATTTTTATTGATGGCGAAGATGTGACCAAATCATCTATCCAAAATCGGGATATTTGTATTGTGTTCCAATCCTATGCGTTATTTCCACACATGTCTATCGGTGATAACGTGGGTTATGGCTTGCGGATGCAGGGCGTAAGCGGTGAAGAACGTAAACAACGAGTCAAAGAAGCCTTGGAATTGGTGGATTTAGCAGGCTTTGAAGATCGTTTTGTGGATCAAATTTCAGGCGGTCAACAACAACGTGTCGCCTTGGCTCGTGCCTTGGTGTTAAAGCCAAAAGTGTTGTTATTTGATGAACCGTTGAGTAACTTAGATGCCAATTTACGCCGTTCTATGCGTGAAAAAATTCGTGAATTACAACAACGGTTAGGCATTACCTCCCTTTATGTCACCCACGACCAAACCGAAGCCTTTGCGGTGTCAGACGAAGTGATCGTAATGCACAAAGGCAAAATTATGCAAAAAGCCCCAGCCAAAGAACTATATTTACGTCCTAATTCCTTATTCTTAGCCAACTTTATGGGTGAAAGCAGTATTTTTGACGGTTCAGTATCACAAAATCAAGTGACGATTAACGGTTATCAATTCTATTTGCCGAACGCTGCTCAATTTGGTTTACCTGATGGCTACTGTTTAGTGGGCGTGCGTCCTGAAGCCATTCGCTTAAAACACAGTGGCGAGCCTAGCCAACAATGCCACATCAAAAGTGCGGTGTATATGGGTAATCATTGGGAAATTGTAGCAGATTGGGGCGGTAAGGATTTGTTGGTGAATTGTAATCCTGAAGATTTTGACCCGAACGCAGAAAGTGCCTTTGTGCATTTGAGTGAGCATGGGGTGTTTTTGCTTAAAAGAGAATAAATGTGTTCCGCCCTGCACTTGCGTACAGGGTTAAGCAAATGACGATGCTCCGCATCTTAGCGTAAAAGAAAAAGCTACGGCGTAGCGTCACTATGCTTAACCCCGTACGAGAGTACGGGGCTAAACCATCACAAACTCACCGAATACACCTTAAACTTCCCCGTCTTCGCCAACACCTGATGCAGACCGAAACACCGATCCAATAAATCTGCATACGGCAAAAACGCATTTGCTACAATTCTCAATTCTCCACCTGCTTTTAAATGTTGTTTTGCTTGTTCAATTAAGGTTGTTACCGCCTGATATGCCGTATCAATGCCATCATGAAATGGGGGGTTAGAAATAATCAAATCAAATTTACCTTGAATATGAGAAAATACATCACTCGCAATCACTTCACCAGCCAAGCCATTTTCATCTAACGTCCGTTTAGCCGAAGCAATCGCCATAGCATGAATATCACTCATGACTAAATTAATTTGCGGATTATGTTGTTTGATAAAAGCACCAATAACACCAGCCCCACAACCTAAATCCAGCACTTCACCCGAAATTTTCTGATTCAAAGTTGAAAGTAACAAATCTGTTCCCATATCCAGCTCATTCGCACTAAACACCCCTGGTAAACTTTGAATTTTTAGCTCACCTAATTTTGCATTTTGATAAGTTTTCCAATAACTCCCGACATCAAACTGCGGTGCTTTTTGCAAACAAAAATGATAAAGTCCACAACGTCTTGCACTATCAATCTTGCCAATATCGCCAAAAGGTGCGAGGATTTTTTCTACCGAACGCACACCACAACGATTTTCACCAATAATCAAGATTTCTTGATTGAGTGGCGAATTGGCTAATAATTGCATTAACTGAAATTGCACTTCTTGCTTATTCTTGGTCCAATAAAAAACTATCAAATCCGCTTGATCCTGAAAAATTTCGCCAAAATGTACCGCACTTTTGTCTTTTAAGCGGTTCACATAATCAAAATAACAAGACCAAATCTTGACAGATTTTCCCTGCGAACGAATTTGCATTGGAAAATTATCATTGACTCCCCCAGCA
This sequence comes from Lonepinella sp. MS14434, assembly GCF_042468235.1. GTDB lineage: Bacteria > Pseudomonadota > Gammaproteobacteria > Enterobacterales > Pasteurellaceae > Lonepinella. Next base: position 445,749 of record NZ_CP170386.1, on the reverse strand, counting down.
AATAAAACAGATTTATGTTCAAAAAAAGCGAGATGACGTTGTAAAACTTGGCTTTCAAGACTAAGCATGGTAATGATCCTATATAAAATTTTCGCTATTATACGCAATCTATTTACGAAACTCTAAAACCTATTTACAATAAAGCTAATTTTTTATTTTTGTGGATACAATTTTGAACCGCCGAGATCTTCTGTTACAACAAATGGGTATTACCCAATGGAAATTACGCCGTCCCGACACGTTAAAAGGGCTAGTGAATATTCAGGTACCTGAAAATATCCGTTTAGTGATTATTGCCGACATCCCCTTTTCCCTCAATGAAAAATTTATGCAGGATGTATTACTAAGTTGTGAGATTGAACCGAATGATTGCTTGTTTATTGATTTTGAACAAACCAATCATCTTAATATAGAACAAGAAGTAACTTATTGGCTGATCAGCAAAAATACTGAAAAAATTGACCGCGCTTTGCCCTTATGTCAACATTCCATCGCGCAATGGCGAAGCCCCGATCTCGCGACATTAAAACAAGATCCCAAGGAAAAACGCCATTTTTGGCAACAAATTCAAACTCTAAATCAACCTTAAATTAACTGGACGAAAAAATGACTGATGTAATTGCTATGGGTAAAGCGGCCAGACAAGCCGCTTTTATCCTTTCCCAACTTTCTCAACAACAAAAAAACAAGGCGTTACAACAAATTGCTGATCAACTTGAACAACAACAGGATCGCATTTTACAAGCGAATGCTAAAGATATTGAAATTGCTCAACAAACAGGTTTAAGCGAAGCAATTATTGACCGCTTATTGCTGACACCAGAACGCTTAACTGGCATTGCCAATGATGTGCGTCATGTGATTTCGCTTGCTGATCCAGTGGGGCAATTAATTGACGGCGGTCTGTTGGATAGTGGTTTAAAATTAGAACGTGTACGAGTTCCTCTAGGTGTGATCGGTACGATTTATGAAGCTCGTCCTAACGTGACCATTGATGTAGCAAGCCTTTGTTTAAAAACGGGTAATGCAGTGATTTTACGTGGTGGGAAAGAAACCCAATATTCGAATAAAGTATTGGTGGAAGTCGTACAATCCGCTCTTGAGCAAACGGGTTTGCCAAAAGAAGCCGTACAAGCCATTACCGATCCTAATCGTGAGCTCGTCATGCAATTACTTAAATTAGATCGTTATGTAGATATGATTATCCCTCGTGGCGGTGCTGGGTTACATGAACTCTGTAAACAGCATGCCACTATTCCTGTCATTGTCGGAGGTATTGGTGTTTGTCATACCTTTGTGGAACAAAGTGCGGATCAAAATAAAGCACTTTCCATCATTGATAATGCCAAAACCCAACGTCCTAGCACTTGCAATACATTAGAAACCCTGTTAGTACAAGAAAGCATTGCCAGCCAATTTTTACCTAAATTGGCAGCACATTTAAAAGCTAAACAGGTAAAATTTCACGCCGATTCCACCGCACTTTCTATTTTGCAACAAGCAGGAGCAGACGTGGTGGCTGTGCAAGATCAAGAATTACGCCAAGAGTGGTTATCCAAAGATTTAAACGTAGTGATCGTGAAAGATATTGAACAAGCCATTGAGCATATTCGGGAATACGGTAGTCAACATTCAGAAGCGATTTTAACGGAATCACAAAAACTGGCACAACAATTTATATCACAAGTGGATGCGGCAGCGGTGTATGTTAATGCTAGCACAAGATTTACCGATGGTGGTCAATTTGGTTTAGGAGCAGAAGTGGCGGTGAGTACACAAAAATTACATGCTCGTGGCCCGATGGGATTAGAAGCATTAACAACTTATAAATGGATAGCAACTGGCAATTATGTATCAAGAGCATGATTGCTATTTTTCTACTTCTCTGCCATTAAATTATTTAGATTTACATCATTAATTTTTTGTAGATTTCTGAACAAAAAATAATAGAAGCTTAATGAACATAAGTGCAGTCGATTTCGGCTGCACACTTAAATACAATTTTAGTTCGCAGTATTTGGCCCAATATGAAGGACAATATTTAGTCTCTTTTACGACTCAACAACCACCAAGTAATAATCAGAAACATCACACTTGGCATTAACGCTCCAGCCAATGGTGGAACACTATAAACTAAACTGAGTGGTCCAAAAATTTCATTCACTACATAAAACAAGAAACCAAAGCAAATTCCTGCTACAATTCTTGCTCCGGCGGTCACACTTCGCAATGGTCCAAAAATAAAAGATAACGCAAGCAACATCATTACCCCTACCGAAATCGGTTGGAATAATTTTCGCCAGTAGGTTAATTCAAATTTCTTACTATCTTGTCCAGTTTGTTTCAAGAAACTAATATAATCCGATAATCCTGAAATTGATAATGACGTGGGTTTTAAGGAAAAAATACCCAGTTTATCCGGCGTCAGGTTAGTTTTCCACTTATCATTAAGTTTATTCTGGGTCATGATCTGTTCTTCCGTAATGGTGGATGTATTGATATTTTTTAATACCCACTCACCATTTTGATAAACGCCTTGATTGGCATGAGTCATTTGTTCCAACCTACGGTTATCATTAAAACGATAAATATAAATATCATTTAATTTAGCATCTTCGGTAATACGTCTGACAAAAATAAAATCATTACCGTCTTTCGCCCATACACCATTCTTTACTGATAGCATAGAACCACCGGAAATAGCTTTTGCTCGCATATCTCGAGCATATTGTTCCGTTTGTGGAATTCCCCATTCACCAATAATCATAGTTAATACCACCAAAGGAAGTGCGGTTTTCATCACCGCTAAACCGATTTTTAAACGGGAGAACCCTGCTGATTGCATCACCACTAATTCACTTCGACTGGCTAAATTCCCTAACGCAATTAATGCCCCGAGCAATGCCGCCATTGGGAAAAAAGTTTCAATGTCTTTCGGCATCGTCAACACAGTATATAAAATGGCTTGCAGACTGTCGTAAGAACCTTTTCCTACACTACGAAATTGTTCCACGAATTTAATAATCGCGGAGAGTCCAACTAAGGTTAATAACGTGGCAAAAATCGCCCCTAAAATACTTTTACCAATATAACGATCTAAGGTATTCATCATGGTGCTTATCCTTATGCCAGTTTAGGTTTATTAAATAGGTTACGGATTTTATACATAAACGCCGTTTCCCAGCTATTTAACACAATCCCTAATAACAAAAATACCACATTCACTAATGGCATCCATAAGGTAGCGTCTAATTTGCCGGCACCGCCTGCGGATTTCAATGAACTCTGCGCTAAGAAATAGATTAAATATAATAAAAGTGCGGGTAAAATTTTGGCAAATCTGCCCTGACGTGGATTCACACGGCTTAATGGTACCGCCAACAACGCCATTAATGGCACTGCCAACACTAAGGTAATTCGCCATTGCAATTCTGCTTTTGCCGCATTTGATTTAGATTTATTTAACTCAGCAAAATTTAATGTTTCCGCTTCCTCAGAAGCTTTTGAATCAACAATTTGATGCCCTAAATAAGCATGATATTGATCAAAATTGGTGATTCTAAAATCCGGCAAAACCGCAGTACCTTCAATTCGTTGACTTTTTTCCAAACTTAACAATTGATCACCATTTGGTAAAGATGTCAATTCTCCTAGTTCTGCTGTCACTACAGCGGGTTTAAAATTCTTTTTCGGTTTCATTTGGAAAATATACACATCATGAATTTTGTTATTATTGATCTCATTAATAAATAGTACAAAATCCCCATTATCCGACGACATAAATTGCCCCGAACTTAACGCTGCCATACGTGGGTTAGCTTTGGCATCTTCCACGATATCTGTTTGTCTTTTTATCGCCCATGGTGATAGCCATAATGCATTATAAGCAGCTAATCCTGCGGTAAACACAGATAAAATCAACACTACTTTAACTAATAGGCGAGAGCCCACGCCACAGGCACGCATCACGGTAATCTCACTTTCGGCATAAAGTCGCCCGAACGTTAACAAAATGGCAATAAATAACGATAACGGCAACATTAATTGTGCCATGGTTGGCATACCTAAACCGAGCAAAGAGACGACTAAATCTGCTGGCACTTTGCCATTCGCCGCAGAACCTAATACTCTAACAAGTTGTTGACAAAAGAAAATCAGAAGTAAAATAAACAAAATCGCCACTTGGCTTTTGAACACTTCCTTAAATAAATATCTATTTAAAATCACATTATGCCTATCATTCTGTTACAAGATTTTTCTTGCAATTTATAAAAATTGGGTTAATTTAAACCGCACTTTGTCGGTATAAAGCTAGTCGGCTATGATACCTTATTTTTAAGTATAAAAACAGTAGGAAACAAAATGAAATATTCAGCAAATACCACCGCGCTCTCCAGTGCAGATGCCATATTATTAGCTATTTTTGAGCAAGGCGAACTGTCAAATATTGCCAAACAATTTGACCATTGCAGTGAAATTAGTTCGCTGATTAAGTGCGATGAAATTTCAGGAAAAATCGGACAGATCAGTTTGTTACGCCAAAATGGGCAACGTTTAATTTTGGTGGGAGCGGGCAAACAAGGTGAAATCAGCGAACGTGAATTTAAACAGATTGCACAAAAAGCGATTCAATTTGTTAAACAAACCGCCACCAAAACCTTGGTTAATGGGTTAACGGATGTAAAAATTAAAGATCGTGATTTATACTGGAACATCCGTTTTGCCCTCGAAACTTTTGTCGCAGAAGATTATATTTTCGATCAATTTAAAAGCAAGAAAAGCGACGTTCAACACAAATTAAGCGAAATTATTTTCCATACTGATGCCCCACAAGCAGAACAAGCTATTCAGCATGCGAAAGCCATTGCGTTGGGTACAAAAATAGCCAAAGATGTGGCAAATTGCCCACCGAATGTGTGTACACCTACCTATTTAAGTGAACAAGCAAAAAATCTTGAAAAACATACCGCACTTTTAACCACCACCGTGCTAGATGAAAAAGATATGGCAAAATTAGGTATGAACGCTTATTTAGCCGTTTCGCGTGGTTCACACAATGAAGCTAAACTGAGTATTTTAGACTATAAAAATCACCCTAATCCCAATGCAAAACCTATCGTGTTAGTGGGAAAAGGATTAACCTTTGATGCGGGTGGTATTTCGCTTAAGCCAGCCGCTGAGATGGACGAAATGAAATACGATATGTGTGGTGCAGCGAGTGTCTTGGGTGTGATGAACGCTTTAGTTGAATTGCAATTACCCCTCAATGTGATTGGCGTGTTGGCAGGTTGTGAAAACCTACCTGACGGCAACGCTTATCGCCCAGGTGATATTCTAACCACCATGAATGGACTAACTGTAGAAGTGCTAAATACTGATGCAGAGGGACGTTTAGTGTTGTGTGATACATTGACTTACGTTGAACATTTTGATCCTGAATGTGTGATTGATATTGCCACCTTAACTGGGGCTTGTATGATTGCATTAGGTCAGCATAACAGTGGTTTAGTTTCGAGCGATGATGATCTTTCTGCCCAATTATTGCAAGCCTCACAACAAAGCCAAGATAAAGCATGGCGTTTACCGTTAAGCGAAGAATATCAAGAGCAGCTTAAATCGAATTTTGCCGATTTAGCCAATATTGGTGGACGTTTTGGTGGTGCTATTACGGCGGGGGCGTTTTTATCTAATTTTGCGACCAAATACCCTTGGGCGCATTTAGATATTGCGGGCACAGCTTGGTTACAAGGAACGAATAAAGGGGCAACTGGACGACCTGTTGGGCTGCTCACCCAGTTTTTAATCAATCAAGTGAAATAATAAAATATAAGGTGCGTTTATTCGCACCTTAATTCCATTTTATTTGTTGGCAATAATCACTGCCCTTTTCGGTGCGGGATAGCCCTCAATAGTTTTACTGTGATCTTCTGGATCTAAAAAATCAATCAGACTTTCATTGTCTAACCAATCTGTTTTACGCTGTTCTTCCAATGTCGTCATGGCTTGATCAACACAACGTACATGACAAAAACCTACTTTTTGTAACCAGTTAATCAAACAGGCAACAGAGGGGATAAAATACACATTTTTCATTTTGGCATAACGATCTGCTGGCACCAGTACGGTATTCACATCACCATCAATCACCAAGGTTTCTAGCACTAACTCTCCCCCTTTGCGGAGTTGATCTTTTAGTTGACTTAGATGATCTAACGGTGATTTGCGATGATATAACACGCCCATCGAAAACACCGTATCAAACACACCCAACGGTTGCATTTGTTCAATGCCTAAAGGAATTAAATTCGCTCGGCGGTCATTATTGAGCAGTTTACGAACTGCCTCAAATTGGCATAAAAATAATTCTGTCGGATCAATACCGACCACCATTTTAGCCCCCTCGCCAACCATTCGCCACAGATGATAACCACTGCCACAGCCGACATCTAAAATGGTACGATCTTGCAATGGGGCTAAATGCGGTAATACCCGATCCCATTTAAAATCTGACCGCCATTCACAATCAATATGTACGCCATACAGATGATAAGGACCTTTTCGCCACGGCATAAGCTGTTTAAGATGATAAACCAAACGCTGTTGTTCACCGTCCGATAACGGAAAATCTCGCTCCGATTTCACCGCGGTTTTTAAATCAATCTGATCAGCCGTTAAGTGCGGTAAAAAATCTACGACTTTTGCCCATTTAGCATAATCACCATGAGTTTGTTTTTCCCATTGTTTGAGTTGCAAAGGCAATGTTTCCAACCACGCCGATAAATTAGTGGTAGCAATTTGTTGATAAAAAGGACGAAAATCAATCATAAAATTCACATAAATTTGAGAAAGGTCACATTTTACCTGATTTGTACTTGTATTTCTATTTTACTTTTCGCTATCCTAGACGATTATTTTTTAAATCTAGGGACGTTGAAGTTAAATGAATTGTGTTGAATTATTAGTCAATATCACGCCCAACGAGACCCGAATTGCCTTGATGGATTCGGGGATTTTGAAAGAAGTGCATATTGAACGCCAAGCTAAACGTGGTATTGTCGGGAATATTTATAAAGGTCGTGTGACTCGTGTTTTACCCGGCATGCAATCCGCTTTTGTAGATATTGGCTTAGAAAAAGCGGCTTTTTTACATGCTTCCGATATTGTTTCTCACACCGAATGTGTGGATGAAAGTGAGCAAAAACAATTTGTGGTGAAAGACATTGCTCAATTAGTTCACGAGGGACAGGATATCGTGGTACAAGTGGTCAAAGATCCCATTAGCACCAAAGGGGCAAGGTTAACCACAGATATTACTTTACCATCTCGCTATTTAGTCTTTATGCCAGAAAATAGCCATGTGGGTGTATCACAACGTATTGAAAGCGAAGAAGAAAGAGCAAGACTCAAAGCCCTGACAGAACCCTATTGCGATGAACTTGGCGGTTATATTGTTCGTACCGCAGCGGAAGGGGTGAGTGAAGAAGAATTAAAACAAGATGCGGATTTTTTAAAACGTGTTTGGCGAAAAGTGATGGAACGCCGAGCAAAATATAAGACCAAATCTGAGATCTATGGTGAACTCGCACTGACACAAAGAGTATTGCGTGATTTTATTGGTCAGGGCATTGAGAAAATTCGTATTGATTCAAAATTATGTTTTGCGGAAGTAAAAGAATTTACCGAAGAATTTATGCCTGAACTCACCGATAAATTAGTGTTATATTCTGGTGATCAGCCGTTATTTGATGTGTATGGGGTGGAAAGTGCCATTAATATCGCATTAAATAAACGGGTTAATTTAAAATCTGGCGGCTATTTAATTATTGAGCAAACCGAAGCGATGACTACGATTGATATTAATACGGGGGCATTTGTCGGGCATCGTAATTTAGAAGAAACCATCTTCAACACCAATATTGAGGCTACTCAAGCCATTGCACAACAGTTACAATTACGTAATTTAGGCGGTATTATCATCATTGATTTTATTGATATGCAAACCGAAGATCATCGTCAACGTGTCTTACAATCCTTACAGGAGGCGTTAAGTAAAGATCCTGTGAAAACTAACGTCAATGGCTTTACTCAACTGGGTTTAGTCGAAATGACCCGCAAGCGTACACGTGAAAGTTTAGAGCATATTTTGTGTGACGATTGTACGGCTTGCCAAGGTCGGGGACATACCAAAACCGTTGAAACTGTGTGCTATGAAATTATGCGTGAAGTAATTCGGGTACATCATTTATTTTCCAGTGAACAATTTACTATTTATGCTTCTCCAGCGGTGGCGGATTATTTGATTAAGGAAGAAAGCCATGGGTTGTTGGCGGAAGTGGAGATGTTTATTGGCAAGCAGGTTCAAGTACGTCCTGAGGTGTTTTATACGCAGGAGCAGTTTGATGTAGTGGTGATGTAAGTGGGATTTCGCCCACAGGGCGACTTACTTTTTCTTTGCTTGTGGCAAGTTCGGATTTCGCCCGATGGGCGACCATACTTTCTTTTGCTTATGCAAAAGAAAGTAGGCAAAGAAAAGCACACCCCGACTTCACCGCTTTTCTTCGCTTATTTGGTATTTTCTTCACGCTAAATTTTGAACTCGCTACGCTCAGACAGGCAAAATTTAGCTAAAAATACCAAAACGCTCAGGCGGTTCAGACAGGGCCCCAAGTTTTGATCGAGCGTAAATAAAAGTGCGGTTGAAAAATAGATATTTTCCTACTAAGCTACGGAGTAGCGTTACTATGCTTAACCTAGTACGCTAGTGCTAGGTGTTTTTCCACCTTATTTTATTCTACCACCAATGGGGTCCCCATGTTTGCCGCCTGAAAATGATTAAATTTGTAGGAAAATTTGTGCTGTTTGAGCGAAGCGAGTTGACAACTTTTCCGTTAAGCAAATTTAATCCTTTTCAGGAAACAAGGCAAAGTTGGGGTGTGCTTTCTTTTTGCTTACTTTTTCTTTGCACAAGCAAAGAAAAAGTAAGTCGCCATCGGCGAAACCCGATTTAACACAAACAACAAAATTTATGTTAAAATCACCGCACTTTTTTATTAACCAAAAACAATTATGCTAAGACAAGTCCAACAATCCCTACTCACCCAAAGCAACCTATCCCTACCTGATCTCCAAAACATCTTCGACATCATGTCACACCGCCAAATCGACTATGCCGATCTCTATTTCCAACTTAGTCAAGATGAAAGTTGGGTGTTAGAAGATAGCATTATCAAAGAGGGCAGTTTTCATATTGATCGTGGTGTGGGCGTACGTGCAGTAAGTGGTGAAAAAACTGGGTTTGCCTATTCTGACCAGATTAATTTAGCCAATTTACAACAATGTGCGAATGCAGTGAAAGGCATTGCACTACCCAATCAAAGCAATATTATCAAGCCATTACGTTTTAATGAAGTGAACGCTATTGCTCGTTATGCGGCGATTAATCCTTTAAACACCTTAAGCAAAGAACAGAAAATTGAATTGCTGCATTTGGTGGATCGCACTGCCCGTGCAGAAAGCCCCTATGTGACTAAAGTCACGGCAAATCTCACCGCACTTTATGAAGAAATATTAGTAGTTGCCACTGATGCCACCTTGGCAGCCGATATTCGCCCATTAATTCGCTTGTCCATTTCCGTTATGGTGGAAAAAGACGGTAAACGTGAACGTGGTAGTGCTGGTGTGGGTGCTAGAGTGGGCTTAGACTGGTTTTTTGAATCCTATTTAGGTGAACAGAGAGCCGTTTATTTTGCTAAAGAAGCCGTTCGCCAAGCCTTAGTCAATGTGAATGCAGTATCTGCTCCGTCTGGTTTAATGCCTGTAATTTTGGGTGCGGGTTGGCCCGGTGTGCTATTACATGAAGCAGTTGGTCATGGTTTAGAGGGGGACTTCAACCGTAAAGAAAGTTCATTATTTACGGGTAAAATCGGTGAGTTAGTCACTTCCCCTTTATGTACTATTGTAGATGACGGCACGTTACAAAATCGCCGTGGCTCCATAACCATGGACGATGAGGGTGTTCCAAGTCAATGTAATGTATTGATTAAAGACGGTATTTTGCAAGGCTATATGCAAGACAAAATGAATGCCCGTTTAATGGGTGTTGCCCCGACTGGCAACGGTCGCCGTGAAAGCTATGCACATTTGCCAATGCCACGTATGACAAATACCTATATGTTGGCAGGTTCAAGTAAATTTGATGATTTGATCGCCAGTGTCGATCAGGGTATTTTTGCACCGCACTTTGGTGGCGGTCAGGTGGATATTACGTCGGGTAAATTTACTTTCTCCATGTCAGAAGCCTATTTAATTGAAAAAGGCAAAATCACTAAGCCAATTAAAGGGGCAACGATGATTGGTAATGGGATTGAAGTCATGCAACAGGTGTCTATGGTAGCGGATAATTTAGAAATCGATCACGGCATTGGGGTGTGTGGTAAGGACGGACAAAGTGTACCAGTGGGGGTGGGGCAACCAGCTTGTAAGATTGAGAAGATAACGGTTGGGGGAACAAATTAGATTTTTATTTAATTTGTCCTTAACCTTTTTGTTTATGGCTAGATCGGGTTTCGCCGATGGCGACCATACTTTCTTTTGCTTGTACAAAAGAAAGTAGGCAAAGAAAAGCACACCCCGACTTCACCACTTTTCTTCGCTTATTTGGTATTTTCTTCACGCTAAATTTTGAACTCGCTACGCTCAGACATACAAAATTTAGCTAAAAATACCAAAACGCTCAGGCGGTTCAGACGGGGCCCCAAGTTTTGATCGAGCATAACAAAAGTGCGGTGAAAAAATAGATATTTTTTAAGCTACGGAGTAACGTTACCATACCTAACCTAGTACGCCAGTACTAGGTATTCTCAAATTTTCCACAGCACTTCATTCCACCACCAATGGGGTCCCCATGTTTGCCGCCTGAAAATGATTAAATTTGTAGGAAAAGTTGTGCTGTTTGAGCGAAGCGAGTTGACAACTTTTCCGTTAAGCAAATTTAATTATTTTCAGGAAACAAGGCAAAGTTGGGGTGTGCTTTCTTTTTGCTTACTTTTTCTTTGCACAAGCAAAGAAAAAGTAAGTCGCCATCGGCGAAACCGATTCCAATTAAAAAACTGAATTTTTATTCAAAACTATTGCATAAAAAATCAAATCCTTTTATCCTATCTAAAAAAATAAAGGAAGATCAAAATGCCCCAATACAACAGACAAACATTCGATCAAGTCATGATCCAAAACTACACCCCCGCTAACTTTATCCCCATCAAAGGAAAAGGCAGCCACGTCTGGGATCAAGACGGCAAAGAATATATTGACTTCACCAGCGGCATTACCGTTAATTCACTCGGTCATTGCCCTGATGAAATTGTGGAGGTACTCAAATCCCAAAGCGAAAAATTATGGCATTCAAGTAACTGGTTTACCAGCGAACCGACCCTTGCACTCGCCAGTAAATTAGTTCAACATACCTTTGCAGAGCGTGTCATGTTCGCTAATTCTGGTGCAGAAGCCAATGAGGCAGCATTAAAATTAGCTCGCCGTTATGCAGTAGATAACTATGGTTATCAAAAATCCACCATTATCTCCTTTAAACAAAGTTTCCACGGTCGTACGCTATTTACCGTCAGCGTTGCAGGACAACCGAAATATTCTGATGGCTTTGGTCCGAAACCAGCAGATATTATTCATGTTAAATTTAATGATTTAGCCAGCGTAAAAGCGGTGATTGATGATCGTTGCTGTGCAGTGATTGTCGAACCGATCCAAGGGGAAAGTGGGATTATTCCTGCCACCGCAGAATTTTTACAAGGCTTACGTCAACTTTGTGATGAAAATAACGCCTTGTTGATTTTTGATGAAGTACAGACAGGCGTAGGGCGTACCGGCTATCTGTATGCGTATCAAAAATATGGTGTTACTCCCGATATTCTGACTACAGCTAAAGCCTTAGGCAATGGCTTTCCGATTAGTGCCATGCTGACCACCACAGAGATTGCCAAAAGTTTTTCCCCTGGGGTACACGGCACCACCTTTGGGGGAAATCCATTGGCTTGTGCCGTCGCCGAAAAAGTGATTGATACCATTGCTGATGATCAATTTTTGGCTCAAGTTAACCGCACTTCTGCACTATTTAAAGCCGAATTAACTAAATTAAATGAACAATTTCATTTATTTAAGGAAATTAGAGGCGAGGGGTTATTAATTGGTGCAGAATTAATTGAAAAATACCAAGGTAAAGCAAGTGATTTTGTCAAAGTGGCAGCAGAAAACGGCTTAATGATTTTAGTGGCTGGACCGAATGTGTTACGTTTTGCACCCGCATTAAATATCAGTGAACAAGATCTCTTACAAGGTATTGAGCGATTAACTAAAACCTTAAAATGTTTCGACTAAAATAAAAAGCAAAAAAGCGTTAACCTTGTGATTAACGCTTTTTTTTGAATTTGGTTGCGGGGGCTGGATTTGAACCAACGACCTTCGGGTTATGAGCCCGACGAGCTACCAAGCTGCTCCACCCCGCGTCTGATGTGGTGTAATATACACTGAAAAATCATGAATGCAAGAAAAAAGATGTAAAATCAATTCGTTTGCCTTAAAAAACAACAAAAAGCATAAAAAATACTAGGGTATATGTCTAAATTTTGATAGGATATTTCTCTTAATTTTCGGATTGATTTATTTTAGGATTTTTAGCAAATGATTCCCAAAAACATGACATACAAAGTAGCTATTTTAGCCCTTTCTGCCTTACTTATCGCTTGTTCATCTAACAACAAGCAACCCACCAGAATAAAAGCTAATGTTAGTAACACAGAAATGCAAAAATTAGGGGCAAAATACAATGGGAGAATTTATACACCGGAAGTCTTTACTACAGTTTCCAGAGTAGATAACAACAGCACGATCGTGAATCCCAAAAACTTTATCTACCAATTAAATAACGTACGTCACTATTCTAGCGGTATTACTAATCGCTTTGCTAGCAATTACAGCAAAATTCAACAATGGGTCAATGCTGGTGCCAAAGTCAGTGATTTGGCAAGATACGGTATTTATCCACAAGTCATGGCAGGGGCAGATAATTATCAAAATGTATTAATGACCGGTTATTACTCCCCGGTTATTCATGCTCGTCGAACACCACAGGGTAGATATACTCAACCAATTTATGCTATGCCTAGCCAAAAACGTTTCACTCGAGCTCAAATTTATGCGGGAGCATTAGCGGGTAAAGGCTTAGAATTAGCTTATAGTGATTCGATGTTAGATAATTTTTTACTCGGGGTGCAAGGCAGTGGCTATGTAGATTTCGGTGATGGTCGCTTAACTTACTTAGCTTATGCCGGTCAAAATGGCTTTCAATACACTTCCGTAGGACGTTTATTAGTGGAGGATGGCGAAATTCCAAAGGAAAAAATGTCCGTCCAAGCTATTCGTGAATGGGGACAACGTAATCCATCTCGCATACAAGGCTTGTTAGAGCGTAATCAGTCTTATGTATTCTTTAAAAATGATCCCACCGGTCAAGTCAAAGGCTCTGCCGGTGTGCCATTAGTTCCTATGGCATCGGTCGCGTCCGATCGTCGAATTGTGCCATCTGGCACTGTCTTATTAATCGAGGTACCTCAAATTGATAATAACGGTAACTGGACTGGACAGCATCAATTACATCTTATGGTCGCCTTAGATGTAGGTGGAGCAGTGAAAGGTCAGCATTTTGATTTGTATCGTGGCATCGGCGATCAAGCCGGGCATATTTCTGGTTTATCAAAACATTATGGACGCGTTTGGGTACTACGTTAATCAGAACGTTAATCCAAACCTAATGTAAATATGACAGAACGAATTGATAATTTTGAGCAACGCTTCGGTGGTATCGGACGATTATATACTCCAGCGGGTCTGGCTCGCTTGAGACAAGCCCATATTTGTGTTATCGGCATTGGTGGCGTAGGTTCTTGGGCTGTGGAAGCCCTTGCTCGTTCCGGTATTGGGAAAATTACCATGATTGATATGGACGATATTTGCGTAACCAATATCAATCGCCAAATTCACGCCCTAACAGGTAATGTGGGTAAGCTCAAAACCGAAGTCATGGCTGAACGTATTGGATTAATCAATCCTGAATGTCATGTACAAATTATTGATGACTTTCTTTCTAACGAAAATTTAGCTAACTATATCACAGCTGACTATGATTATGTGATCGATGCAATTGATAGTGTAAAAACTAAATCAGCCTTAATTGCCTATTGCAAACGTAATAAAATCAAAATGATAACTATAGGTGGAGCTGGCGGACAAACCGATCCGACACAAATTCAAATTACGGATTTAAGTAAAACCATCCAAGATCCACTGTTATCTAAAGTCCGCTCTACGCTACGCAGAGAGTACCATTTTAGCCAAAATCCTAAACGGAAATTTGGTATCGATGCGGTTTTCTCTACCCAACCTTTAATTTTTCCACAAATGACAGAAAATTGTGAAATTTCTGCAAGTATGAATTGTGCCAATGGCTTTGGTGCAGCGATGATGATCACCGCTACGTTCGGATTTTTTGCTGTTTCGCGAGTAATTGATAAATTACTTAAAGCATAGTTATCCTAACATAAAACTTATTTTATCATAAAAAAAAAGATAGCTTTTTTCCTAAAATAGGCGTAATCTATCCGCACTTTTTACATTTCAAGTAAGGAAAAAATAATGTCTAAATTAACTAAAACAGCTATTGCTAGTGCTATTTTAGCCACTGCTTTTGCCGCACAAGCGGATATTGTGACTTCAGTCAAACCCTTAGGTTTTATTGCCTCCTCTATTGCCGATGGTGTGCTTGATACTCAAATTATTGTACCCGCAGGTGCCTCACCACATGATTACAATTTAAAACCAACCGATGTACAAAAAATTAAATCCGCAGATTTAGTCTTATGGATCGGCAAAGATGTGGATAGTTTTTTAACAAAAACTATCGCTCAAGCAGATCAGAAAAAATTGATTACGATTGCTGAAATTGATGGTGTTACTGCCTTATTAGAAAAATCAGAACATCACCATCATCATGATGACGGCGACGATGATGATGATCACAACCATGATCACGACGACCACGATCATGACCATGAACACGAAGGACATCACCATGAAGTGGATGAAAACGGTTTGACTGTCAACTGGCATGTATGGTATTCACCACAGATTAGCCAGTTAGTGGCAAATCAGCTAGCTCAAAAATTAACCGAACAATTTCCAGCTAAAAAGGATCTGATTACCGAAAATTTAGCGAATTTTAACCGCACTTTACAAGAAAAAAATACTCAAATTACGGAACAATTAAATGCCTTTAATGACAAAGGGTTCTACGTATTCCACGACGCTTATGGTTATTTTAATAATGCTTATGGTTTAAAACAAACTGGAGCATTTACCATTAATCCATTAGTTGCACCGGGAGCAAAAACCATTGCGAAAATTAAAGAAGAAATTGAAGAACACAAAGTAAATTGCTTATTCGCCGAACCACAATTCACCCCAAAAGTGATCGATACTTTAGCGAAAAGCACCGGTGTTAAAGTAGGTCGTTTAGATCCGATGGGCGACAGTATTAAATTAGGCAAAAATGCTTACAGTCAATTCTTGCAATTTACTGCAGACAGTTATACAAGCTGCTTAAAATAATTTCATTACAAATAAAATCGAAAAAGTGCGGTGAAAACAACCGCACTTTTTTGTTTAATGCTATAATCTCACCATTCCCAATCTGTTTAGAGAATATCCATGAAACAACTTTTTGCTACCACAGGACGTGGTTTTGAAGAATTACTAAAAGTCGAACTTACCGATCTTGGTGCAACTGAATGTCAAGTGGCACAAGGTGGTGTGCATTTTATGGCGGGCGATGAAACCCAATACAAAGTGTTGTTATGGTCACGTCTAGCCTCTCGAGTATTATTACCATTAGTACAAAGTAAAATTTACAGTGATTTAGATCTCTATTCCACCGTATTATCGCAAGACTGGCTATCGCATTTTGATGAAAGATCCCGATTTTTAGTGGATTTTAACGGCACAAACCAAGAAATTCGCCACACACAATTCGGTGCAATGCGAGTTAAAGACGGTATTGTGGATTATTTTGAGCGACAAGGTCGGAGTCGTCCTGATGTGGATAAAGACAACCCTGATATTCGGATTCATGCCTATTTAAATCGTGAGAATTTTATTCTCTCGCTCGATTTAAGCGGAGATGCCTTACATTTACGTGGCTATCGAGAAGAAACAGGTGTGGCTCCATTACGTGAAACTTTAGCCGCTGCCATCGTATTACGTTCAGGCTGGAAAGTGGGAACACCCTTGGTGGATCCAATGTGTGGCTCAGGCACCTTGTTAATCGAAGCGGCTCAAATGGAAGCAAAAATTGCACCACAGTTACACCGTATGCACTGGGGGTTTGATTTCTGGAAAGGGCATAATCAATCAGTATGGGAAAAAGTGAAAGCAGAAGCCGTTGAATTAGCTGAAATAGAATTTAACAAAAATCCCCAACCGTATTTTTATGGCTTTGATTTAGATCATAGGGTGATCCAGAAGGCTCTACGCAACGCTCAAAATGCAGGGGTGGCTCATTTAATTCGGTTTAAACAAGCGGATATATCAGCTTTGAAAAATCCCCTAGAAAATGACGAAAAAGGTACTCTGATTTGTAATCCGCCGTATGGGGAGCGTTTAGGTACTACACCTGCATTAATCGCCTTGTATTCCGTGTTCGGACAACGCTTAAAACAACAATTTGGCGGTTGGAATGCCTCTATTTTTAGTTCAGAACAAGGGTTGTTAGATTGTTTACGCTTACGTTCACATCGTCAATTTAAGGCAAAAAATGGTCCATTAGATTGTGTGCAAAAAAATTATCAAATTTCTGACCGCAGTTTAACTGAACCAGAACAAAATGCCGAACAAAATATGCTGAAAAGTGCGGTGCAAAATCTTGAATTTTCGATTAACCTTAATGTCGCAGTAGATTTTGCCAATCGCTTACAAAAAAATATCAAAAAAATTGAAAAATGGGCGAATCAACAGGGATTACAAGCCTATCGCTTATATGATGCAGATTTACCCGATTATAATCTCGCCGTAGATCGTTATGCGGATCACATTGTGGTGCAAGAATACGCTCCACCAAAAAATATTGATGAAAATAAATCTCGCCAACGTTTACTTGATGCAGTAACGGCAACCCTTGCAGTCACAGGTATTGAAACCAATAAATTGATTCTAAAAGTTCGCCAAAAACAAAAAGGCAAAAATCAATATGAGAAATTAGCCAACAAAGGCGAGTATTTTTATGTAGAAGAATACGGTGCAAAATTGTGGGTTAATCTGACCGATTATTTGGATACAGGATTATTTTTGGATCACCGTTTAACGCGTAAAATGCTAGGCGAAATGACAAAAGGCAAAGATTTCTTAAATTTATTTGCTTATACAGGCTCTGCAACTATTCATGCGGCATTAGGCGGTGCCAAGTCCACCACCACCGTAGATATGTCAAATACTTATTTAAATTGGGCAGAACAGAACTTAATTTTAAATGATTTGGACGGTAAACAGCACCATTTAATTCAAGCGGATTGTTTGCAATGGTTGGAAAAATGCGATCGCCAATTTGATCTGATTTTTGTCGATCCGCCCACATTTTCCAATTCAAAACGCATGGAAGACAGTTGGGACGTACAACGTGATCATATTAAATTAATGGGAAATCTTAAACGGATTTTACGCCCAAATGGCACCATCGTATTTTCTAATAATAAACGTGGTTTTAAAATGGATGTTGAGAGTTTAGCGGAACTAGGACTAAGTGCGGTGGAAATTTCAAACAAAACCTTACCGCTGGATTTTGAACGCAATAAACAGATTCATAATTGTTGGGTATTGAGTGTCGTGTAATCCCCCGTCTGAACCGCCTGAGCGTTTTGGTATTTTTAGCTAAATTTTGCATGTCTGAGCGAAGCGAGTTCAAAATTTAGCGTTAAGAAAATACCAAATAAGCGAAGAAAAGCGGTGAAGTCGGGGCGTGTTTTCTTTTGCCTACTTTTCTTTGCACGAGCAAAGAAAAGTATGGTCGCCATCGGCGAAATACGATCGAAAAGTAAAGACTACGCTGCTACCATAACCATAGCAGGACGAATCACCCGACTATTCAATAAATATCCTTTTTGTAACACTACAGTAATTTGATTGGTTTCGAATCCTTCTGTCGGTTGCATAGAAATGGCTTGATGCAATTCTGGATTAAAGGTTTCGCCCACTTCACCCACTGGTTCAATACCAAAACGAGCTACCGTGGCTAATAAATCTTTTAACGTGAGTTCTACACCGTCAAATAAGCCTTTAACACATTCATCTTCTTTATTCGCTGGTGTGGTTAATGCACGTTCAAGGTTATCAATAGTGTTTAAAATTTCTTTTGAGAATTTTTCTAAGGCAAATTTATGGGCTTTTTCCACATCCTGTTCCGCACGACGGCGGATATTTTCCATTTCTGCTCTAGCTCGTAACAAACTTTCTTGCTCTTTTTGTGCCGCATCAACCAGTTGCTGTTCTAATTCTTGTACACGTAAAATAGCTTCTTCTAACACATCCGTTTCTTCATTTGGAGCATCATTCTCTGCTTCCACGGTCGCCTCAACAGATTCTGTTTGTTCTTGCACGGTTTCTGCTAAAATTTCTTCTGTTGGCTGTTTTTCTTGTTCTGTCATCACGTACTCCATTAAAAAATATTATAAAATATGAACGATTGTGCATTGTAACAAAGGAATCATCAAATGTTAATCTTTGCTCCAAGTCATTTTCAATGTAATATAAAGGCGTTTTTTTAAAATTCAAGTCGTCACTATAATGGAATTTATCAATAATAATATTAATCCGCTGCATAAAACCTTTAAAACCATTGCATTAGTTGGTCGTCCACGTAATGATATGACACTGCAAATGCATAAAAATATTTATTCATGGCTACAAGAGAAAGGTTATAGCGTATTAGTGGAAAGTGAAGTAGGGCAAGCATTAGCACTTCCAACGGAACAGATTGCATCCCTCGAACAAATCGGTAAACAAGCCCAACTGGCTATTGTCATTGGTGGGGATGGCAATATGCTCGGACGTGCCCGAATATTATCCAAGTATGATATTTTATTAATTGGCATCAACCGTGGCAATTTAGGCTTTTTAACCGATATTGATCCGAAAAATGCCTATGCGCAATTACAAGCCTGTTTGAACGGTGAATTTTTTGTGGAAGAACGCTTTTTATTAGATGTTAATATTGAGCATAATGGTGTGGTAATAAACAATGGAAATGCCATTAATGAAGCGGTTATTCATCCTGCTAAAATTGCTCATATGATTGATTTTCATGTGTATATTGATGATAAATTTGCTTTTTCACAACGATCAGACGGCTTAATTATTGCCACCCCAACCGGTTCAACCGCCTACTCACTTTCTGCTGGTGGACCGATTCTGACACCAAATTTAAATGCTATCACGCTAGTATCTATGTATCCACATACCCTATCATCGCGCCCCTTAGTTATTGATGGTGATAGTAAAATTTCGCTCCGTTTTGCGGATTATAATACACCACAGTTAGAAGTGAGTTGTGATAGCCAATTAGCTTTAAACCTAACCAGTGATGATATTGTTACAGTACAAAAAAGCCCTTATAAACTACGTTTACTACACTTGCGTAATTATAACTATTACAATGTGTTAAGCTCAAAATTAGGCTGGCTTAAAAAACTCTTCTAAAAACTGTAAAAAAATCCTTTACTGTATATTTATTATGAATTATACTGCATTCCATACAGTAAAGAGGGTTTTTTATGCTTACACAACTCACCATTAATAATTTTGCCATTGTTCGTCATTTAGATATTGAGATTGCTCAAGGTATGTCAGTGATTACTGGCGAAACGGGTGCGGGTAAATCCATTGCGATTGATGCATTAGGCATTTGTCTAGGGCAACGTACCGAGCTTTCCATGTTACGGGCGGGACAAGAACGTGCTGATGTGTGTGCAACCTTTCATATTGAACTACAAAGTCCAGCTTCCGTTTGGCTAAAACAGCAGGAATTAGAAGACCAAGATAATCCCGAAAGCTGTATTTTACGCCGTATCATCAATCAAGATGGACGTTCTAAAGCCTTTATTAACAGTACGCCAGTTTCTGTGGCACAATTAAAAGAATTGGGGGCATATTTGATTCATATTAATGGACAACATGCCTCACAATTATTATTAAAACCTGACTTCCAATTACAAACCTTAGATACCTTTTGTTCACACGCCGCATTACTGGCTCAAATGAAAACGGATTACCAACAATGGAAATCGTTGCAACGACAAGTAGAAGAATTTAAACAAAAATGTGCTGAAAATGAAGCGAGAAAACAATTACTACAATATCAAGTAGATGAATTAGATGAATTTAATCTGCAAGAAGATGAATTTATTCAACTTGAAGAAGATCATAAACGGCTTTCTAATAGCGAACAACTCACTTCACTCGCACAGTCTTTGCTAGGTATTTTAAGCGAAAATGATACGGTGAGTGCCGATAGCCTGCTTTATCGAGCCACCCAATATGTTGATGAATTGGCAGAACTCGATCCGCGCTATACGGAAATTCAAACGATGCTGCAAGACGCATTAATTCAAGTACAAGAAGCGAGCAGTGAAGTACAACACCTTGCTTCCGACATTGAGCAAGATCCTTATTTATTAGAAGAAATTGAACAACGCATGAGTCAAGCCATTCATTTAGCCAAGAAACATTATATTTCGCCGGAAAACTTAGTAGAATTTCACCGCAGTTTGAAAATGGAACTTGAACAACTGATCGATTATTCTGAAAGTGAAGATGAATTAATTAAACAAGAAAAGCAGGCCTTTACTCAAATGCAAGCTAGCGCAATGGCATTACATCATAGCCGTGAAACTGGAGCAGCAAAATTAGCCGAACAAGTAACTCAATCCATTAAACAATTAGCCATGGAAAATGCCCAATTCTTTATTAGATTAAATACAGATTACAGTAAAGTCAGTGCCAACGGAGCGGATAATGTGCAATTTGATTTACAAAGTAACTTAGGGCAATCTGCACAATCTTTGGCAAAAACCGCATCTGGTGGAGAACTATCTCGTATAGCCTTGGCAATTCAGGTATTAACGTCTGATAAAAGTGCTATTCCAACCCTGATTTTTGATGAAATTGATGTGGGAATTAGTGGTGCCACAGCTAGTGTAGTAGGTAAACTGTTACGTCGATTAGGCAGCCAATGTCAAGTATTATGTGTAACTCACTTAGCGCAAGTCGCAAGTTATGGCAATCATCATTTTGTAGTCGAGAAATTTACCGTAGATGAAAAAACCGAAACCAAAATGACCGCACTTTCTGCTCAACAACGGGTAAAAGCCTTAGCAAAATTACTCGGTGGTCGCAAAATTACCGATACGGCGTTAGCAAATGCACAGGAAATGTTGGATTTGGCGAGTTAAGGGTTGCATAAACTAGGGTAAATAGCTTGCTAACATACCCTGCACTGGCGTACGGGATTAACATAGTTTCGTTACTCCGTAACTTTCAATATAGTTTAAGATGCGGAGCATCGTGATTTACCTAGCCCTGTACGCGAGTGCAGGGTATAAAAAAACCTCGTACGAATGTACGAGGTTAGTGATTAAATCAGTTAATTAAAAACGATAACCAACACCCAAGAAGTAAACGATTGGATCTAGTCTTACATCTTGAGAATGTTCAACTCCACCTAATTTGAATGTCGCTTTAGTTTTAATTTTTGCATAATCAATAGATGCATTGACAAAGAAATTATCGGTGACGTTAATATCCACACCGGCATTTACCGCTACACCCCATGAATCTTTTAATTTAAGATCGGTAACGCCGGCTAATTTTTCTTGTTCATCAAAGAAAGTAGTATAGTTCACGCCAGCCCCCACATAAGGGCGTGCAACAGATTCTTTGCTACCAAAATAGTATTGAAGGAACAAGCTAGGTGGTAAATGTTTAGTTTTACCCACTAATGTATTACCTAATGTAATTTTATGACTAAATGGTGTCGCAGCAAGTAATTCAACACCGATATTATCAGTAATTAAATAAGTCGCTGTTAAACCTAATTGTGCATTAGTATTAACATCTAAATTTAATGCAGCATTTTGATCATTTGCTGTATTTTTCACGTTAGTTGGTGATACCGCTACACCACCAGCACGAATTAAAATATCGCCAGCTTGATGAGCCATCACCACACCGCTTAATAATGCAGTGGCTAAACCAATTGCTAATGCTGATTTTTTCATATTGATCTCCTTGATTATTTATTAGGGATTTTATCCCCCATATATACTATACCCATAAAAAAAATACGTGTTTTACCACGAGAGAAATATACTCTTTTTGAACTGGAAAAACTGTGATCCAGATCATAAAACTGAAAGATTGTTAAAAATTTTTTATTGTTTATTATCTATTTGTTAATTTTTTAATCTAACAAGCTATCTTGATGTAAATCAATTTCTAACTTTTTTATGCTTTTATATCTAAAATCGGTATAATTACGTTCAAGATTACTAATCTATTAAAAGGAAAAACAATGCCGATTAATTTTACCCAGCTATTTAAGGACAGCTGGCATTTTTTGCAAAATGAACGAAAATTTGCTTTTGCATTTGTGATAATTTTTGTGTTAGTTTCCGCTGGTTTTGGACTGCTACAACAAGCCATCTTTCCCGTACTAGAAAATATGGAGCCTCTTAACGAGCAACAACAAATGGATGTGTTATTGCAACAGAGTAGTGATTTGACTTTTTTATGGTTCACCTTAGCAAAAGGTTTAGCCACGTTATTTATTGTGTATTGGGGAACCATGACGGTACATCAAATTAGTCAATGTCAATCTCAAGGGTTTGCTCAAACTGCAGTAATGACGTTTAACCGTTTACTCGGTATTATTTTACTCAATATATTGTGCTTTCTGCCGTTTTTTATTGGTGTGATCGGTACGATTGCTGGTGCGTTAAGTCAATCGTCACTTTCCTTTATCAGCCTTTTTTTAATGATATCGGGGATTTTTATTTTAATTCGCCTTTGCTTATCACCGGTTCGCTATTTACTGACCAACGAATCCGTAAAAAGTGCGCTGCAAAATAGTTTAATTTCAGCCAAAGGACGGACTTCGGCACTCTTTTTCTATTGTACCATTAGCTATTTATTTTTTCCGCTTGTCGGTTTTCAACTTGCTGTACTGGCTCAAAATTTACTCCTGACTATAGTGGCTTTGGTGATCATATCCTTGATTAATGTTTTTTCCATTGTGTTTACCTATCGTTTTTATACAGTATTCAATCAGCAGGCATAATATGAAACAACTTTTAGAATTTATTCCTCTTATTTTATTCTTCGCTGTCTATAAATTAGCCGGTGTACGAGAAGCTGCCATCACATTGGTCATTGCTACCATTTTACAAATGGTTATTTTAAAATGGAAATATGGCAAAATTGAAAAACAACAAATTGTAATGGGATGTGCTGTCGTGGTATTTGGTTTGCTTACCGCTTATTTTAATGAAATAAAATATTTACAATGGAAAGTCACCATTGTTTATGCACTATTTGCCATTATCTTGTTAGTAGGACAATTTGGCTTTAAAATACCCCTTATCCAAAAATTATTAGGCAAAGAAATAACATTACCCCATGCAGTCTGGAATAATCTTAACTTAGCTTGGGCCATCTTTTTTATCCTTTGCATGTTGGTTAATATTTATATTAGCCAAGCCTTTTCCGAAGAAGTGTGGGTAGAATTTAAATCTTTCGGTATTTTAGCCATGACATTTGTAGCCACTATCGGCACAGGTCTTTATATATACCGTTATTTACCAAAAGACAAGGAGTGATAAATGAGCTGTAGCATAACTGAACAAGAAGAAAATAGACAATCACAAGGATCCTTATTATTAAGAACCCTGGCTATGCCTTCAGATACCAATGCGAATGGTGATATTTTCGGCGGTTGGATTATGTCGCAAATGGATATTGGAGGTGCTATTTTAGCCAAAGAAATTGCCAAAAGTCCGGTAGTAACGGTTTGCGTCGATAAAATGAGCTTTTTACGTCCTATCGCAGTGGGTGATGTGGTTTGTTGTTATGGAAAATTAGTCAACGTGGGACGCACGTCATTGCAAGTCAAAGTAGAAGTCTGGATCAAAAAAGTGTATCAAGGTTTACGTGATCGCTATTGTGTCACCGAAGCATTATTCACCTATGTTGCCATTGATAAAAACGGCAAACCAACGGCAATACCAAAAGAAGATAATCCCGAATTAGATCAAGCTCTTGCTCTAATCAAACAATCCTAATAACCAAGGAGTTTTATATGGAATATTATGTTATTTTTGCTCAAGATAATCCGAATATGTTAGAAACCCGTTTATCTGTTCGTGCACAACATTTAGCGCGTTTAGAACAACTTAAAAATGAAAATCGTCTATTCACCGCTGGTCCAAATCCAACCGTTGATGGAACGGGTGTCACCGGTTCAACTGTTATTGCACAATTTGCTTCGTTTGAACAAGCCCAACAATGGGCGAGTGAAGATCCCTATGTGGATGCTGGTGTTTATAGTGATGTCATTGTTAAGCCATTTAAAAAAGTATTTTAATTCATTAAATGCGTTTATTTGTCGCAGAGAAACCAAGCCTTGCGCGTGCCATAGCGGATATATTACCCAAGCCACATCAACGTGGTGAGGGGTTTATTCGCTGTGGTGAAAATGATTGTGTCACTTGGTGTGTCGGTCACTTACTTGAGCAAGCAGAACCTGACGCTTACAACCCAAATTTTAAACAATGGCGTTTGGAACATTTACCTATCGTACCTGAAAAATGGCAATTAATTCCACGTAAAGCAGTAGCTAAACAACTAAAAACTGTCGAAAAACTCATTCATCAAGCCGATATTCTGATTAACGCCGGTGACCCCGATCGCGAAGGGCAATTATTAGTAGATGAAGTGTTTAATTATGCGAATCTTCCTGCTGACAAATATTCTCAAATTCAACGTTGTTTAATCAGCGATCTGAACCCAAGTGCGGTGGAAAAAGCCGTAAATAAATTACAACCTAACACCCATTTTATTCCGCTCGCCACATCTGCATTAGCAAGAGCCAGAGCTGATTGGCTGTATGGCATTAATATGACCCGTGCTTATACCATTCGTGGGCGACAAGCAGGTTATAATGGTGTACTTTCAGTCGGGCGAGTACAAACGCCCGTGTTAGGCTTAATTGTTCGTCGTGATTTAGAAATTGAACATTTTCAACCCAAAGATTTTTTTGAAGTATTAGCTTATATTGCGAATGATGAAAAAACCGAGCCTTTTTTCACCGCACTTTGGCAGCCGAGTAAGGCTTGCGAAGATTATCAAGACGATGACGGTCGAGTACTTTCAAAAGGGCTAGCAGAAAATGTGGTCAAACGGATTCATCAACAACCAGCTGAAGTCGCAGCCTACGAAGATAAGCGAGAAAAAGAAACGGCTCCTCTCCCTTATTCCCTTTCGGCATTGCAAATTGATGCGGCAAAACGCTTTGCTATGTCGGCCCAAGAAGTACTTGATACTTGTCAAGATTTATATGAAAAGCACAAAATTATTACTTATCCACGCTCCGATTGCCGTTACTTACCTAATGAGCATTTTGCTGAACGCCATAAAGTCATACAAGCTATTTCTACCCATTGTGCAGATTATCAAACCTTGCCTAGTGCGGTTAACTTGGCGCAAAAAAATCGTTGTTGGAATGATAAAAAAGTAGAAGCCCACCATGCGATTATTCCGACTGCAAAAAATCACCCTGTTAGCTTGAATCGCAGAGAACAGCAAATTTATCAGCTTATTGCTCGTCAATATTTCATGCAATTTTGCCCTGATGCGGAATATCGTAAAAGTAAAATTACCTTAACTATTGTCGGAGGTACATTTATCGCCCAAGCTCGTAACTTACAGATTGCCGGTTGGAAAGAATTAATCGGAAAAGAAGATGATGATGAACAATTAGCCCCGCCTTTGCCCGTGGTCAAAAAAGGACAACTGCTATTTTGTCATCACGGCGAAATTGTCAGCAAAAAAACTCAACCCCCTAAGCCTTTCACTGACGCAACTTTGCTTTCTGCTATGACAGGTATTGCTCGTTTTGTGCAAAATAAGGAATTAAAAAAAATTCTACGTGAAACAGATGGTCTAGGCACTGAAGCTACAAGAGCAGGCATTATTGAATTATTGTTTAAACGCGGTTTCTTAGTGAAAAAAGGCAAAAATATTCATAGTACAGAAACCGGCAGAATTTTAATTCAAGCCCTACCAGACATCGCAACACAACCAGATATGACTGCGCAATGGGAATCACAATTAACCAGTATAAGTAAAAAAGAAGTTAGTTATCAACATTTTATGTGGCAACTCACACAAATGCTACCTGATTTAGTGCATTATGTTAATTTTTCGGCGTTACGTCAGATAAATAAGGTTGCCAACAATACAACAGCAAAACCTAAGTTTAATAAACGCAGAACAAAAGATCAAAGTGCGGTAATTTCCGATTAGATTTTCAGCGACTAAATAAAAACCCCTTGATTAAACACTAAATATTCGGTAATATCCGCATGTTTTTTAGAAAATAAATTTATCGCAGAGAAGATATTACAATGTATAACGCATTATTATTTATTTACCTTATTGTGTCCATCATTATGATCGGACTTATCCTTATTCAACAAGGGAAAGGTGCCGACGCGGGAGCGTCATTTGGTGGTGGTGCATCAGGTACAGTATTCGGTTCTGCTGGTTCAAGTAACTTTTTATCTCGTTCAACGGCTGTTTTAGCCATTATTTTCTTTGCATCAAGTATTATTCTTGGTAATTTGAATGCTCACCATGATAAAGTAAAAGAGGGTAAATTTGATGATTTATCCCAAGCTGCTCAACAGTTGGAACAACAAAAAGCAGTTACTCCGGCATTAGAAGAAAATAAAAACGCAGATATTCCACAAAACTAAAATAAAACCCTATTAAATGCGCGCTGGTGGTGGAATTGGTAGACACGCTATCTTGAGGGGGTAGTGCTTCACGGCGTGCGGGTTCAAGTCCCGCTCAGCGCACCAAGTCTCTTAACGTAGCCTTTCGTAACCACTCGGAAGGCTTTGTTTTTTCTAGTAAAATCAGACTTTAATGTGTTTTTGCTTATCGTAACCGCTCGTAATTAATCGTAATATATCGTATATTTTAGCAGTAGAAATAGCAGTATAACTTCAACAATACGCCATACTGCTAAAAATCCATACTGCTAAAATCTCGGAGGACTAGATATGGCAAGGCTTGTAACCCCTTTAACAAATACTCAAGTTGAACGATCTAAGGTTAAAAATAAGGATTATTTATTGCGTGATGGTAACGGTTTAATGTTGCAAGTTCGGAAGAATGGCAATAAATCATGGCTCTTTGATTATCACCGTCCGATCAGCAAAAAACGAAATACGTTATCACTTGGCGAATATCCGTCAGTATCACTTGCTCAAGCTCGTTTTTTTCGTGAGGAATATCGCACTTTACTTGCTCAAGGTATTGACCCACAAATACACCGTAATCAACAGAAAGCGGATATAACAGCCCAAATGGAGAACAGTTTTTTATCAGTTGCCAATAAGTGGAAAGAGAAAAAAGCAAAAGAAATTGAGCCATTGACCTTGCAAAAAAATTGGCGGCGATTAGAAATTTATGTGTTTCCTTTTTTGGCTAATATGCCCGTTGCAGACATTTTGCCAAATCTCGTCATTAAATCCCTTGAACCATTAAACCAACAGAACAAAGGCGACACATTAAAACGTGTCATACGCTTGATTAATGAGATTTTGACGTATGCCGTCAATAGTGGCTTGTTGCCATTTAATCCTTGCTTAAATGTGAATGAAGTTTTTAATTTCGGTCAAAGTGAAAGCCATCCCACAATTAGACCAGAGGAACTGCCAACCCTACTTTTTAAAATCCATAACTCAAAACTGACGCTATTTACTCGGTGCTTGATTAAATTCCAACTTTTAACAATGGTTCGCCCATCTGAGGCAAGTAATGCTGAATGGTCTGAAATTGATTTTAATCAAAAATTATGGACTATTCCGGCTAAAAGAATGAAAAGACGTAATGAGCATATTGTCCCGCTATCAACTCAAGCAATAGAAATTTTAAACGTAATGCAACAATTCAACGGTAACAAGCAATATGTTTTTCAAAGTGCCAGAAATCCACATAAGCCAATGAACAGCCAAACGGTGAATAAAGCTCTGATTGATTTAGGTTACAAAAACAAATTAGACGGCCACGGCTTGCGCTCTATTGCTAGCACCTACTTAAACGAATATGAGCCGTTTATCTCGCCTGATGTCATTGAGGCTTGTTTATCTCATGGGATTAAAGATAGGGTAAGACGTGCGTACAATCGTTCAAATTATTTAGAACAAAGAAAACCCGTGATGCAATTATGGAGTGAATACATAGAAAAATGCACTCCAAAAATATAAAATGTGCGTTGTGTTTTGTGCTGTGTGTTTTTTGTTTTGCTATAAGGTGTTCACTATTCACCAAAATCTAATTTTAATTTAAAATCAATATGTTATAGTGTGAACACCTGTTTTAAGTGTTCACCTTTTTTTCATAAAGGTGTTCACTTTTTTCATAAAAAAAGGGCATTTCGCCCTATTTTTACTTACTATTTCGCCTTTATGGTTTTATAAACTCATTAAAGAACGTTTCAAAATCACGATAAAAAACGTTGGTTTTCACTCCATCTTTTGTTTTCTTTTTTTGAAATTCGTGTTTGTTCCCGTGTTGCTTTAATCCTTGTCTAAGTGAGTTTGAAAAATTATTTAGTGATAATCCGTGATTGATATTTAATGCATCTATAAAAACGCAATAAGCTGGATATAGATGCGTTTTTTCACCCCCTAATTTTCTGTTATTGCCTATGAATAACCCGTTAATCATCTCTCTAGTTTCGAAATATTGGCAAAATTGAGTAATGTGATCTGACTCTATTTTAACCTCTAACGCCTCTTTACTGTCTTTTTGAGCATCTAATAATTTTTTCGCCTCGTCTGGATCTTTGAAGGTGTCTAGTAATTTGCGAACAATACCGCCAAATTCCGATAAAAGTTTATCGGTTAATTTTTCATCTCTGTGTTCAGGTGGAACAGATTTATCAAACTTGAAAATAACCCTGCGTCGATCTACTCCGTCTGCTCGTTCAGTGAACATAGTCGGCTCATTATTCACAATCAAAACAATCGCTTTAATTATTGCATCAAATTTAGTTTGATATTTTTGGTCAATGCTCAACATATCACCGCCTGAAATACCTTTTAGTCCTCCACCATTACCGCCATATTTTGATTGTTCAGGTAGAATAATCAGCCGTTTATTAAAAAATGGCGCCCGATCCCTTGCGGTATCTAAATCAAATAAACAACCTGATGCGGTGTTTTGCTTACCTGCTAACATTGTAGCAATATTAGCAAAAATAGATTTGCCTGATCCGCCTACGCCGTTAATTTCAAAAAATACCTGCCAGTCGTAACGATTGGTTAAAATCGCATAAAGTGCGGCTAAAATATTCTTTGATTTCTCAGCGTTTCCCTCTGATACAAAATCAAGCCATTTATCAAAATTCGGCGTTGCTACGGCGTTATTTTGATAATCATAGGGAATTATATTAGTTAAATATAAATCTCTTGTATGTGGCTTAAATTCGCCCGTAGTGCGGTTTAAAATGCCATTATTAAACGCAATAAATTCTATCGACTGATCCGAATTTCGCATTAATGGAATCTGAATTTTTAAGGTTTCTATCAGACTGTTTACTGACCGCTCACTATAACCTTGATTGTTCAGCTCAAAAAACTCTACCACTTTGTGCTTAATA
This sequence comes from Lonepinella sp. MS14434, assembly GCF_042468235.1. Classification (GTDB taxonomy): domain Bacteria; phylum Pseudomonadota; class Gammaproteobacteria; order Enterobacterales; family Pasteurellaceae; genus Lonepinella. The sequence continues at coordinate 415,700 of NZ_CP170386.1, read as the reverse complement.
TCAATATCATCTACGGTGTTCCATATTTTGCCGTCATAACGGTATAGGCTATGATTTTCTCTATGAAGTGCCATATCCCAATTTAACCAGCCGTAAAATGATTTAGACTTTTCGCTTGTGCGGTCATTTTCACGAATAGAATGATCTGCCTTTTTGCTTGCATCTTTTGCAATCGTTTTCGCTAAATCCTGCTCGCTTTCTTGGGTGCGTAGGCGTTCAATATATCCGCTTAGGTTTTCTTCTTTCTCCATTGTCACCCCGTTATACAAGCCAACGGCTAAACCGTTCACTTTGTTGTTGGTGGCAAGGTTTAAACAAATAGCAGTTTTCTGCTCCTGTGTGAGTTCGCCACATTGGAAGATTTTTATAGCTCTCTGATCAGGGTTACAAATCCTTGTGCGGTCTAGGTTTGTAAGCTGTTTTACATCTAAAATAACTGGGTTCTGATCATAGGGGTGAACTTTCTCATTTTTCGAATGGAAATAATCCATTTTCAAGCCGTCCACTAGAATACGCCACATAGTGCCTTTACCTTTGCCCCATGTTCCCCATGCGTCACTACCTGCTAAAATGATTAAATCACTGAATAGCTGATTATTCCACGGCTCTTTTAAATGCGGTGCGTTAGTGAATTTTGTCATTGCTTGCCCCTTGTTCTTGGTTAATTTCGGCTATACGTTGCTCTGTTATTCTTTGAAGATAAATCACTTCAAAAAGTAAACTTTTTAAAGTAACAGCACGGTGTAAAATTGCCTTAACATCTTCGCTTGACAAGTTTTCTACGGATAATTCATTAGCAACTTGACTACTATCAACTAAAACCTTTGTAATGACTGCCAGCTCATGCCGTAAATCATCTAATACTTCTTCATTCTCGGAAGTTTTTATCTGGTGGCAAAATATCAGCATAAATCCTGAAAATGTAGGATATAGCACTTCATTTTTACCTGTTTTATCGTTTTTTAATCCTTGCTCTAAACTAAGATCAGCAATTCTTCTTATTTTATCTTGGTTAATTTCCATAAGTCCCCCTAGGCTTTATCTTTAATAACTTTCGCAATATGGACCGCTTTATAAATGCGGTCTGCCAGTGCGTTAATTTGTCGTTTAATTGCATTATCTAGGTTGTCGAACGTGCCTAGATTGTAGGTTTTGCCGTTGTTGTCGTAACCTGTGACGCTGTAATAAATCATTATTGTTCCCCCTGTAGTCGTTTGCTTGGTCCTGCGTGCGGTTGTTTTACTGTTTTGTCTGTTGGTGGTGGATTATTCGCAATTTCCGCTTCGTTGACGGCTTTTCGCAATAAATCTACATAATTGTTAAGGTCATTAATAGAACGCTGTATTAAGTCGCCTACGCCAGTTAAACTATCAGCTAATTCACTCGGATCTATCGAACAGCTATAATCTATTTTCGTAAGCAGATGAATCAGCGATAACGGTTGAAAAAGTGTGTTGATTCGGATCTCCAGAGTGTCGATTAGTTCGAATGAGTTACGCATTTTTGCCCCCTTGTTGTGGTTTTAGTCCTTTGGTAAGTTCGTTTTTAATTGCTTTGAGTGCGTCCGCTGTACCTGTTAAGTGTCCGCTGTGAATGTAATCTTTAGCAAAATTTAAATAAAATTCTGCTCTCGCTACCGCTTTTGCTAACTGCTCAAAAGTCGGCTGATATTCAGGCTTGAATGTTTTGATTTTGGCTTTACGCATAGCTCACCCCCATTAATGAAAACGGTTGAGAATAGCGAATAGGATTTAACGCACTGGTTAAAGTGTTGGATTGTTTCATTTGATTGTTCTCTTTGGTGTTAGTTAGTAATGTACCGCCTTGAGTTAGGTGCGGTAAGGGTTCAACTACTGCCAAAGAACAGCCCCCCTTATTCGTGCGAATAATCGCCTTATTTCGGGGTGTAATCCTTACCGCAAATACGATACATTCGGGGCGGTGTTCGCCTGTTGAATGGTGAATTTGAGATAAAAAAATAGCACTTAAATAACGGTCGTGCTTTCCGTCTTTGGTTGTAGTGATTCCAATACTACCCCCATTTTCACGACTACGCAATAGCTCTACGAAAATTTTACGCATAAATCACCCCCTTAATGTTGGATAAAGTGCGGTGTAAATGGTGTGAGTTTTTGACGTTCCAGCATTGCAACAAGCAATAATCTTTAGCGATTTTTGCCCGTGCTGTGCTTTCGCTGTCGGCTTGAATAACAATTCTTGCTTTTGGCAAGCGTTGAACAGATAGGCTTGTGTTGCCTAAGTTTTGGCGGTGTATGCCTAGGAATAAGTAAATCATTGCTGATAACTCCACAAGTAAAAGTTTTGTAGAAATTACCGCTTGAAAGTTCTCAGGCTTTGGGCGGTAACGTGTAACAGGCTGAGAAACTGCGACTTGTGGAACACAGCAAAGGGCTAAACCTTTCCCATTACACGCCACCATTGAAAGAAAATTGCTAGGCTCAAATTTGAGCGTACCAACTTCATTTGATAAAGTGCTAACCCGCTCAAAATTGAGCCGGTTGCTTTCTTCGGGTGTGCGTATGCTACGAACAAAAAAAGCACGGTGATAAATTGGCGTGCTGTCGTTCGCCACAAGTAAAACGTTCGAGTTCTCAGGCTCGGCACTAGATTTTGCTAGTGCGTGAAAACTATCGCAAATTTCACCGCACTTTGTCAAGAAAATGTATTGTGAATTGTTTTCATCTTTGATATTATAAATATGATTTAATTTCATATTAAATCTAGCATAGACTTTGATTTTAGGCATATTATTAAAGTTCTCTATGTGATTGAAATAGATTATCCTGCTTTGTAGCCCCCATTTATTGGGGGTTTACTTTTATTAGCGTGCTAACCTGTTCACTGCATTTTGAATCTGACTTTCACCGATAGGCAATTCATCAAGATAGCGTTTCTTGGCTTGGTGATATGCCAATCTCGCATTAAATAAATCAGCAATTTTTCTAATTTGTTCTTCGTTCTTTGGCGTGTATCTTGTGTAGCGTCTATCGTGTTGACTGGTTTCAATCTGACGATTAAAACGACTGCCAATAATTCTTTCAATACGTCCAACTTCGTTGCGTGCGTTTAAGAAATGGACTTCAAAATAGCTTTCTTTTTCGCTGATGCCAGCCTGTGGATTTTCAAGCATTGTTTTACAAATAATCATTTCTCTTGTGAGCATAATTACCCCCTTGCTGCTTTTTGTTGTTCAATCCAATTATTCACTTCTGCTAAATCCCAACGGATGAAATTTTGAGAAAATCGGATTGGTTGCGGAAATTGTTTAGCTTTCACTAGCTCATTTAATTTCGTGCGACCGAATCCCACTTTTAGCAGAACATTTGCTGCTGAAATTAATTGCTGTGATTGGTTGGTTGATGTTTCCATAATTACCCCCTTGTGTGTTTGGTTTCGGTTGGTTGCGTAACGTTACGGGGGGAATTAAAACACATTGAATATATAGGGGGGTTATAACAAGGTTGAAAAAAATATCCTGCCTACATAGACAGGATATAATAAAATCAATAAGTTAGATTATTTCTTATTTTTCGTTCGATTTATCGGACAAGCGATTTTTTCTATTTCTTCTGCGGTTGTTGTAGCTATGCCATAATCTCGCTTGATGTAATCTCTTATTTGTATGTTAGATTTTATATTTTCGGGATAATTCGACCAATATTTTTTACGCACTTCAATAGCAATTTTTAACAAATCATCTTTTCTATGCTCACCTAATAATATTGGGCGATTTTCTTCTGCAAGTTGAGATTTTAATTTAGCTATCTGGTTGTCTTTTTCTGCTATCGTTTCACTTAATTCTTTAACTTTTTCTTTTAGACTGCTTATTTCTTCAATCTGATTATATTTTCTATCAATAATTGAAAACATTTCTAAAAATTCAACTAAATCACGATGCAATATACAAATATCATCAAGATGTATTTTTGCTTTATTTTTCCCTGCGGAAAAAAGAAAAGAGATCTCCGTTTTTTTTACATGGTTAAAGTCATTAATATAGCCAACTTCTAAAACTTGATCTATATTATGTTCATTAAGAAAACTTATCCCTAATGGAAAGTAGCTATTAAAGGAAAAAGAATGTAAGCAATTTAATTTTTCATTATATAATTCAATATAGCTCAAATTTTTCACATCATTATATATGCTACTTTCTTGATTTAATCTTAGTAAGATCTTGAAATCACCAATATCAAGTTCAATCAAGTTATCATCACTAAATAACGTTTTAGATTTAACCATCTTTGTGTTTATTTTGATAAAAACAGAATTTATATCTATCAATAATGGATTTTTTCGATCTACTTTTTTCCTGTTTATTGTTCTAATTTCATTTGTATTGCCAGAAAGATGAACAGATAATTGAATATCACCGTTTTGAAAATATTCCAGTAAATCTTTTTTTGATATTTCTATATTATGGTTTGATGAAATGTATTTAACTGCATCATCTAGTGAGTATGCTTTTTTAGGTAAATATTTTGGCGTTTCCATAATGCCCCTTTTGCATTTCCTTTATGATAGGAACGCACCAACAAGATAAGGTTTCTTGCTTTCGGGGATCAGCCTAGGTGCGTTTAATTTGTTTCCCTTTAAATATAATGATAAAAATATTATTTTTCAAGTGCGGAATGGTGTATAATAACAAAGGATTGACCGTAAAAACTGCAATCGGTCGTCATCGGTAGGCTCAATTTTGAGTTGACCATTTTTCCTTTATTAAATTAATAAATAAGGGTTCATTCTGGAAAGTTTGAGCCTTTATTTTTATCTCATCCCTTTTGCCATTTCTTCAATATAAACGCTTCTTACTTTTGCCACGGCGGTTGCCATACTGTTTTGTCTCGCTTGCTGCATAAAATGCTGACCTTTCATCTTTTTAGTGCCACGGTCTAACATAAACCAATAAAACGGATCTGTGCGGTCTTTTGTGTTATCACTTACCGCTGCCATTCTTTTTCCTTTCGCACGCATAACCCTAACAATGGTTGACCCACTTCTACGATTTTTTGAAATTCTTGTTTTATATCTGATGTTATTTTTAACCGTGCCTTTTTGCCGTGTTTCGGTTGATTTTCCCAATACTGGAATTAATGGCTTAACTGACGATTTTAAAATTTTAGCACCTTCGTTTAAAGCCTTTCGCATTATTCTTGGTTGTGCGGTTGTTGTTTGTTTTTCTACTTTTTTCACAAACGCATTTATCTGATCTAAAAAACTCGCCATTCTATTTACTCCTATAAATCAATTCCGTTAAAATCTTGCAATGCTTGCTGATGTGCTTCTGATAGCTCAAAAATCAGATCGCCGTATTCAAGCTGATAAGTACCATAAGACATTAAAAACGCTATGGCAGGGTCAATTTTATTCGCTGCCTTTTTCTTGTTCGGTTTAATATTGGCGTTTGCATCCGTTTCCATTACCACATTTGACAATGCCCACGCTAAAACAGGGTCGCCGTTATGTTCAATCAGTTTACGATTAATTAGCACTTCTACTGATTTTGCTACTGGGCTAAATCGTTGATAGGTCTGCGGAAAGGGTTCTACTTCTAGCCCTGCTGATTGTAATTGTGTGCGTAAATGTGTGGCGTTCCAGACATCAAAGCCAATCATTTTAATATTAAATCTTTCAGCGTCTTTTAAAATATCATCTCGGATTTTGTCATAATCGATACAGTCGCCCGTTGTAGTCGTTAGCCAGCCTTGCCGTACCCATTGGCGGTAAATAGCACGGTTTTTATTTGCCACGTTTTCAAGCTGATATTCTGGGATATAGTGACGACAATATAACCGCACTTTGTTTTCAACTGGAAAGCTATAACAAATACTGGTTAAATCGCTCGTGCTGGATAAATCTAGCCCCATATAGCAATCAGATTGCAGTAAATTGCTATCATCATAGCTACGCTGACATAACGCCCACGCATCTAAATTAAGCCACGGTGTTTGCCCGTTACACCATACATTAAAGCGTTTAGTGAGCATTTCCACCCATTCTGACGGAATACCCCTAGCTTTTCTGATTGTGTTCTCAAAATCTAAATAAGGAATAGATTTACCGATATTCGGATTGGCTTTAATCCAATTATCAGGGTTATCAATATCGCTTTCTTCGTCTAGCTCAAAAATCATTATGAAGATACTTTCGTTTTGCTCGTTGCCGTCCAAAATCTGACAACAATAATCATAATGCTGTTTACAGGCTGATATAGTGTTACTGCCTGCGGTTGTAATGGCAAATAAAAGCCCTTGTGGTCTTGCCCCTTGCCCTAGCTCTAAGGCTGAATATACGCTGTTGTCAGGGTGTAAATGGTATTCGTCCACAATAGCAAGGCTTGGGTTAGTTCCCTCAATGGTGCTTGATTTAGCCGCTAAAGGTCGCATTAAGCTGTTGTTCTTTGGGTTGATAAGTTTATGCTGTTGAATATTTAAGCGTTTCCGCAAGGGTTGAGAAAGCAAACACATCTGACGAGCGTCATCAAATACTATTCGGGCTTGGTCTCGGCTTACGGCTGCGGTGTAAATATCTTGCTGACCTTGTTCCATTATTAAAAACCAATTCGCCAGCACGGCTGCAACCGTTGATTTTGCATTTTTTCTTGCCACTTGAATGTAGGCGGATCGGTATTTTCTTAAACCTGTATCACGATATTTAAAGCCCAAAATATTGGCAAATAGAAATTGTTGCCAGTCGCTTAACGCTATCGGTTGCCCCCTTAGGTGTCCTTTGACGTGCGGGCATAATCTGGAAAAGGCAATAAACTTGGCTACGGTACTTTCATCAAAGATATAATCAGGGTTGGCTAAATCAGCAAAATAACGCTCTACCGCTTGCTTAATGCGTTTACAAGCGTTTATCTTGTTATCCCTTACTGATAATGCGTAATCGTGCCAAATGCTCATAGTTACATTGCTAGAATATTATCAAGCTGATCTGCTTCTTCGCTTTCTACTGGATTTTTTCTACGGCTGACGGGGTCAAATCCTAATAGGGTTGACATCTTGATCATCACTTTTTCAGCATCCGATTTAGCAGACAAAGCAGGGTTTCTTGATTTTGTCCCCTGTGAATTGGTAATAACAAATCCATTCTTGGCTAAATCCGCTACGGAATGCCGCCAAATAGCGTAATTTTCGCAATAGATTTCTAAATTGGTTAAATCCTCTGGCTTAATATCGCCACGCTCTGATAGCTGTTTAATGCGTGCTTTCCATTGGCTCTTAGCAATATTATCTAAGAACTCTGGCGTTCTGTATGTTTTCTGTTTGTTCATGGCTTTCCTTATTCTCTAAAAAATTGCCGTGCGTAAAAATTGAGTTGGGCGGGCGGTTCGTTAGGCTTGGGATTTTCTTTTCAAAACTCCCCCCACCCGTCTAAAACAAATTTAAAACAAAATATAACTTATTGATATTTAAATAAAAACTAATCTTTAAGTTTATTATTGCTTTTTTGCTCCGAATCCACGTTGGTCTATGACTCTTGTCTTATAGCTATGGCAATCACGGCATAATGGTTGATGATTATCTGACCGCCAGAAATTCGGATCGGCTTGTCCGTTCTCTACGGGTTTAATATGGTCGATTACAGTTGCAGCTGTATATTTTCCTTTCTCTAAACACATCACGCATAAAGGGCGGTGCTTTAAGTATTCGGCTCTATATCTGCTCCATTTGTGGTCGTAACCACGTTTACTAGCACTTGCTCGCTTATCCTTTGGCTTATGTTCTTCACATCGCCCAAATCTAACCCGATTTCTACAATTCGGATAACTACAACGTTTTAATGGTTGAATTGGCATAACTTCCCCCTAATAGATACAAGGCTCTCTGTACACATTCCATAAACTGCTGATAGTCATTGGTATAATGGTTTGAGCAGTGTCAGTTGTGATTTCTCGGTTAGTGTACAAGTGAGCGACATACATCAAGCAACCGACCTTGATTGCTGGATAAAATGGAATCGTTAAATCTGTTTCCTGTTCGCCAAATACTTTGCCAATATGCTTTTGTGCTACTTCAACGCTGACGTTAATAAATCCAGTAAGTAAGCTATCATCTAAATTAAAATCATCGGTTAAATTTAAATGTGCTTTTACTTCTTGAAGATTGATTAAACTGTTGCTAGTGGTTTCCATAGGCTTCACCCTCTTTACACATTAATTGCAGTTCTCTATGCTCATCTTTGCTATCAATTACTGAATAAATGCTTAACAATCTATCGCCGTATTTAATTCGCATTTTCCGATCTACATTGTCAATATAACGAATTCGCACCCGAATAATATTTTCACCCATTTGAAAAGGACCGCTAAAATATTCACGCCCTTGAATAGGCTCTACACTCGCACGAACAGTCGCAAAATCTTCCCATATTGGATTGTAGCCGCTAGAATAACCGCTCTCTTTTTCCTTGGCATAATTGCGATTTTGCAACGTAATCACCTTGTTATATTTGCCAGCCTTAATCATTCGTGCCATTGCTATCACCTTGCTTAACTTCGACTGTTTGCTTCCATGCTTGGCTAAATTCATCGCCACCAGCATAAGGCGTAAGCCCCTCACGTCTTCTTACTTCATTCGGTGACATCACGCCCGATTTAATCGCAATCTCATAGCTACTAAAGCGTTCATTCTGACTGGTTCGCAATAAATCAGCGGTATCAAATTCAATTAAATAACGGGGTGCGGTTCTATCTGCCACATCAACCATTAAGGCATCTTTTAGCTGTTGTTCAAAATTGGTTAGCCATGGACGCAAAGTCTGTGATAAAAATGCTCGGCTTGCTTCACTGAAATTTGAATAGCTACTGTTTGAATATTCCTGTAAAAAAATCGGACTGATATTAAAAATGCGTGCGATATCCCCGATTGTAAATGTTCGGCTCTGCAACCATTCCGCATCTTGGTTTGTCATGCCTAGCTGCTTATATTCCATTGACCCCTCAAGAACTGGCGTTTTACCCGCATTTTTAGCCCCTTTGTAACGCTCTAGGGCTTTAATGGCTTTTTGTGCCTTGGCTTCGTCTAACCATTCGCTTGTAGTGATTAAACCGCTCGCCATTAAGCCATTTTTCATCACGCTTGCCCCGTGTTTTTGCTGTGCTAATCCTAGCCCGATTGCTTCACGGCAAATCGTCACAGGCGAACGCCCCATAAAGCCATCAAGGCTAGAATGGCGTAAATGTAAAATCTCATCCTGTAAGTATTGGTGCGTGTTTCCGTCTAGGTCGGTAATTTGATAAATATACTTGCCACCCACTAAACGGATAATATTTACCGCACTTGGCGGATAAGGTGTTAGGCTTTCTGGCTGTCCTTTTTTATCCCACCCAATCACCGCATAAGCATTGCCATTTAGCAAGCAGTGTCGCATCATCGTGTATTTAAACTGATAAGGGGTTTGATTGCGGTTAGGCATTTCATTAAGCAGATAGTCAATAGGGTGATTAAAAACTCTTTCCCGTCCGTCATCTTTAAGCTGATACAAATAGCAAGGCATACTTGCCACCGCTTCACTAATCACCGTTACGGCGTTCATTACCGCTGGCAAGGCTTCGGCGGTTTGCGGACTGACAAATTCCCCTGCACCTGTATTGCTTACGCCCAAATAAGAAAGCAGTTCATCAATATTGACTTGGGTGCTACGCTGTTCTTTTTTTCGTCCAAATAACCACATAATCAAAGCCCCGCTAATTCAGCCCAACGGTGTAAAAGTGCGGTCGGTTTTTGCTTAATTTTTGCCTGTTCCATTGAACGCTTGGCAATCTGAATATTACTTTCAGGATAAGCAGGAATACTCGTTACTGTGATTTCCACTAATTCCGCATTTTTAATTGTTCGCTGGCAAGGTGTCACATCAAAATCCCATTGTTCGGATTTAACCAAAAAGCCAAAAGACATGCCCGAAATATCGCCACGCTCTACACTAACCAATAAATCACGCCCTAGGGTCGTATCAGGCGGCGTTAATTCAAAACGTAACCCGATCTTATCTTCTTCCAGTTTTAACGTATTGGCTTTCGTTCTGCCTAATAACTTGCTGTAATCGTGTTCAAATAATGCCCGAATATCCGACCCACTCGCTAAACTTTCTGCAAAGGCGTTAGGGGAAAAACGCTCTATAAAATCCCCCCATAATAATTCGCTAGGGCTATCCCATTTCACCACATAGCCAATCAGTTTTTTATTTTCCGCCTGAACATCTGCGGATCTAATTTCAAAATCTTTATTCATATTCTACCCACTGACAAAAAAGGGGCTTAACGCCCCCTGTATCGAATTTATTAAGCAGTCGTTTCAATAAACTTGATCGCATTGCTATCCACTACGCCACCGCCTAAATATTTATCGGTATGGACTTTATAAAAGCCTGGCTCTGTAATGTTATCTGGTCGAGTGCGTACGCCTGTTTCGTGGTCTACGATATAATAACCGCGTTTAAAATCACCAAACGCTAATACGGCTTGATTCGCTCCACCCGTTGGCATTGTTTCAAGGAAATAAACAGGACGACCTAAAAGCGTTGCGGGAGCGTCTGCGGTTAAGCCGTCACGCCAAATATAATCACCGTTTTTATTTTTGATTTTTTGCAACATCGCTGCAATGGTAGAAGACATCACCCAAACGGCATTTTTACGATATTTACTATGTAAGGTATAGAACAAATCAATTAAATTATCTGCGGTGATTTTATCTGCCCCTGCAACTTCTAATTTTTGCAACTCGCCAAACGGGCGTGATTTATCGCTATTAGTAGAACGGGCATAAGCTAACAAGCCTTTTGATTTTTTATTACCGTCGCCATCGGTCAAATCTACTTCTTCAGTTTCTGCAAAACTTTCTGAAATTTCTTCCGTTAACCAACCTAAAACATCAATAGAAGAAAAATCTAAAATTTCTTGCGTGGTTTTCGGATAGGCATAAATAGGATTTAAAGCGATAGTGACTTCATTTAATTTTGGCGTATCAGTCGCTGTGCGTGCCTTACCCTCTTCGCCATGATTAATCACGGCACCACCAGCAGAAACAAGTTTCTTATACTCTTTAGCCCCTACTGGCAAGCGAACCACATTACAAATCTGACGCATAATGCTGTCATCAGTTAAACGGCTCATTACTTGCTTATCTAATTGCGGGATTACTGTATAACCGCCGTCATCATTTGCAGTCGTGGATAGCGTAGAACGCAATTCACCTGTTTTAATGTAATGGCGTAGCTCATCGTTTCCGAATTGAGCTTTACTGCTTGTTTCTACTGGTTTTCCTGCTTGGTTACGTTCTTCATCTGTCACAGATTCATAACGGGAAATTTCATCGCTTAACTGTTTAACCGAACCTTTTAATTTATCAAAATCTGCTGATTCAGTTTCATTTAAGCTGCGGTTTTCCGCATCCGCTTTACTCAAAATGTTACGCATATCTTCAACGGCTTTTGCCTTTTGTTGGCGTAGTTCTAAAAGTTTTTTAAACATAATTTTTTGTCCTTATGGCTCATATCGGTGTGAATCACGTTGATATTTAATCGAATAAGTTAATAAACCTGCCAACCATATACCGTCATCATCATATTCATAATCATAGCTTGCTGGGTCGGCTGATATAATATTTTCATAACCATCAAACTTGATTAGATTATTAATAACTTCGGCAATCTCATCTAGCTTTTCTTCCCCTTGGTTAAAAGGAATTAAAATGCCAATATTCAAATCAGCTGACCATTCAGAAACGCCAGATAGTGCAATTACTTCACATTTTGCATCGCTAAGATAAACTGATACCGCTGGTAATTGTTCTTTAATCCCACCAGTGAGAAACACTCGCCCATTGAAATAATTATCAACGCTTGGTAAAGCATTGCGAATCAGATCGATAATTTCATTTCTAATTTTATTGTGAACGTTCATATTAATAACCGCTTAAATATCATCCTAATTAAAATGGCTAAAATCAGCCCATATCATAATATAAGCCCATTCAAGAGAATGTAAATAGCCTGTTTTTTGAGCGATTGGATACGGTCGGTTATGATAAGTAAATAATTTTTGATTGATTATTTTTTAATCTTTGGAATAAAGAAAGAATATATAATTACAGAATTTTTAGGCTTTTTTATAGGGTGAACACTAGTGAACACTAGTGAACACTTAAAAATAAGGTATTCACCCTATAATATATTAATATATAAGGATTTTTTATTAAAAGGTGAATAGGTGAATACCTTTTTAATAAAATTTAAAACACAGGGCAAATAATATATATTGTTTTTTTGTTAGACAAGTTCTATTTAACTTTTAGCAGTATGGATAGCAGTATAGACAAAACTAACAATAGTTAAATATATTTAAAATCAACAAATTAAATACCTTATTCAAGTCCCGCTCAGGCACCAAGTCTTTTAACGTAGCCTTTCGTAACCACTCGGAAGGCTTTGTTTTTTATAGTAAAATCAGACTTTAATGTGTTTTTGCTTATCGTAACCGCTCGTAATTAATCGTTTCTTGTCGCAGATTTTAGTAGTATCCTATGTAGGATCTTACTATACTCCAAAGATACTGCAAAATTGCGTACTACTAAAAACAAGGGAAAGCCTTATGCCACGTACTACAAAGCCACTTAATGTAACCGAAATTTCTAAGGCAAAATCTAAAGAAAAAGATTATAAACTTGCTGACGGTCAAGGACTTTACTTACTCGTTGTTTAATTAAATTCCAACTTTTAACAATGGTTCGCCCCGCTTAAGCTAGTAATGCGGAATGGTCGGAAATTGATTTTAATCAGAAGTTATGGACTATTCCGGTCAAAAGAATAAAAAAGCAAAATAAACATATTGTCCCACTATCCGAGATTTTAAATACCCACGATTTACGCTCTATTGCCAGCACTTATCTAAATGAATATGAGCTGTTTATCTCGCCTGATGTAATTGAGGCTTGTTTAAAGATCGGGTTAGACGTGCGTACAACCGTTCAAGTTATTTAGAACAACGAAAACCTGCAATGCAATTATGGAGTGATTACATAGAAAAAAGTACTCCTAAAATATAAAAGTTCTCGTTCTGTGTGTCTGATAAAAACTCAAATATTCACCTCTTTACTTTTTTATAAAAAAAGACCAACTCATCTGAGCTGGTCAATACTATCTACTTTTATTATTTTTATTTAGGGGATTTGAAAATTATGCTTCTACACCTTCAAATAAAGCAGTACTTAAATAACGCTCTGAAGCAGATGGCAAAATAACTACAATTAATTTATCAGCAAATTCAGGTAATTTTGCAATACGCTCTGCAGCAGCAACCGCTGCACCAGATGAAATACCCGCTAAAATACCTTCTTCTGCCATTAAACGGCGAGCAGTTACAATAGCGGTTTCACTATCAACCGGTTCCACTCGATCGACTAAATCAAGATCTAAGTTTTTAGGAATAAAGCCTGCTCCGATACCTTGAATTTTATGTGGGCCCGGTTTCACTTCTTGACCTTTTAAGGTCTGCGTAATCACTGGACTTTCTGCCGGTTCAACTGCGACTGAAGTAATAGCCTTACCTTGATCTAGTTTGATATAACGGCTAATTCCTGTAATAGTACCTCCGGTTCCTACTCCTGCTACGATTACATCCACTTTACCTTCTGTACCATTCCAAATTTCAGGACCTGTGGTTTGTTGGTGAATGGCTGGATTAGCTGGATTTTCAAATTGTTTTAAAATCACATAACGATTTGGATCGCTTGCTACAATTTCTTCCGCCTTCGCAATCGCTCCTTTCATGCCTTTAGCTCCTTCGGTTAACACCAAATTCACTCCTAAGCCACGTAATAAACGTTTACGTTCAGTACTCATGGTTTCAGGCATAGTTAAGGTAATTTTATAACCTCGTGCTGCTGCTACATAAGCTAACGCAATCCCCGTGTTACCACTGGTTGCATCTACAATTTCCTTATCTTTGGTTAAGATACCGTCTTCTTCCGCTTGCCATACCATGTTTGCACCAATACGGCATTTTACACTGAAACTTGGGTTACGACCTTCTACTTTCACCACAATATTGCCATTACCAAAATGATTTAAACGCACTAATGGGGTATTTCCAATAGAATAGGAATTATCTGCAAAAATTGTCATTGTTTTCTCCTTGAAAGAATGTTTTTTGTTATTAATGCTATTTTTAACACAATATTTAATAATAAAAAAATAGTTATTTGTTCTATTTTATAACTAAATAGAATTAAGAACCCGGTAATTCTGATTTTTTAGGTAAACGATCACTTAATAAAATAGCATAACGTTCTGTTCTCGGACTGGATTCCAACGCAATTTTCAATGCCATTGTCAATGGTACAGAGAGTAACATTCCCACAGTACCTAATATCCAGCCCCAAAATAAAAGAGACAGAAAAACGACTAAGGTTGAAAGGCCAAGTTTTCTCCCCATCAATCTCGGTTCAAGCACATTACCAATCACCATATTAATAATAATGACACTGATAGCTACCACAAAACCTACAGTAAACCCATTTAATAACATTGTTTGTACCACAATAGGTATGGCAGCAATAATTGAGCCAATATTAGGAATGTAATTGAATAAAAAGCTCAATGTTGCCCAAAGTATAGCATACTGTACATCAGCTATAGTCAATACAACCCAGATTGCCACGGCTGTCAGTAAACTCACCATTGTTTTAATACCAAGATAGCTTATGATACTTTCTAATACCCGTTCTAAATGATTTTCTTCTTCGCTTTCTTGATTATTATGTTGACCGAATACAATAGCAAATTTACGTTTAGCGGTCGGGGCTTCCAATAGCATAAATATCACGACGAGAATTAACACAAATACATTAGATACAACATTGGAGAAATTCATTAACAAACTACTGGCAAAATTCATTATAGAACTGGGATCAAAATATTTTACAACTGCATCTGGCCGCATTGAGAAAGGGATTTTCCATTTTCGAGTAAATGACTGAAAATCATTAATTCGCTCTGTCATCAATTCACGATATTGTGGCATTGATTTAGTAAACTCTTGTACCGAACCATTAATCAACCCAACCAAGAAGAAAAATATAAGTAGAATTAATAAGAAGAGTAAGGCAATAGCTAACCAGTGCGGTATATTTCTCTTTGTCATAAACTTAATAATTGGCGAACAGACTATCGCTATAAATAAAGAGAGCAAAAAAGGAACGACTATTACTGAAGACATCTTGATCCCAGCAAAAATAATCACCAACGCCGCCGAAACAAATATAAATTGATTTAATGGATTGTTTTTTATCATAAAATACACCGTATTTAATTAGTTAAATCGCTTCTTCATTTTCTTCACCTGTTCGAATACGAATAACACGTGCTACATCATAAACAAAAATTTTGCCATCTCCGATTTTACCCGTTTGTGCCGTCTCTACGATAGCCTCAATACATTGTTCAACAATGTCATCAGGTACTACAATTTCCAATTTCACTTTGGGTAAAAAATCAATGGAATATTCCGCCCCACGATATAATTCCGTATGCCCTTTTTGACGACCAAAGCCTCTCACTTCAGTCACCGTCATACCAGTAATACCAAGATCAGAAAGCGATTCACGTACATCATCTAATTTAAATGGTTTAATAATTGCTTCAATCTTTTTCATCTTTAACTCCTATTTTCTCGCCGATTTTGGGCGAAAACTTTCAATCACTTCGGGTTTAGTATCAATATAAATACCATCAATCAGTTGTAAACAATAAGGCACGGCAGAAAAAATCCCTTTAACCAACACCTTACCATTTTCATCTTTTACCCCTTCTAAGGTTTCTTTAATCGCCTTTGGCTGCCCGGGTAAATTTAAAATTAAGCTGTTGTTGCGAATCACGCCTACTTGACGAGAAAGAATCGCAGTCGGCACAAAGTGTAAACTGACTTGACGCATTTGCTCACCAAATCCCGGCATTTCACGATCCGCAATAGCCAGAGTCGCATCAGGTGTCACATCTCTTTTTGCTGGTCCTGTTCCGCCTGTGGTTAAAACTAAATGACAGTGTTGTTGATCGACCAATTCAATGAGTGTTTGCTCAATAATCGCTTGTTCATCAGGAATTAAACGGGTATCAACCAGAAATGGATCCACTAAGGCAGTTTCTAACCAAGCGGTTAATTCAGGAATGCCTTGATCTTGATATACCCCTTGCGAAGCTCGGTCTGAAATAGAAACCAAGCCTATTTTTAGGATTTTTTCATTAACTGCGGTCATTTTTTTCCTTATTTTTTAAAATGGAAAGAATACGGGAATACAAAATATGGTCACCAGCATCACTAAAATGGTAAATGGCACACCGATTTTCACAAAATCAGCAAATTTATATCCCCCCGGTCCTAACACCATGGTATTCACCGGTGATGAAATTGGGGTCATAAAGGCAGCGGAAGAGGCAATCGCCACGGTCATTGCAAAAGGCATCGGGGATAAATGTAATTGTTGAGCCATACTAATGGCTATTGGAGCCACTAAAATAGCCGTGGCAGTATTGGATATAAATAACCCAACCACGGCACACAGCATAAACAAGCTGATTAAGATCCAATGTTTCCCCATAGTGCCCACAGTATTAATCATAAGATCTACGACTAAATCTACCCCGCCAGTTTTTTGTAAAGCAATGGAAAATGGCATCATACCCACAATTAAAATTAGGCTTGACCAATGAATACTGGCGTAAGCACTTTTGGCATCAACACAACGAAACTTGCCTAACATTAAACAGGCAATTAAAGCCGCAATGACGTTCGGTACAATACCTGTTACCATTAACAATACCATGACAGCAATTGAAAAGATAGCATGCCATGCCTGACTCGCTGCAGGTACCGCTTTATCAATTTCGCTCGGATAACTCAATAAAAAGAAAGATTTGGTTTTATCACGTAGTTGTTGTAATAATTTCCACTGTCCAATCACCAACAGTAGATCCCCAACCTTCAGTGGCTCTTCCACTAGGTTTCCTTGTAGTCGCTCACCATTACGCTTAATTCCAATAATATTCAAGCCATAATAAGATCTAAAACGTAATTGCACTACACTTTTGCCTTCCGCACTACCGTCAGGAATCGGTGTAATTTCTGCCATCCCCACGGATTTTGCTTGCTCGTTAAAGTTATTATTACGAATCGCCGCCTGTTCTAAATGATGTTGACGACAGAATTCGGTTAAATCCAATTCAGGATTGCTAATATCAATCATCAATAAATCTTTTTTACGGACTTCCTCTTTCCCCAACGAAGCAACCATAAACACGGGTCTAAAACGCTTCCAACGTTCAATTGCCAAAATATTTAAGCCATAATTAGAACGTAAATGCAATTCTTCTACACTTTTACCAATAAAATCTGATCCTTCTAGCACAGCGAAACGCTTAATTCGATCGTGTAAATGGTAACTTTCAATCAGATCACTAATGGAATAGCGACTGATCGTTTCCTGACTATCTTGTTCCGCCGTTGCAAGCCAACGGCGAGCAACTAACATATAAAACACACCCAATACAAGAACGATTAAACCTATGGGCGTAAAAGAAAAAAAGCTAAAACGTCCCGCCTGCGTTCGCATTAATTCAGCATTCACGACCAAATTTGGTGCCGTTGCAATTAAGGTCATCATACCACTAATTAAGCCAGCCATACTTAACGGCATCATCAGACGTTTTGGTGAAATATTCATTTGTTGGCAAATCACTAGTACGACAGGAATAAAAATTGCCACGATGCCAGTGGAACTCATAAATGCACCTAAACTGGCAACCGCTAACATTAATAACACTAATACTTTGGTTTCACTGTTTTTGGCGGCTTTCATCAGCCATTCGCTTACTTGATAAGCCACCCCTGTACGTACCAACCCTTCTGCCACGATAAAAAGCAAAGCAATCAAAATAATATTCGGATCGCTAAAACCAGCAAACACTTCATCAACGCTCAAAATACCACTTAAACAAAATGCCAACATGACCAATAACGCCACCGTATCCATACGCAATTTATTTTGGATAAATAAAAAAATCGCACCAATCAATAAAACCATAACGGTAGTCAATGGGGTTTGGAGAAAATTAAGTAAGTATGCATTCATCACTATTTTCCTTAAATCAAGGCGTATTATTTAGGATTATTTGCCGTACAGGTGCAAAACTACGGCGATGTTGTGGTAATACTCCCAATTCGGCTAATTTTGCTAAATGTACCTTAGTTGGATAGCCTTTATGTTTGGCAAATTCATATTGTGGAAATTGTTGATCGAGTTCAACCATTTCTTGATCGCGAGCAACTTTCGCCAAAATAGACGCGGCACTAATTTCAGCGACTTTGCTATCGCCTTTTACCACTGCTTGGGAGGGCATAGGCAAGTCAGGAATACGATTGCCATCCACTAATACAAAGTGCGGTTGAATTTTCAGCGATTTTACTGCACGTTGCATGGCTAACATCGTAGCATGCAAAATATTCAGTTCGTCAATTTCTTCCGATTCCGCACGACCTAACGCCCAAGCTAAGGCTTTTTGTTTTATTTCTTCGGCTAATAATAAACGTTTTTTCTCACTGAGTTTTTTACTATCAGCCAATCCTTCAATAGGGTGATTAGGATCTAAAATCACCGCAGCTGTCACCACCGCCCCCACTAAAGGTCCACGCCCGACTTCATCTACACCAGCAATTAATTCTATACCTTGTGGATATTCGAAATCTGCCATAATTATTTTCCTTCTAGTACATCCATCACCGCCTGTGCTGCTTGACTATCGGCATCACATTGAATCAATTTATGCAATTCGGTAAAACGTTGAATTAAAACTTGACGATATTGCACCGCACTTTCACTTTGTTCGAAATAAACAGCAAGTTTCTCGGCTAATTTTTCAGGGGTACAATCTTGCTGTATCATTTCAGGTACTAACATTTCATTTGCTAACAAATTCGGCAAGGAAATATAAGGGGTTTTCACCAAACGTTTGGCTAAAAAGTAGGTTAGCAGTTTCATTCGATAACCAACCACCATCGGTGATTTACATAACATACATTCTAAAGCTGCCGTGCCTGATGCTAATAACGTGGCTTGAGCTATGATCATCGCTTGGCGAGCTTTTCCATCTAACATAATAAGATTTAAATCAGGTGCAATTTGAGCCTTGATTCGTTGAAATTGCTCACGACGTTTTTCATTCACCAAGGGGACTAAAAAGTGTAAATCGGGATATTGTTGTTTTAATAATATAGCTGTTTTTAAGAATGGTTCCGCCAGAAATTCTACTTCCGCACCACGACTACCGACCAAAATCGCCATATAACGTTGGCTTGGATCAAGATCAAGTTGTTGACATACATCTATCCGATTTGGCTTTAATGGAATCGCATCTGCCATAGTATGCCCGATAAAACGGCAAGGCACATTAAAACGATCATAAAAGGCTTTTTCAAACGGCAAAAAGGCTAACACAAGATCGGTCGCTTGAGCAATTTTATAAATGCGTTTTTGTCGCCATGCCCATACCGATGGGCTAACATAATGAATGGTTTTAACCCCCTGATTTTTGAGTTTTTGTTCTACATACAAATTAAATTCGGGAGAATCAATACCAATAAAGATATCGGGCTTTTGGGATAACAAAGTTTGCACCGTATTTTTGCGAATTTTCAATAATCTTGGCAGATGCTTTAAAATCTCTGCTAATCCCATCACCGCAATTTCTTCTATATCAATCAGGCTTTCACAACCTTCGGCAAGCATATTCTTACCCGCAATACCGATAAATTTAGCTTGTGGATAATGGCTTTTTAAGGATCGAATTAAACCGGCACCGAGAATATCACCCGAGACTTCGCCTGCTACAATGGCAATTGTTGGGAAAGTTAAGGAATGGGAAAGATTAAGAGCTGATTGGGTTTGTGTCATAAGAAATATCCATAAAATTCACCGCACTTTTTCGTAGAAAGACAAAATAGAGTGAAGTGCGGTGTAAATGAACAGAATTTTTAACGAATAATGCCACGAGTAGAACGTTTAAAAAAGGCAAGAAAGAAACTAATAGCGGCCTCTGTCTTAGCATAATGTTCAATTTCAGGCATAACTTCTTCAAGAGTTTTGTCACTACGATAAATTAACTTATACACATTACGAATCGCATGTAAGGTCGTTTTATCAAAGCCACGACGTTTAAGCCCTTCAATATTTACTCCAAATGGTCGAGCATGATTGCCTTGCGCCATAACATAAGGAGGTACATCTTGACTGACCATAGAACCGCCACCTAACATCACGTGAGCACCAACAATCACAAATTGATGAATAGCAGACATACCGCCCACAATAACAAAATCATCTAGTTCAACATGTCCCGCTAATGTGGCATTATTAGCTAAAATACAACGATTTTTAATTTGACAATCATGGGCAATATGCGCATTGATCATAAATAAATTATCATCACCAATTCTAGTCACCCCACCACCTTGTACGGTACCACGATGAATAGTCACATTTTCACGAATACGATTGCGATTGCCGATAATGGTTTTTGTCGGTTCGCCATTGTATTTTAAATCTTGATTAATCTCACCAACGGTCGCACCATGGAAAATCTGGTTATCTTCGCCAATTGTCGTGACACCATTAATAACCACATGAGAATGTAATACAGTACCTTTACCGATTTGAACTTGTGAGCCAATCACACAAAATGGGCCGATCACCACATTTTCACCGATTTTTGCTCCTTCTTCAATAATAGCAGAAGGATGAATCTTCGCACTTGAGTGGATCATAAATGCTCCTTTATATTTAATTATTAGCGTCTAGCGCACATTAATTTTGCTTCACATGCTACTTCACCCGCGACTTTAGCAATGCCGGTAAAGGAAGTTACACCACGACGTTGTTTGATCACTTCAACATATAATTCTAATTGATCTCCTGGTAACACAGGACGTCTAAAACGAGCATCATCAATCCCCGTAAAATAAAATAATTCCCCACCTTGTAACTCGTGCGTTTTAAATGCAAGAATCCCCATAGATTGAGCGAGAGCTTCAAGAATTAATACTCCCGGTAAAATAGGTTCTTGTGGAAAATGCCCAGTAAAACAGGGTTCATTAACGCTAATATTTTTGATGGCTTTTAACCACACACCTTCTTCAAAATCTAAAACACGATCAACCAATAAGAATGGATAGCGGTGTGGCAATAATGTCATAATTTCTTTGACTTCAATAATACGAGATGGTCTTGTTTCTGCTGTCACAATAATTACCTTTAATGTCATTTACTTTTTAATATAATGGGATTAATTATACATTAATTAGAAGATAGATTGTAGTAAAACAGTAAGAAAAGTAGTTTTCCCCGCACTGATGTACGGGGGGAAACAGAGTAATAACACGCTGTCATTAGAGATGAATATGGAAATATAACAAAACCAGAGAAAAGAGATATGGAAAATCATCACTCTAGTCTTTTAGGAAATTAATCTGCTAATTTCTTTTCCAAAGCTTTAAGACGTTTATTCATCTTATCAATATCCATAGTTAAAGCAGCAGTTTTACGCCATTCTTTATTTGGTTGTAATGGTATGCCAGAAGAATAAATACCCGGTTCGGTAATCGGTCGCATCACCATTCCCATACCCGTCACAACAGCTTGATCACAAATTTCCATATGACCATTAATCACACTGGCACCACCAATTTGACAATAACGCCCTACTTTTAGGCTACCCGCCATAATGACACCACCAGCCACCGCGGTACCAGTACCAATATGTACGTTATGCGCAATTTGGCAAAGATTATCAATAATCACATTATCTTCAATCACCGTATTATCTAATGCTCCACGATCAATACAAGTGCATGCCCCAATTTCAACATAATTACCAATGACCACTGTTCCAGTTTGTGGAATTTTAATCCAACGCCCACGCTCATTGGCATAACCAAAGCCATCGCCACCAATTATCGCACCAGATTGAATAAGACAATGCTCACCAATTTGCACATTGTGATAAATCACCACATTCGCCCACAATTGCGTATTCGCACCAATTTGTGCTTGTTTACCAATAAAACAACCTGCACCAATTATCGCATTGTCACCAATCACGGCACCGTCTTCAATCACTGCATGGGAACCGACACTGACATTTTTCCCTAAAGAAACCGTGCTTGAAATCACCGCACTTGGGGCAATATCATTTGCCGCTTTTGGTGTGCTATCCATATATTGGGCTAATAAGGCATAAGCTACATAAGGGTTTTTAACAATAATTAGGTTAGCATTATCGGCACAAAATTCTATATCTGCTTCTGATACCACCAGAATACTGGCTTGTGAAAGGGACAGATAAGGACGATATTTCACATTAGAAATAAACGTTAAATGTTCTTTACTAGCCTTATCTAAAGGGGCAATGGATGTCACAAAAACATCGGCGTTGCCACGCATGACACCGCCGATATGTTCTGCTAATTCTTTTAATGTATAAGAACGCATATTAATTTAACCTTTTAAAAGATTATTTCGCTGCTGGTTTTTCAGCATCTTTGGTTTCTGCTTTTGGTTCTTCTGCTGGAACTTTGCCACCAATTGCTTTTAGCACATCATCACTAATATCTTTACCATCTACAGCAAATACGATTGAATTTGCATCAAGAACATAAGTATAACCTTTTTCTTTTGCCAAATTGTTAGTGGCTTCTTGAATTGATTCTAATATTTTAGCACGCTCTGCATTTTCCAATTTCTGTGCTTCTTGTTGGTATTTTTGTACTTTGGCATCGTGTTCTTTCATCAATTTATTGATTTCATCTTCACGTTTTTTGATATCGGCACTGCGTAAATCTTTTGCTTCTTTCTGCAATTTCTCAATCTTACTATCAATAGATTTTTTACTCGCAGTGAGTTCATCAGCTTGTTTTTTGAAACCTGAATCTAATTTTTTCGCAATGGCATCACGATCCGGGTGATGTTCAAATAAATAAGCGGCATTAATAAATGCAATATTTTCAGCCGCCATAGCTGCAGATGATACGAAAGCCAAAGCTAAAGAAAGTGCGGTTGCTTTTACAATTTTTTTCATTTGTATAAATTTCCTTTTAAATTATTATTTTTGTTAGTGTGCCAAATATGACGATTTATCGTAACTACTTAGCACCAGTAAATATTAGACGCTATGAATAAATATTAGTTCAATCTAAATAAATTAGAATGTCCCACCAATGCTAAATTGGAATTGTTCAATATCGTCATTTTCATATTTCTTAAGTGGTTTAGCATAAGAGAATACCAACGGTCCAATCGGTGATTGCCACTGAAATCCAATACCAACAGATGTACGAATACGGCTTGGGTCGCTGTAATCTGGTAAAGTTGGGAATTTCGCTTTATCTGCTGCACTCCATTTAGTATTCCATACACTCGCTGCATCAAAGAACACTGAAGTCCGTACCGAGTTCTGATTTTTATCTGCCACAAATGGGGTCGGTATAATTAATTCTACGCTAGATAATACCATAGCATTACCACCGATAATATCATCATCAGAATGATACGTCGTATTTCCACTTGCATCCGATCTTATATAAATCGCATTTGGACCTACTGCCCCAGAAGCGAAACCACGTAACGAACCTATACCACCAGCGGAATAGTTACGATAGAATGGTAATACTTTTCCACCAAATCCATTGGCATAAGATGCACCTGCTTTAGCTGAAATCACCCACATACGGTTACGATCTAATGGATAAAAACCCTGTGCATCTGCACTTAAAGTATAATATTTATTATCCGAGCCCGGAATAGTGACAGTTCCCCCTAAACCGGCTTTCACCCCTTTGGTTGGGAAATAACCGCGGTCTAAACTATTATAATTCCAACCTGCTTTAAAGGTAAAATCATGAGATTTAAATGAAGATCCATCATAGTTCATTGAATCCATATATTTTTTACGAGAATATTCAGGTATCACTTTCTTCAATTTGTTATAGGCATAACCCACACCTAAATAGTAAGAATTATTTTCATTCACCGGGAAGCCTAGAGTTAAATCTACTCCATAAGTAGTACGTGCATAACTTGCTGCAGTATCATCATCTGAGTTATCGTATTTTTCATAATATACATTACCGCCAAGGCTAACGCCATCTTTGGTAAAGTACGGTTCGGTATAACCTAAGTTAACGCTGGTCGTGTAGTCATCTTTACGACCACCCAAACTAATAGAAGATCCCATACCTAAGAAGTTATCTTGTTTTACACTGGCTTGATAGCTAAATCCACTTTCTGTACCATAACCAATACCAAAGTTGATACTCCCCGTATTACGCTCTTTCACAGTATAGATAACATCTAATTCATCATCTGTACCCAGCACATTTTCAGTACGTTGTTCAACCGTTTCAAAGAAACCGGTACGATCTAAACGTAATTTACCTAATTCAACTAATTGAGAAGATAACCATGTACCTTCTTGTTGACGCATTTCCTGACGCAATGTTCTGTCCGCACTCACTGTATTACCTTCGAAACGAATCTGACGCACAGAATAACGACGACCGGCTTCAACAATATAAGTTAACGCAATGCTTTTGTTGTTTTCATCAAATTCAGGGTGAATATTCACCTGAGCATTAGCGTACCCTTGTTCAGCTAATTTTGCTTTAATATTACTTTCTACATTTTTAACTTCACTACGCTGAAAATTCTGATTTAACTGAATTTCTTTTAACAGAGGAGCAAGTTGTTCTTGCATCCCCCCCACATCACCAATAATTCTGGCACTATTGACAGTATAAACATCACCTTCATCCACCACGATTTTCACTCGGGCTTCGTTTTTGTCATCACTTAACTGCACATCGGTATTAGTAACTCTTGCTTTAGCATAACCATTTTCACCATAATAATCTTGGATAGCATTTAAATCTTTACTAAATTGATCAGAAGCAAATTTATTACCAAAGAATTTCCACCATGCATCCGGTTGTAATTCCATTTGTTCTTGCAATTTGCCACTTGAAATATGGTTATTACCTTCAAAAGTAATTTCTTTTAATAGTGCAACATCATTTTCTTTAATTTGCAATTTCACTTCTGCACGATTATTCGGCAATGTATTGATGATGGTTTCTACTTTCGCATTATAACGACCTGTACTGGCGTAATGTTCCACCAAACTTTGACGAAAACCTTCTAATTTCTCACGGTTTAACACTTCACCTGATTTAAAACCATTTGATTCTAAATTCGATTTTAAGGCCTCATTTGGAATGGAACTATTACCATCCAATGTCACTTCAGTAATAATCGGTTGTTGTGTTACAGAGATAACCAGTGTATTCCCTTCCCTACCCGCTCGCACATTATCGTAACCACGTGAATAAAGAGTTCTGACCACATTTGCAATATCATTATCTGTGGCACGTTTACCTACTTGCACAGGCAAACCAGCTAATAGATTCATTTCTGAACCTGCTTGCACACCTTCTACACGAATATCTTGTACCATAAAAGGTGCGGCATAGATGCTCGTCGAACCGAATAATAAACTAGCTATTAAAAGTTTTTTCATTTTACAATGACCTTATTAAATTAAAGTAACCGTAATAAAACGCCCAGAATGTCAATCAAAAGGAATTTTAAACGTTCATTTATCAATGGGATATTAACCCTAACACTCTATAAAGACTGCTAAAATTTTAAAACGTTCTCGCTATAAACGTAAAAAATCATTAAATAACGCAAACACCGTCAGCATTAATAACAAGGTCGCGCCAATGCGATAACACATATTTTGCACCTTATCTGATACAGGTTTGCCGTTGATCCCTTCCGCTGCCAAAAACACTAAATGTCCGCCATCAAGTACGGGCAACGGAAATAAATTCATCATACCTAGGTTAACACTAATTAATGCCATAAAACTGAGGTAATAAATTAACCCAATTTGCGAAGACATTCCTGCCCCTTGTGCAATGGAAATCGGACCACTTAAATTATTCAGGGACAAATCACCTGTCAATAATTTGCCGATTACTTTGAGTGTCAACCAAGAAAGTTGTGCTGTTTTTTCAGCCCCTTTCCATAAGGCATCAAGCATATCATATTTTAATTCTGTACGATACTGTTCATTCAACGGATGAATCGTCGGTGCAATACCGACCACATAACGTTTTTCTTGCAGCTCGGGGACTAATGCCACTGCTAAAATTTGCCCATTCCGATGAATTTGCAACGACAACGGATAACCTTGTTGAACTTGTTGGACGAAATCTTGCCACGCAAAAATTTCTCCCTGTTGGGTATAAATTTCATCTCCCACTAATAAGCCAGCTTGTTGTGCCGGAGAATTTTCCACAATTTTAGCAATTTTCATCTCGACTTTATTGCCTACTGGCTGAATTCCTAAGGCACCAAAGGCACTTTGTTTATCCGGATCAAATGTCCATGATTGGATATTTAAGGTTTTTTGTTGTGGGCGATCTTCACCAAAAGGCGTGACCGTTAATGTCACTTGATCATTGCCTAACTTAGTCGCAAGCAACATATTGATGGTTTCCCAATCAGGCGATTCCGTGCCATCCACCGCTAGAATTTGACTATTCGGGGCAAGTTGAGCCTGAGCCGCAATACTATTTGGTTTAACGCTATCAATCACTGGTTTAACACTGGGAATCCCCACCGCAAATACGATCCAATAAGCGAGAATAGCAAAAATAAAATTCGCCACAGGGCCTGCCACAATCACAAACATACGTTGTAAAACGGTTTTGCTATTAAAGGATTGGGATTTTAAATGTGCTGGCACGTCTTCATTGCGTTCGTCCAACATTTTTACATAGCCACCCAATGGAATCAGTGACACCGCAAATTCGGTACCTTGCTTATCTTTTCTTGACCACAGCACCTTGCCAAAACCAATAGAAAAACGATGGACCTTTATACCGCACTTTCTGGCCGCCCAGAAATGCCCATATTCGTGTACTGATACCAGTACACCAATCACAATAATAAAAGAAACCAACGACCACAAAAATGACATCAATACCGCCTGTTAGAGCCAGAAAAAGTAGAAATAAGCAAAAAATGGGGCGGCTGCTGTTAAGCTATCAATGCGATCCAAAATACCACCATGCCCAGGAATTAAATTACTACTGTCTTTAATGCCACTTTGGCGTTTAAACATACTTTCGGTTAAATCGCCTAATACGGAAACGGCCACAGTCGCAATAGAAAGTGCGGTTAAATTTAAGGTATTTCCGTGCATGAAAAAGTTATCACCGACCAAATAGATAAATAATTCGGACAACACACCGGCAGTAATCACGCCACCAATCACTCCTTGCCAAGTTTTTCCCGGTGACACTTTCGGGGCAAGTTTGTGTTTTCCAAATTTCCGCCCTGCAAAATAAGCACCGCTATCTGCAGCCCAGACTAACACAAACACATAAAGTAATAATTGAATGCCATGTAAGCTGTTCACATTATAATTTTCTAACCGTAATGCCGCCACCGCAATAAGGAAAGGCACCAAAGTCACAAGTGCAAAAATAATTTGAAGAATTAAAGAGTTGCTCCAGATTTTGGCAGATTCTGGATACGTCACAACTAAGCCCAAGGCGACAAGCCACCAAATCACAGAAACAAGCAATAAAGGTTCAGCATAATCTGCAAACACTCGCCCTGCATTTAAATAATCGGCTTGACTGAAGATCCAAACAAATAACACCGCCAAGGCAATCGACGTCGCCACAAAACGCCAAACGATTTTTAAACGTGGAAATTGTGTCCATTCCCATACGCCAGCCGTGATAATCACGCCTAATGCCAACGTAAAATAAAAGGGGGAAAATAAAAATAAAGCGGCACAGACAAGAGCGATCATCACAATAGCCGATAAAATACGTTGTTTAAGCACGTTCCTTTCCTTCTTTAAGCACCGCCAAAACGGCGTTCACGTTGTTGATAGGTCCAAATGGCCTGATTAAATTCTGTTTCATCAAAATCTGGCCACAGCACAGGAGAAAAAAATAATTCAGCATAGGCAATTTGCCAGAGTAAAAAATTGCTGATCCGTTGTTCACCACTGGTACGGATTAATAAATCCACTGGGGGCTGTTGTGCCGTAGCCAACTGTTGTTGAAATATATTTTCATCAATTTGATCCACTGCCAGTTCACCTGATTTTACTTGCAAAGCCAGTTTTTGGGTCGCCTGAACAATGTCCCAACAGCCACCATAATTAGCCGCAATATTTAAGCAAAGTGCGGTGTTTTTTTCGGTTAATTTTTCTGCGTTGATAATTTTTTGTTGCAATTTTTCACTGAATTTAGCCGTATCGCCGATAATATTTAACCGAATATTATTCTTATGCAACTTTTTCACTTCTGAATCTAAGGCTTGCATAAATAAGGTCATCAAAGCAGATACTTCTTGCTCTGGACGATTCCAGTTTTCACTGCTAAAGGCATACATGGTCAAAGATTGCACCCCAATTTGGCGTGCATAGGACACTGCTCGGCGTACCGCTTTTACCCCATTTGTATGCCCAAATACTCGCATTTTACCTTGGCTTTTCGCCCAACGTCCATTGCCATCCATAATAATGGCCACATGTTTCGGTATATTATGCGGATCTAATTCTTTCATTTAATCCTAAATCACAAAGGTGAATTGAAAATTTGGGCGTGAATATAGCATATTTAGGCGAATTATGCCATTTTATCGCCCTATTATTTTTCCGAATGTGCTGCTTTTTCATGCGGATAAACAGCCGCCCCAATAATCAATATACCGCCGATGATCATTTTTAAAGTAGGCTGTTCATTAAACAGCCACCACGCTACTGCAATGGCATAAACGGGTTCTAAGGAAATAATTAATCCTGTGATACGTGCAGGAATATATTTTACGCTACTGACAAACAGCACATGGGAAAGTGCGGTGCAAATCACACTCAAAATAAGCAAATACACGCCATCGCTCCCCGTCATGGAAAGCGAAATAAACCAAAGTGCGGGTAAGGTGACGAATGCAACAATCAGATTTTGCCAAAAGGAAATGCTGATCGCACTCAGCTGATGTCCCATGGTACGATTAACCACCGCCAGACCTGCAAAGCTCAATCCTGAAATAATCCCCCACACCAGCCCCACGCTATTGGCATTGTGCCAAGTCAATTCAGGTGATACCAGAAATAAGCCGAACATCACTATAAAAACCAATCCCCACGCGGTTTTATTCACCTTATCTCGCAAAATAAAACGCTCTATCAAGGTAATAAACGCGGGAAAACTGGCAAAACCAAGGGTTGCCATTGCCACGCCACCGATTTTGACGGCATAAAAAAAGGTCACCCAATGAATAGCCAGCAACACACCCGAGAAAAGTAATCGTCCTATAAAAAATAGCGATAAATGTTGCTTTAATGAAATCCCCACTAGACGACTATAAAGATAAAGGCTGATAAACGCCAAACTCGCACGCCCAAAGGTAATCAGGCTGGCATCCATTTGGATTAACGCCCCTAAAATACCCGTCATGCCAAACAACACCGCAGCAAGATGAGCAAACGCCAGACCTTTTTGATGATTTGTCATGTTACTCGCTCCTCTGCTCTCTATGCTTAAAGTGCGGTCTTTTTTACGATCTTTTTATGCAATATAGCAATATGCTAATTCCCGAGCCACCCGATCTAAATTTAATACATCGTCAATTTCCGTGATTTTCTGCGGTTGAATTTTTTCTACTACCTGCTGATTCACTCGAGCAATATCGGTGAATTTAATTTGCCCATTTAAAAACGCGTCCACGGCAATTTCATTCGCCGCATTCATCGCCGTAGTAGCATATTGCCCCGCCGCAAACGCATCAATGGCTAATTTCAAATTGGGATAACGGTTAAAATCGGGGGCTAAAAAGGTTAAGCCATTCAGCTGATAAAAATCTAAGGGGGCTACACCCGATACAATGCGATTTGGATACGCCATGGTTTCTGCAATCGGCGTACGCATATCAGGATTGCCCATTTGAGCAATCACTGATCCGTCAATATAACGCACCATGGAATGAATAATGGATTGTGGGTGAATAATGACCTCCATTTCATCGGCACTGGCATTAAATAACCAACGAGCTTCAATATATTCCAGCCCTTTGTTCATCATGGTGGCACTATCCACCGAGATCTTTTTACCCATAGACCAGTTCGGGTGTGCCACCGCTTGTGCTGGCGTAATGCCATCAAACTCACTTAAATCCGTATAACGGAAAGGTCCACCCGATCCCGTCAGCACAATTTTACTAATCCCCAATTCTTGCAACGGACAAAAACCAATTTTTTGTTGGGCTTCGGGCGGTAAAGATTGGAAAATGGCATTATGCTCACTATCCACGGGCAATAATCGAGCCTGTGATTTTTTCACCGCGTCAATAAAAATCTGTCCGCAAGTGACCAAACTTTCTTTATTGGCTAACAACACTTTTTTACTGGCTTGTACAGCGGAAAGCGTTGGTAACAGTCCTGCCGCCCCCACAATCGCTGCCATTACTTGATCCGCATCAGGGTGAGCTGCCAATTCACAAATCGCTTTTTTTCCGCTTAATACTTGCGTTTGACTACCAAGTGCGGTTAATTTTTCTGTTAATTTTTTCGCTGCACGATCATCATCTAAGGCTGCAAACTGCGGTTGAAATTTCACGCATTGTTGAACCATTAAATCCACATTACGTCCACCTACTAAGGCAAATGCCTGATATTGTTCGGGATTATGTTCGATGACAGAAAGCGTACTAGTACCGATTGAGCCTGTTGAGCCGAGAATGACAAGGTTTTGTTTTTTCATGGTAAGTCTTCTTTTGAAAAAATATAGGAAAATTATATAACTAAAATGGGCTAATTAGCCCATTTTCTTATCAAGAAAATAACTACAACCCAGCCGCCTTTCTCAATTCTTCCGCACGATCAATTTTTTCCCACGGGAATTGCTCACGTCCAAAATGTCCATAAGCTGCGGTTTGACGATAAATTGGTTGGATTAAATCTAACATTTTAATTAAACCATAAGGGCGGAGATCGAAAAATTCACGCACAAGATTAACTAACAATTCATTGCTCACTTTGCCTGTGCCAAAGGTTTCCACCATAATAGAAGTGGGATCCGCTACGCCAATCGCATAAGATAGTTGGATTTCGCAGCGATCTGCCAAACCTGCTGCCACGATATTTTTTGCTACATAACGTGCGGCATAAGCGGCTGAACGATCGACTTTTGACGGATCCTTGCCTGAAAAGGCACCGCCACCGTGACGTGCAGCACCGCCGTAGGTATCCACGATAATTTTACGTCCCGTTAAACCGCAGTCGCCCATTGGACCGCCAATAACAAAGCGTCCTGTTGGGTTAATGAAATATTTAGTATCTTTATTTAACCATTCTGCTGGCAAGATCGGCTTAATAATTTCTTCCATCACGCCGTCAATTAAATCGGCTTGGCTCACTGCGTCACTGTGTTGCGTGGAAAGCACTACGGCATCGACACCGATAATTTTGTTATTATCATATTTCAGGGTAACTTGGCTTTTCGCATCTGGACGCAACCAATCTAATGTGCCATTTTTACGCACCTGTGCTTGACGTTCCATTAAGCGGTGAGCGTAAGTAATCGCAGCTGGCATCAATACATCGGTTTCGTTAGTGGCATAACCAAACATAATACCTTGGTCACCAGCACCTTGATCTAATGGATTAGCACGGTCAACTCCTTGATTAATATCAGAAGATTGTTTACCAATGGCATTTAATACCGCACAGGATTTTCCGTCAAATCCCATATCTGAATGTTCATAACCAATTTCACAAATCACTTGACGCGTTAAGTTTTCAATATCTACCCAAGCGGAGGTGGTAATTTCTCCACCGACTAATGCCATACCCGTTTTTACATAGGTTTCACAGGCTACACGAGCTTTGGGATCTTGTTTTAAAATTTCGTCTAACACCGCATCTGAAATTTGATCAGCAATTTTATCAGGGTGTCCCTCTGATACACTTTCAGAGGTAAATAAATAGCTTGACATAATGTTCCTTAATTTTTCATTTAGAAGTATAGACGGCTATAATACGCATTTTTGCCTAAAAGGCAAGCATTTTATTCTGTTTTTAACTGAAAATAAAAACAGGTAATAATATTTTATCACTCTCATTACCTGTTTTTCTCATCTATATTAATGCGTTGCAGCCGTTACCACAATTTCCACTTTCCAGCTGTGATCTGCTAATTTCGCTTCTACACAAGCTCGAGGCGGTGCGTTATTGTTAGCCACCCATTCATCCCAAGCACGGTTCATTTCTGCATAATCTTGCATATCCGCTAAAAAAATTTGTGCCATTAAAATTTGGCTTTTATCCGAGTTGACTTCTGCCAGTAATTTATCAATTAAATCCAATACATCTTTGGTCTGTTGGTAAATAGGTTGGTTAGGTGTATTTTCTGGTATTTGTCCTGCTAAATAAGCTACGCCGTTATGTACTGCTATTTCTGAATATCGTGTTGCTTGATGAAAGCGTTGAATTGTCATGGTTATCTCCTTTAAATTACCCCGAAAAGTTTATACCAATTTAGCTAAAAATAAATTAAAATTTTAACCATTCTCATCTAATGACTTTACTTATGAAATTATTAATCTCTAACCAACACGGGGCTATTGTGATGGCATTAATGCCATTTTTATACGGAATGTTGCTTTCTCACCCTATTTGGCAACATTTTTTTCTACTACTCGCTTGGTTTTCCTTATACTTAATGACCTATCCTTTTCTCAATTTATTTAAAGGAAGAAATTTAGCATTGTATAGAAAATGGACAATGATTTACGCTAGTGCTTGTTTCATTTTTGTCATTCCAGCACTTTGGTATAACTGGAAAATTTTATATTTTGCCATATTGTTTATTCCCTTAAGTTTTGTCAGTATCTATTTTGTAAAACAAAAAGATGAACGTGCTTTATTAAATGATCTTAATGCGATTGTTATTTTTGCGATTGCGGGAATGGCAGCCTATTATTTTGCAGAAAACCAATTTGATCAACGGATTTGGTGGGTTGCCACATTACCTAGCCTATTTTTTATCGGCGTGACGCTCTATGTCAAATCAGTCTTACGTGAGCGGAAAAATCCTTTTTATTTCATTACTTCTATTCTTTACCATACAGTATGCGTGATGATTTTTCTGCCTTTTCAACAATTTTTATTAGCACTGGCGTTTGTTATTCCATTAACCAGAGCGATTATATTGCCAACTAAAAAGCTCTCCACTAAACAGGTAGGTTTAGCCGAAATGGCGATTTCGCTGGTCTTTTTTATCCAACTTCTGATTGCCACATTATAAATAAAAAAACCACCCTGATTAGGGTGGTAGGAAAGTAGTTTAGCTATTATTTATTATATTTCTTTAGGAACTTTATGAATTATCAAGCATTTATCTTGATGCTTGGATCATACCTAAAAACCTTATGAATAAAAAGCCTAATCGACTTATTTATTGATTAATATCAATTTTTGGGTATAAATCTTAATAATCTATTCGCATTTGTTACCACAGTAATGGACGAACAAGCCATAGCAGCCCCGCCTATCATAGGATTCAGCAATATTCCTAATAACGGATAAAATACCCCTGCTGCAAGAGGAATACCCAAGCAGTTATAGACAAAAGCAAAAAATAAATTTTGTTTCATATTACTTAATGTCGCTTTAGCCAGCTGTAACCCATCTGCTACACTGTTAATACTATGTCGCATTAACGTCAGTTCGGCGGTTTCAATCGCAATATCCGAACCACTTGCCATTGCCATACTCACGTCCGCTTGAGCCAACGCTGGAGCATCATTAATACCGTCCCCCACCATCACGACTTTACGTCCTTGAGCCTGTAATCGCTGAATAACTTGTGCTTTATCTTCTGGCAATACGCCCGCAATAACCTGTTCAATACCAATTTCATCGGCAATCGCTTGTGCCGTTTTTTGTTGATCTCCAGTCAGCATCACTAAATGATAACCCTGTTGCTGTAACCGTTGTACAGCAGTGACTGTGTCATCTCGCAGTGGATCTCGAATCGCAAACATGGCGACAAGTTGATTTTGCTCCGCCAAAAAGATCACCGTTGCCCCTTTTTCGCTTTCTGTCAAAAAATCGGCTTCTGCAATGTCTGTATCTATATTCTGTTGCTGTAATAAAGTGCGATTGCCTAACCACAATTTTTTGCCATGAATGACACCACTAACTCCAAGTCCTTTTAACGTGCTAAATTGGCTGGGTTCAATTAATGTGATATTTTGGGCGTAAGCTAATAAGGCTTTGGCTAAGGGATGATTCGCTCCCTGCTCTAAACTTGCCGCAAATTGCACCGCACTTTTTTGTTCAACACCACCAAAGGTATAAACTGCTGTCACCGTTGGCTCACCTTGTGTCAAAGTACCCGTTTTATCAAATACAATCGTGTCTGCACTCGCCGCTTGTTGCAAGGCATCTGCATCACGAACTAACACGCCTAATTCTGCCGCTCGTCCAATGCCAGCAATAATTGACATCGGTGTTGCCAACCCTAAAGCACAAGGGCAAGCAATAATTAACACGGTGGTTAATATGACGAAAGCATAAGAAATCTGTTGCGTAACCACATACCAAACCAATGCAGAAATGAATGCAATCATTATTACGGCAGGAACAAATACACTCGCAATTTTATCGGCTAATTGCCCAATTTCTGGTTTGCTACTTTGAGCTTGTCGCACTAATTTGATGATATTCGCTAATCGGGTGTGATTGCCAATTTGTTCTGCTTGAAAAAGCAACGTACCGTCTGTTACTAATGTTCCAGCACTCACCCTGTCACCTTTTTCTTTTTGAATGGGGATCGGCTCTCCCGTTAGCATACTTTCATCCACCCAGCCATGACCTTGCGTCACAACTCCATCAACACAAACCCGATCGCCCGTTTGTAAACGTAGTCGCATGCCAACTTGAACTAGGCTTAACGGCAATTCTGTTTCACCGTTTTCCGTCACAACTTTGGCGGTTTGGGGGGTAAGATCGAATAATCGTTCAAGGGCTTGTGATGATTGCTGTTTGGCTTTAAGTTCAAGTATTTTTCCGATATTAATCAAGCCAATAATCATGGCACTGCTTTCAAAATAAAGATGACGAGCATTTTCAGGGAAAAAATCGGGAAATAGAACTACCATAAAAGAATAAAGCCATGCCGTCCCCGTTCCTAATGCTACTAAGGTATCCATAGTCGTGGATTTATTACGTAAGTTAAGCCAAGCTCGTTGATAGAAATGCTGACCCGTAAACCAGATCACTGCCAATACCAGCAAGCCAACCGCCATCCAATTTAGTTGATTGTCGGCTGTCACTTGCATTTGACCGCCAAAGATTCCCCAAAAGAATAAACCAAAACCGACCACTAACGCCACCGTGGCTTGCCAACGACGTTGTTGAATTTCCTGTTGCTGTTGGGCTTGCTGTTTTACGCGACGCTGGTTTTCATCTTCAACTAATTCTGCCCCATAACCAATATCAAGCACAGCCTGCACTAAATCTTGCGGATCAACAAACCCTGTCACTAAAGCCGTATTATCTGCTAAATTGACTTGAGAAGAACTCACCCCTGTCACATTTAATAAGGCTTTTTGCACTTTTGCGACACAAGCCACACAGCTTAATCCGTCCAATAACAAAGTAAACTGCGGTGCATTTTGGGCGATTTTTGCCTGATCATGACGACTTTCTACCACCACAGGATCAGGCTGAGGATTTTGTTGTGTTGGTAGATCTATTTTGGGTCAGCAAGTTGGGCTTGATAGCCTGCATCGACAATGGCATCAATTAAGGTTTGGGCAGATACCTCTCCTATTACTGCTGCTTGGGTTAAACTCACCTCAGCATGTTCTACTCCCGAGATCTTTTCTAAGGTTTGTTTCACGTTTTTTACGCAATGTTGGCAAGAAAGATCTTGCAAGTTTAAATTTATGGTTGTCATGTTTTCTCTCTCATTGAAAAATAAAAATACTCGACTAGCATACTCCCTTTTACACAAAAAAATCCAATAAAAAAAGGAAATTTACACCGCACTTTATAAAAAATGTTTAAACTTTCAACTTTTTTTGATAAAGATTACATTTTTCTACGCTTAATAATTTATTTTATCGCCAAAAAAGTGTATTCTATAACGTATTATGACTTTAAAAACGTCTATTCAGTGTTTGCTGAATATCTTCTAACTTCAACCCTTAATATAGGTTAATTTATGTCAAAATTAGTTCTTATCTTAAACTGTGGTAGCTCATCTTTAAAATTTGCTATCTTAGATCCTGTTTCTGGTGACGAAAAATTATCAGGTTTAGCCGAAGCATTCTATCTCCCTGAAGCTCGTATTAAATGGAAAATTCACGGCGAGAAAGGTAACGCAGATTTAGGTGCGGGTGCGGCTCACAGCGAAGCTTTGAAATTCATTGTTGAAAATGTATTAACCCAAGAATTAAAAGACAGCATTGTCGCAATCGGTCACCGCATTGTTCACGGTGGTGAGAAATTTACTTCATCAGTTATCGTCACAGATGAAGTGGTAAAAGGTATTGAAGACGCCATTCAATTTGCCCCATTACACAACCCTGCTCACTTAATCGGTATTAAAGAAGCGTTCAATATTTTCCCACATTTAAAAGATAAAAACGTGGTCGTATTTGATACTGCATTCCATACTACCATGCCGGAAGAAGCCTACTTATACGCATTACCATACTCACTTTACAAAGACCATGCCATTCGTCGTTACGGTGCCCATGGTACTAGCCACTACTTTGTTAGCCGCGAAGCAGCAAAACGTTTAGGTGTTGCTGAAGATAAAATTAATGTCATTACTTGTCACTTAGGTAACGGTGGTTCTGTGTCTGCTGTTCGTCATGGTGAATGTATCGATACGTCTATGGGCTTAACCCCATTAGAGGGTTTAGTGATGGGAACTCGTTCTGGTGATATCGACCCGGCAATCGTGTTCTATCTATACAGAAACTTAGGTATGTCAATGGATGAAATCGAAGAAACCTTAGTGAAAAAATCAGGTTTATTAGGTTTAACTGAAGTGACGAGCGATTGCCGTTACGCAGAAGATAACTACGATAAAGAAGAACCTGCCAAACGTGCGTTAGATGTCTATTGCTACCGTTTAGCTAAATATATCGGTTCATACATGGCAGTTATCGGTGAACGTTTAGATGCTATCGTGTTTACTGGCGGTATCGGGGAAAACTCTGCTCACGTCCGTGAGATCACCTTAAATCACTTAAAATTATTTGGTTATAACATAGATACTGAGAAAAACTTAGCCGCTCGTTTTGGTAATGAAGGTATTATTACTAAAGATAATACCCCGATCGCCATGGTTATTCCAACTAATGAAGAATTAGTGATTGCACGAGATACTGCTCGTCTTTGCATAAAATAATCACATAAACGACTGCCGATAATTATCGGCAGTTTGCTTTTTTACTCAACATTCTCTCAAATTAGGAAATATTATGTCACGAACTATTATTCTTATCCCAATCAGTAGCGGCGTTGGTTTAACTAGTGTTAGTCTGGGTTTAATTCAAGCGCTTGAACAAAAAGGTACAAAAATTGGTTTTATCAAGCCTATTTCGCAACCTAGCAGTGGTGAAGACAAATTAGATCGCACAACTTCTATTGTACGTACCAGTACAAGTATCGAAACCGCTGAACCTTTTATGTTAAGCATTGCCGAAAATTTAATTGGTCAGAATCAAACAGATGTACTTTTAGAAAAAATTGTTGAACAGCACCAACAATTAAGCAAAAACAATGAAATCGTTATTGTAGAAGGGTTAATTCCGACTAGAAAAAATTCTTATGCCGACAGAATTAACTATGAAATTGCTCAAGCCTTAGATGCAGAAATTATTTTAGTGGCTGCACCTGCGACAGATACACCGAATCAATTAAAAGAACGTGTTGAAGCAGCGGCAGCATCTTTTGGTGGAAAATCTAACCCTAACCTACTTGGGGTCGTCATTAACAAATTCAATGCTCCTGTTGATGACAGTGGTCGCACCCGTCCTGATTTAACGGAGATTTTTGATTCATACCAACATAGCCACAACCAAGCTGGCGAAGTTTATCGCTTATTCGCCACCAGCCCAATTAAAGTATTAGCCTGTATTCCTTGGTCAGCAGAATTAATCGCCACCCGTGTTATCGACTTGGTCAAACATCTCGGTGCTGCTATTCTCAACGAAGGGGAAATTACGACTCGCCGTATTCGTGGTATTACTTTCTGTGCGAGAGGATTACAAAATATGGTGGAACATTTCCGTACGGGTAGTTTATTAGTGACATCTGCGGATAGACCTGATGTATTAACTGCCGCTGCATTGGCCGCAACTAACGGCATTGAATTAGGCGGTATTTTATTAACCGGTGGTTATAAAATTGATAATCAAATTAATAAATTATGCCAACGTGCTTTTGAAACCACAGGTTTACCAATTTTCCGCATTGAAGGCAACACTTGGCAAACCGCATTAAATTTGCAAAGTTTCAATTTAGAAGTCCCCGTTGACGATAAAGAACGGATTGAAAATATAAAACAATACACCAGCCAACAATTTGACACTGATTTTATTAACCAAATTGCGGGAGTTTCTTCACGTATTCGTCGTTTATCACCACCAGCGTTCCGTTTCCAATTAACTGAATTAGCTCGTGCGGCGAAAAAACGTATTGTGTTACCTGAAGGTGATGAACCTCGTACCATTAAAGCTGCAGTGCTTTGTGCAGAACGTGGCATTGCAGAATGTATCTTATTAGCTAACCCAGCAGATGTTCAACGTGTAGCTGAAGCACAGGGTGTAACATTGGGTAAAGGCATCACGGTAATTGACCCAACCTCAGTACGAGAAAACTATGTGGCTCGTTTAGTGGAATTACGTAAAGCCAAAGGCATGACAGAAACCTCAGCTCGCGAGCAGTTAGAAGATAATGTTGTGTTAGGTACAATGATGTTAGAAGCTAACGAAGTAGATGGTTTAGTATCTGGTGCCGTGCATACCACAGCGAATACCATTCGTCCACCAATGCAAATCATCAAAACTGCCCCAGGTAGCTCTATTGTATCTTCGATCTTCTTTATGTTGCTACCAGATCAAGTGTTAGTTTATGGTGACTGTGCGGTGAACCCAGATCCAAATGCGGAACAATTAGCGGAAATCGCCATTCAATCCGCCGATTCAGCCAAAGCCTTTGGTATTGAACCAAAAGTGGCAATGATTTCTTACTCAACGGGTACATCAGGTTCAGGTGCAGATGTTGAAAAAGTAAAAGAAGCCACTCGTATTGCCAAAGAAAAACGTCCAGATTTAATCATTGACGGTCCATTACAATATGATGCCGCCGTGATGGAAGATGTGGCAAAATCCAAAGCACCAAATTCCCCTGTAGCAGGTAAAGCAACGGTATTCATCTTCCCTGATTTGAATACAGGTAATACGACATACAAAGCAGTGCAACGCTCTGCGGATTTAGTATCTATTGGTCCAATGTTACAAGGTATGCGTAAACCAGTGAACGACTTATCTCGTGGTGCATTGGTTGATGATATTGTGTACACCATCGCATTAACAGCGATTCAAGCGACACAATAATGAAAAATTAAGTCATTTTCCACCGCACTTTGAGTGATTAAAGTGCGGTATTTTTTTACTCAATTTTTAACTAATGAAAACCTTTTGAAGTTTTCTCTAATTCTTTGTAGAATGATATATATAACGCTATTCTATTCATAAAATTAAGGAAAATCTCATGAAAGTCTCTTTATCTCTCTTAGCATTAACACTTGGTTTTACTGCCACAGTATCTGCAGCTGAATTACACCTGTATGCTGGGGCTGGTTTGAAATCACCCGTTGAAAAAATTATTAAACAATTTGAAACACAAACCAACAATAAAGTCACTGTCGAATATGCAGGATCAGGTCAGTTATTAGCTCGTTATCAAACCACCCAACAAGGTGATTTGTATTTACCCGGTTCTGCCGACTATGTGGAAAAATTACAACAAACAGGTGACGTGATTGAATCAGCACCATTAGTCTTACATATCCCCGTCATGGCAGTACGTAAAGACAAAGCCGATGGCATTGATTCCTTGAAAGCTCTCGCAGAAAGTAATTTACGTATTGGTATTGGTGATAGCAAAGCGATGGCATTAGGTAAAGGGGCAGAAAAAATATTGGCACTTTCTGGTTATGAAAAAGCGTTAAATGAAAAAGTGGTAGTAAAAGCGGGAACAGTAAAACAATTAATGCTTTATTTGCTCAACGGTGATGTTGATGCTGCTGTCGTTGGGCGTTCAGGTGCGTGGAAAGAAAAAGATAAATTAGTGATTTTGGACAATCCAAAAGGTACGCCTGAAGAAAAAGTGACCATCGCTACCTTAAAAACCAGTCAGCACCCAAAAGAAGCTAAACAATTATTAGACTTATTCAAATCTGCTGAAGGAGTGAAATACTTCACTGATGAAGGTTTCTTACCGATCACCCAATAGTTTGAGTTTATATTTCGCCCTTATCCCATTGGCATTATTGTTATGTATCGTGGTTGGGGCGATTTTATCCTTAACCAGTAAGCTCAATCAGCATTTTCTCATTGAAATTCTGACGGATAAAGAACTCTATTTTGCCTTGGGAATGTCGCTGAGTAGTTCAATCATTTCACTTTTGTTGGCAATGATCATTGCTATTCCGAGTGCTTGGGTGATGAGCCAAAAAACCTTACCTTGGCAAAAAGTGATCGATACCCTACTCGATCTCCCTATGGTTTTACCCCCATTAGTGGCAGGATTAAGCCTACTGTTATTATTTAATCGTCAAGGTATTGTGGCAACTTGGTTACCCATCGTCAGCGATTGGGTATTTAGCCCTGTGGGGATCATTATTGCTCAAACCTATATTGCAAGTTCCATTTTATTACGTAGTGCAAGGGGGGCATTTGCCAATTTTGATATAGGCTACCGCTTAACCGCTTATAATCTTGGACTCACCCCTTGGCAATCCTTAATCAAAGTGGAATTGCCTATGTGTTGGAAACCCTTATTAAGCGGTGCAATCTTAGCTTGGGCAAGAGCGATTGGGGAATTCGGTGCAACCTTAATGTTAGCAGGTGCCACTCGCTTTAAAACGGAAACCTTGCCAATGGCAATCTATTTAAATATCGCTAGTGGCGATTTTGAAATTGCTATTGGTGCATCATTATGGCTTTTAGTGATTTCCGCCTTGTTATTACTCTTATTACGCAATCTCAATCGGCAATAGTCAATGTTAAACATTCAAGATTTAAGTGTCGGTATTTTAAACCGACTAAACTTACATATTCAACCCAATGAATGTGTCGCTATCTTAGGTAAATCAGGCAGTGGTAAAACAACCTTGCTTAATGCTATCGCGGGCTATCTTGAGTATCAAGGTAACATCATTTTGGCTAGACAAAATATTAACCGACTTCCCCCTTGGCAACGTCAATGTCGTTATTTAAATCAACGGCTTTATTTGTTTCCACATAGAACGGTCAATGAAAATTTAGCCTTAGCACAAGGTACACACATTTCCTTGACAGAACAAATAGATTTGTTGCAACAGTTGGGTATTGAACATTTAATTGATCGTTATCCGCATCAAATCTCGGGGGGCGAACAACAACGGGTCGCACTGGCGAGAGTATTAATCAGTCATCCTAAATTATTGTTACTCGATGAACCTTTTTCTTCTCTTGATTGGGATACTCGTACCCAAATGTGGCAAATCATTAAACAAATAAAAACGCAATTTTCACTCACCATTTTAATGGTCACGCACGAACCGAAAGAAGCCGACTATCTGGCGGAACGTGCTATCTCTATCCACCATGGAACACTCAAGGAAACGCTATGATCTATTTTTCTGAACCAGAACTCGATAATTTTTTACTTGAAGATATTTATCGTGGTGATTTAACCACACATTGCTTAGATATTGGAAAAAAACCTGCTCGTATGTCATTTACACGTAAAAAAGCAGGTGTGGTAGCGGGTATTAATGTCGCATTACGTTTATTAACCAAATTGCATATTCAAGCTAATGCCTTTGTTCAAGATGGCGATGAAGTAACAGCGGGAACGCTACTTATTCAAGCAGAAGCCCAAGCCGATCAACTTCATCAAGCATGGAAAGTAGTACAACTGGTATTAGAGTGGAGTTGTGGTGTGGCACAATATACCGCAGAAATGGTGCAAAATGCCAAAGCGATAAACCCTAATGCCGTGGTGGCTTGTACGCGAAAAAGCATCCCTAACACCAGAAAATTAGCCACTGCTGCCGTGCTAGCTGGCGGTGGACATATTCACCGTCAAGGACTCAGTGAAACCCTTTTAGTCTTTACCAATCACCGTAATTTATTGGACGAACCAGAGAATTACATTGATATTGTGGCAACATTACGCCAACAAGCCCCTGAAAATAAAATCACCCTTGAAGCGGATAATTTAGCCCAGTGTCAAGCCATGTTATTGGCGAATCCTAATATTATTCAATTAGATAAATTTAGTTCAGATGATGTCAAAGCTGCTTTAGAGCTTAAGCAACAACTCAAATCTAATGTGATGTTATCCGTAGCAGGTGGGGTAAATAAAAATAATGTTGCGGATTTTGCTAAATTAGGTATTGACTTATTTATTACTTCTGCCCCTTATTATGCGATGCCAGAAGATATAAAAGTCATGATTGAGAAAAGATAAAAAAATGTTGTTATTTTATACCGCACTTTTATCAAAAATCGTTAAAAAAGTGCGGTATTTTTTTATGACGTTTACTGACTAACTTGTTCTGCTGCCTGTTCTTCTGTTGCTAATTTATTGTCATACACCTTAACAAACGGCAGATAAATTAACCAAGATACTAAAACACAAGATAATGCCAATGCTGCGGCACGCCAATCACCTGCTGTACCAATAAATGCACCAATACCAGCTGGAGATGGCCAAGGTACATTAGCAATTATTGGATTCACCCAATGTAATTTAATTGACCAATATGCCATAGACGCAGTCACCATTGGCGAAAGGAAAAATGGTATAGCTAAATATGGGTTATATACGATTGGTAAGCCAAAGATAATTGGCTCATTAATATTAAATATGCCTGGAGCAATAGACGCTTTGCCTAAAATCCGTAATTGTTGTGAACGAGCAAGAAAGGCTATAAATAAAGTTAGTCCCAATGTACCACCAGATCCACCAAGAAATACAAAACTATTGTAAAATTCACCTGCAAAAGGAATAT
Source organism: Lonepinella sp. MS14434 (assembly GCF_042468235.1). Lineage (GTDB taxonomy): Bacteria > Pseudomonadota > Gammaproteobacteria > Enterobacterales > Pasteurellaceae > Lonepinella. The sequence goes on along the minus strand of NZ_CP170386.1, from coordinate 372,247 downwards.
TCGCTCCGTTTGCATTAGCTTGCAAATTACTTAATACAATTGGCACTAAAAAGGAACTAATAATATTGGCTCCATGAATCCCCACAATCCATAAGGCATGAATTAAGAAGAAAATCACCATCAACCCTAGCCAACTGTTAGCGATGTCGGTAACAAAAGCAAATGGAATGGCAATCACTTTAAAAATATCTGTACCAAATGCGATAAAGCCACCGTTAATCACTAATACCACTACTGCTACCGCAAAGGCTGGAATTAATGCCGTGAATGAGCGAGCAACACCTTCAGGTACAGCTTCTGGCATCTTAATTACCCAATTACGTTTCACGCAAAAACAGTAAATTTTCACCGTCAACAAAGACATAATAATTGCCGTAAAAATCCCTACCGTTCCCATACGATCAGGTCCACTGCCACCAATTACCCAACCATTAATGGTGGTGGCATCGGAGAATAACTGAATCCGACCATCTGCATAAAAAAGTTCTGGAATACATAAAAAGAACGCAAATAAAGCAAGTAAGGCACCATTTAACGGTGAAACTTTGATCTCATCTTCCTGTTCATGAATTTTGGTATGGACTCACTTACCACAGTATTCGCTCCCCCTATCTGTGAGAACACGTAACATTGGCAAGCCATGCGAAACAAAGAATGGTAAGATTTTATCATTCAGCATATCAGCCACTTCAATTTCACCATAAGTAATATCATCTTCTTTCTTGCGTTCTAGTGCTTCAACCTGACTTTCAAATAAGATAATTCCTTTCTCTGCAACCAGTTTTTCTAGAGTGGTTAATCGCTGTTTAAAGTTAGCCACATTATGTTTTAACCAAATAAAACACTCGCCACCAGCAGAAACGAAAACGCCTTGTTTACGCAATTCATTACTGACTTGAACTTGCCCAAAGGCTGGATTATCGAGAGCAATTTGAACAACTGCTTATTCAATTTTTTCATCTACTCGATTTTTAAGATTAAGAACACGTCTGCTTTGGTTAAGCAACGCCTCAACACCACCATTTTCAACTGCTTGTTGATAACGATAAAATGTATCTCGACTCATACCCATCATTTTACATGCTTGAGAAATATTTCTTAATTCTTGAGCTAAATTAAGTAAACCAGTCTTTATTCAAACACAATCTCTTCACTCAATTTATTGTAAATTTCAACCTGCGTTTCCACTTGTAATTGATTCACTAACCAACCACGTAATTGTGCTAGTTTAATAAAATCATCAATACGATTAACGCCATTTATTTCCTTTAAGGTAACCACCACGCCAAAACGAATACCTTCGCCATCTCGCTTTCTTAAGCGTTCAATGGTTCTTACACTCATTCCCCACTGCGGATTGTCTGTATTTAAAATAGTTTTAGCTTGTTTTCTTGGTGTAAACGTTTCGCTAATATGCTTTACGTTGTCCCATTTTCTAAATATATTTCTTGCTGAATCTTCTCGAATATAACCTGGAGCATCATCAAAATGTTGAGCATCATTATTAATGGCTTTAATAGTTTCTCCTTTTTTGTTAGATAGCCGCCCAAATACAAGATTGAGTTCTGTATTGGTATAATCAACCCCTTGATTTCTAGAGCATTTTGGAAAATAACACATTGTCGCCTTTGCCACATAAGGATGTTTACCATTGCTAATAGGGACAGGGAAATCATAATTATAGGAATGATATTTTTCCGACACATCAGAGACAATAAATTTAATTTCGTCATCACTTGTCGATAAAATATCTTTGATATTGATTGGCACAATGCCATTCCCAATTAACGTCATCTCTTCAAAGGATTTTTGATGATGCCAACCAATCGCAGAATCAATCAGCAAGGCTTTTGCTTCTTCTCGGCTTAATCCCATAATGTGAATAAGATAAGCCATTTTTCTTGCAATCAACGGAGCAGCAAAACTGGTTCCAGCTACTTGTCCTAAACCTAATGGCTCACACACATTAATAAACTTTCCATTACCACCGCCATAATAAGCAACATCTGGTTTCATAAAGAAAGATAAAACAATGCCTTGGCGAGAATAACTTGCTGGTTGATTTTCAAAATCAACCGAATTCACGATAATAGAATTTAACGAATCTGCTGGGGTACCAATTTTCTTTCTACCAGTCGATGAATTAGTTCCTGCCACAATAAAAATCACATCATTTTCAAATTGAATTTCATCTAAAACTGCGGCTTCTGCAGAAATAAAGTTTTCTCGAATTTCATCATTTGACCCCAAAGATAAATTCCAGACTTTAATATCCGTATTTTGAGATACAATTTCTTTAATCTGTTTAATGATCGTAAATGAATTAAAACCACTTTGGAGTGCTACACCAAAATGTCTGACCTGAAATCGCCCACAACCATCATCTAAATTCCGATTTAAATTTGGAGCATCGACAATTAAAGATGATACCGCTGTTCCGTGATTATAATCTCTGGATTCTTTAGGAATATCATCAGAAATCATATCGTGATATTCAACCCATTCGCTAAAATAAACATCTCGTTCAAATAAGGTATCAATCACGCCAATAACAGGTTCATTGGTAGGTGAAGGAATTGGAATTTCAATTTTTTCCACCACGGTTTTGAAATCATCCGGCGATAACATAGAGAAATCTTCCACCGCCATCGCCACTAAATAAGGAATTTTAGTATAGACAAGATTTAAATACTTTTCATCTAACAACACAGTCGTATTATCTAAAATATTCGCTGTAGAAATATCAATCCCAACCTTTTCAAGTAAAACACGAATATTGGTATTGACATCATAAAAAGTAACAATGGCATTTTTAATTTCCGATTGAGAAACTTCTTCTACATCAAACTTCTCAATAAATACAGAATCCCTTAAGATCGCTCTAAAAGCGGTTTTTGAAAGATGATATTTTTCATAAGGTAATGAATTAAATAGTTTTTTATCATCAAATTCTTTATCAGTGAGTTCACCATTAGGAAAAGTATCATTAAATAAATGAATTACATTTTCAGATAATACGATAGTATTATCTAATAATTCTCTAGATACATAATGGGTAATAATATGCTTATCTTTATCTGCGTTAAATTTAGCTCCCACAATAGAATCATTAGGTATTTCTTTTGTAGAACTTAAATAACCACTGATTCGATTACTTTTAGCAATGATTTTATTGTAATAAGCACTAAGCAATACGCCATCTAAAAGATTAATTTCTTGCCAAAACGTTCTAACTTTAAGTAATGATTGATGAATGGCTTTTAAATGAGATAGCTCAATTAGCGAATTTGCAGGGACTTTTACTCCGCTTATTCCATTTTTTCGTGGTTCTTGAGTAAATCTTTTTCCCCGTAAGGTTAAAATATTATTCATCTTTAGCTCCATTCAATTCTCGTGAAACACTACTTTTTGATATGCCAGTTAAAATTTCAATTTCTCTTACTGTAAAACCTAATTGGCTTAATCTATTTATGCTTAATGTTTTCCCATGGTGCATTGCTCTTAAAAACCGTTTGAGATAATCACTAGGTTCAGAAGGATCGCTAAATGCCAAAGACGTGCGTATTAAGTTTCTTAAGTCCCCTGGGTTTGGAATTTTCTTAGCCGTTTTTAAGATTTTCTTGAATAATCTTGAATCTTTTGTGGCATTTTTAAATTGTTTTAAGAAATCATTTAAAATAACTTCAGCAACTTCAATCTTGTCATCATCAGAATAACGATCGAAATCAATCGTGGCATCAAATCGTCTAACTAATGCTTTATCCAAATTATCGTAAAGATTAGTTGTGGCAATAATAATAGCTTCTGGATTTAGATTATCTAAAGATTTTAAAAAGGTAGAAGTCACTCTCCCCATTTCTCGAATATCATTTTGATTGATACGATCTAAAGCAATAGTATCGATTTCATCAAATAAAATAACGTAATTATTGAGAAATGGTAACTGATTGATTTCATTAAAAACCAGAATGATATTTTTAGCCGTTTGCCCTAATTTGCTATCTATTAAATGGCTAAAATCAACCAATAACAATTCTCTATTGAGTAATCGAGCAACATGCTTAGCACTTTCTGTTTTCCCTGTACCAGGTGAACCAATAAATAAAAATTTATTAATACCAATATCATGATTTATAGCATTAATAATGCCTTTTAAATCATTCATTATCATAGTCGGTAAAGGTAAAGAACCAAGATTTAACTTAACAGGAATAAGATTTGAATTTTCACTTTCTGCTTGTGGAATAAAACGATTGGTTTGAGAAATCAATCCCATAATATACTGAGCAAGTTGTGAATCTCCTGATTTATCAAAATCACGAGCAATATCAACCGTTTGATTTCTAAATTCGATTTCTTTGTTTTCATAGTGATACTTGATTAAATCAAGCACATCTGACTTTTTCATAATAACTTGCCCTATTGTGTATAGGGTACAAGTTTACAATCAAATAGGGACAAGATCAATATATTTTGGGACAAAATTAATTTTAATACAAGATAATTAAGTGGTGAATTGAAAGCTAATAGATAGGTGAATATTTAAAAATCGGGCAACATTCCATTGCCCGATTATCGTTTCTCTTAAACCATTTCTTTAATGCTTAACATTGCATATTTCCCTATTAAGTGATAGAAATACAGCTATCTCATTTTTAATATGGAAAACCCTATGAAACCTATCATTTACTTCGCCCCTTGGTGTCTCTTTCTTTGCTGAACTTGAGCGTTTAAATGTGGAATATCAAGCGTTAGATATGATTAATGATCGTTTAAATTTTAAAGCTTTTTTGAAGCTACGTGATCATTTCTAGCGTTTGAAAATGCCAAAGCTAACGACTATATTGGCATTCCTGCGTTAGTGTTGGGTGAGCAAGTGATTTTGGATATTGATGAATTGAAAAGGTGTTTGCAAAATAGGTAACAATATGAAAAAACTTGGAATTATTGGCGGTATGTCTCCTACGAGTACGGCGACTTATTACAGCGACATTAACCGCATTGTTAATCAAACTAAAGGCGGCAATACCACTTCTCTAATCTGACTTTATAGTGTGGATTTTAGTGAAATCGTGGTATGCCAAAAATCTGGTGATAGACAAAAAGCGGGAGCAGGGGGAATTTTAGCTCAAGCGACTACAGATTTAGAGAAAATTGTTGCTGATGCGGTAATGATTACGACAAATACCATGCACAAGGTGGCAGAGATCAAATTTCCGAGCCATTGATTAATGTGATTGAAGTTACCGCTAAAGCTATTGAACAACAAGGCTTAAATAAAGTTGCGTTACTTGGTACAGCGTTTGTGATGCAACAAGATTTTTATAAATCAGGCTTATCCAAACAAGGTATCACCGCTGTTGTGCCAACGGAACAAGAGTAAGCGGAAATTCATCGTATGATTTTTGATGAATTATGTGTCGGCAAAATCCTGCCTCAATCTAAAGCCTTTTATTTGCAAGTCATCGAAAACCTAAAACAGCAAGGCATTCAAAGCGTGATTTTAGGTTGTACAGAAATAGGTTTGTTAATTCAAAATGATGCCAAATGGTTTCCTGTATGTTTAGTGCTTGCACCCACTCTCAAAATCAAGGACAATACAGCATTAATTTTATCTATTCAAAAACAGACAAAAAATGACCTATCCACAACAAGTAAACAAACGTCGCACTTTTGCGATTATTTCTCACCCCGATGCGGGGAAAACCACCATTACAGAAAAAGTGTTGCTCTATGGAAATGCGATTCAAACCGCAGGTTCAGTAAAAGGTAAAGGCTCTCAGGCTCATGCGAAATCCGACTGGATGGAAATGGAAAAGCAACGGGGGATTTCGATTACCACATCCGTGATGCAATTTCCGTACAACGATTGTTTGGTGAATTTGCTCGACACCCCTGGACACGAAGATTTCTCGGAAGATACCTACCGCACATTAACCGCTGTGGATAGCTGTTTGATGGTGATTGACAGTGCCAAAGGGGTGGAAGAACGTACCATTAAATTAATGGAAGTCACAAGATTACGTGATACGCCGATTGTTACCTTTATGAACAAACTCGACCGTGATATTCGTGACCCCATGGAATTGTTGGACGAAGTGGAAAACGTGTTGAAAATCCATTGTGCGCCGATTACTTGGCCTATCGGTTGCGGCAAGCTGTTTAAAGGGGTGTATCATTTATATAAAGATGAAACCTATTTATACCAAACAGGGCAAGGGCATCGCATTCAAGATGTGCGAGTTATCAAAGGGCTAAACAATCCCGAATTGGATCAAACCGTGGGCGAAGATTTGGCTCAGCAGTTGCGTGATGAACTGGAACTGGTGCAAGGTGCATCTAATGAATTTGATCACGATTTGTTTATTAATGGCGAACTCACGCCTGTTTATTTTGGGACGGCGTTAGGTAATTTCGGTGTGGATCATTTCTTAGATGGGCTAACTCAATGGTCGCCGGCTCCGCAGCCACGACAAGCCGACACTCGTTTAGTAGAAAGTGCGGAAGAAAAATTCAGCGGTTTTGTGTTTAAAATTCAAGCCAACATGGATCCAAAACACCGTGACCGCGTGGCGTTTATGCGTGTGGTATCAGGCAAATATGAAAAAGGCATGAAACTTCGTCATGTTCGCCTTGGTAAAGATGTGGTGATTTCTGATGCGTTGACTTTTATGGCGGGCGACCGCACCCATGCAGAAGAAGCCTACGCAGGCGATATTATCGGTTTGCATAATCACGGTACCATTCAAATTGGCGATACCTTTACCCAAGGAGAAGATCTGAAATTTACAGGCATTCCGAACTTCGCCCCTGAACTGTTCCGCCGTATTCGCTTAAAAGATCCGCTCAAACAAAAGCAATTACTCAAAGGCTTGGTACAACTTTCCGAAGAAGGAGCGGTGCAAGTGTTTCGTCCATTAATAAACAACGATTTAATTGTTGGTGCAGTGGGTGTGTTACAGTTTGATGTGGTGGTTTCTCGGTTGAAATCCGAATATAACGTGGAGGCCATTTACGAAAATGTGAACGTGGCAACGGCTCGTTGGGTGGAATGTGCTGATGTGAAAAAATTTGAAGAATTTAAACGCAAAAATGAGCAAAATTTAGCCTTAGACGGTGGCGATAATTTAACCTATATTGCCCCAACCATGGTAAATCTGAATTTAGCTCAAGAACGTTATCCTGATGTGACATTTTTTAAAACGAGGGAACATTAATTTGCAAGCTACACCATCGTTAATACAATCAGAACAACTCGCTGAAATAAGGGAGCAAATGTTGAAATTTGCACTACTTCAACTACGAGATATGACCATTGCAGAAGATATGGTGCAAGAAGCCTTATTAAGTGCAGTGAAAAATATTGATAATTTTCAACGTCAATCCGCATTGAAAACATGGATTTTTGCTATTCTGAAAAATAAAATTATTGATTATTTACGTCAAAAAGATCGTTTTGTACTTGAAAGTGACCTTGTGGATGATGATGAAGAAAATAACCAATTTTTCGATCAAAATGGTCATTGGAAAACAGAATATTATCCTGAAAGCTGGCAAGAAAACGCAGTTTATTCAGATGAATTCTGGCTATTATTTGAAACCTGTTTAACTCATTTACCAGCTAAACAAAGCCGTGTTTTTATGATGCGAGAATATTTAGATTTTTCTGCTGATGAAATTTGCCACGAAGTAAATATTACCAGTGGAAACCTACATATCTTACTGTATCGAGCGAGATTACAGTTACAACATTGTTTAGCGACCAAATTAAATTAGGAATGAAAAATGAAATGTTTACAAATTACTAAACTTATTTCTGATGCTCAAGAGCGAGAGCTTAATTTTAATGAGAAAATAGGTGTGAAAACGCATGTAATACTGTGTACTCATTGCCGTGCATTTCAATTACAATGCAAACAATTACACCAACTGATGAAACAATTTGCTGGCAATAAACCTCAATAATTCGATTATTACTTTATCAAACAAGATAACGGATTTATACTATCTACAGCACATCAACAGAAGGAAAATATTATGGCAATTTTAGTCACTGGTGGAGCGGGTTATATCGGTTCACATACTGTCGTTGAATTATTCAATGCTAACAAAGAAGTAGTTGTATTAGACAATCTGTGCAATTCTTCGGAAAAATCCCTTGAACGGGTTGCTCAAATTACAGGTAAACAAGCCAAATTTTACCAAGGTGATATTTTAGATAGTGCATTATTACAACAAATCTTTGCTGAAAATAACATTGAATCAGTGATCCATTTTGCTGGTTTAAAAGCTGTCGGTGAAAGTGTACAGAAACCTATTGAGTATTATCGCAATAACGTGGTGGGTTCATTAAATTTAATTGAACAAATGCGTAAAGCAGGCGTGTGGAATTTTGTATTTAGCTCATCTTCTACGGTTTATGGCGATCCTGACGTTATTCCTGTGACGGAAGATTGTAAAGTAGGTGGTACAACTAATCCTTATGGTACATCAAAATTAATGGTAGAACAAATGCTAACCGATATTGCTAAAGCGGAACCGAAATTTAGCATTACGCTCTTACGTTATTTTAACCCTGTTGGAGCGCATGAAAGTGGTTTAATCGGTGAAGATCCGAATGGTATTCCAAATAATTTAATGCCTTATATTGCTCAAGTGGCTGTGGGTAAATTAAAAGAATTATCTATTTTTGGTAATGATTACAATACACCTGATGGCACTGGTGTACGTGATTATATTCACGTTGTTGACCTTGCCATTGGACACGTTAAAGCGCTTGCTCGTCATGAAAATGATGGTGGATTACATATTTATAATTTAGGTACGGGTGTAGGTTATTCTGTATTAGATATGGTGAAAGCCTTTGAACAAGCGAATAATATCGTTGTTCCATATAAATTTGCCCCTCGCCGTGCGGGTGATATTGCTGAAAATTACGCTGATGCAAGCCGTGCTTTAAAAGAATTAGGCTGGAAAGCAGAACGTGATTTGAATGCCATGATGCAAGATACGTGGAATTGGCAGAAAAATAATCCGCAAGGCTATAAAGACTGATTAATCATAAAAGTGCGGTAAAAAACACCGCACTTTTCCATTCAAATTTCATTATATTTTAACTATGCCAAATAAATCTTCCGTTTTCTCACAAATTTTTAGTCGCAATATGCTGATCTGTATTTTTACAGGTTTCAGCTCGGGGTTGCCTTTTTATATTCTAATTTCCTTATTACCGATTTGGCTACGCTCCGAACAGGTGGATTTAAAAACCCTTGGTTATTTCACCGCAGTTACTCTTCCTTTTACATGGAAATTTTTATGGTCGCCTTTGCTTGACCGTTATTCAATGCCTTTTCTTGGTCGTCGTCGTGGTTGGATTTTGGTTTCACAAATTCTGTTATTAATCTCAATGGCTTTATTTGGTTTTATTTCCCCACATACCAATCAAGGATTAACTTTAATTGCTGGTTTGGCAACACTGTGTTCCTTTTTCTCCGCCAATCAAGATGTTGTGCTTGATGCTTACCGCCGAGAAATTTTATCGGATGAAGAATTAGGGCTAGGCAATTCCATTCACGTCAATGCTTATCGAATTGCAGGTTTAGTACCAGGATCACTTTCCTTAATTTTATCCGATTATCTCCCATGGCAAACTGTCTTTATCATTACTGCTCTGTTTATGTTACCTGGTATTTTTATGACCTTATTTATTAGCCGTGAACCCAAAATTGAGTTAAATTCGCACCGCACTTTAAAAGATAATGTGATTGAACCGTTTAAAGAATTTTTTAATCGTAAAGGAATTTGGTCAGCATTGGCTATTTTAGCGTTTATTTTTCTCTATAAACTCGGTGATAGTATGGCAACAGCACTAATTTCACCGTTCTATTTAGATATGGGTTTTAGCAATAGCCAAATCGGTCTTGTAGCAAAAAACGCTTCACTTTGGCCTATGGTGATCGCAAGTATTATTGGTGGCATTGTTATGCTAAAAATTGGGATTAATAAAGCATTATGGTTATTTGGTGTAGTGCAGATCATTACGATTCTGGGTTTTGCATGGCTCGCTAAACAAGGTCCCTTTGAACAAATTGGCACTTATGAGCTATTCGCTCTTAGCTTAGTTATTGCTGCAGAATACATCGGTATTGGGTTAGGAACATCTGCTTTTGTTGCATTTATGGCGAGAGAAACCAATCCGCTTTATACAGCAACACAACTTGCCTTATTCACCAGTTTATCAGCGTTGCCAAGAGCCACATTAAACACCCAAGCAGGCAGTCTAATTGATTGGCTTAGCTATTACGATTATTTCTGGCTGTGTTTTTGGTTGGCCATTCCGGGTATGGTTTGCTTGATTTGGATTGCGCCTTGGCAACAAAAATCAGCAAATATTCTTTCTTAAAATAATTATCTTAACTGGATTATAGATACCGATAAACAACAGCTAAAAATATTTTTAATATACCTATTCCGCGATGCCAATTTCATTCACAAACTGCGGTACTAATTCACCTGCTTTTCCTACTCTCACATCGACAAAATGCGAACGAATCTGACTGGGTTCTAAATTGATTTCAATAGTCTTACATTGAGGGCTGACTTCCTGCACAAAACCTGCGGCAGGATAAACATTGCCCGATGTGCCAATGGAAACAAAATAATCACATTCATTTAAAGCCTGATAAATCCGTTCCATTTGTAACGGCATTTCGCCAAACCACACAATATGCGGACGCAAACGGCGTGGTGGTTGGCAACAGGTACAACGATCCTGTTCGGTAATATCCTTTGTCCAGTCGTAAATTTTCCCCGACCAATTACACCGCACTTTTAATAATTCGCCGTGCATGTGAATCAGATTTTTTGTGCCTGCACGTTCGTGCAAGTTATCCACATTTTGTGTTACCACTAACACATTATCACCGAATTTCTGTTCTAATTTAGCCAAGGCAAGATGAGCCGCATTGGGCTGAATGTCAGGGTTAAATAGCTGACGGCGGCGTTGATTATAAAACCGTTGCACCAATTCTGGATTACGCTCAAAGCCTTCGGGGGTAGCAACATCTTCAATACGATGTTCTTCCCACAAGCCATCACTGGCACGAAATGTGCGAATACCTGATTCGGCGGAAATGCCCGCCCCCGTTAGGATAACGATTTTAGGTTGTTTCATTTTCTTTCCTTATGGCTTTGTTTATAGTGAATAAATTATGCAGCCAATAACTCAGGTAAACGATAAACCGCATACACAAAAATCGCTAAAATCACCGCTAAAATGCCTTTTTCAGCCCCTGTTAAGGTGATTTTGCCGTGGAATTTTCGGTTGGAATACAGGAATAATAAAATCCCTGGTACATACAACACCACCGACAATAACAAATATTCCAAGCCTGCCGCATAGACGATCCATAGCCCGTAAAGTGATGCCATAAAACCCGTGAGTTTAATGTACCACGCCGCATTGATCTGAATGGAGAGCTTGAATAAATACGCCCCGATTAAGAAATACGGGATTAAAATCATTGAGGTGGAAATCATCAATAAATTGTTATAGCTTTGCTCAAAGACCAACACCAAGACCAAACAAAATTGCACCACAAAGCCCGTAAACCATAGCGAGTTAATCGGTGTGCCGTTTTGGTTGAGTTTGTCTAGAATTTTTGGAAATGCCCCATTTTTTGCACCGCAGTATGGCACTTCGGCAGAGTACATTGTCCAGCTGATATAAGAGGCTAACACCGACACAATCAAACAAGCGGTGATAATCACTTTTCCTGTCGAACCCATCATGGCATCAAGTAATGGACCCATAGACGGATTCGGCATATTGGCGATAACCTCACGGGGTAAAATCCCCAAAGATAAAATGGTGATTGCCACATAAAGCACCAAGGCGATTACAATACCGAGTACCGTTGCCAAGCCCACATCGGAACGTTTTTTGGCGTGAGCGGAAAGTACCGCCGCACCTTCTACGCCCGTGAACACCCAAAGGGTAATTAACATCGTGTCTTTCACTTGATCGCCCACCGTGTTATTAAGTGCGGTGGCTTTTACGTCCGTATTAAATAAATCCGCATCAAAATACCACAAGCCCAATGCAATAAACAAAATTAACGGAGCGACTTTCACAAAGGTTGCCACCAGATTGACTGCTGCCGCCTCTTTTACGCCCCCTGCAATTAAGGCGTGAACGAGCCACACGATAATTGATGAACCAATAAAGGCGGCAATGGTATTGCCTTGTCCGAAAATCACGGTGGTTTCGCTATCCGTAAACACGCCCAAGCCTTCAAACGCCACGGTTAAATAGCCCACAATCCCGATAGTGGCACACAGCCAATAACCCCAAGCGGACATAAAGCCCATCAATTCGCCAAAGCCTTCACGGGCGTAGGTGTAAATACCGCCGTCTAATTCAGGACGAAGACGGGAGATAAAAAAGAATGACAGCCCGAGAAAAATAATCCCGATCCCCGTAATCAGCCAGCCGATAGAAATCGCTTCCGCCCCTGCGACGGCTGCCATATTTTGTGGAAGACTAAAAATCCCCGAGCCAATCATAGAGCTTAGTACCAACGCCGTTAGCGACACCAAGCCGATTTTTTTGTTTGACATAATTGCTTTCCTTTTAGGTTAAATTAGGGTCTGTTGACCTTTTAGTTAAGGCTGTTTTTGATAGCCCTCATAATAATAAGATTGTTCAATGCCTTTGAAAATTATTTCACGATTATCCACATCATCAGTTAAATTGGTTTGCAATAAATACCGCAGTTCCAAATCATTCACAGGGCTACGTTCCATCGCTTGTAAATACAAGGTTTTATCCACATTTTGCCAATTGACTACCTTGCCTAAATTTTTCCGTAAAATTAAATCCAACCAAATACGACTAGATCGACCATTGCCTTCCATAAAGGGATGAGCTATATTCATTTCCACATATTTTTCAATGATTTGCTCAAAAGTGGTTTCAGGCATTTGCTCAATTTTTACTAATACTTCTTTGAGATAAATCACATTGGCAAAGCGAAAATAGCCCTTGGAGATATTATATTGGCGAATTTGCCCAGCAAAATCATACAGCCCCGTAAATAAGGCGTGATGAATTTGTTGCAAACCTTTGACTGTGCCAACTTCAAATTGATAGACGTCGCCCGTGTCAAAAATTCGGTAGGCATTTTCGAGGCTTTGTTGAACAAGAGATTTCATTATATTTCCTATTTCAAATTCTTCGCTAATACTGCAATATAATCCACCCCAATTCCACAGCAACCACCGATAATACTGGCCCCTTGAGCCGTCCATTTTTTTGCCCATTGCAAATAGGCTGGCGGATCGAGATCGTTGCGGACTTCATCTAGCCCGTCATTCGCCGTGGCATCTTCAGGTTGCGGTGCAAATGCGTTGGCATACGCCCCTGTTTGGATATGAAGTGCGGTGTGTTTTTCTAGCGTTTTTCGAGTAACGATTAACGCCTGTTCAATCACTTCGGGTTGGCAACAATTAAACAAAATCGCCTGTACGCCAATTTCGATCATTTTTTCCACCGCACTTTGCACGCTTTCACCTGAACGTAGTTGCGGTTCGGGAGTAGGTTTGTCATCGGTTAAGGTGAATGACACCCATAGCGGACGTTCATCTTTTGGTAACAATTTTTGCACGGAAACAGGCTCAATAATCGCACTTTGGGTTTCGCATAGCCAGATATCCACATAAGGGGACAGCCCATCAATAATGGGTTGAGCAATTTCCGCAAAGCAATTAGGTTGGATTAAATCTGCCCGATACGAGCCGAACATTGGGGGGAGCGATCCTGCAATTTTAGTGGTCAAAACACCTGAATTTTGCACCGCATTTTGTGCCAGTCGTCCAGCCCGTTCAGCAAGCATTTTGCCATTGGCGTGAAAACGTTGTTCGCCAATATGAAACGGTACTACGGCATAGCTGTTGGTGGTGATCACTTCCGCCCCTGCCTTGATAAATTCTTCATGCACCTGTTGCACAGCGGACGGCTTTTCAATTAACGATAACGCTGACCATTCGGGTTGGCGGAATGGTGCGTTTAATCGCATAAGTTCACGGCTCATACCGCCGTCTAAAATGGTGATAGTCATCATATTTCCTTAAATTTTGTTAAATCCAACGTCTTACCTTTTGTTGGTATTGTAAAAAATCTTGCCCGAATTTTTGTTTTAATATACGTTCTTCGGGTTGAATTTGAAAGCGATTTAAATAAGCAATAAAGCCAATAATTACTAAAAAGCCTAAGGCTTGTTGTTGCCAAAAAGTAAAAGCGAGTAGAAAGCAAACTAAACTTAAATACATAGGATTACGGCTAAATCGGTAAATCCCGTAAGTAATGAGATGAACACTTTGCTCAGGGCGATGTGGGTTAATTGTAGTTTTATGTTGATAAAATGGATACAAGCTCGCTATAGCAATAATAATACCTGTAAAAATAAAGAGATAACTCAACCAATTAGCTAAAGGCAACGCTATTTTAGGTAGCCAGTAGATGAATGCGACTGCCAATAAAAATAAAATAGGTGGGGGAAGTTTAAGTTCCATAAATATTGTTAAATAGGGCGTATGCAATACTACGCCCTTGCAAGGTTACACATTAAATCTAAAGTGCATGACATCACCGTCTTGCACGATATACTCTTTTCCTTCCAACCGCCATTTGCCCGCTTCTTTCGCCCCGTTTTCACCTTTGAATTGGATAAAATCATCATAGGCGATCACTTCGGCACGAATAAAGCCTTTCTCAAAATCGGTGTGAATTACAGCGGCGGCTTTCGGTGCGGTTGCCCCCACAGAAACCGTCCATGCACGCACTTCTTTCACGCCTGCGGTGAAATAGGTTTGTAAATTTAACAAAGCATAACCAGCACGAATGACACGGTTTAAACCAGGTTCTTCAATGCCTAAGTCTTGTAAAAATTCGACTTTTTCATCATCTTCTAATTCAGCAATTTCTGCTTCAATCGCCGCACACACAGGCACAACAACCGCCCCCTCTTTTTCCGCAATGGCACGCACTTGATCTAAATACGGGTTATTTTCAAAACCGTCTTCATTCACATTAGCAATGTACATTGTCGGTTTTAAGGTTAAAAAATTATAGCCTTTAATCGCAAAAAGTTCGTCTTTATCTAAATTAACTTCACGAATCATGCCTGCATTTTCTAACACAGGCAGGATTTTTTCCATAATGGATAATTCAAATTTAGCCTCTTTATCACCGCCTTTGGCTCGTTTTTGCAAGCGTTGAATAGCACGTTCACAGCTGTCTAAATCCGCTAACGCCAACTCCGTATTGATAATCTCAATATCGTCCGCAGGGTTGATTTTACCTGCTACGTGAACAATATCATCGTTCTCAAAACAACGTACCACGTGTCCGATAGCATCGGTTTCACGAATATTGGCTAAAAATTTATTGCCTAAACCTTCGCCTTTACTTGCCCCAGCCACAAGACCTGCAATGTCCACAAATTCCATTGTGGTTGGTAATACCCGTTCAGGTTTGACAATCTCTGCCAACGCATCTAAGCGTGGATCGGGCATTGGCACCACACCTGTGTTTGGCTCAATGGTACAAAACGGATAATTTGCCGCTTCAATACCTGCTTTGGTTAATGCGTTGAAAAGGGTTGATTTTCCGACATTGGGTAAACCCACGATACCACATTTAAATCCCATTTTTTATTCCTTACTCTACTTTAAAACTGTTTAATCGGTTAGTGGCTTTTACCACTCCGTCTTTGAATAATACGTCCACACAACGACTGGCTTCGTCAATGGCGGCGTTGATTTTTTCCTGATCTTTTGGGGCAGCTTTGCTTAATACATAACCTGCCACCAATTCTTTACTGCCTGGGTGATCAATGCCAATACGAATCCGATAGAAATTTTTGTTATTACCTAATACCGCAATAATATCTTTCAGCCCGTTATGCCCACCATGTCCACCACCTTGCTTGATTTTCGCTACGCCACAGGGTAAATCCAACTCATCGTGTACCACGAGAATTTCTTCAGGTTGAATGCGAAAGAAATTGGCTAATGCACCCACCGCTTTACCGCTTAAATTCATAAAAGTGGTTGGCACAAGCAACCATACATCACCAAGTGCGGTGGAAATCTTGGCAGTTTTACCAAAATATTTGTTGTCGTCTTTCAGACTAACATTATGTGAACGGGCAATTTCATTGACTAGCCATTCCCCTGCGTTATGACGAGTTCCCTCATATTTTGCCCCAGGATTGCCTAATCCGACAATTAATTTGATTTCAGACATAGATGATTCCGTTAGTCAAAAATAAGGGGATATTATAGCGGAACGTGGTAAATTTCGCCATTAAAAAGGAAAGTTTTATCATGCCACTCCCTTGCTATTTTTGATTTATTGGTTTAATCTGATGTTTAAATCAATAATTTTTGTTGCATATGAAGAGAATTTATCATTAAATTGACCAAATCCTTACAGGCTGACTGAAGCCATGTAGGGAATAATAGAGAAAATATCTTAATTGCCAGTATATTGACGTCACCAATCACAGTATAAATATATGAAACCATTTTTCTTAAGGAGCAAGCAAGCAAATTTTCTGGACATAATTTTATATTGTCAAGTGTCCTTTACATTTGCAATTCTTATTTTTCCAAAATTTCAGATCCTAAAAAACGCCTAGTGGGTATCATGCCTGATGCCTGCTAGGCGTTTTTTATTCCATCTTACCTATTTAATCAAAATTGAGAGAAATGAAGATGAAAAAAAATTACATTACGTTATTTATTTTAACGACGTTAGGCTTATTACAGGGGGAAGCACAAGCAACCATTGTTGAAGGTACGATTATTTCCGGCAACAATTCAACAGCAATAGGAACGGATTCTAGTGTTACAGGGAATAATTCAAATGCGATTGGGAATAAAGCCAATGCATCAGGGACCAGTGCCAATGCGATTGGAGATTCTGCCACGGCTTCAGAGCAAAGTTCAAATGCGATTGGAAATTCTGCCAAGGCTTCAGAGATAAATTCAAATGCAGTAGGCAATAATGCGAAAGCCTCAGGTTTTGCTTCAAATGCGATAGGAAATTATGCTAATGCTAAATATCTAGCGAATGCTATAGGGAATAATGCTAATGCTTCAGGTAATGCTTCAAATGCGATAGGAAGTAATGCTAATGCTTCAAATTATGCTTCAAATGCTATCGGGCTGCAAGCGAATGCTTCAGGGGAGAGTTCAAATGCAGTAGGCGATAGTGCGAAAGCCTCGGGTAGCGCTTCAACAGCGATAGGGAGTAAGGCCATTGCTTCAGGTGATAATTCAAATGCCATTGGGTTTTATGCTAATGCCTCAGGTAGTGCTTCAAATGCTATCGGGCTGCAAGCGAATGCTACAGGTAGCCTTTCAACAGCGATAGGGGCAGCAGCCAATGCTTCGGGGATCCATGCGAATGCGATGGGGACAAATACCATTGCTTCTGCAGAAAATTCGACCGCTATAGGAACTTCAGCCAGAGCTTTAGAGGAAAGTGCAATAGCCATAGGGACAGCAGCCAATGCTTCAATCGCTAACTCCATTGCCTTAGGAAGTCATTCCACTACAAGTGCTATTGATAATACAGAAAATGCCACCACTTTGTCTTATACCGACAGTACAAATACAATAAAATCGGTAAGTTATGCTGGTAGTACAAATGTGGTTGGGGTAGTATCTGTAGGAAATGCCGACCAAGCCCGACAAATTCAGCATGTGGCAGCGGGTAGCGTAACGAATAATTCAACGTATGCGGTGAATGGTAGTCAATTATATGCAGTGCAACAAATGGCACAAGAAGGGTTAAATGCTTCTTACCAATTGCAGACGGATTTGACGAAAACAAATAGTAATGTGGTAGCCCTTACTACCAGAGTAGATAATACTGACAATAATGTGACAGCCCTTACTACCAGAGTAGATAATACTGATAGCAATGTGACAGCCCTTACTACTAGAGTAGATAATACTGATAGTAATGTGACAGCCCTTACTAGCAGAGTAGATAACACTGATAGTAATGTGACAGCCCTTACTAGCAGAGTAGATAATACTGATAGCAATGTAACGGCTCTTACTACCAGAGTAGATAACACTGATAGCAATGTAACGGTTCTTACTACCAGAGTAGATAATACTGATAGCAATGTGACAGCCCTTACTACTAGAGTAGATAACACTGATAGTAATGTGGCTGATGTGACTACAAGAGTCGGCATCACGGAAGCAAGTGTGGCAGCGGTGGCGTTGCGTGCCACCAATAATGAAGCATCGATAGTGAATTTAAATACTGATGTTGTTGGTTTGGATACTCGAGTGACGGTTTTGGAAAATAATCAGCTCAGTAATAATATCGCTGTAGGAAAACGTTTTAATTATATTGAACAGCGTATTGATAAACTAGAACGCAATGCCTACGATGGTACGGCATTAGCACTTGCGACGGCAGGATTAGCCACGCCACCACAAGGCAAAACAGGGTTTTCTGTGGGTGCTGGGTTCTATCGAGACAGCCAAGCTATTGCTGCAGGGTTTGCTCACACTGGCAATAATTGGAATATTAAAGCCTCTGCCAGTACGGTAGGGAACCGCAATTATGGTGGTCAAGTGGCGGTGGGATTTTTCTGGTAAGTGAAATCTTGAGTTGACGCGAGGTAACTAAGGGTAATTGGCTTTGGGGGATCACGCAAAGCCAATTCTTTTTACTCTGTTTTTACAACGCTAGAACTAGAGCCTGTTGACAATCATAATGGTTTCAAAACGGCAACCCAAATAAATATTAACGGCAAACGAAACATCGGTCTTTTCAGAACGTATGGAAATCTTCTTGAACGCCTTCAATCTACAAAAGAAGTTTTCTATCAAATGTCGCTACTTGTACATTTACTTGTCATAATCACGTTGATATTTGTGACAGCTACGCAGTGGTATCACCGCTTTACTGCCCCGTTTTCCAAATCCTGTATCAATCCGTCTGCATCAAAAGCTTTGTCCGCCACCAGTGCCTCAAATTCTTTGTCTGCAATCGATCGCTTTGCCTTTGCATAGGGGTTCAATGACTACCCATTGGATGTTGGTTAAAATGTCTCTGTTTATAACAACATGATACGGGTTGTTTTTCAATTATCAACAGATCCTATTCATTGTTAAATTTAAAACCTTGGTATCACTTAAATTAAGGACGAACCCCCAAGATATGACAAATCGCATAGGTCAATTCGCTACGATTTAAGGTATAAAAATGGAAATCATTCACGCCCTCTCTGGATAACACTCGTACCATATCAATAGCAACACTTGATGCGACTAAATTACGGGTAGTTTGATCCTCATCTAAACCCTCATACATCTTAGCCAACCAACTTGGAATTTTCACATTCGTTACGCTCGACATTTTCTGTAACTGCTTGAAATTCGTCACAGGCAAAATCCCAGGTACAATTTCTGCATCAATACCGATGGACGCACAACGATCACGAAAACGCAAATAGCTTTCCACATCAAAGAAAAATTGTGTAATTACATGATTCGCCCCTGCATCAATTTTGCGTTTTAAATTAATCAAGTCTGCTTGAGCGGATTTGGCTTCGGGATGAACCTCGGGATAAGCCGCCACCGAAATATCAAAATCTGCGACATCACGCAATAATGTAACTAAATCTGACGCATAAAATGGCTTTTTGGCATAACCTTTCGGCTCATCGCCACGCAATGCCACAATACGGCGAATACCACTATTCCAGTAGTCTTTAGCAATTTGGCGGAGTTGTTCAGGGGTGGCATCAATCCCCGTTAAATGGGGAGCCGCTTCTAAACCTGTTTGTTGTTTAATACTTTTAACAATACTATGAGTGCGATCACGCTCACCAGAATTTGCCCCATAAGTTACTGATACAAATTTCGGTTTTAAGGTCTTTAAACGGTGAATAGATGCCCACAGGGTTTCTTCCATTTTTTCGGTTTTCGGTGGAAAAAATTCGAATGAAACGTTAATTTTTCCGTCTAAATCTGCAATATGTTGGTTTAGTGTATCAATTTCTTTGGCGTAACTCATATATTCACTCCATATTATCTGAATTCAATTAAGGTATTGAGTTAAGGATAAATTAAAGCAATCATAATTATGCGTCAATTTCAAAAAATTCACATTTTTTATGAATCTAATTCATATAAGCTATATTTGTAGTCATCTGGTAAATTCGCTATACTTTTACCTAATTATCCGTACCTCTTGGAAAAATAATGAGCAAAAAAGTTAAATTCTTATTACGTTTATCGGCTGTCGCTTTAGTGGTTGGTGTAGCGACACAATTTTATACGAACTACCAAATCGATCAGACCATTAGCAAATTTCCTTATCAATTAAAGGATCAATTTAATATCACTATTACAGAAAAAAATAGCGATTTTTTTACTCGTGATCTCATTTTTAGCATGGAGCGAAATGGTAATAAAACGGATTTTATGCACACAAAATTAACCGCACTTCCGTTAATGATTAGTGCAGAATCGGAATTTAATACCAATTTAATTAAGAAACTAAATGAACAACTTAATATCACCATTGATAAAAATACCATTACCAGTCAATTTTCAGTCTTTAGTGATAGTTTAAGTTCTCGTGTTGTGACCGAATTTCGTGATAGTACAAATCAATCGCAAACTTTAGAAAGCGAATTGTCTTACGATATTCAATCCAAATCTATTGAATTACAAACTGAACTTTCCGCTTTTAACTACGATAAACTATTAAAAATCACTGACCTGAAAGGTAACTTTTTATTAACCACGGTTGGGGATAATTTATATGATTTAATTAAAGCAGATTTTAAAACCAAGAAAATTGATGTGAACTTACTCGATGGTGACGGCACACATATTGGTTTAGTTAAAGGGCATTATATTCTGGATAAAAAAATTAATGATCAAGGATATGATTTAAATCAGCAGATTAATCAACAAGGAATTTATCTGTCGAATAAAAATACCAAATCCGATCAAGATAAAACCAGAGCAGAAAATGTTGAGCTGACGTTAAAGCGACAAGGCATTCCATCTCATGTTACTTTTCCTGAGCAATTAAAACAATTACAAGCAGAGCAATTTAATTTAACTTCGATGATCACACAATTTATTGATTTTGTATTTAATAATCAAAAAATTGAGTCCACACTTTCAGTAAACCGTTTTATTTATCCTAAGAATGAAATAAACCTGATTGATGCCCAGAATACACAAATTGTTTTTTCATCAAATCATCAAGATAAACTGAATGCAGAACAAACGATTAATCTAAAAGCAAAAAATATTCTGTTTAATCAAGATGATGAATTGTCATTTACTGGCATTTCTGCCGAAAATAAACTTTCACATTTAAATTTAGAAAATCATTTAGCTTTTTTAATCAAATATTTACCGAAAAGTTTACAAACTAAGGATTTACCTCAAAAAGATACGCCAAACTTCTTAGCCGATTTAGATAAACTCGCTGAAAATTTCCAAACGCAATTAGAAAGTGCGGTGAAAATTGAGAAAGTTTCAATGAAAAATCAAGGGACAGCAGAAAATCTTAAATGGAACTATACTGCTCAACCGCTGAAAGATATTTTTGATACAAAAAATAATATTTCGTTGGATAAATTAACCTTAACTGAACAACAAATGCAATTTAGTCAGTTAAAATTAGATTTCCCATTGGAACAACTATCACCAAACAAAGCATTCTACCAAACCTATTTTTGTAAGTTATACCGTGGTATCTGTGCAACTAATTTAACTAGTGATAATTATACTAAAATAACATGGGAACAATATTTAGCTACGCCCGTTAATATTCCCAAAGCAACATTCATAGCCAATATTGATACTTATCCAAGTGCCAGCAAATCTTTACCTGTAAATGCAAATTTAACGGCGACATTACCGCAAGGTTATGCAGATGGAATGAATAATATCAAGCAAAATAATATTCAATTAAACGTTACTATTGCTGAAGATATAGTCAAAATGGAAAAACCACTAACACCATTTTGGCACTCTATTGTTACTGTGCTACAAGATTTGTTTAAACTTGAAGACGGGCAATATCATCTTGATTTCAAAGCCGATAATGGCAATATGTTAATTAATGGAATGCCTTTTGATTCTGAACAACAAAATTCTGAACAACAAGATGAATTAAACATAGAAAAAGAGTAACAAATAAGGAAACGGATTACGTTTCCTTATTTGCTTTATTCTGTCAATTTTTCTAACCCAAAATGACGATAAGTATGGTTAGTGGCAATTCGCCCCCGTGGTGTGCGTTGTAAAAATCCTTGTTGGATCAAATAAGGTTCTAGCACATCTTCAATGGTATCTCGCTCTTCCCCTATGGCTGCTGCAATATTATCTAACCCCACTGGTCCACCGTCAAAACGTTCAATAATTGATGTTAAGAATTTACGATCTAAATAATCAAAACCAGCCTGATCAATATCTAACATAGACAATGCTGCATTGGCAATTTCTGCAGAAATCACACCGCGGTTTTTCACATCTGCATAATCACGTACACGGCGTAATAATCGGTTGGCAATACGTGGTGTGCCACGAGAACGGCGAGCAATTTCAATGGCAGCAGCTTCAGATAATTCTAAATTCAAACAGTTAGCACTGCGTGAAACAATGAACGTTAAATCTTCCACCGAATAAAATTCTAGGCGTTGTACAATACCAAAACGATCACGTAACGGTGAAGTCAGTGAACCTGCCCTTGTGGTTGCTCCGATTAAAGTAAATGGTGGCAGATCGAGTTTAATCGAGCGAGCGGCTGGACCTTCACCAATCATAATATCCAGTTGATAATCTTCCATCGCAGGATAAAGCACTTCTTCAATAGCTGGCGAAAGACGATGAATTTCATCAATAAATAGCACATCATGAGGTTCAAGATTGGTCAGCATAGCCGCAAGATCCCCTGCTTTTTCTAACACAGGACCTGAAGTCGTGCGAATATTCACCCCCATTTCATTCGCCACAATATTTGCTAAGGTGGTTTTACCCAATCCAGGGGGACCAAAAACTAGTAGATGATCCAAGGCATCTTGACGTAATTTCGCTGCTTGAATAAAAATCTCCATTTGCGACCGCACTTGTGGTTGCCCCACATAATCCGCCAATAATTTAGGGCGAATGGCACGATCAACTATTTCATCATCTAATTTTGCTGTAGCACTAATAATGCGATCTGCTTCAATCATCATCTATCTCACTTATAAGGCTGCTTTTAAGGCTTCTCGAATTAATTGTTCAGAAGACAGATCTTGTTTTGCCACTTTCTTCACCATTTTCTCTGCATCCATAGGTTTATAACCTAAAGCAATCAAGGCTGAAACTGCATCATCTGTAGCTACATTTTCCGTTGCGGATATTCGTTCAACCGCTGGCAAATGGTTACTTTTCACAAAGAAATCCCCTTGCCCCACACCTTTGAATTTGCCTTTTAATTCTACCAACAAGCGTTCCGCTGTTTTCTTACCCACACCTGGAATTTTCACTAACTTAGATAATTCTTCGTGTTCAATCGCATAAGCAAATTCCGATACTGACATGGCGGACAAAATCGCTAAGGCTAATTTAGGACCTACCCCATTGGTTTTGATTAACTCACGGAATAAACTGCGATCTTGTTTATGGGAAAATCCAAACAGTAAATGTGCATCTTCTCGCACCACCAAATGGGTAAATAAAGTACAGTCTTGCTCAATTTCAGGTAGATTATAAAAACTTGTCATGGGTAATAACAATTCATAACCCACACCTTGTACATCAAGCAAAATTTCAGGCGGATGTTTTTCGATAAGTTTACCTTGTAAGCGACCGATCATAGCGTTAAATTATCCTTGCAAAAATTTTTGCTTACTATAACCAAAGACTGAACAAAAATCCAGTTAAATTTTTAAGCGAAAACGCCCTCGGCTATAACGAGTGCGTAAAAGTGCGGTGTATTTTTCTCGAGTTTCCGTTGGAGTTGCCGTGTGAGAAACCTGCAAACTATGTTGAATGGTATGAGCATGGGTAATGGCAATCGCTAAGGCATCTGCCGCATCAGCTTGGGGTTTATCAGAGAGTTTAAGAATACGAGTAACCATATCTTGTACTTGTATTTTATCCGCCGAGCCAATGCCTGTCACTGTTTGTTTCACCAAACGAGCAGCATATTCAAACACGGGTAAATCACTATTCACCGCGGCTACAATGGCTGTGCCACGTGCTTGTCCGAGTTTTAAAGCGGAACTTGGGTTTTTGGCTAAAAATACTTCTTCAATAGCAAACATATCAGGCTGAAATTGCGTGATAATTTCCGTTACACCAGCATAAATCCGCTTTAAACGTGTTGGCATATCTTCTACTTGGGTACGAATAGCACCGCTGCCGAGATATTCTAATGTACGTCCTGTTTGACGAATAACCCCATAACCAGTCACTCTTGATCCAGGGTCTATTCCTAAAATGATTGCCATGTTGCCCTACAATTCTACAAAATAAAATGGGTGGAGTTCTATCTCCACCCAATCATCATAACTGATTTTAATTATTTATTTAATCGTTTTGTCGCTGTTTTATTAACATTACAAAGTTTTGCTAAAATTTGATCGGATTCAGCACCTTTTTTCACTAAATGAATGGCATCAACACCATTAAAATTGTCTAAGGTTAAACCCGTATCTACATTCCATTCGTATTTATCAGAAACAAATGAAACGGTGTCTTTGCTATTATCATCACGAGCTAATGATACTTTTAATGCTTTTTGACCTTTACCTAAACGAACACTAACCGCTCGCGGATCGTTATTTTCAAAAGCATAGGTTGCTGTTACTACTTTGCCTGACTGACAACGATAAACCACCGATTTATTTACAGTTGGCACTTTTTGTACTTTTACTTGTGCGGTACCGTCAATATTTTTTGCCATTTCAGTTGCTTGTGCATCTGCTGTATTCATAGCTTGCTCCATTACTTGAGCTTCTTTTTCAGCTTGAGCAGCAGCCATTTCTTGCTCGCTAGGAGCAGAAGAACAAGCAGCCAATACTACTGTGGCACAGATTGCAGGAATAAATTTGACTAATTTCATAGAATCTCCTTAATAAAAAATAAAAGTAAGGTCTTGTTCAAAAAGACATTTTTATCCTAGCATAACAAAACCTATAATACAAATTATATTAAAGTAGGGCTGCCACTTCATCACTGATTTCACCGTTGTGATAGACGTTTTGCACGTCATCACAATCTTCCAGCATATCAATTAAACGTAATAGTTTTGGTGCATTTTCTGCATCAAGATCAACGCTGGTTGATGGGATCATGGTCACTTCTACACTCTCAATTTTGAAACCTGCTTTTTCAATCGCTTCACGCACATCACTTAAATCTTCCCATGCAGTATAGATTTCAAATGAACCGTCATCTTGCGGTTGAATATCGTCTGCCCCCGCTTCGATTGCCGCTTCGGTCAAAGCATCTTCATCGGCTTCAAGAATTAAAATTAAACCTTTTTTACTGAATAAATAACCGACTGAACCCTCAGTCCCTAAGTTACCGCCACATTTGGTAAAACTCGGGCGAACCTGTGAAATGGTGCGGTTGGCGTTGTCACTCAAACATTCTACCATCACCGCCGTGCCACCCGGTCCGTAACCTTCGTAAACACGGGTTTCCATATTGGTGTCATCGCCACCGCCCACACCACGCTCAATAGCACGGTTGATGGTATCACGGGTCATATTGCTGGAAAGTGCTTTATCCACTGCCGCACGCAAACGTGGATTAGTGCCGACATCGCCGCCACCGATTTTTGCAGCGGTGACTAATTCACGGATTAATTTAGTAAATACTTTACCACGCTGTGCATCTTGTGCGGCTTTGCGGTGTTTGATGTTAGCCCACTTACTGTGTCCTGCCATGTTGTTTTTCCTTTCTCTTTTTTGTTTAATTTTAAATTTGGTTTATTTATTACTTTTTTCTTCGCCAATGTTCTTGTTACTTTTTTGCTTCGCCAAAAAAGTAACCAAAAAAGGCGACCCTGCTTTGCCTTGTTTCCTAAAAATCCATTAATTTGTTTAACGGGAAATGGCTGAACTCGCTTCGCTCAAACAGACGCCATTTCCCTACAAATTAATGGATTTTTAGGCGGCAAAGAAGGGAAAAACTTTCTTTGCGTTGTAAAAGTGCGGTGTAAAATTTGAGATTTTTTGACCGCACTTTTTATTCGTTAAAGTACCCTGCATATCCCATTGGGATATGTTCGGGGATAGCTTTGTTTATATTTACTTGATTAAATATTTTTCTATTGCCTGCCGATTATTGGGTGATTTGGTTAATCCAGCGGCTTGTTTTGGACTGAGCCATTGATAGGCAAGATGTTCCGTTAATTGGGGAACTCGCTCATCTGGCAGAGCCAACAAAAACCAATGCTCTTTGCAATGGGTTACATTCGGGGCATATTTATACCGAAAATGCGGGAAAATTTCAAATGTTATCCATTCGTTGCAGTCAAAAAGTGCTAAATTTTCCGCTTTAATGTCAATACCTGTTTCTTCTAATACTTCCCGAATTGCCGTTTGTTTGGGCGTTTCGTTCTCTGCTAAAGATCCTGTTACCGATTGCCAAAAATCGGGGTCATCTTGGCGTTGGAGCATTAAGACGTCACCTGTATTTTGTGCATAGAGTACCACCAAAACGGAAATAGGATTTTTGTATGGCATAAAAAAATTAATTACCCAACCAATAACCAAACAAACCAGCCGCTAAAATCCACCCACAACATGATGATTTATTAGATTTATTTGTAGTTTGAGTAGTTTCTAACCCAATAGGAAATGGAGATTCCCAAAATTCTTTATAACCATTTGCCATACTTTGAGCCAAATGCTGTAAATCCCAAGCATCCAATTGAATATCGGGATCAGAAAGCTCATCAATCGCATCTGAATATTCTCTTGCACTCGCAATTGCACTATCAATATCGTAATGTGGAATACCAATAGGTTCTGGACGGTTGAGCAGTGCTTCATCCAAAATATCTATAACTGGTTGTAAATCATCAGAATTTAAATTAAATGTTGGCATATTCTTACCTATAACTCTGTACCCAAAAACAATCCCACTATATTTGTGGGATTGCTTTAATTGAAATCTACTCCGCTTTCACCACTGCTACCGCCAATTCCGCCAACGCTTGCGGATTCGCAAAACTTGGAGCATCCGTCATCAAGCACGCTGCTGCCGTAGTTTTAGGGAACGCAATCACATCACGGATATTTTCTGTACCCGTCAACAACATCGTTAAACGGTCTAAACCAAACGCCAAGCCAGCGTGTGGCGGTGTACCGAATTTTAACGCATCTAATAAGAAACCAAATTTTTCACGTTGATCTTGTTCGTTAATGCCTAAAATACGGAACACGGTTTGTTGCATTTTCGGGTCGAAAATCCGCACCGAACCACCGCCCACTTCGTAGCCGTTGATCACCATATCGTAAGCATTCGCCACCGCACTGGTTGGATCCGCTTCAAGCTTTTCTGGGCTGAAATCTTTTGGTGATGTGAATGGGTGGTGCATTGCGGCAAGATTGCCTTCATCGTCACGTTCAAACATTGGGAAATCAATCACCCATAGTGGCTGCCATTCGTTTAGGCGAGTTAAGCCGAGATCACGACCGAGTTTTAAGCGTAACGCACCCAATGCGTCGGTGGTGGTTTGCCATTTGTCGGCACCGAAGAAAATAATATCGCCTGTTTCGGCTTTTACACGCTCTAAAATGGCTTTTAACACGTCTTCGGATAAGAATTTCGCAATCGGGCTTTGCACGCCGTCTAGTCCTGCGTTCACATCATTGACTTTTAACCACGCCAAGCCTTTCGCACCATAAATGCCGACAAATTGGGTGTATTCGTCAATTTGTTTACGCGTGATGGTTGAACCGTTTGGTACACGAATAGCGGCTACTCTTCCGCCTTTGTCATTGGCTGGAGTTTTGAATACGCTAAATTCCACTTCACGCACAAGGTCAGAAATCGTCACCATTTCTAACGGGTTACGTAAATCAGGTTTGTCTGAACCGAAACGCTCCATCGCTTCCTGCCACGTCATTACAGGGAATTTGCCTAAATCCACATTGATAGTGTTGAGCCATAAACCGTGGATTAATTTTTCCATAATCGCACGTACTTCAGGGGCAGTTAAAAAGCTGGTTTCCACATCAATTTGGGTAAATTCAGGTTGGCGATCTGCACGCAAATCTTCATCACGGAAACATTTGACGATTTGATAATAACGATCGAAACCTGAC
Source organism: Lonepinella sp. MS14434 (assembly GCF_042468235.1). Taxonomy (GTDB): domain Bacteria; phylum Pseudomonadota; class Gammaproteobacteria; order Enterobacterales; family Pasteurellaceae; genus Lonepinella. Next base: position 343,859 of record NZ_CP170386.1, on the reverse strand, counting down.
ATCATCAGTAACTGTTTGAATAATTGCGGTGATTGTGGCAAGGCATAGAATTTGCCTTTATGCACACGGCTCGGCACGAGATAATCCCTAGCCCCTTCTGGTGTCGCTTTGGTCAGCATTGGGGTTTCAATATCTAAGAAACCCTGTTCGTCCATAAAACGGCGAACAAAGCTGGTTATTTTGGCACGGGTTTTCAAGCGTTCCGCCATTTCAGGACGGCGTAAATCTAAATAACGGTATTTTAAGCGTTGTTCTTCGGTGTTATTTTGGTTGAAGTCTAACGGCAATACGTCAGATGCGTTGTAAATAGACAGTTCGTGAGCCAAAATTTCTACTTCGCCCGTTACCATATTTTTGTTAATTTGATTATCAGGGCGAGCAATCACTTCGCCTTTGATTTGAATACAAAATTCGTTACGCAGACTGGCGGCTTGCTCTAAGGCTTGCGGATATTTCGGGTCAAAACACACTTGCACAATGCCTTTCACATCACGCATATCAATAAAAATCAATCCACCTAAATCACGGCGTTTATTCACCCAACCGCTTAATGTTACTTGCTGTCCGATATTTTCACGGTTTAACGCACCGCAATAATGAGTTCGCATCATGTTAAAATCCTTTGTTCTGTAAAGTATGAGAAAAAATTGCGTCAATTATAGCGGAAAATGCCTGCGGAGAAAAAGATTATTTAAATCTAATAACACAATAAGATTTAAGCATTAACCGATTAATTTTTATAACCTTAGATCAAAAATTAGTGCATTGCATATTCATTTTTGTTATATTTTGCAACCTTATTTTATGGATTTAACTCAAGTCAAAGGATTGTCATGTTATTTATCAATATTATATTTACAATTATTCTGGCTATTCGTTTTTATAGCCTATCCATTTCCATTCGTAATGAAAAAGCATTGATTGCTCAAGGTGCCATTCAGTATGGCAAAGCCAACTCTAGCTTGCTTTCTGTTGCTCATATTCTGTATTATGCTTCGGCAATTATAGAAGCAAATTACCGCCATATAGTATTCAATACTATTTCACTCATCGGCTTAACGATCCTTATCGTTGCCATTGCAATGTTGTTTTACATCATTTACGAATTAAAAGAGATTTGGACGGTTAAAATCTATATTCTGCCAAATCATAAAATCAATAGGTCATTTTTGTTCAAATATATCCGCCACCCAAATTATTTCTTAAATATTATTCCAGAATTAGTCGGATTAGCTTTATTTTGTCAGGCATCTGTTACTGCCCTTATCGGTTTACCAATTTATCTTATTATTTTAGCGATACGCATTAAACAAGAAGAAAATGCCATGGCACATCTGCTAAAAAAATAACAATTTATTTGTAGTAGGGTAAAACTTCTTCTAAAATAACCGCACTTTTTTGGTTAAACGTAGCAACTATATGAATAAAGATACGATTTTTTCGACCCCTATTGAAAAACTGGGCGATTTTACCTTTGATGAAAACGTAGCGGAAGTGTTTCCTGATATGATTCAACGCTCCGTGCCAGGTTATTCCAATATCATCACGGCAATCGGCATGTTGGCAAATCGTTTTGTCACCGCTAATAGCCATGTTTACGATCTCGGTTGTTCACGTGGTGCCGCTACCCTTTCTGCTCGGCGGAATATCCAACAACCGAATGTCAAAATTATCGGTGTCGATAATTCACAACCAATGGTGGAACGTTGTCGTCAGCATATTAATGCGTATCATAGTGATGTACCCGTAGAAATTTTATGCGATGATATTCGCCATGTAAAAATTGAAAATGCGTCTATGGTGATTTTAAATTTCACTTTGCAATTTTTACCCCCAGAAGATCGCCAAATCTTGTTAGAAAAAATTTATCAAGGCTTAAATCCAAACGGCGTATTAGTGCTATCGGAAAAATTCCGTTTTGAAGACAAGAAAATTGACGATTTACTGATCGATCTACACCATCAATTTAAACGAGCCAACGGCTACAGTGAACTGGAAGTCAGCCAAAAACGTACCGCACTTGAAAATGTCATGCGTCCAGACAGTATAAATACGCATAAAGTGCGGCTAAAAAATATCGGATTTTCCTATGTTGAAGTGTGGTTTCAATGCTTTAATTTTGGATCGATGGTAGCGGTGAAGTGACTCCCGCACTAACGTACGGGGTTAAGCATAATCACGCCACTCCGTGGCTAATGCTAGATAAGATGCGGAGCATCATCACAATCGTAGCCCTGTACGTCAGTGCAGGGCAAACAAAAACGCCGAATAACAAATTTATTCAGCGTTTTTATTTATCCTAGTTACATTGGTTATTCACCAAATGAACCTTTATTTTCAAGTTTTGTCACCACTTTGACACTCAGCCAAACAGCGAATAAAACACCAACTACCCAAGCTACATATACCATAGTAATTCTCCTTCTTAGTATGCTGTCGTTTTGTTTTCTTCGATGTATTTAGCATCGATTCGACCAAACATTTTGTAGTATGACCAAATTGTATAAGACAAGGCAATCACGACAAATACTAATGCACAGAACAACATTATTTGTAAAGTTAATTGACTTGAAGTCGCATCCCACATTAATAAACTCATATCAGGGTGTGTAATTGATGGCATCACAAATGGGAACATTGATACGCCACAGGTTACAATAATACCCAACATGGTTAATGATGAGAAGAAGAATGCAAAACCTGAACGGTTAGCTTTAGATGCTGCGATATTTAATAACGCACCGATCACTGCTAAGACAGGGAAAATATATAATAACGGAATATTGTTATAATTTTTGAACCATGCACCCGTTTCAAGTGTTACTGTTTTACCTAGTGGTGAAGATACAGCGTTATGATCAACAATGCTAGTAACTACAAAGCCATCTTTAAATAATAACCATACACCGGCAAGAACGAATGTTACTAAGGTTGCAAATGCGCCTACTTGTGAAATAGTTCTGGCACGATTACGTAATTCTGCAGTCGTTTTCATTTGTAACCATGTCGCACCTTGTGTGGTTAACATAGATAAGCTAATTAAACCACAAAGTAACCCAAACGGATTTAATAACTCAAAGAATCCACCTGTATATTTGATTTGCATAATATCGTTGAATTCAAATGGTACACCTTGTAATAAGTTACCAAATGCGACACCGAATACTAATGACGGCACAAAGCCACCAATGAACAAACCAATATCCCATGCTTTACGCCAAGTTGCGTCCTCAATTTTAGCACGATATTCCAAACCTACTGGACGGAAAAATAATGCGGCTAACACTAAGATCATGGCAATATAAAAACCAGAGAAAGATACCGCATAAACAATAGGCCATGCGGCAAACATTGCACCGCCAGCAGTTAATAGCCATACTTGGTTACCGTCCCAGTGTGGAGCAATGGTGTTAAGCATGACACGTTTTTCAACTTCTTTCTTACCTGCAAAAGGTAATAAAGTTAATACGCCCATATCAAAACCGTCTGTTACACAGAAACCGATTAACAAGACAAGAACTAGAATCCACCAAATAAAGCGTAGAATTTCATAATCAATCATCGTCTAACTCCTACTTATTTAGTTGATTGCTCAAAATAATAGCGACCTGTTTTTAATGCACTTGGTCCAAGACGACCATATTTAAACATTAAATACATTTCTGCTACTAAGAATATTGTATATAAGGCACAGAGTAAGCCAATGGAGAACCAAAGATCGCCCGTGGTTAATGAAGAATTTGCCACACCAACAGGTAATACATCTTGGATCGCCCAAGGTTGACGTCCGTATTCAGCTAAGAACCAACCACATTCAATGCCAATCCAAGGTAATGGTAATCCCCACAAGATACCTTTAAGCAACCATGGACTTTGTTGAACTTTGTTGCGTAAACTTTGCATAAAAGCACCAAAAATCAATAAGGCAATTAAACCAGCGACACCAGCCATCACACGGAATGACCAAAATACTGGTGCAACATTAGGAATAGTATCTTGAGCAGCGGCTCTAATTTGACTTTCAGTAGCGTCAACCACTTTATCGGTATAGCGTTTTAATAATAAACCATAACCTAAGTCTTCACGCACCTCGAGGAATTGCGCTTTAGTCGCCTCGTCAACTTGACCTGCTTTTTTCTGAGCACGTAATTCTTCAAGTAAACCATAAGCCACAATACCTTTACGCACACGTTCAATATTGCGAGCTTCTAACTCTCTCAAACCAGGATAAGTACCATCAAGTGAACGTGTTGCAATCATACCACCCATAAAAGGAATTGAGATTTCAACATCATTTTTACGTTCAGCTTGATTTGGGATTGCAAATAAATGCCAAGATGCCGGTGCTGGTTGGGTTTCCCAATCTGCCTCCATTGCTGCTAATTTAACTGGTTGAGTTTGACCCACTTCATAGCCCGATTCATCACCCATGATAATAACACCTGCAGTTGAAATCAAACCAAAGGTGGCAGCAATAGCGAAAGAACGTTTAGCAAAGGCAAGATCACGACCTTTTAAGATATAGAATGCACTAATTGATAATACAAACATCGCACCAGCTACATAACCTGCAGATAATGTGTGTAATAATTTATTTTGTGCCGCTGGGTTTAACCATAAATCTAAAAAGCTCGTCATTTCCATTCGCATGGTTTCAAAATTAAATTCTGATCCTGTAGGAAATTGCATCCAACCATTTGCCACCAAAATCCACATTGCAGAAAGGTTTGAACCAAAGGCTACGCAATAAGTAGCAATTAAGTGTTGTTTTTTAGATAAACGATCCCAACCAAATAGAAATAAACCTACAAAGGTTGACTCTAAGAAAAAGGCTAATAATGCCTCGATAGCTAAAGGAGCACCGAAGATGTCACCCACATAATGAGAATAATATGACCAGTTAGTACCAAATTGGAATTCCATGGTGATACCAGTAGTTACCCCAAGAGCAAAGTTAATGGCGAATAACTTACCCCAGAATTTAGTCATATCTTTATAAACTTCTTTGCCTGTTACTACATAAGTCGTTTCCATAATGACAAGAATAAAGGAAAGCCCTAATGTTAAAGGAACAAACAAGAAGTGATATAACGCAGTTAACGCAAACTGCAAACGAGATAGTTCAACAATGTCTAACATCTCACAACTCCTTGTAAATATGCTACAAGATTATATTCGATTACTGTTCAAAAAACGTAATCACCCCGATTTTTCTCTTAATGCTCAACCCATGTTTTACATTAAAAGCAACCTTTTATACAAATTATTTAACAATCTTTACTCATTTAATGAACGAAAGATTATTGAGATAATTCAAGATCGGGCATATTCTACTACTTTTTATGCGGATAAAAAACAGAAAAAATGTTATGTAGATCACATTTTTAGATCTAAATCAAAAAAAATGCAGATTTATTTAGTAAGCTGTGTTTGATCTATCGCAAGACAAAACTGATTTTAACAAAAATACAACATTTAAATAAGTTACTTGTAATGTACAAAATAAAAGGATAAAAAAATAAATGGATTTTTGCTGAAAAAAGATAGACTTTTCACTAAATCTCTGATATTTTCACTGAAATTTTTGGGATTTGTGTACTCAATTTACACTATTCTGACTTAATGAATCAAAGGACAATCCATAGCATGACTAAAATAACAACATTGACTAAGCTATGCTTAACGCTTGCGGTCGCATTAATGTCTAGTTTTTCCGTTTCCGCTGCTGATACAAATAAAATACCAGAACAATGCGAAAAACTTTTTCAAGAAACCGAAAAATTGTTTACTGAAGCCCAACGCCAACCCGGCACCCACACCCAGCTAAACAAAATTCAAAATAAGCTCAACCAAAGCAAAAAACAAATTTTAGAAATGGAAATAGCAACCCAAATTAAAAGTTGTGATCAAGGGTTAGCGAAATTAAGCAAATTACATAAACCGGCAGAAGAAAATGTAAATTAGCGTTATCCTGCATTCTCGTGCAGGGTAAGTAAGTAATGATGCTCGGTATCTCTCTTCGATCTATTAAGCTACGGCGTAGCGACACCATGCGTAACCCCGTACGCTAGTACGGGGAAAAAATGACAAATTCAGAAAAACTACAACACCTTATCCAAACCCACTTCCCCGAAAAAACAGCCGAAAAAAACACCGCACTTTTAGACAAATTAAGCCATGCGGTCGCCATGTCAGATTTCTTGTTAGAAGTCTTTAAAAAACAACCGCACTTTTTAGCAGAATGTTTAGAACATTTGCCTGATTTGCCTAACGGTGAGCAATATTTCCATCGTTTAAATAACGAATTAAATCAAACGGATAACGAAGAACAGTTTTATAAAATCTTACGTCAATTCCGCAATCGTGAAATGGCGGTGTTAAGCATTTGCCAAAGTCTAAATATCGGCACGGTGGAACAAATTTTTATTCTTCTCTCGCAATTAGCCGAAAGCCTGATTATTGGGGCAAGAGATTGGCTATATAAACAAGCCTGTCAAGAAATGGGAACACCTTGCGATGAGCAAGGCAATCCGCAACAACTGTATATTTTGGGTATGGGCAAGCTCGGGGGTTTTGAGCTGAATTTTTCTTCCGATATTGATTTGATTTTCACCTACCCTGTGGCAGGCGAAACTGTGGGTGGTCGCAAAGCCATTGATAATCAAAAATTTTTCGTGCGACTCGGGCAGCGATTAGTCAATGCGTTGGATCAATTCACGCCAGACGGCTTTGTGTATCGCACCGATATGCGACTTCGTCCTTTTGGCGACAGTGGGGCGTTGGCATTAAGTTTTGCGGCGATGGAAACCTATTATCAAGAACAAGGGCGAGATTGGGAACGTTATGCGATGATTAAAGGGCGAATTTTGGGCTACCATCCGCAAGATCCCAATATCCACGCTTTACGCCAACTGCTCCGCCCTTTTGTGTATCGCCGTTATATTGATTTTAGCGTGATCCAATCTTTGCGTGAAATGAAAGGCAAAATTGAGCGAGAAGTTCGCCGCCGTGGCTTAAATGATAACATCAAACTCGGGGCTGGCGGGATTCGTGAAGTGGAATTTATTGTGCAAGTATTCCAATTAATTCGCGGCGGACGAGAAATCAGCTTGCAACAACATTCGTTGCTTAACTTGTTGCCAGAATTAGAAAAATTAGGCTTATTACCGCCTGAGCAACGCCACGATCTCACTCAAGCCTACTTGTTTTTACGCCGTGCAGAAAATGTGTTGCAAGCCATTAATGACAAACAAACCCAACTGTTACCCACCGATCCGCAAGATCAGGCTCGTTTGGTTGTCGCTTGTGCAGAATTCACCCAATTCAATACGGATAATCAACCCGAAACTGTGCGTTATCCTATCCACGATTGGGACAGTTTTTATGCGATATTACAACAACATCAACAAAAAGTGCGGTGCGTTTTTGATGAATTAATTGGCGATGAGAAAGAAGCCACAGAAAGCAATGCCGACAACGGCTGGCAAGATTTGCTGGAAATGAATGAAGCGGAAATGGAACAGTTACTGGCACAGCAGAACATTCCTGAAGCTCATTTTGACGACATTTTAGACCATTTACACAAATTCCGCCACGAGCTTGAACGCCGTGTCATTGGCAACCGTGGGCAAGAAACCCTAAATAAATTATTGCCCCTATTATTTCGCCAAATTTTTAGTCACGATGCCTATTTAACCCTGTTGCCACGCATGTTAAATATTGTGGAGCAAATTCTCTCTCGCACCACCTATTTAGAGCTGTTATTGGAAAATCCGCAGGTGCTAACCCAACTGCTGTCACTCTGTTCCCAATCCAAAATGATTGCCAAACAAGTGGCTCGCCACCCGATTTTGTTGGACGAATTACTCGATCAAAAAAGCCTACAAAATCCACCGCACTTTGAGCAATATCCTACTGAATTACAACAATATTTGCTGCGTTTGCCACCTGATGACGAAGAACAAATCCTGTACGCTTTGCGTCAATTTAAGCAAATTACCCTGCTCCGCATTGCGGCGGCGGATATTCTCGGCGTGTTGCCAATTATGAAAGTGAGTGATCATCTCACCTATTTAGCCGAAGCCATTATTGCAGCGGTAGTGAATTTGGCGTGGCAACAAGTGACCGCTCGTTTTGGTACACCGACTCATTTAAGCGACAACGAAAAAGGCTTTGTGGTGGTGGGGTACGGCAAACTCGGGGGCATTGAATTGGGCTATAAATCCGATTTGGATTTGGTGTTTTTGTATGACGGCGTGCAAGGACAAACCGCAGGCGGCAAAAAATCCGTGGATAATTTCCAATTTTATTTACGCCTTGCCCAAAAAATCGTCAGTATTTTTAGTATGAACACCAGTGCTGGCGTGCTGTATGACGTGGATTTACGCCTGCGACCCTCTGGCGATGCAGGTTTGCTGTGTAATTCTTTTGATGCGTTCAAAAAATATCAACAAAACGATGCGTGGACGTGGGAACATCAATCTTTAGTACGCACAAGAGCTGTGTATGGCGAGCCAAAATTACGCCAACAATTTGAGCAAATTCGCACGGAAATTTTGGCGACCCCACGAGATTTGCAAAAATTAAAAACAGACGTATTGGAAATGCGTGATAAAATGTACCAGCATTTAGCCAACCACGATCCCGAAAAATTCAGCATTAAAACCGATCAAGGCGGCATTACAGACATTGAATTTATCGCTCAATATTTGGTACTCGCCAATGCCCCAAACAATGTGGCGTTAGCCTATTGGTCAGATAATGTGCGAATTTTTGAGCAAATGGCAGAATTTCAGGTTATCAGCCTAGAAACGGCGGAACAGCTCAAACATTGCTACACTAGCTTACGCAACCGTATTCATCAGTTAAATTTACTCGGTGTGAAAACCATCGTGGATGCCAGTGAATTTAGCGAAGTGCGGTTATTTATTCAGAAAATTTGGAAAGAACTTTTTACACAATAAACACTCCCTAGTATGACAGAAACCGAAAAAAACACAGAAACAAACATTGAAATTGAAATAGCTTACGCCTACCCAACATCCTATTTCTTAAAGAAATTACAGGTAAAACAAGGTACTACGGTACAAGCTGCCATTTTACAATCAGGCATTTTACAACAATATACTGACATTGATTTGCGAGAAAACAAGGTAGGGATATTTAGTCGCCCTGTGAAACTCACCGATCCTGTCAATAATGGTGATCGCATTGAAATCTACCGACCATTGCTCGCTGATCCAAAAGAAATCCGCCGTAAACGAGCGGAAGAACAGGCGAAAGAAGCAGCGGAGAAGAAGAAATCAGAAAAAGAACAGCATAAAAAAGCACATTAAAAAAGGAAGAACAAAATGACTAACTATTGCTTACCCGAACACATCACCCCAGAGATTTTCCTACGTGATTATTGGCAGAAAAAACCGTTAATTATTCGTAATGGCTTGCCACAAATTGTGGGGCAATTTGAGCCAGAAGATATTATTAAATTGGCACAAAATGAAGATGTCACGGCACGGCTGGTAAAAACCTATGCCGATGATGATTGGAAAGTGAGTTTTAGTCCGCTTTCAGAACAGGATTTTGACAATTTGCCTGCACGCTGGTCAGTGCTAGTGCAAAATTTAGAACAATGGTCAACGGAACTCGGTGATCTTTGGAATGCCTTTGGCTTTATTCCCCAATGGCAACGGGACGATATTATGGTATCTTACGCCCCCAAAGGCGGTTCGGTGGGGAAACATTATGATGAATATGATGTATTCCTTGTACAAGGTTACGGTCAACGCCGTTGGCAACTGGGCAAATGGTGTGATCCTTGTACCGAATTTAAACCCAATCAGCCGATCCGTATTTTTGATGATATGGGTGAGTTGGTGATTGATGAAGTGATGAATCCCGGCGATATTCTCTATGTTCCTGCCAGAATGGCACATTTTGGCGTGGCAGAAAGCGATTGTTTAACCTTTTCTTTCGGCTTGCGTTACCCCAATTTGAGCGATATTTTAGACAATGTGAATAAAGGGTTCTGCCATAAAAATCCTGACATTGATCTTTCCACCTTTTTATTGCCACTGCGTTTGGAGCAAACGCCACAAGCCACAGGCAAACTAGGACAACCTGAAATTCAAGTGATAAAAGCCCAACTGATTGAAAAATTGGCTCAATCGGCAGAATTTGATCGCTTGTTCCAACAGGCTCTCGCCCAAACCGTCACAGCACGCCGTTATGAAATGTTGGTGTCTGATGATATGGCAGATCCTGATGAAATTCTGGCATTATTGCAAGACGAAAGTGCAGTGATTTCACAGGATAATAATTGTAAACTGGCTTACCTTGAGCAACCTGAATTAGAAATTTACGCCAATGGTGAATGGTTAGATGAGTTAAACCCATTGGAAAAAGCCATTTTAAAAGCCCTTGCGGATGGTGAACAGCTTGATTTATCGGCAATTCAACAGTTAACAGATGACGATATTGATATTGCTTTATTAATAGACAGTATTTGCAACTGGGTCGATGATGGTTGGGTAATGCTTAGATAAGCGTATTACTGGATATTTTTATTAAGTCATAGGAAATAAAATTATCATACTGGTAGATTACTTTTATTTTAGCTTTAACAGTTGATATTTTATACAAAAACCATATTATAGATCGATAAGATCGAAATACTTTGACTTTTCATTCATTTAACATTAATTTAACGATAGTTACTTTTATTATTTTATAAGGAAAACAACTTATGCAACATCAATCCCGAATTGTTTTAGGCGGTCGCGAGCAAAGCGAATCTCTACTTCAAACACATAAAGTGTTACGTAACACTTACTTTTTATTAAGCTTGACTTTAGCTTTTGCAGCGGTAATGGCTTATATTTCAATGTCATTAAATTTACCCTATCCGGGTATTATCGTGATGTTAGTAGGCTTTTATGTTTTATTATTCTTAACTAATGCGTTAGCCAATAGTGCGGCGGGAATTTTGGCAGTTTTTGCCTTTACAGGATTTTTAGGCTATACCATTGGACCTATTCTTAATGTCTATGTGGGGGCAGGTTTAGGGGATGCGATTGTGTTAGCGCTAGGTGGAACGGCTGCCACTTTCTTTGCTTGCTCAGCTTATGTGCTGACGACTAAGAAAGATATGTCTTTCTTATCGGGTATGATGTTTGCCTTATTTATCGTGTTATTAATCGGTATGGTAGCTAACATTTTCCTAAAAATGCCCGCATTGCAAGTAGCGATGAGTGGTTTATTTGTATTGTTCTCGGCAGCAGGAATTTTATTTGAAACCAGCAATATTATTCACGGTGGCGAAACCAATTATATTCGAGCAACAGTGAGCTTATTCGTTTCAATTTATAACTTATTCATTAGCCTATTAAATTTACTTGGTATTTTCCGTGGTGATGATTAGTTTAACCAATTGGTAAAATAATGATGAAACGTCCCTATTGTGGGGCGTTTTTTTGTTATAATCACAAAAAAAGTAGGGAAATAGTATGCTTGAAGTAAACCAAATTCAAATTAAAACCGATTCAGCAGGTTATCTATTAGACTTAAATCACTGGAATGAAGATGTGGCGATGGCACTAGCAAAACAAGAAAATTTATTGCTCACCGATGCTCACTGGGAAGTTATTTACTTTGTGCGGTCTTTTTATCAAGAATATAAAACCTCCCCCGCCATCCGCATGTTAGTCAAAGCGATGGCGGAAAAACTCGGGATGGACAAGGGTAATAGTCGTTACTTACAACGTTTATTTCCTGACGGTCCGGCTAAACAAGCGACTAAATTAGCTGGTTTGCCTAAGCCAGCAAAATGCTTATGAGCTAAACGGCTATTAGTTAAATGAGAATCAATATGATAATGAGAATGATTATCGCTTGACAATATAGAATATATACTTATAATTCGTAGGGCAATTTGGTTCTATGGAACCATGTTGTAAATAAATCATGCAAAAGTTTAATTTCATTTATTTAAGGAGAAGCTATGAAAAAACTTGCTAAACTGATGTTAGTTACCCTACTTACCACGGCTGCAACAAGTAGCTATGCAAAATTTAAAGTAGCCACCACCTTTACGGTGATTCAAGATATTGCGCAAAATGTTGCTGGAGATGCTGCGGAGGTGTATTCTATCACCAAACCGGGAGCGGAAATTCATGAATATCAGCCCACCCCAAAAGATTTGGCTCAAGCACAATCGGCGGATTTGATCCTATGGAATGGGTTAAATCTTGAACGTTGGTTTGAGAAATTTTTTCAGAATATGAAAAATGTCCCTGCTGTGGTGGTAACAGAGGGCATTACTCCCCTTTCCATTTATGAGGGGGAATATCAAGGCAAACCTAATCCTCATTCTTGGATGTCCACATCTAATGCGTTAATTTATATTGAAAATATTAAAAATGCGTTGATTAAATATGATCCAGCAAACGCCGAGATCTACAATAAAAATGCAGCTACATATATGGAAAAAATTAAAGCTTTAGATGCGCCGTTACGTGAGAAATTAATGCAAGTGCCAGCAGAAAAACGTTGGCTCGTTACGAGTGAGGGGGCATTTAGTTATCTCGCAAAAGATTATGGTTATAATGAACTTTATCTTTGGGCGGTTAATGCTGAACAACAAGGCACGCCAAAACAGGTGCGTAAAGTGATTGATGCTGTACGCCAACATAATATCCCTGTAGTCTTTAGCGAAAGCACGATTTCAGATAAACCAATGAAACAAGTAGCCAAAGAAACGGGGGCAAAATACGGTGGTGTACTTTATGTGGATTCACTTTCCACCGCTGATGGTCCTGTACCAACTTATATTGATTTATTAAAAACGACTGTATCCACAGTTGTACAAGGATTCGAAAAATAATGCAAAATATTACCGCTGCCATTCAGGTTGAAGATGTCACCGTTCGTTATAATAATGGACATATTGCGATTCAAAATGTATCGTTCCAATTGGAAGGAGGGACGATCTGTGCCTTACTCGGCGTTAATGGGGGCGGTAAATCCACGTTGTTTAAAAGTATCATGGGCTTGATCCGCTATCAACAGGGTAATATTCAACTTTGCCATTTACCGGTAGAAAAAGCCCTGAAACAGAACTTGATTTCCTATGTGCCACAAAGTGAAGATGTAGATTGGCAATTTCCAGTGTCAGTGTATGATGTGGTAATGCAAGGTCGCTATGGTTATATGAATTTTCTACGCATTCCCACCGCACTTGATAAACAAAAAGTACAACAAGCAATGGAACGTGTGGATATTCAACATTTGGCAGAGCGCCAAATCGGTGAACTGTCCGGCGGTCAGAAAAAACGGGTCTTTTTAGCCCGTGCCTTAGCCCAACAAAGTAAGGTGATTTTACTTGATGAACCCTTTACCGGCGTGGATGTGAAAACCGAAAATGCCATTGTGGATTTACTCGGTCAACTGCGTCAAGAAGGACATCTCATTTTAGTTTCTACCCACAATTTAGGATCCGTGCCTGATTTCTGTGATCAGGTGGTGATGATTAACCGTACGGTAATCGCTGCCGGTTCCACAGAAAGCACTTTCAACCAACACAATTTAGAAACATTATTTGGTGGTGTACTACGTCACGTTAAATTAGCTAATCAAGATCTACATGATGATGAAGATGAACGGGCGGTCACCGTATTAACTGATGATGAACGCCCCGCTGTGTTCTATGGTCAAACTAAAATCGATCCCCCAGCACCGATTAGTAAGAAAGACAAACAGGAACCGCCGTCATGTTAGAAATATTACTTGAACCCTTTAGCTATAATTATATGGTCAAAGCTATTTGGGTCAGTGCCGGCGTAGGCGGAATCTGTGCGTTTTTGTCCGCTTATTTAATGCTGAAAGGTTGGTCATTGATCGGCGATGCACTTTCTCACTCAGTGGTTCCCGGTGTGGCGATTGCCTATTCTTTATCCTTACCTTATTCAGTGGGGGCATTTTTTTCCGGTATTTTAGCCGCACTTTCGATTCTTTGGGTCAAATCCATTACCAAATTAAAAGAAGATGCGATTATCGGCTTTATTTTTACTACATTTTTTGCCATAGGCTTATTAATTGTTTCACTCAACCCGACTTCTGTGAATGTAGAAAGTATTGTGTTAGGTAATATTTTAGGCATTTCGGATGAAGATGCAGTACAAATCGCGATCATTACAGTGATTAGCACGATCTTATTACTGTTATTTTGGAAAAATCTATTGTTGGTTTTCTTTGATGAAATCCAAGCTATTTCGGTAGGCTTATCCCCTTATCGTTATAAAGTATTATTTTTCAGTTTATTAAGTGCGTGTATTGTGGCGGCATTACAAACCGTTGGCGCAATTTTAGTGATTGCAATGGTGGTAACACCCGGTGCAACGGCTTACTTACTCACGGATAAATTCCATAAACTGATTATTATTGCAGTTTGCCTAGGCATTAGTACCAGTATCATTGGAGCCTATATTAGCTATTTCTTAGATGGCGCTACTGGCGGCGTCATTATTTGCTTACAAACGTTGCTATTCTTATTGGCGTTCTTTTTCTCACCTAAATACGGCGTATTAATGAGAAATAAATTGCCGATAACACAGGAGAACGTCTAATGAATGGGCTGATCAACTGGTTTGCTGAACCACTTTCTTACCCTTTTATGCAAATGGCATTAGCCACAGCGATTGTGGTCGCAATTGTGTGTGCCATTCTGTCTTGTTATTTGGTCTTAAAAGGCTGGTCATTAATGGGTGATGCCATTTCCCATGCGGTGTTACCCGGCATTGTACTTGCCTATATTTGTGGCTTGCCCTTGATGCTGGGGGCATTTCTCTCCGGTTTATTTTGCGCTTTAGCCATAGGTTATTTAAAGGAAAACAGCCGAATTAAAGAGGACACAGTAATGGGAATTGTGTTTTCAGGGATGTTTGCCTTTGGTTTAGTATTATTTGTGAAAGTCGAAAGCGATCAACATTTAACCCATGTTTTATTTGGTAATTTACTTGGTGTTGGATTGCACGATTTTATACAAATCCTATTTATTTCAATCGTGATCTTTTTGATTATGTTATTAAAACGCCGCGATTTTCTCCTTTTCTGTTTTGATCCAAGTCACGCACGAGTAGCAGGTTTATCCCCAAGAGTATTGCACTATGGTTTACTTGCCCTATTAGCACTCACCATTGTGGAAGCGATGCAAGTGGTCGGCGTCATTTTAGTCGTCGCTATGTTAATTTCACCGGGTATTACTGCGTTTATGTTGACCAAAAAATTCGATTATATGATTGCCATTGCTATGATTAGTTCGGTATTATCCAGTTTCTTAGGCACCTTAATTAGTTTTCATCTCAATGCGGATATTGGTCCTTGTATAATCCTGTTACAAGCGATTATTTTTGTGTTAGCATTGCTTTATTCCAAATTTAAAATACAGCAAATTCAACCTGTGAAAGGCCTAAAAGGTGCGGTGTAAAAATGCAAAATTTTCAACTAGAACAAATCATTAATCAAAAACTTAATGCTCAAGCTATTTCCGACTATGCACCAAATGGCTTACAAGTGGAAGGTAAAAGCGAGATAAAAAAAATGATTACCGGCGTAACTGCAAGCCTTGCTTTGATCGATCATGCTATTCAACAAAACGCTGACGCTATTTTAGTTCATCATGGTTATTTTTGGAAAAGCGAAAATCCTTGTATTCGGGGTATGAAAGGTGAACGGATTAAACGTTTGCTAGTTAATGACATTAATTTATACGGTTATCATTTACCGTTGGATATTCATCCTGAACTGGGTAACAATGCGTTATTAGCCAAATCCTTAGGCATTGAACATCTTCAACCGTTAGAACAAGGCATAAACAGCATTCCGATGTGGGGAACCTTACGCGAACCTCTGTCTCCACAAGATTTCAGCCAACGCATAAACCAAGTCCTCGGTAAAATACCTGTCACATGTGATGTGGAAAAATTTAACCTAAATGCACCACGGTTAATTCGCAAAGTTGGGATTTGTACTGGTGGCGGTCAAGGCTATATTGATCTCGCCTATTCGCAAGGCTGTGATGCCTTTATCAGCGGTGAAATTTCCGAACAAACCACCCATTCTGCCAGAGAGCAAGGGATTCATTATTTTGCTTGTGGACATCACGCGACAGAACGTTGTGGGGTAAAAGCCTTAGGGGAATGGCTCGCCATAGAATATGACGTTAATGTAGAATTTGTGGATATTGATAATCCAGCTTAACACAATCTATCTGATCAGAAAATTCCATCAATTTTGTACTTACCGATACCCAATAATGCGATTGGGCAATCCTATTTTACCTCATAAAAAAACGTATAAAATTCAATCTCTTGAATATTAGCTTAAAGAAATTTTCCTGATAAATCATAATATTATTTCTTAGCAAAATTTGACTTTCAGCTAAAAGTATGTTTATTATAAAAGTGTCTAGTCATTAACCAACCGATGACTAGATATTAAAAACAATAAAATAAATAAGGAGAGCATTATGAGTCAATTCGATAAAAAACGTGAAGAACTATTAGATGAAATTCGTGACATTCTTACTAACGCTGAAGATTTATTCAACGAAAAAAGTAAATCTGGCGAAGTTGAGTTGAAAAAATTAAAAGAGAAATTAAGTTCTCGTGTCGGTGATGCAAAAGAAAAATTTGCGAGTTTACAAGAAGACGCTATTGCGAGTGCTAAAGATGCCGTGGCAAGTGCAAAACAAGTAGTAAAACAAACCGACTCTATCGTACAAGACAATCCATATAAAGCGATTGGTGTAGCAGGTGTGATCGGATTATTACTTGGCGTTTTAGTTAGCAAAAAATAATCACGAGATCTTATCATTAGATCTGAGTTGCTTGGTTTCAAGCAACTCAATTTATATTATTTTCTAAGGAGATCTGATGCAAGCCATTCAAAATATCAAAACCGGCGTAAAGAATATTCTCATTACAACACTTGAATTAGCTCAAGTTCGCTTAGAGATGGCACGTATCGAACTAAACCAACATACTCGACACTTAGTGTCGGTGCTGATCTCAGTATTAATACTGATCGTATTATTATTTATAGCATTAATGAGTGGACTATTTGCGATAAATGCCTATTTCGATGACCCTAACCAACGCTTAATTGCCTTTTCTAGCATTAGTGGAATGACATTATTATTTATTATTATCTTGATTTTTGTGATTTTAAATAGCTTAAAAAAACAACGCAGTTTTATGCAAAGCACACTTGAAGAAGTAAAATTAGATATTGCCACGCTAAAACAACTGGCCAACCGTTCTAATTCGAATCAATAGGTGGAAAAAATGAAAGATCCATTAACCGAAGAAAAAGAATTGCTAATCTTAAAAGGCGACGCATTACGCATAAAATTATTAGCGCAGGGGCAACATACTCAGCAAACTATTGCCTACCCACTGGATCAAATTAAACATGTAGGTTCCACATTAGCACAACCTGCAATCCGAGCATTATTTCTTTCATTACTCAATCGCAAATTGTTATCCGCAAAAGGGTTGACCTACTCCGCCCTAGGATTAGGTACCTTATATCTGTTAAATAAAAAGAAATAATATTCAGGTCAGCTTTGCGTTCTTGTGTTTTTGCCTTATACTAGACAAGTTTTTCAATCACATTTTAAACATCAATTAGGATAGATTATGAGTTTCTTAACAGGTAAACGAATTTTAGTTACTGGTCTTGCTAGCAACCGTTCCATTGCTTATGGTATTGCAAAAGCCATGAAAGCACAGGGTGCTGAACTTGCTTTCACTTATTTAAACGATAAATTACAACCACGGGTGGAAGAATTTGCCAAAGAATTTGGTTCAAATATTGTGTTGCCATTAGACGTTGCAACTGATGAAAGTATTCAACACTGCTTTGCGGAATTAAGCAAAAGTTGGGAAAAATTTGATGGTTTTGTGCATGCTATTGCTTTCGCACCAGGTGACCAATTAGATGGTGACTATGTAAATGCAGCGACTCGTGAAGGCTATCGTATTGCTCACGATATTAGTGCCTATAGCTTTGTAGCAATGGCTCAAGCTGCTCGCCCTTTGTTAAATCAAAATGCTGCTCTTTTAACCCTGTCTTATTTAGGGGCAGAACGTGCGATTCCAAACTATAACGTCATGTGTTTAGCCAAAGCCTCGCTTGAAGCTGCAACACGTGTAATGGCGGCAGATTTAGGTAAAGACGGTATTCGTGTGAACGCTATTTCCGCTGGTCCAATCCGTACGCTCGCAGCATCTGGTATTAAAAACTTCAAGAAAATGTTAGCAGCATTTGAAAACACCGCCGCATTACGCCGTACCGTGACCATTGATGACGTAGGCAATTCTGCTGCATTCTTATGTTCTGATTTAGCCTCTGGCGTAACAGGCGAAATCTTGCACGTTGATGCAGGCTTTAGTATCACCGCAATGGGCGAATTAGGCGAAGAATAAACCTAGTTTTTCGTATTTTTGTATGGGCGAACCGATGTGTTCGCCCGTATATTATTTTATAAGACAATAAAAATGTTTCAAAACAATCCTCTACTCTCTCAACTCAAACAACAACTTCACGATAGCAAAGTACGTGTCGAAGGCACGGTAAAAGGTACAGATAAAGCCTATGGTTTCCTCGAAACTGATAAAGACACCTTTTTTATTGCTCCACCAGATATGAAAAAAGTGGTACATGGCGACAAGATTAAAGCAGTGATCGAAGAAGTGGGCGACAAAAAACAAGCCGTTCCTGAAGAATTAGTCGAAACCCTGTTAACCCGTTTTATCGCTAAAGTGCGGTTTAATAAAGACAATAAATTACAAGTGTTAGTGGATCACCCTAATATTAATCAGCCGATCGGTGCCGTTCAATTAAAATCCGTACCTGAACAATTAAAAGAAGGCGACTGGGTAGTAGCAACCCTTAAAACCCACCCACTACGTGATGATCGTTTTTTATTTGCTCAGGTCAGCGAATTTATTTGCCATGCAGAGGATGAATTTGCTCCGTGGTGGGTTACTTTGGCTCGTCATCAACAATCTCGCTACCCCGTGCAAGGACAGGATAGCTATGCTATGCTCGATCAACAAACTCGTGAAGATTTAACCGCACTTCATTTTGTCACCATTGACAGCGAAACCACGCAGGATATGGACGATGCTTTATATATCGAAAAGATCGAGCAAAATAATGCACAAACAGGCTGGCGTTTAGTGGTGGCGATTGCTGATCCGACTGCTTATATTGATGTCAATTCACAAATTGAAAAAGATGCCAAACAACGCTGTTTCACCAATTATTTACCTGGCTTTAACATTCCTATGCTGCCACGGGAATTATCAGACGATCTTTGTTCTTTAATGCCAAATAAAACTCGCCCAGCCTTAGTTTGTTATATTGAAACCGATCTTAAGGGAAAAATCACTAACCAACCTTATTTTGTTTCCGCTTATGTGCAATCCAAAGCGAAACTGGCTTATAACAAGGTATCTAATTATCTGGAGCAACAACCTAATGCGTGGCAACCTGAAACAACGGAAATAGCAGAACAGGTCAACAATTTACACCAATTTGCGTTGGCTCGTATTCAATGGCGTAAAACGCACGGTTTATTATTTAAAGAAAAACCAGATTATAGTTTTGTGCTTGCAGAAAATGGGCATATTTTAGACATCAAAGCTGAACATCGCCGTATTGCTAATCAAATCGTGGAAGAATCTATGATTATCGCTAATATTTGTGCAGCACATTATCTTGATGAACAAGCTAAAACAGGCATTTTCAACGTCCATAAAGGTTTTGATAATAAATTTCTGATTAATGCTCACCATTTCTTAATGGCGAATTTTGCTAATGATGATAATCGAGCAGAATTAGAACAACGTTA
Organism: Lonepinella sp. MS14434; assembly: GCF_042468235.1. Taxonomy (GTDB): domain Bacteria; phylum Pseudomonadota; class Gammaproteobacteria; order Enterobacterales; family Pasteurellaceae; genus Lonepinella. The sequence goes on along the minus strand of NZ_CP170386.1, from coordinate 323,950 downwards.
TTCCGTAGAAAACTTAACTACACTCAATGGCTATTGCCAAATGCGACATGACATTGAACCATTTGCAGGCGATTATTACGAATTCCGCCTACGTCGTTTCTTAACCTTTGCCGAATTTAAAGCAGAATTAGCACCGCACTTTGGCTTAGGATTAACAGGTTATGCCACATGGACATCCCCAATCCGCAAATATTCCGATATGGTTAATCATCGCTTAATCAAAACCGCGATAGCCAACCAGCAAGGAGAGAACTTACCTTTCATTAAACCATCAGATGACATTTTGGCACGTCTGCAAGAATCACGCCGTCAAAATCGCTTAGTAGAACGGGATATTGCCGATTGGTTATATTGCCGTTATTTGAATGAAAAAGTGGCAGGAAAACCACAATTTGAGGCGGAAATACAAGATGTAATGCGTGGCGGTTTACGTGTGCAACTGTTAGAAAATGGGGCAAGTGTGTTTATTCCAGCCTCGACCATTCACCCGAATAAAGACGAAATGGAAGTCAATTCTGATGAAATTGCCTTATATATCAACGGAGAACGCTGTTATAAAATTGGTGATATTGTTAAAATTCAGCTAAATGAAGTCAAACTTGAAACTCGGAGTTTAATTGGGGAGTTAGTGATTTAAAGCAATAAATCTGCCCCTTCATAATATTTAGTATCCATAGGGGCAGAGAACATACTAATCTATGCCTTGGTAGGCTTGACAATCTCACTCGGGTAACAACCTAATACTTTCAAAAAAGTACTATATTCTTTTAATTCTTGCAACACTTGTTGGGTGTTGGGATGATGAATATTGGCTTCAATTTCCAAATAAAACATTTCTTCCCATGGCGTACCATAAATTGGGCGAGATTCAAGTTTGGTCATATTAATTTGGTGTTTCTTAAACACATACAACGCATCAACCAACGCACCCGCCTGTTGGCGAGTGGTCATTAATAACAGGGTTTTACTGGCAATTTGCGGTGAAACCGATAAAGGTTCTTTCGCCAGTACAATAAAACGGGTGATATTATTGGGTTGATTTGCAATATCCGTTTTTAATACTCGTAAACCATATAAATGACCGCCATCTTCATTACCTAAGGCGGCAATATTCGGTTTATTCAAACTGGCGACTAATTCCATGGCATGCGAGCTACTTTCACAGTATTCAATATGCACACGATCCAAACTACGAATGAATTGGCTACATTGCTGAATGACTTGTGGGTGACTATACAACGTATCAATTTGACTAAGATCCTGTTGTTCGTTCACTAGCACACAATGTTTAATGGGATAGGCTAATTCCCCCACCAAAGAGAGATCGGTATGTTGTAATAAATCATACACATCATTAATGGAACCTGATGTGGTATTTTCTAACGGCAACACCCCGAAATCAGCTTCACCTGATTTGACTTTATCAAAAATCTGTTCAAAGGAACTACAACTTAATTCTACTAATTGTTCTTGATAACGTGTGGCATAATTACGAGCCGCTAAATGTGAATAAGAGCCACGTTTGCCTAAAAAAGCAATATGAATATTCTGCTCACGTTGTTGGTTGAGTTTTTTCTGTAAATAAACCTGTTGTGTTACTACTGAATCTTCAATAATCCGCTGAAAAATTTGGGTAATATATTGTGGTTCAAGCTGATAATTCTGGCTTTCCGCAAAATTGACTAATTCTTGTAATAAGATTTGCTCACGTTCTTCATCACGTAAGGGTTTTTGGGTAATTTCTTTGCTCCGCACCACATCAAACGCCAAACGATGACGTTCCGATAACAATTTTAGTAAACTACGGTCAATTTGCGTAATCTGTTGGCGAATTTCAACTAAATCTTGTGCCATAAAATAACAATATCCTGTAAGAAAAATAAGGGTCTGATGAATTTCAACAGACCCGATTATAGCATAGGGCTAACATTAACGATAAATAATCTCGTCTTTTGGCTCAAATTTGCTGGCATCCAATGGTGAATGCTTTTGTAAATATTGTTTCATTACATCTGCATCAATAAAGCCAGAATCCACATAGGTTGGATGATTTTTCAATACTGGATAGCCGTCACCACCTGAGGCACTATAATTTGGCAAAGATAAACGATATTTTTTGCTCAAATCTAATGGCTCGCCTTTGACTTTAATCTCCGTAACAGTTTTATTGGCATAATCTACCACCATGGAAATTCCAACAAATTGCGGATAGCCACCAGAATCAGTTTCTTTTAATGCCACCACGTTTAAGTAGTCTTGTAGTTCTTGTCCCGTTAAATCAGCGTAACTTACTGCATTACCAAAAGGTAATACTTTCAACACATCACGATAAGTCACTTCGCCTTCATTAATTGAATCACGTACTATACCGGAATTGACCAACCCAATATCTGCATTCACTTTGTCACGCTCAACTTCTGCCACTAAACGCCCTAAATTAGTTTGTTTAAAGCGAACCACCGAACGTTCCCCTTCTAATTTACCTTTGACAGTACCGACTTTTTCACCCAATAATTCATTACCTTTTGCTTGGTAAGATTCAACTAATTTTGCTACTTCTGGATCTTGTGGAATTTCTTCTGTATAAAATTGATATTCGGTTTTACCATCTGCCGTTTGTACTTTTTTCTTTAAATTTACTGGAATTAATTGATAATGTTCAAGTTTTAATTCACCATTTTTAAAACTGAAATCTGCACGCCCAACATATTTACCCCATTCATGAGCTTGCATAATCCAACTACCATTTTGGTAATCTGGTTTACAAGGATCTGTTGGTTTGTAGTCCTCAATCCATACTCCCTTTTCATCCACACAAACAGGATCATGGGTATGTGCCCCAATAATCATATCAAACGCCCCCTTATCCAATTTACGAGCCATGGATACATCACCCGGAGCATTTGAACCAAATTTACCATCATAGTAATAACCCATATGGGTCAGAGCAATTTTCACATCTGGCTTTTCATTTTGTGCCAACTCCGCCAAGACTTTTTTCGCTGTTTCCGTTGGATCATCAAAACGGATCAAATTCATATATTCAGGATTACCTAATTTTGCCGTGTCTTCTGTGGTTAAGCCCACGACAGCAATTTTTAAATCCTGTTTATTTAAAATGGTATAAGGTTTCACTAAATGCTTACCTGTTTTTTTCAAGTAAATATTTGCACTCAAGAATGGAAATTTTGCCCATTTCTCTTGCATATCAAGTAGTTGCAATGGATTATCAAATTCATGATTACCTAATGTCATGGCTTCATAACCGACCATATTCATCGCTTGAATATCGGGTTCGGCATTTTGTGAATCGGATTCTGGTACACCCGTATTCACATCTCCCGCATTGAGTAAGACCACTGTTCCTCCTTGTTTTTCGACTTCTGTTTTGATCTGGTCAATTAATGTTTTTTGAGCAGCTAAACCAAACTCGCCTTTGTCATTTGGAGCAAAGTGTCCGTGTAAATCATTAGTATGTAATACGGTAAAATGATAAGTCTTATCTTGTTGATATGCCATGGCTGAAGCGGCAAGCAACGCCATAGAAAGTGCGGTCATTTTTGACAAAATTTTCATAATAAGTCCTTCTAAATGAAATGATAGATACAAAAAAAGCCATACTCAAAAAAGTATAGCTTTTTAACCAATTTTATTAAATTAACACTTGCTGTGTTATCATATAACCTTTTGGCACGACTTGTTTATCTTCAAAGGTCACAAATTCCCAAGCCTCTTGATTATCTAATAAAGCTCGTAATAATTTATTATTTAAGCCATGTCCAGATTTATACGCACTAAACTCACCGATAAGGTTGTGACCGCACATATATAAATCACCGATAGAGTCCAACATTTTATGGCGAACTAATTCGTCTTTAAAACGTAAACCATCTTCGTTTAGCACACGGTAATTATCCAATACGATAGCATTATCCAAACTACCACCTAAAGCCAAACCTTGTGATTGAAGATATTCAATATCTTTCATAAAAGCAAAGGTTCTTGCTCGGCTAATTTGTTGTACAAAATTTTGTGCTGAAAAATCCAATTTGTAATGGCTTAATTTTTTTGGAATCGCCGGGTGATTAAAATCAATCGTGAAATTCAAACGGAAACCACTATAAGGCTTAATTTCCGCCCATTTATCACCATCTTCTACTCGTACAGTTTTCTTTACACGAATAAATTTTTTCGCCGCATTTTGTTCTTCGATGCCAGCATCAAGCAATAAATAAATAAACGGACTTGCACTACCATCCATAATCGGAATTTCTGGAGCGTTAACTTCAATGATCACATTATCAATGCCTAAGCCTGCTAAAGCCGCATTAAGATGTTCAACTGTAGAAATACGCACACCTTCATCATTCACTAAACAAGTACAAAGCATGGTATCACGTACAGCTTTTGCATCCGCAGGGAAACTGACAGGCGGATTAAGATCGGTACGACAATAAATCACCCCCGTATTCACCGCAGCTGGGCGTAAATGCAAAGTCACCTTATTACCGCTGTGTAATCCCACACCAGTCACTTTAATGCTTTGTTTTAATGTTCTTTGTTTAATCATAAATCTTCTCAACTTTTTACAAAATGACTAACATTTTGTTTTAGCTATTATTACCACGTAAAAAAGCAGGTTTAAATACATCATTATTATTTAATGGTGTTGGTCGTGCTGTTTCAAGTGGCTTTTGATATGTTGAAGTTTGTTGCTCTTGTAATCCCGACGGTTGTCTTACCTGACCCACTGTTTGAGTAACGGCTGCCACAGGCTCTTCCGCATCACCAATCCCCGTAGCAACAATAGTCACACGAATTTCATCTGACATTTCCGGTACTAAGCTGGTACCCACCACTACGGTTGCCTCATCCGAAGCGAAAGAACGAATAATATCACCTACCGCATAGAATTCATCTAAACCTAAATCTAAACCAGCGGTAATATTGACTAATACCCCTTTAGCACCAGATAAATCAACATCTTCCAATAATGGACTGGCCACAGCATCTTGAGCAGCTTTTTCAGCACGTCCATCACTTGATGCACCTTTGGCAATACCAGAACCCATCATAGCACGTCCCATTTCTGACATAACAGTACGCACATCAGCAAAGTCAACGTTAATTAATCCCGGTGCAGTAATCATATCAGAAATACCTGTCACAGCATTACGAAGAATATCATTTACTGTAGAAAATGCTTGAACTAAAGTAGTATTTTTACCTAATACCTTTAATAATTTTTCATTCGGAATACTAATTAAAGAATCCACATGTTTGGACAGCTCTTTAATACCCAATTCCGCAAACGCCATGCGTTTTTTACCTTCAAAAGAGAACGGTTTAGTCACCACAGCAACGGTAAGAATGCCTAATTCTTTTGCTACTTGTGCAACAATAGGTGCAGCACCAGTACCTGTACCACCTCCCATACCTGCTGCAATAAAGACCATATCCGCACCCTCAAGCATCGCCCGAATCGCCTCTTGATCGTCTTCGGCAGCTTTACGCCCTACATTTGGATTAGCTCCAGCTCCTAAACCACGTGTGGTTTCTGCACCGATTTGTACAGTTTGTTGAACCTTACTTTTGCGTAAAGCCTGAGCATCCGTATTTACCGCATAGAAGATAATTTCACCATGTTCATCACTCGCAAGAGAATCTTCTCCAACAAGTGAACCGCCATTATTCAGTAAACTATCCACCATATGGTTAACGGCATTACCACCACCGCCACCAACGCCGACTACTTTAATCAGCGTGCGACCGACTTCGTCATCAAAATCATATTGTACCGGGTCAAACATTTATATTCTCCGTGGGTGCTGCTAAAGAGCCTAGCACATAAACTATTCTAAAATTCTTCCTATTGTAGATGAAAAATGCAAAATTATCAAAACTCAGAGCCAACTTTCTTCAAAATTTCTTTCATTCCACCCCAAATTGAGCCTAAAAAACTGCCTTCGGATGTAAAACTCTCTATTAATCGAGTATTTTCTTCATCATTATGATGGCTATACTGTAATAAACCGAGTACAGTCGCATATTGTGGTTTATTCACATAATCCGTTAATCCTGTGATGTTCAATGGATGACCAACACGCACATGAAACCCAAAAATTTCCGTGGCACATTTTGCAATATCTTCCATATTCGCCCCACCACCGGTTAATACAACACCAGCAATTAAATCCGCTTTAACATCTTTTTTAATCAGCTCTTGACGTAAATTATCTAACTCATTTTTTACCACAAACAACAAATCAGCATAACATTTTGATGTCACATCTACAATTTGCGCTTTGCTAAAGGTACGTGCAGTCGTTCCACCAAGTCCTGCTACTTCGACCTTTTTCTTGGCAAAATGTTCAATTAAATCTTGGCTAGGATTAACCGCGCTTCCGTAATTAATTTTAATATTTTCGGCTTCATGACGAGATGTAGTTAAACTCTGAGCCACAAAATCAGTAATATCATTCCCCCCATAAGGGATCACCTTACTGTAACGTAATGCTCCATTGGTATATACCATAATATCCATGGAACCTGCCCCAAAATCCACCAAGCAAACGCCTAAATCTTTCTCATCTTCAGTTAACACCGAATAACTTGATGCCAAGCCAGAAAAGACGACTTTATCTACTTTTAAACCGCACTGTTCTACCGCTTTTTGTAGATTACTTAACCAAGCTTGATGACAACCGATTAAATGTGCCTGTGCTTTTAAACGCATGCCTTGTAAACCTAATGGATTCTTAATATTTTGTTGCTGATCGACGGCATATTCTTGTGGAATAACGTGCAATAAAGACAAACCTTCAGGTAATTTAACTGAACTTGCGGTATGCATAGCGGAATCAATTTCATCTTGCGTCACTTCGTTGTTGGCAATGGGTTCAAGACCACTATCATTTAGACTTTGAATATGTTTTCCGGTAATCGCAAGGGTGACGGATATAATTTGACAGTCCGCAACAGCTTCCGCACTTTCAATGGCTCGTTGAATAGATTTCACCACCGCAGATAAATCTGTAATGCTACCTTTATCAATGCCTTTAGATGGACAACTGCCATAACCCAGCACATTCACTACGCCATCAGGTAATATCTCGCCTACCACCGCCACCACTTTTGACGTGCCAACTTCTAACCCCACAATGGTTTTTGATTCTACAATTTTTGCCATATTCATCACTTCGCTGTTTATTTAATAATATCAGTGAAATTCACTGCCGCACCCACTTTATATCTTAGATCAACATAATTAATTTTTTTATTTTCTGGCACTTCAATTTGTGGATAAATTGTCACAAAACGATCAATCTTACTTTTCCACTCGCCACGTCCTAATTTTAAGGTAATGTCGTTATCTAACATAATCTCCCAAGAACCCCGTTCGTTTACTGCTAGGGTCTTTAGGTTTAAATTTTTTGCTTTTAAATCTTTATAGATTTTATACCATGCTTCTAGCACTTCCTTACTTTGATAATCTGAGCCAAATAACCGTGGCATATCGGTATTTTTTAGTTTATCAAAAGGCAGACTAAACACTGTACCATCACTGGTAACAAATTCATTCTCATTCCAATAAGCTACTGGTGTATATTCTATGACTAAAATACTCAACCGATCAGGCCAAATTTTACGAACTAATGCTCCTTTTATCCAAGGCATACTCTGGATTTGGTCTCGCACCGCATTCACATCTTGCCCGAAAAAACCTTTTAATTCACCGATTTGTAAAATTTGATCGCGCACATCTGAATAAGTGGTATATTGTGGCGAACCTAACAATGCAAAAGAACTAATCGGTTTATCGTCTAATTTTTCTAACCAGTTTTGCCAGTTGGTATAAGTATAATATAGCAAACCTAAGCACAATAGCAAAAGTAATGGTTTGATCTGAATTAAACTTTTCAGATCAAACTCTGGCATTTTGACTGTATTCTGCTTCGATTTACGTTTAATCACGGACATTAAACACTTAACTCCAAGATTTTTTCCACCAACTGCTCAAAAGAATAACCCACCGTTTTAGCTGATTTTGGAAATAGGCTGTGGCTCGTCATTCCTGGTGTGGTATTCACTTCTACTAAACGGAAATTTCCTTTGCTATCGGTCATCACATCAATTCGACTCCAACCACGACAACCGACCACGTCATAAGCACGTTTCACCAAGCTACGTAATTCTTGCCAACGTTCATCACTTAATGGCATCGGGCAAATATATTGTGTATTATCAGAAATATATTTCGCTTCATAATCATAAAATTCACCCTCGGAAACAATTTGTACCGCTGGCAACACTTCATCACCTAATACTGGCACAGTCAATTCATCACCAGACAACCATTCTTCAATTAATACCGTATCATCATGTTGTAGGGCTAACTCTACTGCGGCTTTTAAATCTTCCACCGCTTTGACTTTAGTCAACCCAACGCTGGAACCTTCACGTGAAGGTTTTACCATTAATGGCAAACCTAAGCGAGCCACCACTGCTTGCGGATCGAGTGAAAGTGCGGTGTTTTTAGTGACAATTTCCATATCAGCAATCGGTAAACCAAAGCCTTTCCATAACATTTTAGTTCGCATTTTATCCATGGTTAATGCAGATGTCATAACTCCACAACCCGTATATGGCAAGCCGATTTGTTCCAATACGCCTTGAATAACACCGTCTTCGCCCCCCCGTCCGTGCAAAATATTAAAGGCACGATCAAAGCCCTGTTCGCTTAATTCAGCTACGCTGATTTCTTTTGGGTCGAGTGGGTGAGCATCATAGCCTTGTGTGCGTAACGCTTGCAATACAGCAGCCCCTGAATTTAAGGAAACATCACGTTCTGCTGATGTACCACCTAATAATACAGCGATTTTTTGTTGTTTTAATGGTTTCATTGAATTATCTCTTTACTTTTATTCTGCTTATTTCGTCCACAATTCCACAAGATTGCGAGAAAGTTTACTCACATTGCCCGCCCCTTGTGCCAAAATTAAATCACCATCTTGTAGGATTTGATCCATAATTTCAGGTAACTGACTATGATCCGCCACAAAAATTGGGTCAACTTTGCCTAAATTACGAATAGAACGAGCTAACGAACGGCTATCCGCTCCAGCAATCGGTTGTTCTCCTGCAGCGTACACATCAAGTAAGACTAATACATCTACTTGCGATAATACCTGCACAAAATCATCAAATAAATCCCGTGTACGAGAATAACGGTGCGGTTGGAAAATCATCACAACCCGTTTATTTTGCCAGCCTGAACGAGCCGCTTGAATGGTAACGCCGACTTCAGTAGGATGATGACCATAATCATCTATCAACATCACTTTACCATTCGGGCGAATAAACTCACCCAATTGATCGAAACGACGACCAGCCCCTTGGAAATCGGCAAGTGCGGCTAAAATCGCATCATTGTTAATGCCTTCTTCTTTGGCTACCACTAAAGCTGCGGTGGCATTTAACGCATTGTGTTTACCTGGTACATTTAATAACACATTAATTCGTTCACCCGTTGGGGTAATCACATCATAATGTCCTTGAAAACCTGTTTGCTCGTAATTCTCAATACGATAATCGGCTTTTTCGCTAAAACCATAAGTCATCACTTGGCGTCCCACTTGAGGTACTAATTCCATCAGCACATCATCGTCCGCACACATCACGGCTAAACCATAAAACGGCAAATTGTGTAAGAAATTCACATACGTCCGTTTCATTTCTTCAAAATCACCATGATAGGTTTCCATGTGGTCTGGTTCAATATTTGTCACCACAGACACCATGGGTTGTAAATGTAAAAATGAGGCATCACTTTCATCTGCTTCGGCAATTAAATAACGACTTGCCCCTAAATAAGCATTAGTACCAGCAGATTTCACTAATCCCCCATTGACAAAGGTCGGATCTAAACCTGCTTGGGTATAAATCATTGAAATCATCGCCGTTGTCGTGGTTTTTCCGTGCGTTCCTGCAATCGCAATACCATGACGGAAACGCATAATTTCAGCTAACATTTGAGCGCGTTGAATCACTGGAATCCGTTTCTCATGGGCTGCCACCACTTCCACATTATCTGGCTTAATCGCACTGGAAACTACCACTACGCTGGCATCTTGCACATTTTCTGCTTGATGAGAAAAATAAATTTTTGCCCCTAAAGAAATTAAACGATTTGTCACCGCACTTTCTGCAATATCCGATCCCGTGACGGCATAGCCCTCATTTAATAGTACTTCCGCAATACCGCCCATTCCAGCACCGCCAATCCCTACGAAGTGAATTTGGCGAACTCGTCGCATACTTGGCACAGATTGTCTAATTTTTGCTTGTCTAATCGTTTCTTGTGATTGTGTCATTTTTATTATCTCACTTTCTTAATTTTAATTGGCATTTTGTATAATCACTTCTGCTACACGTTGAGCAGACAACGGCGTTGCCATGGATTTTGCATTAATTGCCATTTGCTGTAATTTATTTAAATCTAATTCATTGATTAACTTCACCAAAACATCAACATTCAAATCTGCTTGCTCAACGATATAAGCAGCGTTTGCATCTGCCAAATATTTAGCATTTAAATATTGTTGACGATCCTTATGTTGGAACGGCACAAAAATCGCTGGCGTTCCCACTGCGGCTAATTCACATACTGTCAATGCACCCGAACGACAAATCACTAAATCTGCCCAAGCGTAGGCTTCTGCCATATTATCAATAAATTCGCTAATTTTCACCTCACTTCGCACATTTTCTGGATAAAGTGCAGTAACATTTTCTACCGAACCTGCTCCAACTTGATGACGGACATCTAATTTATCAGCTAACCGAGCCACCACTTGCGGAATGGTTTGATTTAACACTCTCGCCCCTTGGCTTCCACCCACCACAAGGATTCTTAATTTACCATTATTATGGGCTAAACGTTGCGTAAAACGTTGTTCTGGACTTGCCATTTGAAACAAATCCGCACGTACTGGATTACCCACCACTTCGGCATCAGGAAAAGCGGTTGGAAAGGCTTGCAATACCGCTTTAGCGATTTTAGCTAACCATTTATTGGTGAGTCCAGCCACGGCATTTTGTTCATGTAAAATCACTGGCACACCACAAAGTTTAGCCGCAATACCACCCGGACCCGACACATAACCTCCCATACCTAACACCGCATGGGGTTGATATTGTTGGATAATTTTACGAGCTTGCAATATCGCTTTGGTGATCGCAAAAGGCGCTTTCAATAATGCTCCGATACCTTTACCACGCAAGCCAGAAATTTGAATAAATTTAATTGGAATACCATGTTTAGGGACAAGTTGGGCTTCCATACGGTCGGCGGTGCCTAACCAGCAAATTTCCCAACCTTGTTGCTGTAAATATTGTGCTACTGCAATGGCTGGAAAAACATGACCGCCAGTGCCACCCGCCATCACTAATAATCGTTTTTTTTCTTTATTCTGTTGCACCTAATTTATCCCCGAAAAATTTTTAATCATCTCGTAATCTCGCATGACCACCACGCATAAGCCTATTTTCATGATCAATCCGTAATAAAATGGCAATACTAATAGACATAATAATCACACTCGAACCACCATAACTGACTAATGGAAAGGTTAATCCTTTGGTCGGTAATAAGCCTAACGCCATACCTAAATTCACAAAACCTTGGAAGAAAATCCAAAAGCTAATGCCAAACGCAAAAAAGCCTTTAAAACGTTGTTCTAATAATAAAGACTCTTTACCAATTTTCATGGCTCGGAAAACCAAAGCCGCTAATAGGAAAACCATTAACAATATGCCTAAAAAGCCAAATTCTTCGCCCATTACCGCCATCACAAAGTCAGTATGTGCTTCGGGTAAATATTCTAATTTTTGAATAGAATTGCCTAAGCCCTCACCAAAAAATTCACCTCGTCCAAATGCCATTAATGAGTTAGACAACTGAAACCCTGTACCGTAAGGGTCTTGGAAAGGATCCATAAACCCCGTTAAACGCTTTAAACGATAGGCGGAAGTTAATACTAACCACACAAATAATACGACACCTAAGCCCATTAATAACACAAATTGTAAAAAATGTGCCCCGACAATAAACAACAAGCCAAAGGTAATCACGAATAATACCACTGTACTACCTAAATCTGGTTGTAATAATAAAAACGCCCCCATTACCCCCACTACAAGGAAAGGTTTCACCGCACTGAGTTTACGGCTACGCACTTCATCGTAACGGCGAGTAAAATAGCTGGCTAAAAAACAAATTAAAGCTAACTTAGCAAATTCCGCAGGCTGGAAACTAAATAAAGGAAAAGGCAGCCAACGTCTAGCTCCATTGACTGATTTACCAATACCAGGAATCGCCACCGCCACCAATAAAATAATGGAAATAAAGAAAACCCACATATAGTATTTTTCCCATTTATCCATCGGAACTTTTAAGAAAAAATAACAGACAATAAAAGACAATACCACATTCATGGCATCACGTTTAGCATAATAAAAAGGATCTAATTCATTACGAGTACCCACTGGAATAGATGCTGATGTAACCATAATAAAACCAATAAACAGCAAGATCACAAATAACCACAACAGTGTGCGGTCATACAGTACATTACTTGGCGTAATGGTTGTCCAGCGTTGATAACTCTCTTTTAAATTACTCCAAAACCCCATGACATATCCTATTCAACTGACTGTGCTAGACGGGTAAATTGTTCACCCCGTTGTTCAAAGGAACTAAATTGATCTAGGCTCGCACAAGCGGGTGATAATAACACCATATCACCTGATTTTAACAATGGACGCAAGGCTTGAATAGCTTGTTCCATGGTATCAAATAATTGGCTTTGAGCCGATAATTTGGCTAATTCGGCACCGTCTTGACCAAAGCAATAACATAAAATTTCAGGCTTATTAATCAGCTTTTCTAACTCGCTAAAATCCGCCCCTTTGCCGTCACCACCTAATAATAAATGCAATTTACCATTTAAATGTAATCCCGTTAACGCCGCCACCGTACTACCGACATTGGTCGCTTTGCTATCATTAATCCAACGCACACCATTGGCAAAATGGGCTAATTGGAAACGGTGATCGAGTCCAGTGAAAGTACGAAGTGCGGTGCAAATTCCCTTATTTTTTACGCCTACCGCCCGAGCCAAAGCAATCGATGCCAAGGCATTCATATAATTATGACGACCGCTGATTTTCACGTCATCACAAGGCAAAATCACTTCATCACTCGCCATTAAATATTGTTTACCGTTTTCGGTTTTTAACCAATAATCCGCATTATGTTCCGCAAAACTGACTTGCTGTTTCGCACTTTGCTTACCGTCTTCTTTAGACAACAAATCTTCACCATTTATCACCGCAGTTTCGGCATTCACATAAATCTTCAATTTTGCTTGGCGATAATCTTCTAAATCCACATAACGGTTCATGTGATCTTCGGTGACATTTAACACAGTCGCCGCAGCAGCTTTTAGGCTGTAAGTAGTTTCTAACTGGAAGCTGGAAAGTTCCAATACATAAAGATCATAATCATTCTCTAACAGCGATAATGCAGGAATTCCAATATTGCCCCCCATGCCAACTCGCAAACCATCTGCTTTTGCCATTTCTGCTACCAGCGTAGTCACTGTGCTTTTACCATTCGAACCTGTAATGGCAATAATCGGTTTATTGGCTTCACGGCAGAATAATTCAATATCCCCTACCACTTCAACACCAGCAGAAAGTGCGGTCTGAATTTCAGGGGTTTTTACTGCTAATCCTGGGCTAATCACAATTAAATCACTGTCTAATAACCATTGTTGATTTAATCCGCCTGTATGTAACGGAATATCCGCCCCTAATTGTTCAGCACCTGTAGGGTTATCACGAGTATCGATCACACTTACTTGAGCTTGTTTTCTGACTAAAAAATCTACGCAGGATAGACCCGTTTTGCCTAAGCCAATCACGGTGACGTTTTTGTTTTTATAATCTGTCATAGCATAATCCTTTTTTATCTAACGTAGTTTCAAGGTCACCAAGCCCATCAACACCAACATTAACGAAATAATCCAAAAGCGGATAATCACACGGGGTTCGGGCCAACCTTTGAGTTCATAATGGTGATGAATCGGTGCCATACGGAAAATCCGTTTTTTGCGTAATTTATAGGAACCCACTTGTAAAATTACCGAAATGGTTTCCATCACAAATACACCACCCATAATCACTAATAAAAATTCTTGACGCACTAACACCGCAATCACGCCTAATGCACCGCCTAACGCTAATGAACCCACATCACCCATAAATACCTGTGCAGGATAAGTGTTGAACCATAAAAAACCTAATCCCGCACCGACAATAGCAGTACAGAAAATAACTAATTCTGACGTGTATTTCAAATAAGGAATATATAAATACTTAGAAACCTCAATATTCCCTGTCGCCCATGCAATTAACGCAAATGCTCCCGCCACAAACACAGTTGGCATAATCGCTAAACCGTCTAAACCATCGGTTAAATTTACCGCATTACTGGTGCCTACAATCACGAAATAAGCCCAAATAATATAGAATAAACCTAATTGTGGCATCACATTTTTAAAGAATGGTACTACTAAACGAGTGGCATCAGTATCTTTGCCGATTAAATACATTCCCACTACCGCAATTAAGGCAATGGCAGATAACCAGAAATACTTCCAACGAGCAATTAAACCATCGGTATTTTTATATTTAATTTTGCGGTAATCATCGACAAAGCCAACTGCACCATAACCGAGTAATACAAATAAACTGAACCAAATATACGGATTAGATAAATCGCCCCACAACAAGGTACTCACGGTAATCGTGAATAAAATCATAATACCGCCCATGGTTGGCGTGCCACGTTTTTGGAAATGGCTTTCAGGTCCGTCATTACGGACTTCTTGCCCAAATTTGAAGATTTGTAAACGGCGGATCATTTTCGGTCCAATCCATAAAGACAACAACAATGCCGTTAATAAGGCAAAAACCGAACGGACGGTAAGATAAGAAATAACGTGAAAATCGCTAAAATATTGCTGTAAATAAGATGCAAGCCAAACTAACATGAAATATTACCCTTCGAAATTTTCTTTTAAAATATCGATCACGTCTTCCATTTTTTGACTGCGTGATCCTTTTGCTAATAACACAACAGGTTGATTATTCGCTAATTTTTGTTTAATTATCGGTGTTAAATAATTTGCCATAACTGCTTTATCAGTAAAATGTTGCCCTGCGGATTGATGTGAAATCACCGCACTATGCAAACCAAAGCTAACCACACATTCTAATTGTGCTTGTGCCGTATAATCGGCAATTTGTTGATGACAAGACTGCGTATTTTCGCCTAATTCTGCCATATCTCCAACAACAAAAATGCGAAATGCGGCATATTTTTTCAAAACATCAATCGCAGACTTTAATGATCCCACATTGGCATTATAAGTATCATCTAACAATAAAAGGTTTTCACAAGGCTGAATCGGAAATAAACGTCCTTTGACCAAAGATTGTTGCTCAAGTCCTAATTTTACCTCTTGTAATGTGGCTCCGACATTCACCGCCAAGGCTGTCGCTGCTAACGCATTGGCTACATTATGTTCGCCTAAATAGGGTAAATTAATCTCAATTTCGCCCTGAGGACTGTGTAAAATAAAGATTGAACCCGTTTCTGTTGCTTTGACATTGCTAGCATAAAAATCCGCTTGCTTATTATAAGCGGAAAAAGATTGTAATTTATGTGTCCCAATTTCTTTTTTCCACATATCTAAATAATGACAATCTAAATTCACAATAGCGACACCCTTTTCACTCAAACCACGAAAAATCTCGCCTTTTGCTTGAGCCACCCCCTCAATAGAACCAAATCCCTCTAAATGAGCTGGTGCGATATTATTGATCAATGCTACATTTGGTTTCACCAAATGCGTTGTATAATCAATTTCGCCTTGATGATTAGCTCCAAGTTCAATCACCGCAAATTGATGTTTTTCGGTTAAACGTAATAAAGTTAAAGGCACGCCAATATCATTATTAAAATTGCCATGGGTAAATAAAACTTGATTTTTTTCCACCGCACTTTCCGTTGCCATTCGGCTAGCAGTTTGAGCTAAAATAGAAGCCGTCATCTCTTTCACTGTGGTTTTGCCCGAAGATCCTGTCATTGCCACGGTTAATGGATTTAATTTGGCTTTAAGCCACTGTGCTAATTGCCCTAAGGCTAAACGAGTATCAGGGACTATAATTTGTGGTACGTTGACAGTACATTCATGATCAACAATAACGGCGACATTGCCCTGTGCCATGGCTTGTTCAAGATAATGATGAGCATCAAAACGTTCACCTTTTAGGGCAAAGAATAAGCCGTTTTGCGTTTGTTGGCGGGTATCGGTGCTGATGTTTTCAATTTGCGTTTCAGCATTTCCGATGAGTTTGCCGTTTAAGATTTCAGCAATTTTTTTTGTTGTTAGTTTTATCATTTTGGTTTTTAATTTCAAATTGTGATTTTTGAGTTCGGGTTTCGCCACGTTCTTTACTTTTCTTTGCTTGTGCAAAGAAAAGTAACAAAAGAAACACCCCCCAACTTTGCCTTGTTTCCTGAAAATGCTTTAATTTGCTTAACAGAAAATGGCTAAACTCGCTACGCTCAGACAGACGCCATTTTCCTACAAATTAAAGCATTTTCAGGTGGCAAACATGGGTCCCCGTCTGAACCGCCTTTGCGACTTGAAATTTTTAGGCAAAATCGCCTTGTCTGAGCGTAGCGAGTTGCGATTTTGCCGTGAAAAAATTTTAACTAAGCAAAGATAAGCGGTGAAGTCGGGGTGTGCTTTTCTTTGCCTACTTTCTTTTGCACAAGCAAAAGAAAGTATGGTCGCCCATCGGGCGAAACCCGATTTAAATTAATCAATATATTTCCTTACCACTTCCTGATCCGAAAAATGATGTTTTACTTTCCCAATAATCTGATAATCTTCATGCCCCTTACCCGCAATCAAAATCACATCATTTTCCACCGCACTTTGTATAGCAGTTTTAATCGCTTGCTCACGGTCATGGATAATTTGCACGGCATTGGCATGTTCAAATCCTGCCACAATATCTGCCATAATTTTTGTTGGCTCTTCCGTGCGTGGATTATCATCAGTGGCAATCACTACATCTGCAAACTGTTCAGCGACTTTTGCCATCAGTGGACGTTTACCATTATCTCTGTCGCCACCACAACCAAAAATACACCAAAGTTTACCGTTACAATGAATACGTGCCGCTTGTAGTGCTTTTTCTAAAGCATCTGGGGTATGAGCATAGTCCACAATCGCTGTTGGTTTATGTGGCGTATACAACATTTCCATGCGACCACACACTCCCGTTAATTGTGAAACGGTTTTAACCAAATCCGTAAGGCAGTAACCTAAGGATAATAAAGTAGCTAATACCAGCAATAAATTGCTCACATTAAATGCCCCAATTAAATGGCTTTCTAATTTGCCATTGCCCCAACTAGAACAAAATTCAATGCTCGCCCCTTTGTTATTAAAAGAAACTGCGGTGCATTTTAACCAATTTTTTTGCATTGGTTGGAAATCAGCTTGGCAGCTAACTGCCACTGCGTTTGGCAATTCTTTTAACCAAGCTGCACCGATCTGATCATCGGCATTAATTACTTGTTGTTGAGTGACTAATTCAGTAAACAAGCGTTTTTTGGCATGGGCATATTCTTGCATGCTACCATGATAATCCAAATGATCACGGCTTAAATTGGTGAAAATTGCTACCGCAAAATGCAAGGCTTCAATTCGTTTTTGCACTAATCCATGGGAAGATACTTCAATCGCGGCGAAATCCGCCCCTTGAGCCACAAAATTGGCTAAAGATGATTGTACTTCAAGAGCTGAACCTGTGGTATTTTCGGCTGGTTTCACCTGACCTAATAACCCATTACCAATGGTTCCCATCACTGCTGGTTTATGCCCTAGAATTTGTGTCCATTGAGCCAATAATTGAGCAATGGTAGTTTTACCATTGGTGCCAGTAACCCCGACTAAGGTTAATTTTTGCGATGGACTATCGTAGAAAATATCAGCAATTTCAGAAAGATGAGCGGATAAATCAAAATACGCAATAACAGGTATATTGTTTTCCAAGTGAACGGTTAAATGTTCGTTTGGTTGGTCGGCATCTGCTAATATGGCAACAGCTCCGTTTTCAATGGCTTGTGGAATAAAACGGCGACCATCAACAGTATGCCCTTTTATCGCAACGAAAAGACAGCCGTTCTTTACAGAACGACTGTCTAGGGTCATATCTTCTACTAGAATGTCTAAATTTTCACCAGATAATGAACAATTACCCAAAAGTGCGGTCAACTTTTTCATTTTTTCTCACTTAATTTGTTTGTTTTCCATCTGGTTTATTCGTCAAGCGTACCACACGTTTGATATTTCTTAGATTTGCCACACTTTCTTCGGAATCTGGCGTAACATTATAAGTACGTAACGCATAACCCATAATGCTTGAGAATACTGGGGCAGAGATAGCACCACCATAATATTGTCCAGCTTTAGGATCATCAATTAAAATAACTAAAGCAAAACGTGGATCTGTCACTGGGGCAAGTCCAGCAGTATATGCCATATATTTATCTACATAATGCCCTTTTTCTAATTTTTTTGCTGTCCCTGTTTTAATCGCTACTCGATAACCTTCAACCATGGCACGTTTATTCTTGATGGCTACTTTTTCCATCATCTGAACCACATCTTTGGTTATTTTCTCAGGAAATACTCGATTACCAATCACTGGCGGATCCACTTTGGTAATCGACAATGGACGATAAATACCAAAACTACCTAGCGTAATATAAGCTCGAGCAATTTGTAATGGTGTGGCATTGATACCATAACCAAACGCCACGTTAGCACGTTCAATCTCAGACCAACGTTGACGATTCGCGCCTAGCATACCAGACTGTTCACCACCTAAACCTAAATTGGTTAATTTACCTAATCCAGCATTTTGATAAGTTTCCATTAAAGCTGACGGTGGCATACGCAATGCTAAACGGCTCACACCACGGTTAGAGGAATTTTCCAAAATTTCATCTAAAGTTTGTTGATTACGTGGAGCTACGTCTTTGACCTCTTTACCATTTAATACTAAAGGTCCAGTATTAATAATTTCATTACGTTTCACGGCTCCCCGTTGCAATGCGGTTAACACCACAAAAGGTTTTACTGTTGAACCCGGTTCAAAAGTATCGGTTACGGCACGGTTACGCATTAACTCATTAGAAATACCAGCACGTTTATTTGGATTATAAGATGGTGCATTGGCCATAGCTAAAACTTCGCCAGTACGTACATCAACTAATACGGCAGTCCCCGAATTCGCCTGATTTTCTTCCACCGCTTTAGCAATTTCACGATATACCATGGATTGTAATTTTTCATCAATACTCAATACCACATCATGCGCTGCATATTTTTTCACATCGGCAATTTCTTCCACAATATTGCCTTTTTTATCTTTACGATAAGATCGCAAGCCGGCTTTACCGATTAAATCGTTATTTAAACTTTTCTCAATGCCTTCAATGCCGTTATTATCAATATCAGTAAATCCAATTAAATGCGCCGTTTCTTCCGCTCTTGGATAAAAACGGCGGAAATCATTTTCAAACACAATGCCCGGGATTTTTAATTGATGCACATAATCCGCAACATTTTTTGTCACTTGGCGACCTAAAATAATATCCCGAGATTTAGGTTTATTCTTAATTTTTGCCACTAAATCCTGATATTTCATATTAAGTGACGAAGCTAAAGCTTTCCAACGTTCTTGATCAGCTAAATAATTACCGTCTAAAATAAATTTCGGATCCGCTTTGATGTTATACATCGGCACACTAACCGATAACATTTGCCCATTACGATCTAAAATAGAACCTCGAGCAGATAACACTTTTTGTTCACGTAATGAACGTTTATCCGCCTCATCATTAAAGGTTTCCACATTAATTGCTTGCACAAATGCGGCACGTGCCACTAAAGCAAACAATCCAAAACAAACAAAACCCATTGCCCAACGATAACGCCCTTTTAAGAAACTATTTTCATAGAGTTTCACGGGTTTATTTGGCTTAACATTGGCTGAATTAACGGATTTTTTCACCACACTTTTCGATTTCGCTTGATGGCGTGTTGAATTAAATTTCACTTTCATTCTAAAATCACCACTTCTTGTTCTGGTTTAACACGATTCATCCCTAAGCTATTAATTGCAATGGATTCAATGCGACTATTATTACTTAAGGTGGTTTCTTCTAATCTTAAATTGACATATTCATTCTCAAGATCTTCTTTTTGTACCGTTAACGCACTTTTCTGAGAAATTAAGGCTCGAGTTTGGTAAGTAATCCACACCGTACCAACGGCCGTAATCACGATGGCAAACAATAAACAAAAAGCGAGTTTATTCGCAGCAAAAATATCCTGAATTAAAATGTGTTGTAATGGATAGCGTTGGCTATTTAATAGTGGCTCGTTCATTATTAAAGTTTCTCCGCTATACGTAATACTGCACTACGTGAACGTGGGTTCAACGCAATTTCTTGTTCACTGGCTTGAATCGCCTTACCGATAGTTTTTAAAGTTTGATTACGCTGAATCTGATCTTCACGCAACGGCAAGCCTTTTGGAATATTTTCCCCTTTGCTTTGCTTGCGTATAAAGTGTTTTACCATTCTGTCTTCTAAAGAATGGAAACTAATTATAGACAAACGCCCTTGCGGAGCTAACAGTTCAACCGCTGAATTTAATACGCTTTCTAATTCATCTAATTCCGCATTGATAAAAATCCGAATCGCTTGAAAACTACGTGTCGCTGGATGTTTATGTTTATCTTTAAATGGCACAGCACTCGCAATAAGTTCCGCTAATTGCAAAGTGCGGCGTAAAATCGATTGATTATTTTGTATCGCATTTTTGTTATAATTCACAATAGCACCGGCAATACGCTTGGCAAAACGTTCTTCACCAAAGGTTTTTAATACCCAAGCTAAATCGCTTTCACTGACGTTAGCCAACCACTCTGTAGCTGATTGTCCTTTGCTGGTATCCATTCGCATATCCAACGGACCGTCTTTCATAAAGCTAAAGCCACGTTCAGCATCATCTAGTTGCGGGGAGGACACACCAAGATCGAGTAAAATACCGTCAATTTTACCGACTAAACCTAATTTTTCACAAATTTCAGGCATCGCAGAAAAGCTGTTATGTTCAATCTGAAAACGAGCATCTTGAATTTTACTCGCCTCGGTAATAGCTTGTGGATCACGATCAATCGCAATTAAGCGACCATTACCTGCCAGTTGAGAAAGGATTAAACGAGAATGACCACCACGACCAAATGTACCGTCGATATAAATACCTTTTTCTTTTAATACCAAACCGTCCACTGCTTCATGAAGTAAAACAGTGGTATGAGCTGGACATAAGGTATTTGGTGCGTTCATAAAATTATCCCAAAAACTACGATTAACTATAAAAAAAGAAAGGAATTTGCTTAGTACTTTTCTCTTTAGGTTTTGCAGAGCTAGGAAACCAAAGTTGGCATCCCAGCTCGCTCACCTTTTTATTATCTCGCTTTTATACGAGTTTGCTAGTGCTACTATTTTTATAAAGAGAGCATTTTTAATGCTTCGGACAAGGCAAATTGCCCGCTTGAACCTAATGCCATGTCTTGTTCAATTTGTGCGTTCCATTCGGTTTCAGACCAAATCTCAAATTTATTGAGCTGCCCTACCAACATAATATTTTTTTCCAATTTCGCATGTTGACGTAATGGCGCACTAACTAAAATTCTTCCTGCACTGTCCAATTCACATTCCGTGGCATACCCTAACATGACACGTTGCAAACTACGTTGAGCCGGATCAAAATTTGACAGAGCCAATAATTTCTGTTCAATGATCTCCCATTCGCTCAAAGGATATAACAATAAACAAGGCTGACGAATATCCACCGTACAGACTAATTGTCCTTGGTTTTGCTCAATAATTTCTGGACGATAGCGAGCTGGGATCGCAAGGCGTCCCTTTGTATCTAAATTAACCGCTGATGCACCACGAAACATATATTGCCTTTACATAAGCCTTATTTCATTAATAACGCAATATCAAGCGAAGTTATTCGACACAAAACTCCACTTTTCCCCACATTTTCTTCAATTCTATACTTAGATAGATTAATTGACAAGCGCTTTATACAGTAAAATGAATTTTTCTTAAAAAAACCGCACTTTCATTTTTCAATGAATGATCTGCCCCCCAAAAGTTGGACACCAACCACTGATTAAAGGGCAGATTTTTATGACTAAATATCACGCACAATTCAAATTTGAAGTGATTCAGTTCCATCTGAATACTTCTCATTCTTTAACCAAAACAAGTCAGCATTTCCAAATTCCAGTGTCAATCATAAAAGATTGGCTCGCTAAATATACGCATTCAGGCACGTCTGCATTGCATAATCAGTCCACTTGGAAACAATATACTGCAGATGAAAAATTCCATATCATCACGCCTGTATTATCGGGTGAAATGAGCATCCGAGAAGCAGCTTTAAAGGCGAATCTTCCCACTCACAGTGTAGTGGTAAATTGGTTGAAACGTTTTAAAGAACAAGGTATAACAGGACTTGAACCCAAACCTAAAGGACGAAAAGCGATGAAAACATTGATTAAGCCTAAAAAAATGAAAGCGCCACAAACAGAGCTTGAAAAATTACAAGCGGAAAACTATCACTTAAAATTGGAGAATATCTATCTAAAAAAGCTGGCGGAGCTAGAACAAAAAGAGAAAAAGCGAAAATCATCAATGAGTTAAGAGAGTTGGGGGCATTAGATATTTTGCTGGATATTGCCCAACTGGCTCGGAGTACTTTCTACGATAATCTGAACAAGCCAGATAATCCCGATAAGGCTTTAAAAGCAAAAATTAAACGTATTTTTATCAAAAATGAAGGACGTTATGGTTATCGCCGAATCACATTAGCCTTGCGTAAAAAAAGAATTGTCGTCAATCATAAAAAAGTCGCAAAATTGATGAAAGAACTGGGTTTAAAAGGGGAAAGAAAGCCAAAACGTAAATATCAAAGTTATCAAGGAAATATTGGGAAAATCGCCCCAAATCTACTTGAACGCAACTTTACGGCAAGCAAACCCAATGAAAAATGGGGAACGGATATTAGCGAGTTTAAATGCCGTAATGAAAAGCTCTATCTCTCGCCGATTAAGGACTTCTACAATGGTGAAATCATCGCTTATGACCTGAGCCGTAGCCCTAATTGGGCACAAATAGACAGAATGCTAGAGCAAGCCGTTAAAAAACTCAAACCTGAAGATAAGCCTATCTTACATTCAGACCAAGGTTGGCAATATCAACATCTTAGCTATCGTAAACGATTAGAAAAGCATAATATTTTGCAAAGTATGAGCCGAAAAGGTAACTGTATTGATAATGCGGCAACGGAAAGTTTTTTTGGACGATTAAAAGAAGAATGTTATTATGGCAAGCAGTTTGAAAGTATTGAGCAACTGGAGCAAACTATCCACGATTATATTGCTTACTACAATAACGAACGCATCCAAACTAAATTAAAAGGACTAAGCCCTGTGCAATACAGAACTCAGTCCTTAAATACTTAAACTAAACCGTCCAATTTTTGGGGTTCAGATCAGAAAGTGCGGTTAAACTTGATTAGTTTTGCTGTGCTATTCAGTGACTAATGCTTCTGGATCACCGTCGCCTAACGGTTTAAGGAAAGCAAAGAACAAGATTACACAAAATACGGTTAAACCTAAACCAATATAACAAGAGAGTTCATAATCTAAACCGAAACCAATTTTATTATAGGCTAAATAGGTAAAACAAACAGTACTCATGAACCAAGCAGGAATAGAAGCGACCCAATGGAATTTATTGTAACGATACAAATAACCCGCTGCTGTCCATAACATCACCATCGCTGTCATTTGGTTCGCCCAAGTGAAATAACGCCATAATACGCTAAAGTCTAATTTAGAGACGACGAAACCAAGTGCAAATAACGGCACTGCAATGATCAAACGTTTTGTTAATGAATGTTGTTCAAGTTTAAAAATTTCCGCTATTTGTAAACGCGCAGCCCGGAATGCGGTATCGCCAGAAGTAATCGGCAACACCACCACACCTAGCACGGCGAAAATACCACCGATAAAGCCTAAGAAATGTAATGAACTATCATACACCACTTTGGACGGTGAACCGGCAGAAATCGCATCTTGTAAGGCTTGTGGATTTTCATAGAAAGCTAATCCCACCATACACCATACTAAGGCAATCACCCCTTCAGCAATCATCGCACCATAGAAAATAAAACGACCTTCCGATTCATTTTCTGCACAACGTGCCATTAATGGCGTTTGTGTAGCGTGGAAACCAGATAGTGCACCACAAGAAATGGTTAAGAATAATAATGGCCAAATCGGCACATCACCTTTCACTTGGAAATTCTGGGTGAATTTTTCCCAAGTTAACCCCGCTCCATCAGCGTTTACCGTGCGGAAAAATTCAATAGGATCGGCAGCACTCAAATGTGAACTCACTAACCCATAAACCATCCCCACTGACATAAAGAGTAACAACGCTCCAAATAATGGATATACACGACCAATAATTTTATCAATCGGTAATAAGGTCGCAAAAATATAATATGCAAAAATAATGAGCGTCCAAACTGAAATTACCGTAGCTTTATCCATCCCCCAAACGGTGAGATCTTTTGCTGTTTCCACGGCGCGATGAATTTCTTCCGGATTACCTAAATTGATTGCAGCCGAACTTGAACCTAGCACATCAAAAGTAATTGTACTCAATAATTGTGCGGGACTTGCCACAAATACCACCCCCACCAACAACAAGAGTATCAATGCCATCACATTAATAAATACTTTAACGGGTTTTCCTAAAAATTTACCCGCTAAATAAGGCATGGTCGCTCCGCCATTACGAATACTCAACATACCACAAAAATAATCATGTACCGCCCCGGCAAAAATACAACCAATCACAATCCAAAGCATTGCTACAGGACCATATAATGCCCCAAGGATTGGACCAAAAATAGGACCTGTTCCAGCAATATTCAATAATTGAATTAACCAGATCTTGGTTTTTGACATCGGCATATAATCCACACCATCTTGATCAGAATATGCCGGCGTAGTACGTTTTGGGTTAATAACAAAGATTTTTTCAATAATCTTGCCATAAGTAAAATAACCCGTTACTAAAATAGCAACACAAAAAAAGAACCATAACATAGAGAGAATCCTCATTAAGAAATAAAAAACAGTGATATTTTGATATGGACAGAGTAAATAAAGATAAATAGCATCTTTATTTACTATGCCATATAACAACCAGTTGGAAATTTTAGAGAGTTGTTAAAATAAAGTAAACGAAGAATTTACTTTTTTGCCAATGAATAGTTAAAAATGTGAAGTAAATCACGTTTTATTCGGTTGTTTCTGATTTTTTTCTCCAGATTCAGGGTCAAATTTCACCACTGGCACACAACCACGACAAGCCCCCTGATTCACACCAAGCTCATCGCAAAAACGATTATATTTATCTAATACTTTACGCAACCAACTTTTTGGTTTGGTTTGTTCGGTCATTTTTTACTCCTTACTATTTGAATTTGCACTTCCAAACGACATTGTTTTAACCAATTTTTTTTACCACCCACAGATTTTGTATCAATTTTTTGTTGTTGGCAATAGGCAGTTAATAATGGGCAACATTGCAGCATATCTGACTTTGCCATTAAACGCCGAATTGCTCCAATGCTTGCAAATAAAGTGCGGTGAAAAAACGCAAAGTTTTGCAAAATCTGAAAATCTTCATCAGTGAGTTGCCAATCTAACGGAAAGGGAAATTGTGCTTTTAGCGGATGAAAAGAAAATGGAAAATTACGCTGAAAATGGCGTTGTGCTTGTGCCACCAATTTTTCCCCTGCTATTGAAATTGGGCAGAGCATAATAACAGAATAACAACCGCTGCTGGCTTCTTGATACTCACTGATTTGCACTAAAATAAAACCGCACTTTTGCCAAAACGCATACAATTCTGCGGTATAGCCAAAGCTAACAGAAAGAAAATCCACCGCGGCTTGTTGAATTAAGGTGTTGATTAACTTTTGCCCTAATCCATGGTTTTGCCAGTTAGGTTGTACGGCAATACGAGAAATCCGCAAAGATTTTAAGGCACAAGCCTGTGGTAAATTCCCTTGAAAAGCTAACGCTTGAGCCACCAAGTTGCCTTGTGGACGACGCTCCCCCCGACAGATTTTTTCGATTAAATCCAGTGATGTCAAGCCCCCCTCTTCCATTAACCACACGCCCCCCAATAAAAACGAACCACTTTCTGCAAGATAAAATCGTTGTTGCGGAGCATCGAATAAACGGCGTAAATCAAGGGGACTGGTGCGATAATGGGCTAACGTCAATAAAGCATAAAAATCATTTATTTTTTCTACGATGGTTTGTTGTGAAACTTGACGAATTTGCACCGCAGTTTGCGGATCGTAATCGGGTTGCACAAGGCGGTCTTCGGCTTCCAATAACAATAATTCATCAATAAAAATTTCTAATTTATCGTTCTTTGCCCAACGCAAAGGTTCGGTTAATTCAAACTGTTGAAAAGTGCGGGGTAAATTGGTTAAGAATTTGAGTAAAAATCCCCGTCCCGTACCCTCGTAGCTATGAATGGTGGTACTAATAACAATACGTTTAAAGGTACGGATAAATTGGTTTAATATGGGCAACGGCAACATTGCCGCTTCATCAATTAACAACCAATCTTGCTTAAATTGTGTCGGCTCTTGTTGAATTTGTTGGGTTAATTCATCAGGGGCAATAAAATCAATAGGTTGTTCAACAAAATCTTGCAACGTTTGCACCGCACTTTTATTCGGGGCGGTGAGCCAACATTTTTGCCAACATTTCTGAGTGTTGAGTTGATTAGCTAACATACCTAATAACGCAGATTTTCCCCGACCTCGTTTAGCGGTGAGAATGGCAATATCGGCTGATGAACATAGGATTTGTTGAATGATCCGTTGTTGTTCTGCTGTTGGATGTTGTTTTTGATATAGGGGCGGATCGATGTATCCGCCCCTACGGTTAATAAAAAATGATGATAACAGGGAATAAAAATGCTGATTAAAATTCAGGGTCAAAATACCCTTTTCCACTCCAGACCAGCGGCGACTGTCTAAATCAATATGCTGATTGGGATTTAACCATAAAACGAGCGTACCCCCTGCTCGCAATGTGCCAATCGCAATGGCAAGCGCATCTAAATTTAGCGTTGTTCTGGCATCAAATAAAATCGCAGAAAATTCCTGCCCGAGCAGATTTTTGGCTTTGGCAAAATTTTGTGAGTTTAATATTAATGGTACGTTTTCGGGCGGACACATCTGTCCACCCCTATGGTTTTGGAATAGGAAAAGAGGTTCTTCTTTGTCAAAATAAGGAATTAACTGGCGTTCACGCATTATTCTTCATCATAAGAATAAGGATCTTCAAAACCTAGTTCGAGCATAATTTCCGTTTCTAGGCTTTCCATTTCCTCGGCTTCATCTTGTTCAATATGGTCATAACCTAATAAATGCAAACTGCCGTGTACGACCAGATGAGCCCAATGTGCGATCAACGGTTTGCCTTGCTCAACAGCTTCTTTTTCCACCACTTGACGACAAATCACCAGATCACCTAATAACGGCAATTCCACTTCATCAGGACATTCAAAAGGAAAGGACAACACATTGGTCGGACGATCTTTGCCACGATAACGCAAATTTAGCTCATGACTTTCTGCTTCATCGACAATGCGAATTGTCATTTCTGGTTCAAGGCTTTCGGCTCGCACCGCTTGCGTTGCCCAGTGAGTAAACTGTTCTACACTCGGCAAATTTTCGGAGTTTTCTGTGGCAATTTGTAAATCAATGATGACGTTATTCATTTTCTGCACTCGCTGTTAATCGTTCACGTTCCAAGCGTTTTTGTTCCGCTATTTTTTGCTTACGAATTTCATCTTCCGCTTCCCATTTTTCATAGGCTTGCACTACTTTCGCTACGACAGGGTGTCGCACAATATCTTGACTATCAAAATAGTTAAAACTCAATTCAGGTACGTCTGATAACACTTCAATAGCGTGTTTTAAGCCTGATTTTTGCGAACGAGGCAAATCCACTTGGGTCACATCACCCGTAATCACCGCTTTGGAATTAAAGCCGATACGGGTTAAAAACATTTTCATTTGCTCAACAGTGGTATTTTGGCTTTCGTCTAAAATAATAAAACTGTCGTTCAAGGTGCGACCACGCATATAAGCCAAGGGTGCAATTTCTATCACATTGCGTTCCATAAGTTTTTCTACTCGCTCAAAGCCAAGCATTTCGTATAAGGCATCATAAAGTGGACGTAAATAGGGTTCAATTTTAGAACCAAGATCCCCTGGTAAAAAGCCCAATTTTTCGCCTGCTTCTACGGCTGGACGGGTCAGTAAAATACGGCGAATTTCTTGTCGTTCAAGAGCTTCCACCGCAGCCGCTACGGCTAAAAAGGTTTTCCCTGTGCCTGCAGGCCCAATGCCAAAACTAATATCATGGGTCAAAATATGATGCAAATACTCAATTTGATTTTTACCACGCGGTTTAATTAAGCCTCGTTTGGTTTTGATCGTGGTGGCATATACCTTACTTTCTGCACGTTCATCAGGATCAACTTGTGCCAACATTCGACTTTCTTGAATGGCAAGATGGACATCTTCCAAATCTAACTCTTTAATTTTGCCTTTAATCGGTGCGGTTTCTACATATAAATGTTGAATTAATCGCACCGCACTTTGCAATAAATGGGCGTGATGCGGTTTTGCCTGTTGATCATTGGATTGAATGGTAAAATCAAAATCACGGCGAGCAATAGAAAGATTAAATTCTTTTTCAATCAGCTTTAAATGATCATCAAAAGCACCACAAAGGGATTGTAAACGGGCGTTATCCGTTGGGGCGAGAGTGAATTGTTGGGTTAATTTTTCGGTCATGGTTTTATATAAAAATAGGATCTAGTGAACTAGATCCTATCAAGATTATGGCGTTAATG
Organism: Lonepinella sp. MS14434; assembly: GCF_042468235.1. Lineage (GTDB taxonomy): Bacteria > Pseudomonadota > Gammaproteobacteria > Enterobacterales > Pasteurellaceae > Lonepinella. The sequence continues at coordinate 294,690 of NZ_CP170386.1, read as the reverse complement.
CTAGATTTTCAACTCTGGAAACAGCATTTTAATCACATCTAAGGTCAAACGTCTGGATTTTCCTTGATAAGGGAAAATGTGCATCATCATCATCGGATTGAAATTTGCTTCAATCACGCCCCAAGATTGCAAAGTCGGTTCGGCAGGTTTAGTTAAATCAGGGATAATCAAATCCACCCCACAAACTGCTGCTCCCATAGCTTTGGCAATACCTACCGCTAAGGCTTTATAACTCGGGTGCATATCGTCTGTCATATCAATGCTATCACCGCCAGTGCTGATATTAGAATTAGCTCGCAACTGCACGATCTGATCTTTAGCTGGCGTGTTGAAAATATCCATACCTTGCTCTTTTAATTGCAACTGTTCAATTTCACCCAAGCTAAGGCGTTTTAATGGTGTACGGCTACCGTCACCACGTAAAGGGTGATTATTTTTGTGAGCGACAAGCTCGGCTATGGTACGTTCACCGTCACCCACTACATTAGCAGGCACACGTAATAACACGGCAAGGGTTTCTTCACCTAACACAAAGAAACGGTATTCCGTACCTTTCAGGTAATCTTCTACCATAATTTCTTGATCTTCACGAAACGCAATTTCCACCGCCTTGGCAAAATCATCGGGATTTTGTACACCCTGTTGGAAAATGGTAATGCCTAAACCATAATTGGTGGATTTTGGCTTAATCACCACTGCCCGATGTTCAAATAATGGATAACTTGCCACGGCTTGCTCAAGGCTGGTAAATTCTAGGCTTTGTGGCACATTAAAGCCTGCTTTCGCCAACACTTTTTTAGTGACTACTTTATTTTCCATAATCAATGGCGAAATATAGCTGTCATGGCTGGTCATATTGCCGTTTTTCACGTATTCAATATGATCACCATGTTGCAAACACAAGAACTGATCGTTTTCATCTAAAATCTCTGTTTTAATGCCCTTTTGAATGACATCAAATAACAAGGCTTGAGTGGATAATTCCATATTATCAAAAGCAGACAATGCATAAAAACGCTCAAAGGCTTGAGCCTTATATTGTTTAGCTAATTTCGCACCGAGCTGTTGATAACCACCAGATTGGATAATTTCATTAACTAATCTAGCACAAAGAGTCTTATTTGGTTGAGCAAAGTGAGTTAATTTTTCTTGCACAATTTGTAGCGCAGTTTGATCTGCGCCAATCTCTTTGAGCATATCCAACAAAGCAATCAATAATAATTCACCTTCTTCCGCATAAGCCGTGACGGCAAACGGATCTTCTAATGCCACCTCACCTAAACGAGCTTTACCTAACTCTACATCTTCTTGTGTAGCAGTTTCATCTAACCATGCCATGAATAAAATAAAATAATGAATAAATTTTGCGTCGTTTAAGCTAATGCCATAAGGAGCAAAAGGATTTAAATCAAACAAACGGAATTCTAAATACTGAATTCCTGTTTGCAAAAAGTCACGGGCTTTTTTTGTGCCTTTTAAACGTACGTTGGAATAAAATTCCTTCTCCGCAATCAGTTTACCTGTACTGACACAATGTTCAAGACTTTCCACATAAGCATTTAAGTTATCAAAAGAAATGTTTACATCGGGAGCATTGACATAGCCATATTTGCTTGAACGTAAACTTCGCACAATCGGGTTCAAATCTTCTGGTGTACCGTGTTTAAAATAATCATCGTCAACCATAGGACTAGCAGACAACAAATACAACAATACCCATTGATAACGTAAAAAGTTTTTGGCGATTTTTAAATATAAATTATTTTGAAATTCCACCGCACTTTGTATCTCATTTTGAGCACCAAACAAGACTTTTACCAATTCTTCATCTAATTGAAAATTATAATGAATCCCACTGACCATTTGCTTATTCTTACCATAAGATTTAACTAAATGTTCACGATAGGCCACATCTTCAGGATTATCTAATTGCGACACTTTAATTTGATCGGCTGATGGTAAACCTGCTGGCATACTCATAGGGAAAATATATTCATTGTCAGGAATCGTGCGTAATACTACTTCGTGAATAGCAGACAACCAACGCAAACTTTCTTCTATTTTTTTATTCGGTGGGGTAATCAGTTCTAACTGACTTTCAGCAAAATCCGTCTGAATATATGGGTGATAAGAACGCCTACCAAAGGCTTTTGGATGTTCGGTTGTCACTACCGAACCATCGGCATAAACTCGTTGGCTTTCTTTCTCAAACCCAAACCAACCTTGTTGAAACAGTAATCCTAAGCGATGTTGTTTAATAATTTGTTGTAATTTCATCGTATCTCCTTCAGGGATTAATTGATTAAAATATTCTTAAAATACCACTGTTTTACCTTTTTCGCCAATAATAAAAAATAGTTGCTAATCTCATGATGACTAGCAACTATTTTAAATGAATTTAAATTAGTCAATCAAATATAATATAGTTATTTATTATAACGTTTAAATACCAAACTGGCATTCGTACCGCCAAAACCAAAGCTGTTTGACATCACAGTTTGTAACCCTGCATTTTCTTTAGTTTCAGTAACAATATTTAACCCTTCTGCTTGCTCATCTAGCGTTTCGATATTAATACTTGGTGCAATAAAATCGTTATGCAACATTAATAACGTATAAATTGCTTCATGTGCACCGGCCGCCCCTAATGAGTGACCAGTCATTGATTTAGTGGAAGAAATGGCTGGTTTTTGTTCACCAAACACATTGCGGATTGCCCCTAATTCTTTCACATCACCCACTGGTGTTGATGTACCATGTACATTGATATAATCCACTGGTGTATCCACAGTAGCTAAGGCTTGTTTCATGCAACGTTCAGCACCCTCACCGCTTGGAGCCACCATATCATAGCCATCAGAAGTCGCCCCATAACCTACGATTTCTGCATAAATTTTGGCACCACGCGCTAACGCATGTTCTAATTCTTCTACCACCACAACGGCACCGCCACCTGCGATAACAAAACCATCGCGGTTTGCATCATAAGCACGAGAGGCTTTAGTTGGTGTTTCATTATATTTTGTAGAAACTGCACCCATTGCATCAAATTCTGCCGCACATTCCCAAGATAATTCTTCTGCCCCACCAGCAAAAACAACATCTTGTTTACCCAACTGAATTAATTCCCAAGCATGACCAATACAATGTGCAGAAGTCGCACAAGCTGAACTAATAGAATAGTTCACGCCACGAATTTTATAAGGTGTTGCCAAACAAGCAGATACACTTGATGCCATAGTTTTAGTCACCGCATAAGGACCAGCTGCTTTTACACCACGAGGACCTCTTACCGCATCACAAGCAACTAACTGACTATGAGCTGATCCAGTACCCGCACCAATCACTAAACCAGTACGATCATTGGAAACCTGATCTTCGGCTAAACCTGAATCTTCAATCGCTTCTTTCATTGAAAGGTAAGCATAAGCCGCAGCATCTCCCATAAAGCGATAAACTTTACGATCAATTAATTCCGCCGGATTTAATTTAACCGTACCCGCCACTTGACTGCGCATTCCTACTTCGGCAAAGTCAGGCACAAATTCAATACCTGACTTACCCGCTTTTAATGACGCTAATACTTCTTCTTTATTATTCCCAATACTAGAAATAATACCGAACCCAGTGATAACCGCTCTTCTCATGGCTTATTTTTCCTTATGAATGAAATTTTTAAAGTTTTTGGCTAACTTACTACGAAATGAAAATTTTTCAAGTAAAAATTGATTTGTTCGACCAGTGGGATATTATACCAAAATAACAGCGTGCTAAAAAGGAATAAAAATGATGCTACAAGTTAAACCGGCAGAAATCCACTTTAATCAAAACAATACCCCTATTTCTGAACTATTTGATGATGTTTATTTTTGCAATCAAGACGGTTTAGCCGAAAGCCAATACGTTTTTCAACAAGGAAATCAGCTTTGGCAACGCTGGTTAGAATCTGAACAAAGCCATTTTGTCATCGCCGAAACGGGGTTTGGTACAGGCTTGAATTTTCTCAGTACCACCGCATTATTTCGCCAATTCCGCTACGAAAATCCACAATCAAAGTTGAAACGCCTATTTTTTATTTCCTTTGAAAAGTATCCCATTCCCCTTGAGCAACTCAAATTAGCTCAACAGGCTTATCCTCAATTTGCCGACATCGCCCAATCATTACAACAAAAATGGCTTAACCCTATTGTGGGTTGCTATCGTTTTCATTTTGATGAAACTACCTTAGATCTCTGGTTTGGCGACATCAATGAACAACTTCCGCAACTCGGTGATTATATGCAAAACCGAATTGACGCTTGGTTTTTAGATGGCTTTGCACCGAACAAAAATCCAGATATGTGGAATAATCAACTTTACGATCAACTATATCGTTACACCAAACCCAACGGCACATTTGCGACATTCACCGCCGCAAGTGCGGTGCGAAAAGGTTTAGAAAATGCCGGTTTTGCAGTAGAAAAACGCAAGGGATTTGGCAAAAAACGAGAATGTTTGCATGGTCAAAAACTCAACAAAAACACACCACACTTTGCTTTTCCTTGGTATCACTGGCAAACCGCCCAATTTGAACAACAAGCGGAAATTGCGATTATCGGCGGTGGCATTGCCTCACTTTTTACCGCACTTGCCCTGTTGCAACGTGGTGCAAAAATTACGCTTTATTGTGAAGATGAACAACCAGCTTTAAACGCATCAGGCAACAAACAAGGGGCATTTTATCCGCAATTAAGTGATGATGATATTCGCAATATTCGTTTCTATATTCATGCCTTTGCTTATGGTCAACAGCAACTCAGATGGGCAATCAAACAAGGCATTGAATTTGAACACCAATTTTGTGGGGTGGCATTGTGTGGTTATGATCAAAAAAGTGCGGTGAAATTAGATAAAATTTCGCAATATCAATGGCACGACAGTCTTTATCAACCGCTTAACCAACAACAATTATCCGATATTGTCGGCTTACCACTGCCCTGTGGTGGCGGTTTTATTCCACAAGGTGCGTGGCTCAACCCTCGCCAATTTGTGCAAAACACCTTTGCTTATTTGCAAGCATTAGGCTTAACCCTAAAAACATCGCAAAAAATCACCGCACTTCAGCGACAAGAAGATAGTTGGCTGTTAACCAATCAACAGAATGAACAGTTTCCACATCAAATTGTGATCCTTGCCAACGGCCATCAACTCAGTCAATTTGAGCCAACCCAACTATTGCCAACTTACCCTGTACGTGGACAAGTGAGCCAAATTCCGACTAGCGAGAATTTACTGAAACTTAAAACCGTACTTTGTTATGACGGCTATTTAACACCTGTGGATCAAGCAAAAACGAGCCACTGTATCGGTGCAAGCCACGTTAGGGATAATACCACTCGCTATTTTAGCCCAGAAGAACAACAACAAAACCTGCAAAAAATCCAACAAAACATTGGCGAAAATTGGACAAAAGAAGTGGATACTTCAAGCAATATTGCAAGAGTGGGCGTTCGCTGTGCCATGCGGGATCGCATGCCATTAGTCGGCAACGTACCAGACTTTGAGCAACAACGTATTGATTACAAAAATATCTACAACCTACGCCGCCGCAGACAACCCATTCCACAAGCAATTAACCCCCCAAATTTGTACCTAATTGGTGCATTAGGATCCCGTGGTTTAACCTCCGCCCCTTTGCTCGGCGAACTATTGGGTTCATTAATTTACGGCGAGCCTTTGCCGTTAAGTGAAGATATTTTGCATAATCTTATCGCAAATCGCAGTTGGATGCGGAAGTTGTTGAAAGGGGGTGTGGTGTAACATACTAGTGTTCATTCACCTGCGATAAATAACTCACCAATTCATCAATATGTTGGGTTCTAGGGTTATAGATCCATTCACGATCAAACACTGTACCAATATTTCGCACATCTTGATAATGCCCTATCACCAAAGAATTAAATTTAGTCTTGTGTTCTCGTTGCGTTGCCATTCTTTGCAAAATGCCGTCAGGCAAAGTTGGCATCACAAAATCAGAAATAGCTAACACATCAGCATTTTTATAATCTTCTTGTGCTAATAAATTCAACGTAAAATCAAGGGTGGGAGCAATATCCGTTCCGCCGCAAAATGATTGAGTTAAAAAAGCGATTAATTGCGAAATCCCTAATTTTTCACTGAGTTCAAAGGTTTCAATATCCGTTGAGAAATTAATCACAAAACACTTGCGTTTTTCTTTTTGGGCTTTTGTACCAAGAAAAAATGCCATAGCTTTAGCGATATTTTCAGGCTCACCACTCATTGAACCGCTAGTATCAATACACAAAATCATCGGGCCTTTGCTTTCAGGTTCTGGTTTGTCTTGTTGTTCCGATTGATAACTTAAGCCTTGTAAATCAAAAGACATGAGTTTACTTTCTAAATATTTAAGATCAAACAGAATATCAATTTCCACATCACCTAACAACGCCAATTCGCTCGGCAAAACGGTTTCCAATTCTTTGCCTAACTTCAACCCGACAATTTCTTCTTTTGCTTGTTTATCCACCACTTCAATTTCACAATCTTGTTGGCTAACTTCTTGCATTTCAAGCAACTCTTCTGATTGTTGCATTCGCCCCAATAACTCAGTGATAATCCGAGCGGTTTCATTGTTAGAAAAATAATCCAACCACTTAATTAAATGATTATTTTCCCTTAAATAGCCACGTCCATTGCCATAATCTCGCCCTTTCTGCTCAAAATCTTGTTCATCTAAACTTTTCTCTAAGTTATCAAAAAAGGATTCATCTTGCGTTATTTTAGAGCATTCTAGTAACTCAAAGAACAATTCATCGTCCATTTCGTCAATATCATATTGACTTTCCTGATGTTGTTCTGAAGCTCCCCCACCGCCAGCATTATTTTCTGCCTGTACCTTGCCTCCATTTCCTTCTCCTTCACCTTCTCCTTCACCTTCTCCTTCACCTTCTCCTTCACCTTCTCCATTATCACTTCTCATCAACAAAGATTCTACACTTTCGCCAAATAATTCTAAAGATTCATCATTGGCACTATTTGCTTCTCCAGCAAATAACGCATCCGCATTCATGCCAAATAAGGTTAATCGTTGATCAACTTTCTCAAGTTGTTTTAACCATTTTGCTAAATATCGCAACAATTCTTTTCGCCGTTGTTGTAATTGCTGGCGAATCCATTCTGCTTTTGCATGATTTAATTCCGTTTGCCACAAAGTTAAAAAATGCTGGATTTTTTCAGGGGTAAAATCATCTAGCCAATAATGAACATTGCAACTTTTCTCTATAATGGAATTAAATTCCTGAAACTGTGAGAAAGCCGTTTGATCAATAGTATTTTGCTCATCAAATTGCTGTTTGTAACGGTCAATATGTTGTTGTGCCAACCGAAAATAATCAGGTTCTGATGAAATCAAACAATCATAACTGGCTTTATTCCATTTCCTTAGTTTTTTATTAATATTGCGTACAACATTTTTCTGTTCAAATAAATCAGGGTGATTTATTTGTGTTATTGCCAACATATCTTGGCTTAACTCTTTTAATTGGGTTAATAACATAAAGACACCAAATAATTAAAATCAGAAATGCGATTTTTTAATTGCTTAATTTGCTCGTTAATACATTCTACCACAAAGTCAATATCAGTTAATTCAACAAATAAACTCGCCGCTTGTTTTTTATAAAGATCAAATTTATTTTCAAGAGCGTTTAATCGCAACGTTAGTTGGCGAGAATTATCGCTAATGGCATGATAAATCGTATTTAATACTTTTTGTTCTACATCTTGGCGTTTTTCGCCTTTTTTGAATAATATTTCTGGTTCATAAATACTCTCTGGTTCTTTATAATGTGTTAAATAGCTTGGTAACACTCTAGTCATAAATTGATTATCCCCTGTTTCTTGACATATTAATGAATTAATAGATTCCCCATTAAAATCAAAAGGTAAAAATGATTTCATATTTTCAGGACGTTTAACAGGAATATAATAGTTTTGTTTTTCTAATTTACCATTCACATATTTATTAATACTTAATTCAAAATAACGCTTTCGACCTTTGCCAATAGTGACAGAACGATATTCATCTTCCGTATAATAAAGTTTATTATTGATTTCTTTTTGAAGTTTATCTTTTTGCAAATCAATTTCTACAAAATTAATTGGCATATTTAATCCAATATCTTGAATAGATTTCATCACCACTTCTGCCACCAATGGCTGATTTTCAGGTGTCGTCCACAAACAATATTTCAGCAACATCAAATCACTTAAATTCACACTTTGCCGACCATTACAAAATGCACTGGCTTTGACTAATTGCACCGCTCGTTGCCAACGGCGATCAGACACATACACGCCTAATTCATCAAAACGTTCTGCCAGTTTCTCCCGAATGTCATGAATCACAGCTAAACTTTCCGTAGTTAATTTCACCTGCAATATCTCGCTACGCCATTGCGAAACTTCGTCATAACGCAACTTTAAGTAAGTGGAAATGTCAGGTTTATCGCTGCTCGGCAAGCCTGTCAGCAATTTATTAAAATTATTTTTCTGTTGAATCGGTGGCACCACCAATCGTACAATAAAACGGTCATATAAGGCTTCTAGCCCTTGATTTTCCTGCGGAATTTCATTAGATGCGGCAATCAATGATTTCAACGGTACAGGGATATTTTCCGTGCCATTTTTAAATAAATGCTCGTTGATAATGGTCAACAAATTATTCAAAATCGCAGGACTGGATTTCCAAATTTCATCTAAAAATGCAAAATCCGCACAAGGTAAATAACCTTGAATTTTGCGAATATATTGATCTTCTTTTAACGCTTTAATTGACACTGGGCCAAACACATCTTCAGGCGTACTAAAGCGGTTCATTAGGTACTCAAAATAATTATTCTGCTCAAAGGCACAAGCCACACGCCGAGAAATCAAACTTTTCGCCGTCCCTGGTGGTCCAAATAAAAAGGTATTCTGCCCCGAAATCGCCGCCAATAAACTGACCGCCATAATTTGATCTCGTTCTTGAATCCCTTTGGTTAATTGATGAAGTAACTCGTCTAAACGTTGTTGAATAGGTAAAATTTCTGTTTGCATAATAACTCCATATAAGGTTATATCACTTAACGATGGGATTATTATAATGAGTGGGGTATGACAGGTTGTGTCGTGTGGGATATTTTTTATGTTATAAACGTTTTTTATTTATTGCTTGTATTCTCTCTAAATACGCTTTAGACAATCCCATTAATTCCCATCTTGCATTAGGAATTTGTGGAAAAGTACATAAAAGCTCTTCAAGTTTTTCTAACCAATGGTAATTGCTACTGGTTTGACTAACCAGATACCATAAGACTGCAATTCTACTAAAAATTCTCGTACGAGATTTCTTATCTAAATTAAGATCTGAAAAATATAAATTTGCTTTTTTAAACTTAGAAAGTCTTATCTCACTAAATTTAGGAATGGCTATTTCATTAAAATTTTTATTCCAAATTCTTGAATGATGTGCTGATAAATTTCTAACTATATTAATCTCATTTAACCAGTTTTTTAATGTATTTTCATCAATATTAAACTGTTTAGCAATTTTTCTCTGTTGCTGCCCATTTAACAAGGAATAGAATTTAGATAAGGTGCCAAAATCCCAAGCCTCAGTCACAACCCAAAAAGGTAATGACTTTTGCTTCTCTCGATGCCACTCAATAGAATCATCCTTATTACGATTTACTTTACTTGAAATAGAATCTAACCAATGGGCATAAGCATAACCTTTTCCCCATTGGAATTTCAGAAATTTTTGATTGATTAAAGAATGATCTTCATAAGCTAAGGGATTATTTCGCCCTAATTCATGAGCAATAATTGTTCTAATATTAATTTCTAATCGCTCAATAATATCCAACAATAATAATCGGAGTCTTTTATCAAAAATATATAATTTATATACATCTTCAAATAGAACACCGTCTAAAAAATATTCACTTAATGTATTATCGGGATTCTGTTTTCTCGCAATATGCCAAAAACCAGATAAACGATAATAACCCACCTGAGATAATTTTTTCTCGGCGTAAATTTTATCATCAATGATCATTCCCCGAGAAACGAGTAGTTCAACTAATTCGGAATATTCTTTATGCGGTTTTGTTGTCATAATTATAGAGAGTTGAAAGGCAAGGACGTAGCTTGACACTCTAAGTCGGTCATATTTCTACAACCCTCAGGGACAGGGGCTACGCCACTATTGCTCCGGAATTATACGGACTAAACAAAAAATGTCAAAAAGATTTTAGCTATCAATGACGTAATCGGGATATAACAAAATTTGTGTAAATACCTGTTTCTCAGATAATAACCAAAAACAGGTATTTTTATTATGAATGAACAACAAATTAAATTATTGGCTAATGAACTTGCCAAAAACCTCAAAATGCCAGAAGATCTCAATCAGCTTTCTCGCGTGCTGAAAAAAATCACCGTGGAAGCTACTTTAAATGCTGAATTGACCGACCATCTCGGTTATAAGAAAAATCAGACTCGCATAACAGGTATGGATGAGCAAATTATTACCTTATATACCAAAGGGTTAGGTAATCAAGAGATTGTTGATTCTTTTAAAGAATTTTATGATGCTGATGTTTTACCTAGCCTAATTTCTCGGGTGACTGATTCAGTCAAAGAACGCATTATTGAGTGGCGAAATGAACCTCTTAACACGGTGTATTCCATTGTTTATTTGGATTGTATTGTGGTGAAAGTTCGCCAAGATGGTCGGATTATCAGAATTTGGTGATCGCTTAAATGATCATCTTTAAGTGAAATTGGTGTTTACACAAAATATGGAATAGGCTCGTTGTTAGATTGGTATCATCAAGGGAATTTAAATGTGTCTGAAATAGAAAGACTGATATCTATCAATAAGATACCAGTCTTTTTCTTGTAACTAAAAAGTAGAGTTTATTCTTCCAAATAACTCTAATGTAGATTCTATCAGTAATAGAAATATTTGTAAAGCAAAAAGACTAAAATTTTAGATCCTTATCCCACTAATTTGCAGACCACCAATTCTCCAACATTAACCCATCTACTCGCTCAAATTCTTTGGTGTTATTGGTCACACAAACCAAACCTTGACTGCGAGCGTGTCCTGCAATCATACTGTCATAAGCACCAATTGGCATGCCTTTACGGGCGAGATCGGCTCGAATATTGCCTGTATGACTACTGGCTTTAGCGTCATAATCAAGTACCACAAGATTGCCAACGAAATAATCAATTTCAAAGCGATTTTTGACGGGATTACTGGATTTATCCGCCCCATAATAAAGCTCCATCAACGTCACCGAACTGATACAAACTTGATCTTCATATTGGGCTAACTTTTGCACCACGTGAATCGGATTTTGTTTAATAGCGTAAATACAGATATTGGTATCCAACATATATTTCAACATTATTAAAACCCTTCTCTTTCTTGAGATTCAGGTTGATCACGGCTGGAAAAACAGTCTTCGGTTAGTTGCGATTGTCTATTCGCCCACGCTTGCCAACGTTCCCCCACTGGCACAAGAATACGAGTATTGCCCACGCTAATGACTTCTACCTGTTTGATATAATCAGGAAAAGCCACCGCCTGAGGAAGGCGTACGGCTTGATTACGATTATTTTTAAAAATACTGGCGGTTTGCATTTGATTTTTCCTGAAATGGATTGTATATGCTTTGAGTATATACCAGTAAGCAAGGTATGGCAAGATATGCTATTTTATGGAGAAATTTCACCGCAGTTTTGATCTAATAACCTTGCTGTTTAAGCTGATTATATAACGCTAAATTTTCTTCATCTATCTCCAAACCTTTAGCTAAGGCTTGTTCAAAATAATAAACTGATTTTTTAGGATCTTTAACTAATTCAAGCTCGGCATAAGCAGCACCCAAAGAAACTAAAAAACTGTCACCACATTTTTTTGCTGCTTGTTCAAAATAATAATTAGCCTTATTGACATCTTTGACTGATTCTTCTCTAGCATAGCACACCGCTAAATTAAACAATGCAAGATCTTTTCCGTTCTGTGCTGCTCGCTCATAATATTGAATTGCTTTTTGAACATCTTTAATCTTTTCTTCACACAGATAACATACCCCCAAATTAAGCAAGGAATTTAATTCACCTTTTTGAGCGGCTTGTTCAAAATAATAAACTGCTTTAACAGGATCTTTCTGTTCAAGATAACAAAATGCTAAATTCACTTGAGCGGCTCCTGATATTTCATTATCATCACTTTGAACTGCCAATTCTCCCCAATGTATCGCTTGAGCAATATCTTTTTTAACACCAAGCCCTAATCTATAACAAGAACAGAGTACAATTTTACTATGTGGAAAACCGTCCACATGCTCAATATAAAACTCAAAAAATTTCTTCTGTTCCTGTCTCGTCAGCTTTTCTTTACTATCAGGGGCAATATCAATATCAATATCATCAAAAACCTTAAGATGTATTTTAGCTAAATCAAGTTTTGTTTTAACAGTCGCCTTATTTACACCATTAAGACCATCTTTTAATGCTTTTTCTCCCCAATAAACAGATTGATCAAACATCGCACGACCAAAATAATATTGGGCAAGGCCACCTGCACTATCAGGTTCATTTTGAGCAGCCGCTTTTTCCCACCATTCTCGTGCGGATTCAATATATTCAGAATTAAACGTCGTATTAAAAAGATCATTATAATGGGAACCTAATAGATATTGACTATCCGCATCACCTAATTCTGCAGATTTCTCTAACCATTCTAATACTTTTTCAGTATTCCCCATTTGCTCATAAATAGCATAGCAATTTACAGCACAATATATTACACCTAAATTTCCTGCCTTTTCCCACCACTCAAGAGCAAGCTTTATATCGCCCTGATAATAATAATCTGCAGCTACCCTCTTTATCGCATCTAAATTTCCCTGATTAGCCAATTCAATTTGCTCTGCTAATGCTTTTTTGCTTAATGTTCTTGCCATTGTTTTTCTCCATTAGATAAATTATTGTCTTATTATAAAGAACTATAAACGACAGCTTGTGTCGCACCGCAATTTTTTTATAAAATGGTCTCTATTCTTTCACCACAGGATAAAACGGCTTGCCCCAATCCACTTCATCATGGTTATTCATCATAATCTGCAACATTTCTGGCAAAAGTGCGGTTAAAATTCGGCAACTATCTCGCACTTGATCCCGATTTTTTGAACCACCATAGGTTGAACCACCGTGAATAATTTGATTCCGCATGGTGTATAATCGATTAAATAACACGGATAAAATTTGTGCTGTTTTTTGTTTTTCTAACGCCGAATAAAACCGCTCACGATCGATCATTTCCGCTTTAATGTATTCTGCTTCTGAAATTTTGCCATTATGAAAATCCCAAAATGGTTGAAAAACAAATTTATTATCCAACAACATTCTAATGGCATGCGGAAATGTTTTCCAAATAAGATTATAAATTTTATTTTCTTTATCAAGCGAACAAAGTTTTAACAAAAACTCATTCAGATTGACTTTCTCGCCAAAATTCTCCGCCAATTCTTTGGCATAAGCCGCATTAAAGGCAATCCATAAAGAAACAAATTTCATATCTTCATTTTCTTCTATTTTTGCTCTTTTTAGCCAACTAATGGAACGATGAATACGCAAGCGGAAGTTTTCGTTAAAATTATCACGAATGGATTTGTAGTGGGTTTCGAGTTCGGTGATTATCATATAAAGTTACCTTATATAAATTAAATATTACTCACGCTATTTCAATAAATTTTTCACAAATTTCAAAATTTTCCATTGCGGTCCATAACGTAGGTCAAGCTCTGGACATTCAACATCAACCAGCCTTGCCCCACAGTTAGGGCAAGTGTTTCCTGCACCAACAGGCAATCTGACATCACTAGTAATCAGCGGTGTTTTGAAATCACATTTGGAACATTTTTGATAAAAATAAACTTTGGGGGGCATTGGCATAATAACCATCCTTATAACATTGTGTATTCCGTATCAATAAGTTAACCTATTGTCTGCTATTTCCGAGCAAATTCTAATTCTGTCACTGTTCCATCAACCTCTGTTCTTTTTATTTTTACATCATAATTCTTATACAATGCTAAAATTATAGACAATCCGATAGTCGCAGCCATAACAATTACCCCAATTTCTAAACCTGTTAAAGTAGCAGCAGATGTGATAGATGTAAATCCAGCAACAGCCGTTAAGCTAGCTGCAGAACGTCCACCAGTAAGTGGTGTAGCTGCAACAGCGGCAGCAATAGCCACTAGTGCCCAACCACTTAATTTAGCAATTTTTCTCGTTTTATATAATTTTTCAGCTAACTCTCCTTGAATAACAATATTTTGTTCTTTATTGTCCATTGCTTTTTCTAATTCTTCTTTGGTTTTAACGATTATGCTCATTTTTTGTTCCTTTTTTATTTAATATAAAGATTAGGTTTGATTAGTCTTGATCTTCGTGGAAACTACATCCACAAGAATGGCATTTATAATTATCTAATATGTTATCATCTATTGCTTTTCCCAAAAGAGAACCTGCTGCTGCACCAGCGACTGCTGCTGTAATTCCTCCAGCAATTGCTCCAGTAATAGTAGCTACCAAAGACGTATCACTATCGCTATCAAGACTATCAGTCAGTTTTTTTGCCATTGTCGCTCCCGTAGCTGCTCCAGCAGCTATTGCTGCCCATCCTCCTGTGGCACCTGCTGTGGCAGCTGCTGCAGCCCCAACAGTTGTAGCAACTCTTTTCCCATAATTTAATTTTTCCACTTTATCAGAGTGGCATTTTGGACATTTCATAACATTTCTCCTTAATTATTTTTATATCTTCAAATATATTTTCAAGAAATATATTCACTAACAATTCTCTTTACATTCTTACACATTTCATCAAAGGATGAATTATTATTGACTTTAACAAAGCAGTTGCTTAATTGGTAGAACTCTTGTAAGAATTTATTTTTAACATTTGAATCGTCTAATACTTTATCTAACTCTGATTTACCTCTAGAGCTAATTCTAGATTGTCTAATCGATTCTTCTATATCAACAAAAAGTGTTAAATCAGGTTCTACAATTTTATAATAACCTAGATCATATTCTAATTTGACATCCAATCCAGCCACTCTATGCGATACCACTGTATCAATCAAATACCTTACACAATATACATTATGCGTTTCTAACATTTTTTCTATTTCATAAGAAGCCGAAATTACAGATGACAAGTAAAAATTAAAATGTCCTGCTGGGCTTTTTTCTCTCACATACTTTGTAAAAAGTTCCCTAACATCTGAATAAATTCCATTTGGTGTATGAATAAAATATCCATTAGGATCACTTTTTGACAAATATTCACCTAGTGATGTTGTTCCTGCACCATCAAGTCCAGTTATTACAATAAATTTTCCTTTTTTCATCATTAACCTTCTTTAATAAATGGAGACACTTCTATTTCATCAATAACATAAATTTTCTCTTTACCCAAATAAGGCAATGTAACTTCATCATTAATTTCCAAATCAATCAACTTTTGAGCAATAGGCGTTAAATAACTAACAATATTATGTTCTGGATTACTCTCGCCATACCCTAAAATATTGATAATTCTTTGATTCCCATTTTCATCACTTAAGGTAACTTTATGACCAACATGAATATAATCATTATTACCATTAATGATATGCTCCATATCTTCAACAAGAATATAATCACTAATCACATCATTTAATTCTTTTATCTTATTAGGTATCTCATATTCTGCTTTATTTCTTAGAGACATAAATTCTGGATTTTCTCTTAGATCATTATCTAAAGACACAGTATGCCCTATTTTCTTATTACACTCTTTCATTTCATCAAGTAATTGGCTTATGTTATCTCTTAATTGTATAAGCCCCTTTTTAGTTACAAAATGGTTTATCATTATACTTGCCCTGGTATTGTTGGTGATGTAATTTCATTTATTTTATAAACATTCAATCTATTTACGTCAAAATAATATATATTTTTATGCTGACCTTCTTTTGTTGCTGTTGAAACTAAATCTAACTTTTCAATAAGAAACTTATCAAGAACACGTTTGTTATTTTTTATACAACTCGAAGTCCTTTCTTGAATATTGGGAGCTAATCTATAAACTATTCCTTCTCTAGCTAAATCACTATTTTTTCCAAAAGTTCTCTCATGATTAGGTGTCATAGGAAGATCTCTTCTAGATGCTAATAGTTTATATTCATTATAAGCTAGTCCTAAATTGCATATATGACCAGTATCCACAGTAAAATATTTATCAAAGAAACAATTCGCAGAAAAACCATATGTTATTAATGCTAGTATATACGTTTCAATTAACGGTATAATTTCATTATTAATATAATCATTGATACAAACACTGCCTGAACTTGCTTTTAACCGTAGTTGTTCAATAACATTATTCACATCATTCCAATTATATTCTCCATTTTCTTTTTTATTTTCTATAAGTGTATTTAAGAAATACCTTTCTCCATCGATAATTCCACAGTTAAGTCTATTGTTTGTAATTGGATAAATATACTTCGCATAGCTTTTCCCTGATGTTTTTCTCTCAACATCAATCCCATAATATATCCCATCATCGTTAGATAATTTATGCAGATCATGTAGTTCATATTTTATATCTTGTTCTAATATTTTAGTTAAATTAACTAAATCCATATTTGATGGAACTTTAATAACCTTGATTGATTTCTCTGACAATTTAAGATCATGTGATTCCACGTCAACTATCTTTGATTCCTTAATATGTTTATTTTTTTCTAATGTTATATATTGAAATTCATCTGTTTTTAACACAAAATGACCTTCAATAATATCTTCTATTACGTTACTTTTAATAACTAGGGGTTTAAACCTTATTTCAGCACAATATCCTTTACGTCCATCACCACTTAGTTCAAATTGCTCTTTAAATAAGTTCATCAAATACCCTATATCATAAGCAAACTCTTCTCTAGAATAACCTTGCTTATCTGACCAACCATAAGTATATGATGATATTGATAACCTAACTCCAGCTAAACACTCTTTATACTCCATAGATAATTTTTGGAAATTCTCTACAAACTCTTTATTTTTACGATTAAATCCAACAGTTGCTATTCTTGTTTTAACGCCTAGATTACGATATATGGTATGTACAAAATATGCTAAATCTCCATATAAACTAGGATCGTTATCCAAGTAACAATACACGACCCCTTTTCTATGCAAATCATAAGAAATTAATCCATTTTGGGGTAATTCAAATAATTCTGAAAGTTCTCCATTTATATCTATTGTGTCATAGGGCAAATACCCACATCTTATTCCATTTTCAATACTAACCGCTCTTATTACTGCAATAATATTATTAATACTTTCTTTACTAAACTCAATAATTGTTGATGATGCAGATTGACTACAAAAACCACAACGATTAAAGCAGCCAACCTGTGGTTGAAAATGTCTTAATTTACTAAATACTTCAATAGGAAGAGTACGGAATTTATCAAGTAAATATTTTCTTATTTCTCTATCTTCACTAGAAATATCATGTTCATTAACTAAAAAACAATATTTTGGTATATCATTTACTACCATACTATAACCTACCCCAATTTCTCCAAGAATCAACTAATTCATTTTTAGGTGGTCTTTTCCCATCAAATCCTAAATGAATGGATAATTCATTTGATAAATAAATGACATAATAAAGGTTTTCCCAAAATGATCTTTGAATACTATTTGATAATTTAATTCTATGAACTTGTGAAATATTTTCGAATCTACATTCAAACATTTCAGCATACTCAGTAACATCATCTGTTTCTAAAATTAAAAATATATATTTTTCTTTACATAATCCAATATATTGATGTTCACCATGAGTAAAGTCTTTAATATCCTGCCATCTTATAGAAGAAATTCCTGATTCTTGTAATATTGAACGCCAAGTATGCTCATAAAAACTATTATAACCAACACCCAAAATAATTATTTTCTCCTGCCAATTTTTTACATTTATAATGCAATTTGATATATGTTTACTTTTTAACATTATGTCTCTATAATCCAATAGTTCTAAGTCAAAAACATTCACACTACTATAAATAACACTTACAAATTTTTCACAAAGATGGGTCAAGCAAACAATCCCATTGATATTAACAAATCTTTTATCTTGTTTAGGATATTCCCCAATGCACAAAAATGAATCTTTTTTCATAAATAACGGAATAATTGATGAATCTATATTTGCAGTAACTAAGCCCATTACATCTTCATTATCATAAATAAGATTAGCAATATCCAAAGCATCACTTCCTTTACCGCCTAAAGTAACTAAAATAGGCATATCAAATTCTGACTTATTCTTATTTATTTTATATTTTAATGGAGTATAGAAATCCGAAGTTACTTTTGAATTCAACTCGCATAAACTACTGGCATATGATGCTGATATTTTTGCTAAACCAGATGCAATCCAACAGAATCGTTTGATTTGAGAAAATTCATCATGCGAGTTATAAAATATAGCTCTAAAATTAAAAGATGATACATCAATCATATATACCCTTTATTTTCTAAATAAGACCTTAACTCTACCATTCGCCAAATCCCTCCCAACCTCATAATCTGGATCATAAGTAAACAGATTATGAACAGCTATGGTCGCTATTGATAAAATACCTAACTTGGTTTTCACCAATCCTGTCAACGCTGACGCAATGCGATTTTGCGTATAAACTCGGCAAGTCAAGCCCCGATTTTCAATCAGGCTTTCCAGCTCGGCACAAAGGGGCAATATATCGCTGAGTTCCACAAAGCAAACTTCAAAACTGGCTCGTTGGTCAATTAAGGTTGGGTATTGTGCAAAACCGTCTTTATAATCAATTTGGGTAACTGGTTTGCTCATTTTTTCTCTCCATTCGGTTTATCCATATAATTTTGCAAATTGGCAAAGATTTTTTCTTGTAATCCTTGTGGGCTGATCACGGTTAAATGCGGAATCCAATATTGCACCACAGGAATCACATCCCATTCATTCACGTTTTCACAAGAAATAATCAGCTCTTTGTCTTTGGTTTGGTGAATAATTTTTTGATTCGGTAATAAATTGCGTCTTAAAAAATACGGAGTGGCAAAGGTGGAAACTTGAATCGTGACTTCCGCTAATTGATTGCCATGGGAAAGACTGTCATTGGTTTTAATTTGTTCAATCAAAGTTTGATTTGGAGTAAAGGTTTCATTAAGCATTTTAAGCAACGATATTTGATTGAAACAAAAGGTTTTTTGTTTGTCATTTTCTGTGCCGATCACATACCAAATGCCGTTTTTATTGGTTAACGCATAAGGGGCGAGTTGGCGGAAACTGCCTGATTTTTCACCGCACTTTGTATAGCAAAAATGAATAAATTTATGTTGTTCAATGGCGGTTCTGATTAAATCAAAATCTTTCTGACGAGTAGAAATATCTTCGTATTCAATGCCTTTCACTTGCACGCTTTCGGTGAGTTTTTCTTGATAAAAATCTTGATCAATTTTCGGAAATAAATCCGCCACACTGGCAAATCGGGCAAAACGTTCGATGTCTTGTTGATTTAAAATGCCGTAATATTGGCGGTTGAGTTTGTAGAGATTATTGCCATTTTCTTCCCATTGGAGAAAATCAAGACGTTTCATATCTCGTTGCAATGTACGTGGATGAACGCCAAATTCTTCAGATAATTTTGTTAAATCAATGCGTTTTCCTTGATTTAATAAAAACAAAATCTGTGCAAGACGGTTGGCAAGTGTTTCGTTTTTCATTTTGTTCCCCCGAAATTAATAACGTGGGAACAGTTTAACAAAGGGGAAATGACAGGTTGTGTCGTGTGGAAAAAAAGATTGAAAAAAGTAGTAAAAAAATGTTTGAAAGAAGAGAAACCGTCTAGGCGTAGAAATAGCCAGACATTCGACATTCGACATTCGACATTCGACATTCGACATTCGACATTCGACATTCGACATTCGACATTCGACATTCGACATTCGACATTCGACATTCGACATTCGACATTCGACATTCTCCAGCAGAATAGCTTACAAACATAACTGGTTGCAAACTATATCATTAAATTTTTATGAAAAAAAGTAGAATGAAATTTTTTTCTTCTTTTTATTTCATAAGTGAATATAAATTTCAATTACTCCTTTCTGATTAATGTTTTCACCGATTAAAATAGGTCGAGTATAAGGTTAAATCTCTCTCAAAAGCTGTTTCATTAACGCCTTATATCATCGGTAATTCAATTCAGCTGGTTTTCCGAAGATCACTTCAGACTATTTTAAGCAAGCTGTGAAATTCATGTCGTTATCAAATAAAATCAGCCTTTTTATTTATTCCTTAAAAAGAGTAAAAAAACACCGCACTTTTGGCTAAAATCACACAAGTGCGGTGCATTTTGATTCAGTTTTACAACATAAACAACGCTAAAAATAAGGTCGCTAAAATCATACCTGGGGCGGTACGTTTCACCATTTCCACTGGGCTAACCATTGCTAATCCCGCACAAACAATGGTTACGCCTGCTATTGGTGAAGCAGTTCGACCAATCGCTCCAGCAATGGCGGCTGCCATACCTAAATTAACATGAGTGTAACCTAGCTCCACGGCGTGCGGTGTCACAGCGGTATTAAAGGCAATCGCAGCGGCATCGCCTGAGCCTGTTACTACACCCATTAAGAATGGACCAATAGTCGCTCCCCAACGCACAAATTCATTGGAATGTTTTAAAAATTCAATGGCGGAATCTACTGCACCAGTGGCTTTTAAACCAGAAACAAATACGCTGGCAGCAATGATAATACCTAGCACATTGGCATAAGAATTACCCATACCATTAAAAAATTCTTCGGTGATTTTTACTGGCGAAATACGTGTCACCACAATGGCATAAATTGCTCCGATCAACATCGCTTGCGGCACGCCCATTTTGGTCCACTCTAAACCAGACACCTGTTGTAATGATGTACCACCAATCACCAAAATGACTAAGGGAACTAACGGAGCAAGGGCATACAATGGATTAACTTTCTCAAAATGTGATTCTGTTTCTTGATTTTCTTGAATATAGGCTTGACGATGTTGCTCACCGTAATCTTTAAACACAATGGCTAAAATCGTCAACACTAAAGCACCAATCGCCCCAGCAATCATGGTATAAGGTGCGTGGGAAAGGTTGACTTCAGTAATCGTCAATCCTGACATTTCACTGATCATTGCAGTATGGGAAGACCCTGGACTCATCATTGAACCGAATGTCCCTGCCAAAATCGCTGCCCCAGCAGTGGCTGGTCGTACACCTGCACTTTTTAACACTGGAATTAACGTTGCCCCCACAGCAGCTGCACAACCTGCGGCAGATGGAATGGCAATATTAATAAAGAACGTAATAATCGTTGCAATCGGAATTAAAAAGAATTTTAAACCGCTTAAAGGTTTCGTGAGTAAATGCACTAAATGGCTATCGCATTGAGTAAATTTCATCACATAAGCAAACCCCATACTTGAACAGATCGCCATAATCAAGCCACCTGATGTCATGGATTTGGCAAACGCATCTAAGGCTTCCATGGGTTTTAAGGTAATAATTGCCATTACCAACCCCACCCCGATTAATACGGTGCGAGTTTCGTATTTTTTGATGAGTAAATAAATCGTGGCGATAATACCTAGAATTGCTATGATAGCGTTGAATTGAGCCATAGTTTTTCCTTATTTTGTTCTAGTCTATAAAAAACAACTGCTATTATGTGCCATAATGAGGCAAATCAAAAGGATAATATTTCAGTTTCTTGATGTATGTCATAAAATGAATAAGACTAAAACCCCATTTTTACCTGACCTTTCACCACGGGCTTTAATTCACACTCTTTCGCCAATGCCATCACCCAATCTTTCCCATTTTCAAATGAAGAAAACTGATGACGGCGAGCTACGGCGGCAAAATCCCCAGCAGTCAAATAATCAATATCGGCTAATCGCATAAAATCTTGTTCATTTAAGACAATCCCGAGATTTTCCGCCTGACATTTCGCCAATTCGCAAACTTGCGTTTGAGTTAAATAATCAAACTTCAATTTGAGATCAAAACGGCGTAGCACCGCAGGATCAAGACTGTCCATTAAATTGGTGGACACTACCAACAAGCCATCAAATTTCTCAATTTGGGTGAGCATTTCATTCACCATTGAGCGTTCCCAACTGCGATCCGCCCCATTTCGGTCAAATAAAAAACTGTCCACTTCATCTAACACCAATAGCATATTATTTTCCTTGGCTTTGTTAAATGCACGGGCGATTTTCTGCTCCGTTCCGCCCACATAAGGATCGAGTAAATCCGAGCCATTGAGTTGCAACAAAGGCAACACCGCTTGCTCAGCTAACCATTTTGCCCATGCTGTTTTACCTGTCCCAGCTGGACCATAACAACAAATTCTCCCCCGTTTATGTTGTTGTAAACCTTGACTAATTTGATGAATATTGTCCGTACAAGCAATAAAATCTAAAGAATAATGCACTGCACTTTGGTTTAACGGCTCAATTTTTTTATAGCCTTGTGCTTGTAACGTTTGATTAAACCAGTTGATTGCCACCTTGCCATCAATTTTATCTTGATGTGCTGCAAGCTGATTCATAATCGTAAAGCCTTTATCAATCAACGCTGGCGAAATCTCATCTTGCACCGCAAAATGATGCACATAATCGGCAGATAATTTATTCCCCACTTTTGCTAAAATCAGCTTTTCTTTATTCTTAATTGGTAAATCAGGCATTTCAAAAATAAAATCAAAACGGCGTAAATAGGCAGGATCAATGCCTTGAATCTGATTCGAAAGCCAAATAATCGGCACCGCATTATTTTCTAATAATTGATTTACCCAAGCTTTGTGAGATTGCGCAATGGATTTTTGAAAAAAACCACCATAAAACACATCTTCCACCTCATCAAAAATAATCATAGCCTGTTGCTCTGCTGTTTCTAATAAACGTTGGGCTAAGCGACAATTATTCAAACGTTCCTCTCCATCAATAATATCGCCATCTTTATCTTCCGCAGTTAAGGTATAGCAAGGTAGTGCAAGTTGTTTAGCGACTAAAGTCGCAAATTCCGTTTTGCCCACACCTGCTTTGCCGTGAATAAAAATATTGATACCACGTTTTTTATTTGCCAAACTTGGTGTTAAATAATCAAAAAGTTGCTGTTTAAATTCATTAATATGTGCAAACTGTTCAAGATTTAATTTTGGTTCAACACTTTCACTTAAACAGCGTGCTAATAATATTTTGTAATCAATTTCAAAATTCGCAAAATCGTGAATATCGACAATATCGTTCCAACGAATAAAATCTTTTACTTCATTACTATAATTGTTGCGAGTTAAAATTCCGTAACTAAACAACTTTGATTTTTTATTTAAAGCGTTTCTTAATTTACCTTTTGGAATAAGTAATACACTGCTCATAATTTCCAAACAATCATTTAAGTTAAGATCATTTTGACGTGATAAATCCAATGCTGAAACCAACCCTTTTTCTAATTCCAAATGCACAGAGAAACGCAGCAAAGCTTGTTCAGTTTCGGAAAGATTAAGTAACGATGTAATAAAATCAATGTTTTTCTCCAACATTTTCCATTCAGCTTCATTATCAGATTCTTGCTGAATTTCCACAAAACGTGCTTTTAATAAACGTTCAGCTGAATATTGCTGTTCATCATTTGTATCAAAAAATGGAATTGCTGCATTCGGTGGAATACCTAATGCATAGGCTAAATGACTATCCGCCCAAGTATTTCGTTCAATAAAAAATCGCCACGCATTGCAATCAAACAAATAGCGTAAAATCATTTTTTGGCTGTAAATTGAAAGGGAACTGCGTTGTAATTGATATTTTGTTTCCATCATAAACTCCTTAGTATTAACATTCTCGCTATAAATAAGCTTAAAGGGAAAATTAAAAGTCGATTTAGGATAATTTTATGAATTGATACGACAAATTGTGTCGCAAAAAAAAGTAATAAAAAGAAAAAGGATCATTACAATCCTTTAGATTGAAAGGAAACTAGGCTTTATACGTCCACGCCACTGCCGAAAAATCATCGCTCCATTTTAAGGTATGTACTTTTTTTGCTTCTTGGCAATACCCCCGTAAACGCTGTTCATTGGTGGTATAACTTCGCCAAATATCAGTCAAGCGTTTAGCTTCAATAAAATCCGTCAAGCCATCGGAACATAATAATAAACTTTCATTCGGCTTAAGCTGATAATCTTGGCTAAAAATTTGAAAATCATCACTTTCAAAATCTGCGATTAAACAATCCGATAACATATAATACATCTCAGCATATTCGCCACTGGGATCAAGATGTTTATTCTCATTTAAATACCAATTTAGCACAGTATGATCATAGCTTAATTGAATAAACTCGCCTTGCTCCGTAATTTTATACACCCGACTATCGCCTACATTCACGATTTTAATTCGCCCATTTTCAAATAATTGTGCGGCGACTAATGTGGTCGCTGAACCGCATTGAAAGGGAAAATCATCACAAAACTGTAAATGCGTTTTCCTTACCCATTGACTATTTAATACATCACAATTTTTAATCTGCTCCATCCAATAACGACTGGCTTTATGAGAATTGGGCGTAGCAGAAACCCCATCCGCCACGGCAATAATCGGATGTGGCTTTTCTACCAACATGGTTTCTGCGTTCTTATTTTTATATTGATACACATCAATGCCATTAAATAACGCATCTTCACAAGGAAATTTATAGTTTGAACGTTGGCAAAAAGTAATTGGATAAGCTGCCATTTAATGTTCCTTTTCTCTATTCAAGCATACATTGATTAACCAGCTTTTATTTCATCTTAAAAGTCAATTTTGAGAAATTTTTTCAGTCTTCAAAAATACCTTGCCAAATTTCTAACGTATCGGGCAATAAATAGCCTTTTTCTTGTCCCAATTTAATCGCTAACTGCTGTAAATTACGAGCCAGTAGTTCTTGTCCTAATAATTTCAGACTACGAATAATACGGCTGATTTTTTTCTGTTGATGTCCAATATTTTTAAGCCAGTAGGATCGTTGTGTTAAGGTTTCCGTGATGGTTAATTCTGTGCCATTTCGCTGTATTTCAAAATACGCCATTATTGCATCAAAGGCTTCAAAAAACGCTGTTGGATCTGTTCATTTTGTTTGAAAAATTCAATTTCATCGGGAGAAAGCAACGGCATTTTTTTGTTCCATTTAGAACGTTCCAACACAGGGAAAAACCACGGAATCCAGAAATAACCTAATTCAATAGCTAACGGCTCAATCGCTAACATTTGTTCAAAGCTAAAATTCATTTCGCTTTTACGTTGGTCTAGGTAAAATTCAATAACAGGGTGCATAATGTTCTCCTTTAATGGGGGAAAGTGCGGTGAAAAATCGCAAAATTTTGTTTTTTCACCGCACTTTGGAATTTCCAACGTAATTTTATTCTTTTTGACGACAAAGTGTGTCGCATAGAAAGGTGGTATAGATTTTATATTTATCACATACACAAGTTTTCCATAGTACCTTCTTGAATGATTTCTGTAATCCAATCCTCTAATTCTGGGAAATATTGGCTATCCATGACAAATTCTTGACCACGATATACAGACTGTAATATAACTTTATCATTACTCGCAGTGTACTCAATCCAACGTTTTGAATTATGATGGGAACTTAAAGCATAATCTAAATTATCAGGTTTAAACCACCTTGGTAAAAGCCACTGGCTTTTTGATCTCCCCTCTGCTGTAAGTTGTAATTTTTCAGAAAAACGAAAAACTCCCGCTCCAAATTCTGAAGATTTGGAATAATTTGATTTATCTTTAGAAATATATACCGTGTTGGTTGATAGATTAGTGCTATTATAATGTGGATGCTGTTTTAAAAAATGATACTGTTGAATGAGATTTTCTTTATTCTTATCAGTAAAATTCAATACATTTTCGATTTCTAACCAACCAAATAAAGAATGAATATCTTTACCACAATATTTCCATTTCCCTTTTACTTCTTCAACGTGTTTAAACCAACCAAAGAATAAAAACACATCATTAGTATTTACCTTATGATTAGATAATATTCCTTGAGCAGCATTTACTTGACCTAAAGATGGTCTCCAATCCTTTGGTCTATTATTAGGATTTCGATTCAAATCAGGATCAAGATGTAAATGTCTTATTCGTGCATCATTACTTAAATTAGGATGTAAATCCAATATCAACTTTTTAATGTCCACACCATCTAAATATAAATCATTTGGACAAACTGAATCTTTTTCAGAATAGATAGGGAAAGATAACATTCTTCCATCTGGTAAAATTGGACTTGGAAATTTCCAATTTCCGCCATCTGCACCTTTTCTTGACAAAATCACTTTCATAATTTACTCCCAATTTTTAGGCTCAAGTGGTAATTTTGGATTACCATAAAATTTAAATTCTTGTAATCCTCTTAATTCTAATTCCTTATTTATAAATTCAATAAATGGTTCTAAATAAGGAATATTAGCTTTCGATTTATGACCTCTATTAGGTATAATTCTATGAAACTTTTCTGGAATTCTCAGATCAATATTTTCACCGTTACCAAAATACATGAATTTTTTACCCAGCAATACATTTTTTCCTTTCTCTACATCAGTATGATAGCAATTAATACCATGACCAGAACGAGATTTTAATGGCTGATGAGAAATACCAAACGACTCAACTTTCCAAATACAATCTCCATTATAATCATTTTCATAACAAGGTATTTTATTCTTGAGAAGTGGATCTGTTTCACATCGAATAATATAATCATGCCAACTTATCACTTCATCAACAATCATAATATACACAATCCTATTGCTATTTTCTCTAGTATCAAATCCAACAATTAAATCTCCAACTTTAGCAGTTCGCCTAATAACAGGCTTACAAATCGCTAATGAGCAATAATATTGATCAAGATTAGGTGCTGTTCCATGATCATAAGCTACTTTGTAAGTATAAAAAGTAGGGTTCATATTTTTATTCAAATTGAACATAAATATCTCCATAAACTAAATATAAAATAAAATGTGCAATATAAAAATCACAAAATTTTTTGTTTTCTCACCGCACTTTGAGATTTCAAAGAGAATGTTATCCATTTACACGACAAACTATGTCGTATCAATGGTTAAATTTCAATTTTTTTCAATATCCCAAATATCATTCCCAAATTTCGCCAGCCACCAATCTAACATTTCGCTGTCCACTACCGTAGCTTGAAAACGATAATGCTGTTCGGATTGTTCTAAAATTTGTTGATCCGCAGACAAGGGCGTTTCGGTTAAATGAAAGCCAGCGTACTGTGCCACGGAAAACCGCAGCTGAATCAGTTTGCCGTTGCCAAAGCCAAAATGGGCATCGTTCACATAATTTTTCAACACAAAATCGGTCGGGCGTTCAAAGAACATGGTAGAAAGCTCCGCAGATTTAATACGATGCAAGGCAAGATGTTTTGGCGTATCATCGTCTTGATAACGCACCACTAAATAGCTACTCGCCCCCTGCTGCACCAAAGCTAACGGCATTATTTTGGCTTGATGAGAACGGTATTGCCCTTGATAATTCACCATCAAATAGCGATTTTCAAATAGTGCGGTGCTAATGGTTTCAAAAATTTTACTGTTCACTTTGGCAGGCAAAAGCGGTTGACTGGTGGGGGCAATGGCAACTTTATTTAGCCATTGTTTTTCTCGCTTTTTATTATCACCATTCAGTTGCGAACGAGCTTGCTCAAAAAAACCTTGCATTGAACGCATAATATTGGCTGGTAACAAGGTTTTAAGCTGTTCTTCGGCAAGGCGTAACACAAGGGCTTGTTGTGGACTTAAGCTAGGAATATTTAAGCCATTGGAATTTTTCTTCCAGCAATAACCATAGGGTTTAGAACGGTCATCCACTTCAATATCAAAATGTTCTGCCAACACTTTAAGCAAGCGTTGAATTGAGCGTTTATCACGTACATAACCCGCATCTGCCAATTTTTGTTGTAATTCTTGACTGTCGATTTTTCTGCTTTTTGGAATATTGCATAATACTTCAATGGCTAACAACGCTGTGTCTAGGCTTTTTTCAGACATATTTTCCTCTAAATTTCGTTAATCATTCACAACGCCATTTTATCCAAAATAGGGGGGGGTTGTCCCCAGCCACTAGACAAATAAATATGCAATGATGTTTACTTACTCTGTCAAGAGTAAGTAAAAAGGAATACATTCCTTTAGTTCAAAGAACACCGCATTTTTCTTAAAGATATAGTGAAATTTACAAGATCAACTTACCCTATTGTTCCACTAACAAATGATACAAATCCACATTGATATAAAAATTCTCTTTGCCAATTTTCACTTTCTGCAAAACACCTAACTGAACCAGCTCATCTAACCGTTTCACTGCCGTGTTGCGGTGAATTTGGCAGTCTTCGGCAACAAAATCAATTTTGGTATAAGGGTGTTTATATAAATTATGAGTTCGTGGCTATAGATTTTCGGTAAATTTGCCCGAATAATTTGGGATCGTTTGCACCGGCCCTTTTAGTTCACCTAATGCCTGATGAGCCTGATTTGTTGCTTTTAATACCGCCTTGGTTTCCACCTCACCTAAAGCAAAAAGATCGGGAATTTGATAGCTGTTTTCCATATTCTTTTTTCTCTTACTAAACATACACACATTTTTCTTATTTCTTGTGTATATCATCCTCACGTACACAAGTTTTTGTGATTTCTTGTGCGTATTAACATAACACACATAAGTTTTCTGCATTTCTTGTGTGCGTTATTTTATCATGCACAAATTTTGCCGTTTTTGTGTATAAACAACCTCACTCGCAACTCGTCAATCACATAGCGAATTTCTAATACACTTTCAGAGTGCAGTAAATTTGAAAAGTTATTGATCACTGAAATGTTGATTTATTTCTTGTAAAACGACCATCGGATCAAGCTCAAGACCTTTACAATAAGCGATAAACTCAAAAACATCTAATCGTCTATCACCCGTTTCCACTTTACCAATAAAGGAATGAATTACTCCCAACTTATCGGCTAATGCTCGTTGTGATAAACCTAATTTTTGCCGTTGTTCTAAAAATAATTGGCGTAACCAACTATGCTCGGCGGAATGAATGGATAATCTTAAATTTCTCATTGCACCTATTCTAGGTTCATAGTAAAATGAACCTGTTTTAGGTGCAAAAATTCAAGAAATTAAATTAAAGGAGAATTTGTTATGTGGCTGTTCGTTTGTCTTTTTGTCTGTTTTGCAGTTGCCCAACCACGTACATTGGGACAAGTTATGATTACATTGATCTTTGCACTCATCCTTTTGGCGTTATGCTCTTCTTAATGAACTATATAGTTAGAAAAAGTGGACCGACCTATTTAATAGTACAAAGTTTTTACTCACTTTTTCTAACCATTTTGTTTGCTATGTCTAAATTTCATTAATCACATTCAACACTCTCTTATCCGAAATCGGCTACTTAGTGCCTAACTGTTTGGCGAATAAACTTGCCCTAATTTTTAACAACTGTTCCATAGTATAATGAAAAGGGATATAATCAGCACTATTGCTAGTTCAAAAGAGATAAATCTATGTTTAAAGAAAAAGGTTATGATGAATTTGTGAGTGAATGCGTTCGCAAAGGGCGTGAAGAAAAACAAGCTGGATTAGGCTTTACTTTGGAGCAAGCAAAAGCCAGTTCCCAACAAGTAATTGAACGTAAATCACAAGAATTAGACGATTTTATTAAAAATGTCGCCTATGCCTAAATTAACTATTCTTCCACAAGCGTTACAACAAATAAATGAAATTCTAGAAAATGTGGTTGAATTTACTGGATTTGATATGAGTGGTATTCGCTTATCTAATGAAATCTATGAAAAAATAGAACGGATTGCTTTTATGCCACTTGCCATAGGGCGTTTGCGAGAAGATGGCTCAAGGGAGTCGTTTGCAAGAAAATATCGCATCGTCTATGATTTTGATGAACAGACAAACAAAGTGGCTATTTTATCTGTTATTCACAGTAGCAGAATATATCCACGCCCTGAAAATTAAATAAAGTATTCCATCATTCGGGGAGCTTATTGCTCCCCAATCACATTCAACACCCTTTTATCCGAAATCGGATACTTCGTCCCTAACTGCTGAGCAAACAAACTCACTCTAAGTTCTTCAATCATATAGCGAATTTCCAACACTTCTGCGGAGTGCGGTTTAGATTTTGGCAGTTTTGCTAACAGCTGATTGTAGGCTTGTTGGCATTGTTCTACTCGCAGCATTGCCGCCCTGTCTCGGTTGGTGTCTTGGGTGAGTTTGTCTAGGCGTTTATCTATGGCTTGGAGATAACGCTGTAAATCGGGCAGTCTGGCATAGCCTGTTTTTTCCACAAAACCTTGATAAATCAAGCCGTTCAATTGGGCTTTAATGTCAGATAGGGCAAAGGCTTGGGTGAAATCCATTTTGCCTTTTAGGCGTTTGTTAATTTCAAAAGTCAACGTTAGCAAGCGTTCTACCTGTTGGGCGATGTCCACGGTAATATCATTGAGATTTTCTCGCACAAAATCTCGCAATTTATCAAAATCCGTTTCGTTCCACACAAAACCGCCAAAATCAGCGATTAGCTTGTCCACACCGCAGGCGATACAGTCGTCAATTAATTCCAGCACTTTGCCGAATGGGGTGAAATAGAGTCCCAGTTTGGATTTGTTGGGTAATTTTTCGTGTAAATATTTGATCGGTGATGGCACGTTGAGCAAAATTAAACGGCGTAACCCCTGCTGCATTGCCACGCTTTGCTCGTATTCGGTTTCAAATAATTTAATCCCCACGGCATCTTTTTCGTCCGTAATAGCAGGAAAGGCTTTGACGGTAAACCCTTGTTTTTTCTGCTCATAACATTGCGGAAGTTGGTCAAAATTCCAAATATGAATCCCCGATTGCTCAATGCCGTCATCTGCCACGGCGGAAATGCTGGCTTGCACCCGATCTTTGAGATCAAATTTAAGCTGATCTAAATTCATACTTTCGGCAATTTTTTTGCCTTTGTCGTCCACCACACGGAAGGTCATTTTTAAGTGCGGTGCAATTTGCTCAAAATTCCATTGCTCAGGTTCAACAGTTACGCCTGTCATTCGGCGAAACTCGTGGCTTAAGGTTTCCGTCAATGGCTTATCAAAATTTGTCACTCGCCCTAAAAACGCTTCGGCATAATTGGGGGCTGGCACGAAATTGCGGCGGAGCGTTTTCGGTAAGGCTTTGATTAAGGCGATAATCAATTCTTGGCGTAAACCAGGGATTTGCCAGTCAAACCCTGTCATTTCAATTTGATTGAGCAACGGCAATGGAATATGCACTGTCACGCCGTCTGCGTCCGTCCCAGGTTCAAATTGATAAGTCAATTTGAGCTTAATATTGCCCTGTTGCCAGAAATTCGGAAAATCCAGTTGGCTCACTTTTTGTGCATCATCATTCATCAAGAACGATTTTTCAAAATTGAGCAAATCAGGATCGTTTTGGCTTGCAGTTTTCCACCAGCTATCAAAATGTTTCTGCGACACCACGTCCGCCCCGATGCGTTCATCGTAAAACTCAAACAAGGTGCGGTCGTCCACCAAAATATCACGGCGGCGAGATTTATGCTCCAGCTCTTCCACTTCACGCACTAATTTTTGGTTGGCAAAAAAGAACTTGTGGCGAGTATTCCAATCCCCCTCCACCAGTGCGGATTGAATAAAAATCGTACGGCAAGTTTGCGGTTCAATTTGGCTAAAATTCACAGGGCGACTTGCCACAATCGGCACGCCATATAGGCTCACTTTTTCATCAGCAATCACCTGCCCACGGGATTTTGACCAACGGGGTTCGGAATAACTGCTTTTACTGAGATGTTTGGCAAGCGGCTCGATCCATTCTGGCTCAATTTCCGCCACCATTCGCCCCCAGAGTTTAGACGTTTCCACTAGCTCCGCTGCCATTACCCATTTCGGCTGTTTTTTAAACAATACCGAATTAGGAAAAATTGCAAAATGGGCATTTCTTGCCCCTAAATATTGGCTTTTTTCATTATCTTTCAAGCCGATATGCGACAGCAAACCGCTTAAAAGTGCGGTGTGAATTTGCGGATATTTTGCCGCTTCCGAATTGATCGGCAAGCCCAATTCTCGCACTTGGGTTCTGATTTGATGATAAATATCCTGCCATTCCCGAATCCGCAAATAATTGAGAAAGTCCTTTTGGCATAAACGGCGAAATTGGTTTTTGGTCAGCTCTTTTTGGTTGGTTTGAATATAATTCCACAGGTTCAGCCACGCCATAAAATCGGATTTTTTATCGGCAAAACGGCGATGTTTGTCATCAGCGGATTGTGGTTTTTCCTGCGGTCGTTCTCGGGGATCTTGAATAGACAGGGCAGATACGATAATCATTAATTCGTGTAAACAACCTTGTTCTACCGCTGTTAAGAGCATTTTGGCAAGGCGGGGATCCACTGGCAACTGGGCGAGCTGTTTACCTTGTTGGGTTAAAAAGCGTTTCTCGCCAAATTTGGTTTTTCGCCATTCAAAGGCTTGCAATTCCTCCAACAATTTAATGCCGTCTTGAATATGGCGTTTATCAGGGGCATCCACAAAAGGAAAAGCATCAATATCGTCCAAGCCCAACGCCGTCATTTGCAAAATCACGCTGGCTAAATTGGTGCGTAAAATTTCAGGATCGGTAAATTCAGGGCGATTGTTGAAGTCCTCTTCTGAATACAGGCGAATACAAATCCCCTCGCTCACCCTGCCACAACGCCCTTTGCGTTGATTGGCGGACGCTTGTGAAATCGGCTCAATGGGTAGGCGTTGCACTTTGGTGCGGTAACTGTAGCGAGAAATGCGAGCGGTACCTGGGTCAATCACATATTTAATCCCTGGCACGGTCAAGGACGTTTCCGCCACGTTAGTTGCCAACACAATACGATTTAAGCCGCTCGGGTGGAAGATTTTATTTTGTTCTTGGGCGGACAGGCGTGCATACAAGGGCAAGATTTCCGTATGGCGAAGATCTTGTTTTTGCAACATTTCCGCCGTATCCCGAATCTCTCGCTCGCCGTTTAAAAAGATCAGAATATCGCCTCTGCCCTCTGCTTGTAGTTCATCTACTGCGTTAGCAATGCCCTGTAATTGATCTTCTTCATCGTTGTCTAACATTGGACGATAACGCACTTCCACTGGATAGGTTCGCCCTGACACTTCTAAAATTGGGGCGTTGTTAAAATGCTTGGAGAAACGTTCCACATCAATAGTCGCTGATGTGATAATGACTTTCAAATCAGGACGGCGTGGCAACAGCTGTTTGAGATAGCCGAGAATAAAATCGTTATTCAGTGAGCGTTCGTGGGCTTCGTCAATAATCAGCGTATCATATTGATTTAAATAGCGATCGGTTTGAATTTCTGCCAACAAAATCCCATCTGTCATCAGCTTAATTTGGGTTTGCTCGCTGATTTGATCGTTAAAACGCACCTTATAACCCACCATACCGCCGAGTTCCGTTTGCAATTCTTCCGCAATACGAGCCGCCACGGAACGAGCCGCAATACGGCGTGGTTGCGTGTGTCCGATCAAGCCTTTTTTGCCTAAACCCAGTTCTAAACACATTTTCGGTAATTGGGTGGTTTTGCCCGATCCCGTTTCGCCTGCAATCACCACTACTTGATTTTCACGAATTAATTGTTGAATTTCCGCTTTGCGTTGGCTGACAGGTAAATTTTCGGCAAAAACGATCGGATTTTTCACCGCACTTTTACGTTGATTTAAACGTTCTTGTGCCTGTTGAATTTGGCTTTGAATTTCAGCCGCCACGGCTTGTTGGCTTTGTTCATTTTTAATTTGACCTATGCCTTTAATGCGAGCGGCAATTTTCCGTTCGTCAAGGATCATAACGTCCTTGAGTTGGTGAAATAAGGTTTTTTGCAACGGATTTAACGGGATTCTGTTTGGTTTCATGATTTATTTTACCCCAATTAATAGAGATAAAATCCCTGCTGCAATCAAGGGACCAACGGGAATACCACCGAGAAAAGCCACGCCTAGCACGGTGCCGATCAATAAGCCAGTGAGTAGAATTGGTTGGGTTCCCATCAGGCTCACGCCTCGTCCACCGAGCCATGCTACCAATGTCCCCACTGCCAATGCCACTAACATTTTCCAATCTAACAGGGATTTTATATCGGGTAATTGAATTTTACCTGACACCAGCGGACTGAGTACGCCGATAGTTAAAATGATAATTCCGATGGTTAAGCCGTTTTTTTCTACAAAGGGAATATATTTGCTCAAAAAGGTTTGTTGCATTAACAGTAATACGGCGGCGGAAATGGTGATCGAGCTGTTGTGGCTGAGTACGCCGAGTAAAATAAGCACCACCAATAAAAGAGCGATAGCATTAAATTGTAATGACATAGTGAATCCTTGAAAGTGCGGTCTTTTTTTGAAAAATTTCCATTATTATAACAAATTCTCCCTTTTGCCTCGCTTTTTTATTTCCATTTCTGCCAAAAATCGGTACTATGAAATCCTACTCATTCAACGGGAACGCACTATGGACATTGCCTTAATTCTAGCCAGTAAAATCACCGAACTGACCCTTATTGTGCTGTTAGGTTACGGTTTAGTGAAGTCAAAATTATTGCAACCCAAAGATACCTTTCCGCTCTCTGTTGTAGGGGTGTATATCATTAGCCCAGCGGTGATGCTCAAAGCGTTCCAAATTGATTATAGTCCCGAATTATTGCGTGGCTTACTACTTTCTGTTTCCATGGCAATTCTATTGCATATTATCTTAATTATCATGGGGATTATTCTCAAAAAAATATTTAAACTAGATGGTGTGGAGCATGCGGCTGCCATTTATTCCAACTCGGGTAATTTGATTATTCCGTTGGTAATGTCTATGTTTGGTGAAGAATGGGTGATTTATGCCACCTGTTTTATTGTGGTGCAAACGGTGTTATTTTGGACGCATTGTCGTGGTCTGATCTGCGGTGAAAAGTCTTTCTCCCTGAAAAGAATTGTGAAGAATATCAATATTTGGTCAATTATTGTGGGCGCAACCTTGTTTGCTTTTCAGATTAAATTGCCAACTATTGTAGTGGGAACCTTGTCATCAGTGGGCTCTTTTATTGGACCCAATGCCATGTTAATTGCCGGTATGTTAATTGCTGGCATTCCGCTACGCAGTATTTTATCGTCAAAACGAATTTATTTAGTCACCTTTTTACGCCTTATTTTGGTGCCGCTTTGTTTAATGTTAGTGATTAAATTCGGCCATTTTGCCAGCTTGGCGGAACATGGGGAAACCATTGCGTTAATCAGTTTCTTAGCCACCATTAGTCCAGCTGCGGCAACGGTGACGCAAATTGCTGTATTACATGGTAAAGATGCGCAAAAATCCAGTGCGATTTATGGGGTAACTACCATGTTATGCGTAATAACGATGCCGTTAATTATTACTTTGTATCAGTTGATTTAGGCAAGTTTAAGCGATAAAGATCTTTGCTATATATCACGCCTGTTGGATTAGTGACATTATAACCTGCCACATTGGGAACAATGCTCACCGGCGTAGCATATTGAAAAATCGGCATCATCACATATTCTTGTTGAGTACGTTCAATAATTTGCTGATAAAGTGCGGTGCGTTTTTGTGCAGAAATATCAGGAGATAGGGTTTGTGCTAATAACTGATCAATTTCAGGATCAGAAAATCCCATTTTATTATCCGCGCTTTGGGAATGTAACATAGATAAAAAAGCGGACGGATCATTATAATCCGCACACCAACCCGAACGGATAATTTGAAAATCCCCTTTCACTCGTTTTTCTAATAAGGTTTGATAAGACACCGGTTCAGCTTGTACTCGAATTAAATCCGACTGCGACCAACCACGAATTAAATGTTCTGCAATTTGTTGATGTAACCCATGGTTATCATAAGTTAAACGTAACTTCAGTGGGTTTTGTTCAGTAATGCCGGCTTGTTGTAATTTCTGTTCCACCAGCGTCGGTTCAAAATCTCGTTGCTGTTCAAATTGCATGTTATTTGGCAAATAATTGTTCCCATTTGGCATAATAAAGGGGTATTGGGACACAATATTACTTGGAATCATTGAAATTAACGCACTTCGTACCGCTTTTTGTTTTAATATTGGATAGCGGAAATTAAATTCATAAAAATAAGTACAAAGTTGTGGGAAGTAGTTGATATTATCCGATTTATGTTTAACATTCTGAATAATATCAATAGGTTGACTAGGCTGTTGCACATCAATTTTTTGATAAATTACTTTGCTAAAAGCTCGGCTATGGTTATTTGAATAATACGGGTTTTGACTTAGTTGAATGCGATCTGCCGTTTGTTCAACCACCCTATAAGCACCATTGGTAATAAACGCTTTTTTTTGTTCTAGGGTTGCTTGATAGCTCGGTAACAAAGCAATATGCACTAACATTTTAGGTAAATAAGGCGTTGATTTATCTAGTTGAATTTGTAAGCTATACTCATCTAAGGCTTGTACACCAAGCTGTTGCACCGGCATACTTTGCTCAATCACTTGCTTAGCATTTTGCATATTCATATAGAGCAAAAATTCTTTCTGCGGATTATCCGACAAGGCTAAATTCTGCCAACTTCGGACAAAATCCTGTGCTGTTACATTTTCACCATTTGACCATTTGGCATTTTGACGTAAATGAAAAATCCATGTTTTTTGATCCACACTTTCCCAACTTTCTGCGATACCTGCGATAATATTGCCCAGCGGATCGTAAATCACCAAACCTTCAAATAAATCTCGTAATAAAGCGCTTTGTTCAGGTTGCTGAATTTCTGCTGGTTGTAAAATAAAAGGATCATAAACACCACGAATTAAAACATCAGCTTGATAGCCAGATGATTGCTCTGGTATGGCTGATGGCGAAGTCGGTTGAAGCTGTGTTGAATTTGATTTATTCGGCTCACAAGCAGAAAGGCAAATTAAGCTAAAAATTGCCGTTATAGATAATTTGCTGAATTTTATCCTATTCATCTGTTTTGCCTTATTGCTAAATATGTTAATTCACCGGATATTCTTCAATAGTCACCGGTAATTCAAAAATTCGCCCTAAACGAGAAATCATCACCTTAACCTGTGTATTAGGTTTTGTGTTGCTAATCACTTGCATAATTTGCTCCGGTGAATTTGCCACCATATCATTAAATTTCAACATCACATCACCCGCTTGAATACCCGCCTTGGCAGCCGGACCGTTAGGTACCACATTTTCAATTAAAATCCCACTGCTGCTTGCATCACTTTGTCCGTTGCTAAATAAAATATTACTTTGCACCCCAAAATAACCGCGGATCACTCGACCATCACGGATGATTTTTTTCATCACATCATTGGCAATTTCAATGGGAATGGCAAAACTAAGTCCTTCGGCAATTTCAGTCGCATCTTTGCCAATACTTAACGTACTAATTCCCACTAATTCGCCCAAGGAATTAATCAATGCGCCACCAGAATTACCTCGGTTAATCGATGCATCAGTCTGAATAAAATTCTGTCTCCCTACGGTTTCACCAATCGCATTCCGTCCCGTGGCACTGATAATGCCTTGCGAGACACTTTGCCCTAAATTATAAGGATTGCCAATTGCCAAAGCCACATCACCCACATGAACCTGACGTTTTGGATTTTGTGGGATAGTCGATAAATTATCCGCTCGAATTTTTAATACCGCAAGATCAGTCAAGTTATCCGAACCAATCAGATTGGCTTCAAATATTTGTCCATTTTGTAAAGCTACGATAATTTGATCCGCACTTTGAATCACGTGTTTATTAGTGAGGATATAACCGTCTTTGCTCATAATCACACCAGACCCTAGATTATTGGTAGAAACGGTTCCAGTATCTAAACTAGAATTACTGGTAAAAGTTCGGTTATAGACATTCACCACTGCCGGTGATGCAATTCGCACAGCATCTTTGAAACTGCTCACTTCACTGATTAATTTTAATCCACTCCCACCAGTAAATTTAGGAATTACAAACAAAATCAGACCAGCACAAATTAAACCGATTAACGCTGATTGTAATAATTTTTTTATCATCATTGCTTTTCCTATGCTTTTCTACGGTAAATGGCTTTGAGATCATCACCGAGTTGTTCAACAGATTGTAATTGCCATTGTGGAGCTTGCGAGAGTTGATGCAGATTAGGTAACTTACACAACCCCTTAGCCTGATCACCTAATAATTTAGGAGCAATATAAACAATCAATTCATTAACTAACTTCTGTTCAATTAATGTACCGGCTAAAGTCGCACCACTCTCCACCCACAGATTATTAACTTGGCGCTTTGCCAGTTCTTGCATTAAGGTAAAAAGTGCGGTCTGATTTTCGATGGTTTTTAACTGAATGTGTTGGCAAAAATCAGGATAATCTGATAAATCACGTGCTTTATCACTAACTAGCCAAACCGGTGAATCGGTCTTAAAAAGTTGATGGGTTGGTAAAACTCGATGTTGGCAATCCACAATAATACGAATCGGTTGCCGTAGATTTTCAATAGCATATTGTTGCTGAATATCAGTGGGTAACTGTTGCCAACGTACATTTAAACTAGGATCATCAGCTAAAACAGTGGATGATGTAGATAAAATAGCGGATGCTTTGGCGCGTTCTTGTTGTACATCGGATCGCGCTAATTCGCCCGTAATCCATTTACTTTCACCACTCGCCATGGCAGTACGACCATCTAAACTCATTGCCAGTTTTAACTGTACAAAAGGCAGACCTGTTCGCATTCGGTGTAAAAAGCCCTTATTCAACACTTCCGCTTTTTCTTGCAATAATCCCACCACAGTTTCAATGCCCACATCCTGCAACATTTGCAAACCACGCCCTGCTACTTGTGGATTAGGATCCAACATCGCCGCAATCACTTTACTCACACCAGCTTCAATTAGCCCTTTGGCACAAGGTGGCGTACGACCATAATGGGAACAAGGCTCCAATGTGACATAAGCAGTGGCGTCTTTGGCGTGTTCACCAGCTTGACGTAACGCCATTACTTCAGCATGGGGTTCGCCCGCTTTAAAATGAAAACCTTGTCCAATAATTTGTCCCTGTTTCACTAATACGCAACCTACCGACGGATTGGGTGATGTGGTAAAACGTCCCTGCGCCGCTAAATCTAACGCCAGTTGCATAAATTCTTGATCTTGTGGGCTAAATGTCATTAGGCTAAATCCTTGATTTTATCAATTTCCTTGGAAAATTCGTTAATATCTTCAAAACTCAAATAGACTGATGCAAAACGAATATATGCGACTTTATCAAGCTGTTTTAATTCATCCATCACTAAATTTCCCACTAATTTACTGGGTACCTCACGCTCACCTGTGGCTTGTAGTTGGTGAATAATATGACTTATTGCTTTTTCAATATCATCTTCGCTAACAGGACGCTTGCCAACAGCATGTTGAATACTATAACGGAGTTTACGTTCATCAAAAGGCTCTCGAGAACCATCGGTCTTGATGATTCGTGGGATAATCAATTCAGCAGTTTCAAAGGTAGTGAAACGCTCGTGACATAGTGTACATTCACGACGGCGACGAACTTGATAACCTTCAGCAACCAAACGGCTATCAATGACTTTGGTTTCTTCTGCGGAACAAAATGGACAGTGCATAATAATTTCCTTGTGAATTTCCCTTTAGTTTAACAAAATTTTGCTGTCAATAGGGCCTATTTTTCCAACACTTGTTTAGTTTTATCGTCCATTTCTACATTAATTTTATGATCTACTACCACATTCATATTGATCGTGATCCCTTCTTTCGGCGTTTCTAGTTGCACGGTTGGCGTACAAGCGGTGAGCCCAAATAAGGTGATTAGCATAAACTGCGGTGTAAATTTAATTATTTTTCTCATTTTGTCAGTTTTTGATAAAAGTCATATTTCAAATTCTGTTCAAATGCTGAACCATAGTTAAGCATATCCCATAATTCATACACATTTTCTTGATGATTATAATTCAACGTAATTGGATTTTTATGCTTCTTGGTTGGATTATACCCCATTATATGGGAAGATAATATTAACAATCCATTTGGCTCAAGATTCACCGTGGCAGTTAAATTTTGCAAATTCATTTCACTGACTACATCTGCCAAAATCCCTTCGGTAAGCCCACCTGATTTTAACCCTTTGATCAATTCCGAACCCAATTTTAAATTCACATCTTGATGCTCAGTTTTAGTAATTTCACCATGACAAATAATACAACGGGCATTTTCTAACCAAAATGGGAAAATGGCATTCACTCGCCCCGTTAAACCGACTTGCGTATATTCTGCCATGGCTAATGCCTGAGATAAGTCAATATTATGCAATTGCACATTCGCGATTTTCTGTTGTGGTAAGGCAAATTTATTAATGCTCACATCTCCCCCCAACAAATCTAATTTAAGTTCGCTTAAGATCAAAGGTCGCTTTTTAGTATAAGGGTAATAACCTTGTACTTTTACACGTAAATTTTCTGCCACCAATACGCCAGATTTTAAATGCTTTACCGAGACCTGAACTGGATTGTTCACCAACTCGACGGTGCCATTGATATAGCGATAAGGTAAGGCAAATTCAATACCTTTCAATTCACCATCTGGAAAAGCAATTTCTCCTTGTCGAATAGAAAAGTGTCCCCCCATTTGTAAACCACGTTCCGAGCTGACATCAAAAGATGTTTGTCCTTTAATCGTACCATTAATAATCGCCCATTCCCAATGGTGTGGAAACAATGGCTGGAATACCTTAGCAGATTGTTCCAACCAATAAACGCGTCCCACTAATTCGTCATGACGATAATGGGCGAATAATTTTATTGGTCCTAATCCACCGGCTGTCATATCCCCAGCCAAATTCACATCTTTAATATCCGTCCCATTAATAGCGAGATTCAAAATAGGCTGTACAAAATGTCCACCATAATCTAAACGAACTTCAGGGATTTTAGCTTGCAACAATCCTTGTAGTTGTTTTTCTTCATAATCCCACCAAATGATTTCTTTTAGTCCAAGCTCAATTTTCGGTACATACATACCCGACCGATGAAATTGTGCTATATTTGCATTCAACTGATGAATCTCCACTTTATCGGCTTGCCATGCGCCTTTTCCATTTACCTTAAGGGTACTTTTTAAGGCTTTAACCGTGGCTTTTCCTTTAAAATTCCATTTCCACCAGTTAGTATCACGCCCTTTTAAAGTAATACCATTACGTTGAAAATTATGCGTTCGTAAGGAAAATAAAGATGTTACCCCCGCCACAAATTGATTTGCTTCACCATCTAAATGTAAATCAATATCGGAAAATTGAGCGGTATCTCCTTGTAAAAATGCTTGTAAACGTCCACCGACTCCATATTTTCCAATAACCACATCAGCTAATGGTAGTCGCACATTCATATTGGCATTCAGCTCTTTCCAATTCACACGTAAGGTGGATTTTTCTTTAAATAAGGCAAACAGATCATTTTTATCACCACGCACATCAAACACCGCATCGACATAAGCAATAGATTGATCATATTTAATGTTACCATGTGCTTCCAATGGTATATTTATTTTTTCTTTGGTAATGGAACCATTTGTGCCATAAATCACGATATTACCTTTACCCGCTTCTCCCGCAGAAAATAGGCTCAAACGCATATCTATATCAAGAGGCAACCAATTTTCAGTAGATTTTCGCAAAGTTAAATTTAACGCCCCTTGCAAAGGTTGTTGTAAAACATCAATATCCCAATAAAAACGACTTTTTTCAATTTGTAATTGATTCTGCTCAAATTTAAACGGTATATTTAAAATCTGTTGTTGATGCTCAAGATCCTGCAAACTCAACGTACCTTGTTGATCTTGCCATTGAAAAGTTAAATCTGCTTGTTTTATCGGTAAATCATCACGCTGCCAGTGTAAATCTAGTTTTCCCTGTGTTGGTAAATCTAATATATGTTGTGCTAAGGCTAGCTGAAAATTTAATTGATGTTGCTGTTCAGCTTGGGGTTGATAGATTAAATCGCCAGTTAATTGCTGATTTTTTACTATAGCATTCAGTTTAACAAGATCCTGATTGCCTTCTTTACCGTTCGCTTGTAAGCTAAGTTGCTGATCTTGATAAATCAATTTCGCCGATAATTGACTTTGTAATAATTGCTGCACAGCTGATGCTGCTATGCTGTCTGTATTAATGACTTGTAAATCCGCAATGTCTAGCTCCATGTTTGGCACATTAGCTAAAAGTGCGGTTAAATTTAGCTGACTTTTTGGTGCTTCATCGGATGTAGGGAATTGCATGAGACAAGCATAATCCACAATCGCTTTGTCTGCACGCAAAGATCGGGAATACCACCATTGAGCCTGTACATTTTCTAATTGCACTAAAGTACAAGAAGACGGTTGATTGAGCTTCACAAGCAATGAACTCAAATTCACCTTTGTCGTTGAAACTTGTGTGTTTTCGGCAATTTGAATAGAAATTTCTTGTCCTAAAAAATAATTCACCAATCGCTCAATATGATGAGGTGAAATAATTAATATGGTAACAATCCCTAACATACTGATAAACAGCAGTAATGAGAAAGCAAGAAATTTCTTAACCATATAGATTAGCTAACGTAAGAAAAAATAGACCAAATCGGTAAAAATAAGGCGATAAACAATAAAACAACTAGGGTTTGGTAACGCAATTTTATTTTTCTAATAATATGCAGCGCTAAAATAGCCATTAAAACCAAATGGGAAATAAAATAAACCAAAAGAGCAAAATAATTTGTAAAAAGCACCGCACTTTGGCTGGTAGTAATGGACATAAAAATTAGCACGCTAATGATATTCAACAATAATAAGACTGACATCGCAAAGGGTAATAACGCAATAAACGCTTGCAAGCGGTTACGAGAAATCAGCAAAGCAAAATTTGCTAATATCACGCCAATAAACAGTTGAGCGAGTGGGCTATAAATAATAGCGTTAGATATGGGTTGAGTAAAAATTAACAATAGATAAATCGCAATGCCGATCAGCCCTATAATAATCCCCCCAAATAGACGTTTATTACGTAATGTTTCATCTCCTTTAGGTTGCTTTAACGCCACAATTGTCATGATTAACCCACAAGCTGACATAGCTAATATTGCAACTTGATGCGTGCCAAATAAACCAATAATACCTGAACATAACCAATAAATCGCAAACGAACTTTGGCTAGCTATTAAACGCCCACGTTGTCCGGGGCAGATTTCCCCTTTTATAAAAATCACAAGGCAAAGTAATTGCGCTGTTAAAAAAGCGCATGAAAAATAAGTTATCTCAACTTGCTGTTGTAAGAATATAGCGTAACACTCAATAATTACCGGCAATAATACTGGAATAGATGATAAAAGTACGGTTTGTTTTAAGGTAGTTTCTTCAGACATATTATGTTTCAGATCAGTTAATTTTTCATTCTGTGATTATACTGACTTTATCAAGCCAAATCAAAAAGCGAGATAAGCTGCCATTACAATAGCATTTTCACGTTTTCCATCAAGAGTAGGGTAATAATTTTTACGCACACAAACGGTATTAAAGCCACATTGTTCATATAATTTTTGGGCTTTTTGATTGCTTTCTCGTACTTCTAACCACAGTGTTTTTATGCCTTTTTGTTGCAACTGTTGAAGTAAATGATTAAGCAAGATGGAACCGAGTTTTTTTCCCTGAAATTTAGGATCAATAGCAATATTAAACAACGTCGCTTCATCGATCACGATTTGGCTAATGGCAAAACCAACAATTTGATGATTGAGTAAAATCTTTAGATTATGATAACGATCGCCCTGATTATTTTTTAACGTTCCCAATGACCAAGGTATAAGATGTGCATCTTGTTCAATTGCAAATAGACGATCAAAATCCTGCGGCGCAATAAATTCAATTTGAATATCCATAACGTTCCTTATTGACGTTTTTTAGG
Source organism: Lonepinella sp. MS14434 (assembly GCF_042468235.1). Classification (GTDB taxonomy): domain Bacteria; phylum Pseudomonadota; class Gammaproteobacteria; order Enterobacterales; family Pasteurellaceae; genus Lonepinella. The sequence goes on along the minus strand of NZ_CP170386.1, from coordinate 250,446 downwards.
CAAATGATCAATGTCCGTTTTTTTCTCAATTTCCTGTTCTTGATAATCAAACACAGGTAATCCCCATTCAAAACGAATCGCCAACAAGCGGATAATAAAGCCACTAAGTAAGGTTATTATCACCACAAGATCGTGCTGAATACCGAACTCGTGCAATCCGATATAAATACAGATTGCCAATAAAGCAACGCTAGCATAAAGTTCTTTTTGGAATACTAGTGGGATACGGTTACACAGCAAATCACGCAAAACACCGCCAAATGCACCGGTAATAATTGCTGCGATAACTGCAATAATATAACCATGTCCCATATCTAAAGCGACTTGCGCCCCGATAATGGAAAACACAATTAATCCGACAGCATCTAACACTAAAAAGATTGTACGGAAATACCGCATAAAATGATTAATAAAGGGAGCAATAAACACCGTCAACACTGCGGCCGTGGCAACAATAATAAAATATTCCGGATGTTTCACCCAACCAAGCGGATAATGCCCCAATAAGACATCCCGCACTGAACCACCACCAATCGCCGTCATAGATGCAATAATAATCACCCCAAAAATATCCATTTTTTCACGCCCGGCAGCTAATGCCCCAGTAATCGCCTCAGCGGTAATGCCAATAATGTAAAGAATGGAAAGTAACATAGGTTCTTATTTATTGATGAAAAGTGCGGTTGATTTTAGCGTAGTTTAGGGGAAATAGCAAAAGGCGGGTTGGGGAAAGCTAAAAGGGTAACCAGAATGTTCTCCCCATCAAAAAAGTAGCCTGAGTAAGCTGCTTAATTAAGGGAGAATTGGATATTTAGCTTACAAACTAACGAATTTCTTCACCTAATGCGAATAACTCCTCATATCTTTTAATTTCATCATCAAGAGAGATGTCTTTTCTATCATTCAAAATATATGAATGACAAGCAGAAAGTAAACACAACACTTCTTTGAACTCCTCAACTGGTCTCAGAGACAACAATACTTCTGCAAACATATTATGGAAAATATTTGCCATACCCTGTTCGGTTAATGCAGTTTCATAGAATTGTTTGAGATTCAAGATCATTAATTTCTGTTCAAGAGATTCATCGTCAACTGATATGTCTGCATATTCAATCAATTCATCTTTTGACCAAAGTGTCCCCTCTAAAAAGTCACTATAATCTGGATCTGTTACAATACTTATCAATTTCTTCAATATGTCTGAATACAGCTGATTATCTTCTTTGTTTGAGGATAATGTATCAAAATCAATTTCTTCATTAAGCTGGGAAAGTAGTTCTCTTAGTTCATTAAGTTCCTCCTACAATCCTTTTACTCCTCCCCATAAATGATTATACATGTCTAACAAGCGAACTAGAGAGCTTTTCAACCTATTCAGTAAAATATTATTACCTTGACTGATAGCATCCAGCACAGGCATAATTACATAACGTTGCTGGGAAAGGATTTCTATTCCGTTAGATAAGGCGGTCATATATTCATCATATTCTTTAATAAAACGACTACCCTTATCTTTATCTGACAAGTTTCTTAAACACCGTTTATAAAAATGATCATCTGTCTCATTTTGTTTTTTTGCTGCATAAAATAAACTAAAGACTTTTCTACACCCGAATGCTCTCCAACAATATTTTGATATGCCACGGATAATGTTCTAATCTCTTCAGTTAAAACAATTGAACCCGATTCAGCAATACATTCAGCAATACGTTGTTGACGTAATTTTTCTGCTTGTTTGGCGTCTTCTTCCAATTTTCGTTTAGCTTATTTTTTTGCACTATTGACATAGTGATAGGCTGCAATAATGACTGATAATGCCGTAGCAATATCTAATCCAATACCAACGCTTTGACTGAATTCCATAGTGTATCCTTAGTAATAAGAGAATTTGCATGACTTATTTACTTGTTATGTCAATAACAAGTAAAAGGATTATAATCCTTGCAAAAACTGGCTACAACCTATTCTTTGAAGATGTTTAAGAAAATATAAAAAGAACAAAACCCCAGCTACTCACATAACTGGGGTTTCTAATTTGGAACCTGATGGCGACCTACTCTCACATTGGGATTCCCAACACTACCATCGGCATCACAGCATTTCACTTCTGAGTTCGGCATGGGTTCAGGTGGCGCTACTGCATTATGACCATCAGGATTATTCCTTCGATGATTGGGCGTTTTAAATCACGACCCTACTTATTTTTTAGTCTTCTTCTAAAATTTGAAACAAGCTGTCTGTTCGATTTTCTTTTGTCTGTACTGCTTTATTTAGTTCTTAGCTTAATCCACCCAAAAACACTTGAGCGTTGTATAGTTAAGTCTCTCGGGCAATTAGTATAACTTAGCTCAACGGCTCACACCGCTTACACATGTTACCTATCTACGTCGTAGTCTTCAACAACCCTTACACCCTTATAGGGTGGGAGAACTCATCTCTTGGCAAGTTTCGTGCTTAGATGCTTTCAGCACTTATCTCTTCCGCATGTAGCTACCCAGCAATGCGTCTGGCGACACAACTGGAACACCAGGGATGCGTCCACTCCGGTCCTCTCGTACTAGGAGCAGCCCCAACCAATTCTCCTACGCCCACGGCAGATAGGGACCGAACTGTCTCACGACGTTCTAAACCCAGCTCGCGTACCACTTTAAATGGCGAACAGCCATACCCTTGGGACCTACTTCAGCCCCAGGATGTGATGAGCCGACATCGAGGTGCCAAACACCGCCGTCGATATGAACTCTTGGGCGGTATCAGCCTGTTATCCCCGGAGTACCTTTTATCCGTTGAGCGATGGCCCTTCCATTCAGAACCACCGGATCACTATGACCTACTTTCGTACCTGCTCGACTTGTCCGTCTCGCAGTTAAGCTTGCTTTTACCATTGCACTAACCTGACGATGTCCGACCGTCATTAGCAAACCTTCGTGCTCCTCCGTTACTCTTTGGGAGGAGACCGCCCCAGTCAAACTACCCACCAGACACTGTCCGAATACGCGTTTCACATACTTCGTTAGAACATCAAACGTTAAAGGGTGGTATTTCAAGGTCGTCTCCACTCAAACTGGCGTTTAAGTTTCTCTGACTCCCACCTATCCTACACATCAAAATTCAAGGTTCAGTGTCAAGCTATAGTAAAGGTTCACGGGGTCTTTCCGTCTAGCCGCGGGTACACCGCATCTTCACGGCGATTTCAATTTCACTGAGTCTCGGGTGGAGACAGCCTGGCCATCATTATGCCATTCGTGCAGGTCGGAACTTACCCGACAAGGAATTTCGCTACCTTAGGACCGTTATAGTTACGGCCGCCGTTTACTGGGGCTTCGATCAGGTGCTTCTCTTGCGATTACACCATCAATTAACCTTCCAGCACCGGGCAGGCATCACACCCTATACGTCCACTTTCGTGTTTGCAGAGTGCTGTGTTTTTAATAAACAGTTGCAGCCAGCTGGTATCTTCGACCGGTTCAACCTTCATCTGTAAAAGACTACAATCTACGCCGGCGCACCTTCTCCCGAAGTTACGGTGCTATTTTGCCTAGTTCCTTCACCCGAGTTCTCTCAAGCGCCTGAGTATTCTCTACCTGACCACCTGTGTCGGTTTTCAGTACGGTTTAGATAAACCTGAAGCTTAGTGGCTTTTCCTGGAAGTGTGGTATCAACAACTTCGCTCCCTTAGGAGCTCGTCATCACGCCTTAGTGTTGAATGGGAAACCGGATTTGCCTAGTTTCCCCACCTACACGCTTAAACAGCCATCCAATAGGCTGCTTGCCTAACCTTCTCCGTCCCCACATCGCAATTTATCCAAGTACGGGAATATTAACCCGTTTCCCATCGACTACGCTTTTCAGCCTCGCCTTAGGGGCCGACTCACCCTGCCCCGATTAACGTTGGACAGGAACCCTTGGTCTTCCGGCGAACGAGTTTTTCACTCGTTTTATCGTTACTTATGTCAGCATTCGCACTTGTGATACGTCCAGCAAACTTCTCAATTCACCTTCTTCCGCTTACACAACGCTCCCCTACCCAACAAGATTACTCTTGATGCCGCAGCTTCGGTGACTAGTTTTAGCCCCGTTACATCTTCCGCGCAGGCCGACTCGACTAGTGAGCTATTACGCTTTCTTTAAATGATGGCTGCTTCTAAGCCAACATCCTAGCTGTCTAAGCCTTCCCACTTCGTTTCCCACTTAACTAGTACTTTGGGACCTTAGCTGGCGGTCTGGGTTGTTTCCCTCTTCACGATGGACGTTAGCACCCACCGTGTGTCTCCTATGCACTACTCTTCGGTATTCGCAGTTTGCATCGGGTTGGTAATCCGGGATGGACCCCTAGCCGAAACAGTGCTCTACCCCCGAAGGTATTCACATAAGGCTCTACCTAAATAGATTTCGGGGAGAACCAGCTATCTCCCGGTTTGATTGGCCTTTCACCCCCAGCCACAAGTCATCCGCTAATTTTTCAACATTAGTCGGTTCGGTCCTCCAGTTAGTGTTACCCAACCTTCAACCTGCCCATGGCTAGATCACCGGGTTTCGGGTCTATACCTTGCAACTCACCGCCCAGTTAAGACTCGGTTTCCCTTCGGCTCCCTTATTCAGTTAACCTCGCTACAAAATATAAGTCGCTGACCCATTATACAAAAGGTACGCAGTCACCCTTGCGGGCTCCCACTGCTTGTACGTACACGGTTTCAGGTTCTATTTCACTCCCCTCGCTGGGGTTCTTTTCGCCTTTCCTTCACAGTACTGGTTCACTATCGGTCAATCAGGAGTATTTAGCCTTAGAGGATGGTCCCCCTATCTTCAGACAGAATTTCTCGTGTTCCGCCCTACTTCTTGTTAGCTTAGTACCACAATATAACTTTCAGATACGGGACTATCACCCTGTGTCGTTGAACTTCCCAGTTCATTCTCTTAGTTTTATCGCTATTACTAACGGCTCCTCCGCTTTCGCTCGCCGCTACTCACAGAATCTCGGTTGATTTCTTTTCCTCGGGGTACTTAGATGTTTCAGTTCTCCCGGTTTGCTTCGTTATTCTATGTATTCAAATAACGATGCTAGATTCTTCATCTAGCGGGTTTCCCCATTCGGATATCTTGGATTAAACGCCTCTTATCAACTCATCCAAGCTTTTCGCAGATTAGCACGTCCTTCTTCGCCTCTGATTGCCTAGGCATCCACCGTGTACGCTTAGTCTCTTAACTATACAACCTCAAATGTTTTTTTAGAACAATTGATATTGCGTTTCAACTAAACACTTGACTGCTTTTGTTCAGTCAAGATTTTTTCTTCTACTCAGACTTTCTTGTGTTAATTCACTTTCGTCAATTAACCCGAAAATCTCTCAGTTTTCAGCTTGTTTCCAATTTTTTAAAGAACAGTAAGATAAATAAATCATCTTTAATTGGCGTCCCCACGGGGATTCGAACCCCGGTTACCGCCGTGAAAGGGCGATGTCCTAGGCCTCTAGACGATGGGGACAACAGGTAAAGAGTATCTATTGTCTTTTCTTTCGCACTTCCTTTTTCATGTTGCTCGACCTAGTAAGCAGTCAAAAGTGCGGTCTTTTTTCTTTCTTTTCTACTTTTTATCAGACTATCTGTGTGGACACTTATTGTCGCTCGTTTTGGGTAAGGAGGTGATCCAACCGCAGGTTCCCCTACGGTTACCTTGTTACGACTTCACCCCAGTCATGAATCATACCGTGGTAAACGCCCCCCTTGCGGTTAAGCTATCTACTTCTGGTACAACCCACTCCCATGGTGTGACGGGCGGTGTGTACAAGGCCCGGGAACGTATTCACCGCAACATTCTGATTTGCGATTACTAGCGATTCCGACTTCATGGAGTCGAGTTGCAGACTCCAATCCGGACTACGATGCACTTTCTGAGATTCGCTCCCCTTCGCAGGTTTGCCGCCCTCTGTATGCACCATTGTAGCACGTGTGTAGCCCTACTCGTAAGGGCCATGATGACTTGACGTCATCCCCACCTTCCTCCAGTTTATCACTGGCAGTCTCCTTTGAGTTCCCATCTTTACATGCTGGCAACAAAGGATAAGGGTTGCGCTCGTTGCGGGACTTAACCCAACATTTCACAACACGAGCTGACGACAGCCATGCAGCACCTGTCTCATAGTTCCCGAAGGCACTCCAGTATCTCTACTAGATTCTATGGATGTCAAGAGTAGGTAAGGTTCTTCGCGTTGCATCGAATTAAACCACATGCTCCACCGCTTGTGCGGGCCCCCGTCAATTCATTTGAGTTTTAACCTTGCGGCCGTACTCCCCAGGCGGTCGATTTATCACGTTTGCTACGGGCACCAAGCCTAAAGCCCAATCCCCAAATCGACATCGTTTACAGCGTGGACTACCAGGGTATCTAATCCTGTTTGCTCCCCACGCTTTCGCACATGAGCGTCAGTATCTTCCCAAGGGGCTGCCTTCGCCTTCGGTATTCCTCCACATCTCTACGCATTTCACCGCTACACGTGGAATTCTACCCCTCCCTAAAGTACTCTAGCTACCCAGTCTGAAATGCAATTCCAAAGTTAAGCTCTGGGATTTCACATCTCACTTAAGTAACCGCCTGCGTGCCCTTTACGCCCAGTTATTCCGATTAACGCTCGCACCCTCCGTATTACCGCGGCTGCTGGCACGGAGTTAGCCGGTGCTTCTTCTGTAGTTAACGTCAATCTAATAAGCTATTCACTTATTAGCCTTCCTCACCACCGAAAGAACTTTACAACCCGAAGGCCTTCTTCATTCACGCGGCATGGCTGCGTCAGGGTTCCCCCCATTGCGCAATATTCCCCACTGCTGCCTCCCGTAGGAGTCTGGACCGTGTCTCAGTTCCAGTGTGGCTGGTCATCCTCTCAGACCAGCTAGAGATCGTCGGCTTGGTAGGCCTTTACCCTACCAACTACCTAATCCCACTTGGGCTCATCTTATGGCATATGGTCTTGCGATCCCATACTTTAATCCGAAGATATTACGCGGTATTAGCGACAGTTTCCCGTCGTTATCCCCCTCCATAAGCCAGATCCCCAAGCATTACTCACCCGTCCGCCACTCTCACGAAAAGTACAAGTACTTTCCGCTACCGTTCGACTTGCATGTGTTAAGCCTGCCGCCAGCGTTCAATCTGAGCCATGATCAAACTCTTCAATTTAAGTTCGATCGCTCAATAAACTGCTTGCTTTTAAATCTTTCTTTTCATTCCCAAAAGAACAAAAAGTTAATGAATTTCTAAGTTAAGCACCTATTAAGACTTCAAGTTTTATTTAATTTTTTAAAACTAGTCAATCAACAAGTGCCCACACAGATTGTCTGATAAATTGTTAAAGAACAAATTTCGCTATCTTTTGGCGAAAATAAAACGACACACTGTTTGATTTTCAATTTTCACAACAGCGTGTCGTTGTGTGCAGCGTATTATAGAGATCTGGAAATCCTTTGCAAGCACTTTTTATAAAAATATTGAGAAATTTATTCGAATGTTTAATTTTTCATCTGTTTAATCAATTTTGGTAAATCTACTACACTTTCTATCACATAATCGGCTAGATTCTTTCCTTGTTCCGTTACCGGTTTACCTGTTTTTACCAAAACTTTATTTGCTACATTCGCTTCCATACCTGCCTGTAAATCTTCAATTTTATCCCCGACTATAAAAGATTTACTCGGGTCAATGTTTAATTCTTTAATTGCTTGCAACAACATTCCCCCTTTTGGTTTACGACAATCACAATCTTGGCGAAATTCCCCTTTTCCATCAGGGTGATGCGGACAATAATAAATCCCGTCCAAATCCACTCCACGATCCGCCAACGACCAATCAAACCATTCCGTCAATTGCAAAAATTGCTCTTCCGTAAAATAGCCACGTGCAATCCCCGATTGATTAGTCACCACCACCAACAAATAGCCCATGGATTTCAGTTCTTTCAAAGCTTCAATACTACCATCAATAAATTGAAAATCATCAATTTGATATACATAACCATGATCAACATTTAGTGTGCCGTCTCGATCTAAAAAAATCGCTTTCTTCATTTTCTTTCCTTTAAAACCACATTTATTCTGTTATTATCCCACAAATATTATAATTGATAACAATATATTCTAAAAAGCTAACGAATAATGATTGACATAGACATATAGACGTCTAAAATAGATAAAATTATCTCTTTTTTAATCATAACTTAAAGGGCTTATATGATTAAGCTAAAAAATATCACTAAAATTTTTGATATTGCAGGAAAAAAATTAACCGCATTAGATAACGTTTCATTAAATGTACCGGCAGGTAGTATTTGTGGCGTAATCGGTGCGTCTGGAGCAGGCAAAAGTACTTTAATTCGTTGTGTTAACTTATTAGAACGTCCAACATCTGGTTCAGTCATTGTTGACGGTAAAGATCTGATGGCACTTAACGATCATCAACTTATCGCAGAACGCCGTAATATCGGCATGATCTTCCAACATTTTAATCTACTCAGTTCCAGAACAGTGTTTGACAATGTAGCTTTACCATTAGAATTAGAAAAAGCCAACAAACAAAAAATTCAACAAAAAGTCACCGCACTTTTAAATTTGGTTGGATTAACTGATAAAAAAGATGTCTATCCCGCTAACTTATCAGGTGGTCAAAAACAACGTGTTGCCATTGCCAGAGCCTTAGCCAGCGATCCACATGTACTTCTCTGTGACGAAGCTACCAGTGCATTAGATCCAGCCACCACGCAATCTATTTTAAAATTATTGAAAGATATTAACCGCACTTTAGGTATCACAATTCTATTAATTACACATGAAATGGATGTGGTGAAACGCATCTGTGACCAAGTCGCCGTAATTGACCGTGGTTCATTAATTGAACAAGGCACTGTCAGCGAGATCTTTTCTAATCCCAAAACCGAGCTTGCACAAGAATTTATTCAAGCCACATTCCAAAACCACTTACCAGAAGAATATTTAGCCTTGCTCACGGACGCTCCGAGATCCCCAAATTCATCACCGATTATTCGTTTTGAATTTACAGGGCGTTCCGTTGATGCACCATTAATTTCACAAACATCACGACGATTTAATGTGTCTTTTAATATTTTATTGTCACAAATTGATTACGCAGGAGGCACAAAATTTGGTTTCACCATTGCTGAAGTAGAAGGTAATGAAGATGCCATCACTCAAGCAAAAATTTATTTAATGGAAAGCAATGTTCGCGTGGAGGTACTCGGTTATGTGGGATAATTTTATCAACGGCTTTATGGGGCAAATCACACCCCAAGTATGGCAACTCATCGGCTTAAGTACCTACGAAACGGTTTATATGAGCTTTGCTGCAACAATTTTTGCTATTGCTTTCGGCTTACCATTAGGGATTTGGACATTTTTAACCCAACAAAATCAAGCCTTAGCAAGTCCTAAAATTAACCGAGTGTTAGAAGCATTGATTAATATCGGACGTTCTATTCCTTTCATTATTTTATTGTTCGACTTAATGCCTGTCACTCGTTTCTTAGTGGGAACCACTTTAGGCACGACTGCCTCAATTATTCCATTAGGTGTTGCTGCCATGCCATTTTTTGCTCGTTTGACCGCCAATGCACTCGGTGATATCCCAAGTGGCTTAACCGAAACAGCAAAAGCCATGGGAACGTCCGTATGGCAATTAGTCACCAAATTTTATCTGCCCGAAGCCTTGCCAATGCTGATTAAAGCGACAACACTTACCTTAGTGACACTTATCGGTTACTCCGCGATGGCTGGAGCTGTCGGTGGTGGTGGTTTAGGTAATACTGCTATTTCTTATGGTTTACACCGTAACATGCCTTATGTGCTTTGGGTAGCAACTATTATCATCGTATTGATCGTAATGATCTGCGAAAGATACGGCAACAAGCTCGCTGATCATTTCGATCATCGTTAATTTAACTTTACTTATAAGGAACATTCTATGAATTTTAAGAAATTACTCACTATCACTGCACTCACATCAGTATTTGCTTTAACAGCATGTAACGATGATAAAAAAGCAGAAGTAGTTACTCCACAACCAACAACACAAACCATTACTGTGGGTGTAATGGCAGGGCCTGAGCATCAAGTTGCTGAAATTGCGGCTAAAATTGCCAAAGAAAAATATAACCTAGACGTTAAATTCATTGAATTCAACGATTATGCTTTACCAAATCCAGCGGTAAGTAAAGGTGATTTAGATATCAACGCCATGCAACATAAACCGTATTTAGATAGTGACACTAAAGCGAACAATATTACTAACCTTGTTATTGTTGGTAATACATTCGTTTATCCATTAGCGGGTTACTCCAAAACCATTAAAGATGTCTCAGAATTAAAAGAGGGAGCCAAAGTCGCTGTACCTAATGACCCATCTAACCAAGGTCGTGCCTTAATTTTATTAGAAAAACAAGGCTTAATTAAATTAAAAGATGTCAACAACTTAAATGCAACACCGCTTGATATCGTAGAAAATCCAAAAAATCTACAAATTAGCCCTGTTGATACGGCTGTTGCGGCTCGTGCCTTAGATGACGTAGATTTAGCAGTTGTAAACAATACTTACGCTAGCCAAGTAGGGTTAACTACAACTGATAACGGTGTTTTTGTAGAAGACAAAGACAGCCCATATGTAAATATCATTGTAGCTCGCCAAGATAACAAAGACAGCACAGCAGTACAAAACTTTGTAAAAGCCTACCAGACCGAAGAAGTTTACCAAGAAGCAGTTAAACACTTTAAAGATGGTGTAGTGAAAGGTTGGTAATCTTAATCTGCCGACATAAATAGTGAAAATTCGGTGAAAACGATCTGCACCCCAAAAGTTGGACAAATAACCAACTAATTCAGGTGCAGATTTTTATGCATAAATACAAACCAAATATTAAACAACAAATCATGGCATTTATTTCGCCCAATATGCCACTATTTTCTACTATGCTGATTATCCAAACTCTAATTCCACCGAACTTTGCCCCAACATTTCCACTAATGCGGTTAATAAATCATCATTAGGTTGAATACGCCATTGCACACCTAATTTAAGCAACGCTCTCCCCTGCGGACTATCATAATAAATATGAATCGGGATCGTGCCACCACTATAAGGTTCGATCACTGTTTTAAATTGCTTAACAAACTGCGGTGTAATTTGTTCAGGTTTTAAAATAATGGCAAGACTTTTTACATAACGGCTGCGAGCTTCATCAAGGCTCATTAATTCACGCACCGACATTCGTAGCCCTTGGGTATATTCATCTTCACTCACTTGCCCTGATACAATGACAATATTATCTGGTTGTAAATGCTCACCGTATTTTTCTAACGTATCAGAAAATAAGGTAATATCCAATTTACCTGAACGATCATCAAGGGTGGCAATACCGAGTCGATTTCCTTTTTTCGTTACCGCAAAACGAGAAGATATAATTAAACCACAAGCTGTACTCACTGCCCCACGTTGATTTGGTACGAGATCTTTTAAACGATGACGACAATAATGCCCAAGTTCTTTTAAATAACGACTAATCGGGTGGCTGGTTAAATACAGTCCTAAGGTTTCTCGCTCACCATCTAAAATCTGTTTTTCTGTCCAAGGTGGGGTGTTAGCATATTTACGTTCTACGTCTTCATGGCTTTCGGTTAATACACCAAACATATCCGCTTGCCCGATTTCTTCATCTTTGGCAAACTGATTTGATGATTGCAGTGCATCTTCTAAATTTTTGGCAAGTGCCGCACGGTGAGGTCCTAATTTATCAAATGCCCCTGATTTAATCAGGCTTTCAAAGGTACGGCGATTAACTTGTTTTAGATCCACTCTGGCACATAAATCAAATAGATCTTTGAAAATACCGCCTTTTTCTCGAGCCGAAACTAAGGCATCAATCGGTGCTTCTCCAACCCCTTTAATCGCCCCAATACCATAAACAATTTCACCCTGTTCATTGACACTAAAATGATGCTTACCTGTGTTAATATCTGGCGGTGTAACTTTTAACCCCATACGCAAACATTCATCATACAACCCTACAATTTTATCGGTGTTATCCATTTCTGAGGTCATCACTGCCGCCATAAACTCAGCTGGAAAATGAGCTTTTAGCCATAAGGTTTGATAAGACACCAACGCATAGGCTGCCGAGTGCGATTTATTAAAACCATAGCCAGCAAATTTTTCCACCAAGTCGAAAATTTTCATGGCTAATTCGCCATCTACACCGTTTTTAATCGCCCCTGCTTCAAACACCGAACGCTGTTTTGCCATTTCTTCGGGCTTTTTCTTACCCATGGCTCGGCGTAATAAGTCCGCACCACCCAGCGTATAACCTGCCAAGGCTTGTGCGATTTGCATGACCTGTTCTTGATAGACGATAACGCCGTAAGTGGGTTCTAAAATAGGTTTAAGGCAATCGTGTTGATATTGCGAATCAGGGTAAGACACTTCTTCTCGCCCGTGTTTACGGTCAATAAAGTTTTGCACCATGCCTGATTCCAACGGACCGGGACGGAACAATGCCACCAACGCAATAATATCTTCAAAACAGTCTGGTTGCAGGCGTTTAATCAAATCTTTCATCCCACGCGATTCCAACTGGAACACCGCCGTGGTTTCCGCCGCCAACAAAATTTTAAACGCATCAGGATCATCAAGTGGAATACTTTCAATGCGGACTGGCGGTTTATTCTCTTTTGCCATACGAGCATTAATCATATCCAATGCCCATTTAATAATGGTCAGTGTGCGTAAGCCTAAAAAGTCGAATTTCACCAACCCTGCATATTCCACATCATTTTTATCAAAATGGGTGACGGGGTGCAAACCCTCACTGTCGCAATACAACGGCGAAAAATCGGTAATCAAGGTCGGTGAAATCACTACGCCACCTGCGTGCTTACCTGCATTGCGGGTTACTCCCTCGAGCTTGCGAGCCATATCAATTAAGGCTTTGACTTCCTCGTCCGCCTCATAAATTTCGGGCAATTTCGGTTCGGCTTCAAAGGCTTTCGCAAGGGTCATACCGGGATCGGGTGGCACTAATTTAGAAATACGATCCACGAAACCGTAAGGGTGTCCCAACACTCGCCCCACATCACGAATGACCGCTTTTGCCGCCATCGTACCAAAGGTAATAATCTGCGACACCGCCCCACGTCCGTACATTTCTGCCACGTGATCAATCACCCGATCTCGCCCGTCCATACAGAAATCCACGTCAAAGTCAGGCATCGACACCCTTTCAGGATTTAAAAAACGTTCAAACAGCAAATCAAATGCGAGCGGATCAAGATCAGTGATTTTTAACGCATACGCCACTAAAGATCCTGCTCCTGAACCTCGCCCTGGTCCGACTGGAATACCGTTATCTTTAGACCACTGAATAAATTCCATCACGATTAAGAAATAGCCAGGGAAACCCATTTGGTTAATTACGTCCAGTTCCACCTGTAAGCGTTCATCATATTTTGGACGTTTTTCTAACCGCACTTTTTCATCAGGAAACAAAAATGCCAGCCGTTCTTCCAATCCCTCTTTGGCTTTTTTCACCAAAAAATCTTCCGTACTCAATTCTCCGGTGGGAAACTGCGGTAAAAAATATTCGCCTAATCGAATCGTGACATTACATCGTTGTGCAATGAGTAAGGTATTTTCAATCGCAGATGGAATATCTGCAAACAGCTCGCACATTTCCTGTTCAGAACGGAAATATTGTTGATGAGTATAAAGTTTAGGGCGTTTCGGATCGTCCAACGTATAACCGTCATGAATCGCCACCCGAATTTCGTGTGCTTCAAAATCATCTGCTTTTAAAAAGCACACATCATTTACTGCCACCACAGGCAACTGATATTGCCGAGCTAAATCTAACGCAGCACGAATATAGCGTTCTTCTTCATTATGCCCTGTGCGAGCCAGACTTAAATAAAAATGGTTCGGGAAAAATTGTTGATAAAATTTCACCGCACTTTCCACATCGGCTTGATTATCTTTCAATAATTTCAGTCCAATATCGCCCTTGCGACCACCCGACAACACGATCACACCGTCATTATGTTCGGTTAACCATGCTTGATCAATATAAGGCAAATCATCATAACCACGCCGATAAGCCTTTGATAATAAAAGGGTAATATTTTTATAACCGTCATTATTTTTAGCCAGCAAGGTTAATTCAAAGCATTCATCGCCACAAAGCTCACTTTTCACCAACACATCCGCCCCAATAATTGGCTTAATCCCCGCTCCTAAAGCCTCGCCATAAAATTTCACCAAACCACAAAAATTAGCAAAATCCGTCAATGCCATCGCCACCATATTTTCAGCAACACAGGCTTTCACCAAAGGCTTCACTTTGGCAATACCGTCAATCATCGAGAAATCACTATGGGTACGAAGATGAACAAAACGTGGTTCAAAACATGGGGTTGACATGGGTTATCCTTGTAATGATAAAAGTGCGGTCTATTTTACGTTAATTTTGGGGAAAATAAAAATACCGAGATAAACTCGGTATTTTGCAAAAGGAAAAAAACTAATCTTCTCCCCAAACTTCTCTCGCAATCTCTTCCACATGACGCACTTTCGCCCATTGCTGTGCTTCGGTCATCACGTTACCTTCTTCGGTGGACGCAAAACCGCATTGTGGGCTTAAGCAAAGTTGCGCCAACGGTACATATTTTGCGGCCTCCGCAATGCGAGCTTTGATTTGAGCTTTATCTTCTAATTCAGGGAATTTCGAGCTAATCAAACCTAACACCACACGCCCTTTATTATTAGCAAAATGTCTTAACGGTTCAAAACCGCCTGAACGTTCATCATCATATTCTAAGAAATAACCGTCATAATTGGTTTGAGCCAATAAACCATCGGCTATCGGATCGTACGCCCCTGTTAATAAATAAGAGGATTTATAGTTGCCACGGCAAACGTGCGTAGTAATCGTCATATCCGCTGGTTTATCGGCAAGAATAGCTTGAATATTGGCTACTGCTTGGGCTTTATCCGCCGCAAAAGTCGGTTGATCATGATTGTTACACAGCGATCCCCAATACACATCGTCAATTTGTAAATAACGGCAACCTGCATCATAAAAGGCTTTAATCGCATCTTTATAGGCTTGTTGCACGTCTTTGGCAAATTCCTCACGGGTCGCATAAATGCCGTGATCCCATTGAATGGGATACATTAATTGGTTCGGACTCGGAATCGTAAATTTTGCCACAGCACGACCGCCCACAATGGCATTAAATTTTTTGAAATGGGCTAAGAATGGGTGATTGACATTCCAAGACACTTTTCCACAACAGCGAGTATTATAAGGTCGCACCGCTACCCCTTTAAACGCATAGGCTTTTTCTGGCACATAGCCTTCAATGCCATTTAGATTTTCTAAGAAATCAATATGCCACCAAGAACGGTGATATTCGCCGTCCGTAACCACTTGAATCCCTGCATCTAATTGAGCTTGCACTAATTTTTTCACTTCCTGTTCAACAATTTCATCACGCTGTTCAAGAGAAATTTTACCTGCTTTAAAATCGGCGTGAGCTTGTTTCCACGCATCTGAACGTAAATAAGATCCCACCGTATCGGCGTGCAATGGTAATGTTTTGTTTGTCATAATCTGTCCTGTAGTTAAATTAAAATCTATCATAGCTTAACGCTAAATCTCACTTTCTGCAATGGCATTAGCACAAGCATAAGCCGAACTCCACGCCCATTGGAAATTATAACCTCCAAGCCAGCCTGTGACGTCCAACACTTCGCCGATAAAATACAGTCCTAGCACATTATTTGCTTGCATGGTTTTAGATGAAATAAATTGTGTGTCCACCCCACCTAACGTTACTTCTGCCGTACGATAACCCTCTGTGCCATTGGGGTGAAATTGCCATTGATGAATCAGTAAATCAAGTATTTGCAAATCGGCTTTGCTTATTTGAGCGAGGGCTTTATTGCCGATAGACAAGCGTTGATATTCAATCCATAAATCCACTAATCGCTTAGGCAATAGCTGGCTTAGCGCTGTTTTTAATAGCATATTTGGCGAGGTTGCTTTGAGTTCCGTAATAAAATCAACAATAGACTGGTTTGGTAATAAATCAATCCTGATGCTTTCATTCGGTTGCCAATAATTAGAAATTTGCAAAATAGCAGGTCCCGATAGCCCTCGATGGGTAAATAGCATATCACCCCGAAACGCTTGATTGCCAACACTCACATTCACATCAAGGGAAACGCCCGAAAGTGCGGTGAAAATTTTGTCATTTTCTAGGTAAGTGAAAGGTACAAGGCTGGCTCTTGGCGGAATAACAGGAATGGCAAATTGTTCAGCAATTTTATAACCAAAAGGTGATGCCCCTAAGGCTGGCATGGAAAGCCCACCTGTAGCAATCACTAAATTTTGGCACGCCCAATCTGTGCCGTTAGCACGCACTTTGAAACGAACTTTTGAATCATTTTCAACTCGTTCTACCCCATCTATTTGCTGGCGTAACTGGATATTGACGTTACCCTTTTTACATTGATCTTCGAGTAAATCGACAATATCTTGTGCCGAATTATCACAAAAAAGCTGTCCGTCAGCTTTTTCATGATAGGCAATGCCATATTCATTGACTAAACTAATAAAATCCCATTGAGTGAATCTTGCCAAAGCAGATTTCACAAAATGGGGATTTTGCGAAAGATAATGGCTTGGTCGAACATCAAGGTTGGTAAAATTACAAAATCCACCTCCCGACATCAAAATCTTGCGCCCAGTTTTTTTACCACTGTCTAAAATTGTCACATTTTGACCGCACTTCTTCGCAAGTTCAGCCGCACAAAACAGCCCAGCGGCACCGGCACCGATAACAATAGTTCTACTATAATGATTCATTAAATATTTATTTAAATTTTGTCTAGTTAAAATAGATATTACACGTTTTCCTACGAAAAAATGCTAAAAATCACATTTTTCCAAAGAAAAAAGTGTAAACAGATTATTTAATAACCTATTTTGTCTTTAATAACTGTTCCGCCATTTGCATACTCTCAATCGTTTTTCGCCGATCGACTTCGCTTCGTCCGCTGTCTAACAGGCGTTGCCAATATTTTAGTGCATTCGCGTAATCGGTTTTTAAAAAAGCATCCGATGCCAATAGGGAAAGACTGGATGTTTCATTGGGATCTTGTTGTAACGCTGTTTCAATCAACTGCTGGGTTTTAGGCGTGATTTTTTGCCCGGCTTGATAATAAAGGGCGGTAGCGGCTTGTCCTAAAATATTGGCTTTACTACCTACTAATTGCTCCGCATTGCCATAAGCAATTAACGCATTCTCAAATTCGTTATTTAACAGATAGGCTTGCCCGAGTTCAAACCAACGGTCGCTATCATTGGGATCTTGACGTAATTTTTGTTGAATGGAAATAATATAATCATCATTTTTACGATTCACTGTTGCGGTACTTAATTGATGTTGCTTTTGTTTGAAATCTTGTTCGCCTTGTTGCACATCATTCAAGCGATCCAATGAAAAATAATAAGCTAACGGCAACGTAAATAGTACCAACCATAAAATAGTAGTGAAAATCGGCGAAAAATACACCGCACTGTTTACTTGAGAATCAGCTTGTTGTTGTAAAATTTGCTCATCTGCTAATAATCGTTGGCTAAATTCATTGGCGAGTGCTGTGTCGGGATTTGATGCCATTTGTTGTTGATATAATTCAATATTTTTTTGTTGGCGGTAATTTCTGTGCCAATCTATTTTTCGTCCAAAAGGGACAAATAACAGTAAGCCAATTAAAGCAAAAATAGCAATACCAATCCATAAAAATGACAAGTCTGTATTCATTGTTTTTTCTCTAATAATTGTTGTAAAGCTTGCTGTTGTTTGTCAGAAAGTTCGGTGTTTTTGGTCTGAATTTGGCTACGTTTTCCCACATAATGAAACATTAACCCCATGCCTAAAATCAGTAATACTATCGGCGCCCCCCACAATAAGGCGGTCGTCCATTGTAATGGCGGTTTATACAACACAAAATTGCCAAAACGAGAGGTCATTACATCAATAATCTGCTGATCGGTTTTGCCATCATCCACCATTTTATACACTTCAAGGCGTAAATCGTACGCAATCGATGAATTAGATTCCACCAAATTTTGATTTTGGCATTGTGGACAACGCAACGATTTCGCCAATGCCACCGCTCGGGTGCGATCTTGCTGATTTTTAAACTGGAAAGAATCTACCATTTCGGCGCGAGCAAAACTGATAAGAAAAAGTAAAAATAGCATTAAATATCGCATCTTATTATTTCCATTTTTCTAATTCGGGCAAAATCACTTTTTGCATAATCTCATCATCAAATGCTCCTGAATGACGATAACGGATAATGCCGTGTTTATCCACAATGTAGGTTTCAGGGGCACCATCCACGCCTAATTGCATGGCTAATTTGCCCTGACTATCATTAATATTTAATACGAAAGGATTGCCAAATTTTTGTAAATATTCCACCGCACTTTGTGGCTTATCGCGGTAATTTAGCCCGACAATATTGATATTTTGTTCGGCTAAGGCTAAAAGATGTTTGTGTTCTAAACGGCAAAAATAACACCAACTGCCCCACACATTGATTAAATAAGGTTCTTTTGGTAAATCCTTGTTGTTTAAAATACGATTATTATCATCTAGACTTGCTTGAAAAAATTCTGGCACCGGACGATCAATTAAAGCGGATGCAATTTTTTTTGGATCTTGTTGTAAGCCTTGAAATAACAACATGCATATGCCCAAAATCAACAACAACGGTATAAACAAGAGTATTTTTTTAATCATTTTTTCGTAATCCAATGGCGGCGAATAATGCCCCTAATGCCATTAATATACCACCAAACCAAAGCCAACGGATAAACGGCTTATAGTGTAAGCGAAAGGTAAACTCACCGTCAATGCCACTTTGTAACGTGAGTTTATCGCCCATTACAATATAAATATCACCTAAAAAACCCCACTCGATCCCCACCTCTGACATATTCATGGCACGGACATCATAATAACGGCGTTCGGGATAAAGTGCGGTGATTTTCTTACCGTTTTTTAAAATCTCAAAATGGGCTTTTTCACTGGTGTAATTGGCTCCGATTTCGTTGCGAAAACCCAGATAATGAAATTCGTAGCCATTGAGCATTTGGCTTTGCTTCGGGGCAAGTCGTACCCCTATTTCCGTCGCAAAATAACTGGACATCACTGCCCCAATCACCGCAACGGCGACACCACTATGTGCGAAAATCATCCCTAAGCGTTGTTGGCTGATATTTTTTCCAAGTAAAGATAAGGTAGATAACAATAGCCAAATTGCCAAACTCATTAATATAAAGGCGGTAAAATTAAAATTTAAGCTGTCATCTTGTGCGATCGTATATTCAATAAGAAGGTAGCCAATAATTAAAGAGGGCAAAAATAACAGCAGATATTTACCTAATTTAGTGCGGGAAAAACGCTGCCAATGTGTCGCTAACACCAGCACCATGCTGATCATTGCCAAAACAATTAACGGCAAGAAAATACTGTTAAAATAAGGGGAGCCAACGGAAATAGATCCCCAACCAAGTACGCTAAATAGCATCGGGTAAAATGTGCCAATAAACACGCTAACGGTGGCAATGGTTAACAGGATATTGAGTAAAAGCAATAAACTTTCTTTAGAAAAAAAGGAAAAATACACCGCACTTTGCTGTAATTTGGTTTTAAAAGCGAATAACGTGAGCGAACTCATGGTGAGTAAGAAAAATAAAATTAATAGTACCGCGCCACGTTCGCCATCAATAGCAAAAGCATGCACAGAAGTCAGCACGCCTGAACGGACGATAAACGTACCCAACACACTGAATGCAAAGGTCAATAATGAAAATAAAATGGTCCAATAACTAAAAATGCCCCGTTGTTCGGTAATGGATAAACTATGTAATAAAGCGAGTCCTAATAACCATGGCATTAAGGACGCATTTTCCACGGGATCCCAAAACCACCAGCCTCCCCAGCCCAGTTCATAATATGCCCACCAAGATCCAAGCATAATACCGAGTGTTAAAAAAAGCCACGAAACCAATACCCTCGGACGAATCCAACGTGCCATCGCAGCATCTAAATATCCGCTGATTAAAGCAGCAAGCATTAACGCAAAATTGACGGCAAAACCCACATAACCTAAATAAAGTAACGGTGGATGAAAAATCAAACCAATATCTTGTAACATCGGATTGAGATCTCGTCCTTCAGGAGGTAGGGGAAATTGGCGAATAAAGGGATTGGAGAAATACACCACAAAAATCGCTAACCCCAAGAAAATTAACCCCAGAATAGCAAGAGTTCGACTGGCAATAATGGGGTCAATATGACGGCTAAAATAGGCAAATAACATCCCCCATAAACTTAAGGCAAAAAGCCAAAACAGCATTGACCCTTCATGTCCGCCCCACACCGCCACAAGTTTATAAAAAATCGGCAATTGAGTATTGGAATGGGCGACGACATAGCTTAGGGAAAAATCATCAACGGCGAAAGAATAGGCTAATAATCCCAGTGAAATACTGGTAAAAATGCCTAACAAATAGCTTAAATTCCACGAACTGCAGATCAAAATAGCATGATTTTTGGCAATACCGATTTGTGGAAGTATCGCTAAAAGTAAAGATGTGAAAAAAGCCAACAATAAGGCGATAAAACCGAGTTCAGGAATCATATCGTTTGTAGGTTAAAACCAAAATGTCGTTAATCAATGGGCGGATACACCGGTCCGCCTCGACCATAAAATATTAAGCCACGGTTAATTGTCCAGCGTATAAAATAAAATAGCGCAAGCATAATACGCCGATTAAATCAAAAATCGACACCAATATAATAAAGTTTCGATTATATTTCCACTTATCATTGACAAACAGATTGGCTATCAGTGGAATAATAATCCCGATTAAGAATACCCCTAACCAAAATACCACGCCCCAAAAGCCTGTGAGTGCATTTTTTAATGCCACGACTTTAATTCCACCACCAAAATAAAGTCCCGCGAAAAAACACACCAATAACCCTAATTCAGTCACCATAATTGGCACTTCAAATTTATGGATAAAATGGATTTCGTGACTATCACCGGCTAATTTCCCTGCCAGTAAAATCATTAAAAAGGTTGCCGCAATCCCCGATGATGTACCTGATGCCAAAAATAATGCCGGCAAGACGGGATTGTTTAACATGGGATAACTAATCAATGCAGAAAGCAAGAAACCGGTATAAGCACCCAGTACAGCAGCTAACACAAATAGCAGTACTTCCACAGGTTTTAGCCATTTTTGCATTACTTCAATCCATTTGATCAGGAAATTTAACACGGGCACAAAACGATCAACCAACAAGGATAATTCATCTTTAAAAATAATGGCTGACCATATCGCTAATATCAACAAATAAACTTGGAATAACATCACCCCCATCGACATCACCGAATGGAATTGATAATGAAACATGAGTTTCCAAAATGTCCAAGGACGAGCCAAGTGGAAAATCAGCAAGGTTAAGCCAATTAATACTGGCACAAAGCCTAAAATAACGCCACTGCGAATAACCCAGTTTTGGCTCGGTTTCTCTAATTTCACTGCACTCGTGTTGCGGAAAGCAATGGCTAATTGTACTGCACCGGATGAAATGCCTAACAAAAATAAATAAATGGCAATACTGCTATCCCAGACTAAATTTGGGGTTTGAAAATGTTCAGTCATGATCGATGTTCCCCTTTGCCAAATGGAATATGGTATAAATTCGGTTCTGTACCTAACTGCACCTTGGTACGATAAACCGGATTAGCCCGCACTTTTTGAACCACCGCACTGGTTGGATCGTTCATATCACCGAAGGTTAAGGCATTGGTCGGGCAACTTTCCACACAAGCAGGTTGTTTACCCTGTGCTAAATTGGTATCACGACAAAAATTGCATTTATCCGCAGTTTTATGAATAGGGTGAATAAAGCGTACCCGATACGGACAGACTGCCACACAATATTGACAACCAACACAAAGATCCTTATGCACATCCACAATACCTGTTTTGGGGTCAATAAAAGATGCACCGGTTGGGCAAACCGATACACAAGGAGCATTAGTACAATGTTGACAAGATTGGCGGAAAAATTCATATTCCACATCAGGAAATTCACCCATCGGTTCACTACGGATAATTTCCAAACGTGAAACCCCTTCTGGCACTTGGTTCACTTCACGACAAGCATCCATACAAGCGGTGCAACCAATACAAGCGGTTTCATCATGCACCATGGCATAGCGAATGGTTTTGTCGGCATAATTGGTGCCACCTTGTGCCATTAAACTAACTGTTGTTCCTGTAGTAAGGATTAACGCTCCCATTCCAGAAACAAAGTTTCGGCGTGAGCAAGCGGTCATTTTTTATCCTTATCAGTAATAGCGTTATTTTGTTGTTCTTTTTGCTTTTGCTGTTTGCCATGGCAATCAACACAAAGTTTTACTCGGGCTTTCGGTTGGATGTCTTTCATCGCATCTTGTTTCGGATGTAAAGTATGACAACTGGCACAAGCTAACTTAATGGAGTGAACATCATGAGCCCAAAATTTCTCTTGTAATTTTTCGGGCTGATGACAAGAAAAACACACTCCATTTTGTTCTGCTGGGGTATATTTAATTACTTGATCGTTATCCCACAATCCGTGAAAACGCATAACATCTTTCACGCCACGACGGTGATTTTCACTAATATTACCATGGCAGGTGACGCAAGTAATCGGCTTGCCTGTCGTTGGATTTTTCTGATCTAAATGGGTACCATGAAATTTTCCCGCATGAAATTCACCTTTGGCTTGATCGGCGGAGGTATCAAAACTGTGACATTTGGCACAATATTCATTAGGGTTACGATCATTTTCTAAGCGTGGTTCATCACTCACCGTTTGAGTGGCTAACGAATTAGTTGGCGTATCCGCTTGAGCTATTGGCATTGCCCAACAAAACGCCGTGAATAACGCCGATAATTTCACAAATTTGATGATTGAGTTCATATTCATTACCTTAAAATTTAGCTTGAAATACACCGCACTTTGTCATGTTGACGCTAAAAGTGCGGTGAATTTTGGATTATTTTACTGGCGGTTCATCATTCAGAATTAAGCCTTTAGCTTTGGCCTCTTTATTCCATTCTGGCACGATGGTTTTTATGAACTCATCTTTGGCTTGACGTTCTTTTTCAATATCAATCCCCATGACTTTCCACGCTTTTTCAGCGGTAGAGACATCAGGATAATTAATCGGTTGTTTGACGTTATGTTTAGCTAACACCACGGCTAATTCACGGCGAGCATCAGCAGCACGCTCAAGCCCCGAGGCAATCACTTTCAACATCACATCAGGAGCGTGCATATGGCCACCGTGTGTCGCTGCTGTATAATCCCAACGCCATTGCGCATGACGAATCGCTTGTAGAGCCTCTTTCATTTCTTCTTGTGTGGCCCCCGCATCCCAAGCCGCTTTGGCCTCAAAGTGAGCTTTAACTAATTGATCTTCCAATTTAATCATCACTTCTTTGATGTCTTTTTTGTGATTAGAAATGGTTTGTCTTAAGGTTTCTTTACTTTGATCGTGGCATTTCGCACAGGTATTTTCAAAAGCATCAAACGGATTACCAATTTGGTGATCGGTATAGACTTTGCCGTCTTCCCCTTGTACTTTTGGCATATGGCAGTCAATACAGGTCACGCCATTTTTACCGTGCGTACCCATTGACCAAGTTTCAAAATCAGGATGCTGGGTTTTTAACATAGGGGCTTTAGATAAGCTATGTTCCCAATCTTTAAAGCCGATTTCGTCATAGTATTTTTCCATACTATCCACATCCACCCCTTTATACCAAGGAAAGACTACGTTAGTGGCATTGTTTTTATCAAAATAATATTCTACGTGACAGTTGGCACACACTGCTGCACGCTGATCGGTACGATCTAATTGTTCAAAGGGCTTATCAATGGCTTCTAAAGCACGTAAAACGTGCGGACGAGCAATGCGTAATGCCGGTTTTCCATCCGCAAAGTCTTTTGAACCAGTATCGTGGCAATCTGCACAACCAATAGAATTAACCACTTCCGCCCCGGCTTTCGCCCATTTGCCTGTGAAATAGCCCTCTTCTCCCCATTCGGCAATTAAGCGTGGTACATCAGGCCCTTTACAGGTCCAACACGCCATGGGTTGTGGTCCTGTATTCGCATCGGTTGGCGCACCTGTACGTAAAATATTACGCACATCTGTGACAGCATAGTAGTGACCACGTGGTTTATTATAATCTTTAGCAAAAGCATAACCGCCCCACAACACAATCATTCGAGGATCCTGTTCTATCGCCGAATCTACCGCTGTTGATTTATTTGTAGATTTCCAACTGCCATATTGACGTGGATATTTCTCTGCAAATTTTTCATTCACAGAGTCAATTTTAAGATCAGGATTTGGTATCGTAAGCTCCCCTTTTTTCGGGGCATATTTGATTTCTGCTTGAGTATCCACTTTTGATGCATCAATCGGTTGAGTATCTGCTAAGGTACCTTGTGCCATCAATAAACTCAAAAATAAAAATATTAGCAAAGAGAGCGTTTTTTTGAAGATGTCCACGGTAATCACTCCATATAAAATTAACCATATAAGGTATTAAGAAATATCTTAGCCACTCATCTTTAAATAATAATATTTATCATT
Source organism: Lonepinella sp. MS14434 (assembly GCF_042468235.1). Classification (GTDB taxonomy): domain Bacteria; phylum Pseudomonadota; class Gammaproteobacteria; order Enterobacterales; family Pasteurellaceae; genus Lonepinella. The sequence goes on along the minus strand of NZ_CP170386.1, from coordinate 225,656 downwards.
TAAAACAATGGGATAAGCTAATAAAATCTAGAAATGCTAGGGTAAAATAACAAATTCCCACACTTTTTACATAGGTTTTCTACTTTTTATTGCGTTGGATCAAGTAAAATACACCTAAATGAGTAGGAGAAAGAAAGTAAGCTGAAAAATAAATAAACAATGTGTAGTAAAAATTTAGACAATACTGGGTGCCATCATGCACCCAGTTATTTTTTAAGGAAATTAGATACTATTTGTTTAACTAAACTGAAATTTAGTCCAATGATGATATGTTTCTCCCGCTTTCAGCATTCCGCCATATTGCCACCATTCAGGGTGATTTGGGGTATCTGGTAAGGCTTGGGTTTCTAGGGCAATGCCTGTGTAATCAGCATATTCGCCACCACAACGAGTCGGTGTGCCTTGGAGATAATTGCCTGTGTAAACCTGTAATGCTGCTTGACTGGTGCTAACGGTTAAACACAAAGATCGATCAGGTGCGGTTAAAATAGCACAAGTTTTTTCTCGTTGTTGATCTAATAGAAAAGCGTGGTCATAACCTTTGGTGAGCTGTTGTTCAGCTTGTAAAAAATCCTGTTTAATAGCTTTTGCTTGGCGAAAATCAAAGCTACTATTTTGGACGGATTTTAAGGGAGCATTCGGAATGCCTTGGCTATCCACAGGTAAAAATTGCTCGGCATTTAGTTGTAAAAAATGCTCGCGAATATCACTACCATTTTCAGCGTTATTCAAATTAAAATAAGCATGATTGGTTAAACTTAACGGGGTATCTCTGTCCGAAACTGCTTTAAATTCAACCAGTAAAGCATTATCTTCAGTTAAGCGGTAAATGGTTTGCACCTTGACTTTGCCTAAAAAACCTTGCTCACCATCAGATGAAATTAACGAAAAAATCACAAAATTTTCACCGCACTTTTCGCCTGTTTGCTCGATTTTCCAACGTTGTTTATCAAAGCCAATTAAACCACCATGTAACTGGTGTTCATTTTGATTAGCGGTTAATTTGATGGTTTTACCTTGATATTCAAATTGACTATTGGCAATTCGGTTGGCATAACGCCCGATGGTTGCCCCTAAATAAACACCTTGTTTAGCATAATCTGCTAATTGACAACCCAATAACACTTCACGTTTTTCGTTTCCTACTGGCACGATACAAGACACCCAAGTTGCTCCCCAGTCAATAAATTGAACTTGCATTCCCTGCTGATTGGTTAGCGTTACTAATTGTAATGCTTGATTGTCGAGAGCAACCACATTTGTGGTTTGAACCGTTACGCACATACGTTTACTCCTTGTGATGCGGTACACACATAAAAATCTTCTTTAATACCCGTTTGTTTTTGATAATTATCGGCAATCAGTTGACGTACAGCATCCACTTTTTCCACGGGAGCCACTACCACAATACAACCACCAAAACCACCACCTGTCATTCTCGCCCCTCCGCTGTTACCCACAGCAACTTGAGCTAATTCGACTAAATAATCAATTTCAGGCGTGGTGATCTCAAAATCATCACGCATGGAATCGTGAGATTGTACCATTAATTTACCTAAGGTTGAAATATCCCCTTGATTTAGAGCTTGCACTGCATCTAGCACACGTTGATTTTCGGTGACAATATGTCTGGCACGTTTTGCCGTATCTTGATCAAAAGCGGTGAGTTCCGCTTCTCGTTGTTTAAACTGTTCAATCGACACATCTCGCAAGGCTTTCACCCCGAAAAATTCGGCGGCTCGTTCACATTGCTGACGGCGAGTATTGTATTCACCCGTGACTAAATCATGTTTAACATGGGAATTCACTATCATCACCGCAATATTTTCTGGCACAGGCACAGAAATGGTTGCAAGGCTACGGCAATCAATCATGAGTAAATGACCTTGTTCGCCTAAGGCTGAAATAAGCTGATCCATATTGCCACAATTTGCCCCGACAAATTTGTTTTCTGCCATTTGTCCGATTAACGCAATTTGGGTATTGGTTAAAGGTAAATCACCAAGCTGCTGACAGAACTTTCCAACAGCCACTTCTAATGCAGCAGAAGAACTTAGCCCCGCAGATAACGGCACATTACCCGTGATGACTAAATCAGCCCCTTGCTTGAAATCAAGGCAATGTTGCTGAATAAACTTCACCACACCACGTACATAACCCGTCCATTTTTTGTTAGCCACTGGGGTAATTTCGGTGGTTAATGAAAATTGATCGGTATCCTCTAAATCGGCGGCATAAACATTAAAAATATGATCATCTCGTTTTGCTCCACTCACTGCCGTACCATAATTAATCGCACAAGGCATCACAAAACCATCGTTGTAATCGGTATGCTCGCCGATAATGTTCACTCGCCCTGGAGCATACACATTTAATTCGGAAGTGCGGTGAAATTTTTGCTCAAATAATTGTTTAGCTTGTTGTAAAGGGGTCATGTTATTTTCCTTCTTTATAATGTACTTCGCTTAAATCACGTAATCTTGTGGCGGCTTGTTCGGCGGTTAAATCCCGTTGGCTTTCGCCTAACATTTCGTAGCCCACCATAAATTTTCGCACTGTGGCAGAACGTAACAATGGCGGATAAAAATGGGCATGTAATTGCCAGTGATCGTTTGGTTCATCGTTAAATGGTGCAGCATGAAAACCCATTGAATAAGGGAATGACGTGTTAAATAGATTATCGTATCTGGTGGTTAGTTTTTTTAAGACTAAGGCTAAATCTTCCGCCTGTTCAGAGCTTAATTCCGTTAAGCGTTTAATTTGTGCTTTTTTCGGCATTAATAGGGTTTCAAAAGGCCATACCGCCCAATACGGCACCACGGCTAACCAATGTTCGGTTTCCACCACAATGCGTTCCTTTAATTGTAATTCACGTTGAGCATAGTCTAATAACATTGGCGAATGATGTTCGACAAAATAACGGCATTGAGTTTGATCTTCTCGAGCGACTTCGTTCGGCAAAAAGCTATTTGCCCAAATTTGACCATGTGGGTGTGGGTTGGAACAGCCCATAGCCGCCCCTTTATTTTCGAAAATTTGTACCCATTGATATTTTTGCCCCAACTCGCTAAGTTGTTGTTGCCAAACCTTAATCACTTGGCTAATTTCTGCCACGCTTAATAATGGCAAGGTTTTACTATGATCAGGCGAAAAACAAATCACCCGACTTTCGCCTTGAGCTTGAGCCGATTGAAATAGCGGATCGGTGGATTTTTCAGGGGCAGGCGTATCTTCTAGCAATGCCGAAAAATCATTTTTAAACACATAAGGCTGCTGATAATCTGGATTGAGTTCCCCTGTAATGCGTTTATTGCGTGGACAGAGATAACAATTTGGATCATGTCTTGGCTTTTGTTCTTCATTAACTTTTTCCTGTTGCCCTTGCCACGGACGTTTAGCACGGTGCGGTGAAACGAGTACCCATTGATCGATGAGTGGATTATAGCGGCGATGTGGGTGTTCGATTGGATTAAAAATAATGCTCATAGAATATCCTTACGCTTAATAAAAACGGAAACGGTTACATTTAATGTTATATAAGATAACAGATTTTGGTAAATAAACTGTGACATAGATCATGTTTTTGAAAAAATTCGAAAAAAAGTCTTGAATTTTTTGTTTAAATGGTCGAAATTAAATGATAACGTTTTCAAGTAGGATTAATTTCCTGTATTTAAGGGGAAAATATGATTACCATTCGTGATGTTGCCAAACAAGCCGGTGTCTCTGTCGCCACGGTATCTCGTGTACTCAATAACGCATCTTGTAGTGAAACTGCTCGCCTTGCAGTAGAAAGTGCGGTGCAAAATTTGGGATATTCACCCAATGCCAATGCGCAAGCCTTAGCCTTACAAAATACCGATACATTAGGTGTCGTTGTCACTGATGTAACCGATCCGTTCTTTGCGATTCTGGTTAAATCAGTAGATCAAGTTGCGCATGAATATGGCAAAACGATTTTAATCGGAATAGGTTATCATAACGCAGAAAAAGAACGTAATGCAATTGAAACCCTGTTACGTAAGCGTTGTAGCTGTTTAGTCGTGCATTCTAAAGCATTGACCGATCAAGAGTTAATCAATTATTTAGAACAAGCGAAAGGGATGGTGATTATTAACCGCTGTATTGCTGGTTATGAACATCGTTGTGTCAGCTTAGATAATCAACGTGGCACATTTCTAGCGACAGAATTATTGATTAAATTAGGTCATCGTAAAATCGGTTATATCGGCTCAAATCATCAAATTAATGATGAAGTGGAAAGAAAACAAGGCTATTTAACCGCACTTCAACAATATGGCTTACCTGTGATTGAAAATACCAGCGTACAAAATAGTCCCGATTTCGAAGGGGGCGAAGCGGCAATGGTTGATTTATTGAGTTATCACTCCGACTTAACAGCCGTAGTCACGTACAATGACAGCATGGCGGCTGGCGCATTATCAGTCTTAACTGAAAATAATATTAATGTACCACGTCAATTTTCGTTGATCGGTTTTGATGACATGCCGATTGCCAGCCATTTAGTACCCAAGCTCTCAACTATTCGTTATCCAATTGATTTAATGGCAACTTATGCATCAAAATTAGCTTTAAGTTTGATTAATGAAAACATCGAAACACCGATTCATACACAATTTAATCCAACGGTAGTACGACGTTTTTCAACAGATAGCTGTTATCAGCGATAAATTTTTGTAACCGCTTACAATTTTTTATCAAAAGTGTGAGAATGATCACAGTATTGTAAAAAGAAATAGTGTATCTTAATCATATTACAACAAGGTTGTTACAGTTTTTTAGACAATTTTGCGGTAATTTCATCATTTTAGTTAATCAATTAACGAGGACATTGTTATGAAAAAAGCAGTATTAAGTGCAGTCGCATTATCTATCGGTTTAGGCTTGGCAAGCAGTGCCACCCAAGCAGCCAATCGTATCGGTGTAACCATTTACAAATATGATGACAACTTTATGGCATTAATGCGTCAAGAAATTGATAAAGAAGCTCAAAATTTAACTGGTATTGAGCTATTAATGAACGACTCACAAAATGCACAATCTATTCAAAACGATCAGGTAGATGTGTTAATTTCTAAAGGGGTAAAAGCCCTTGCGATTAACTTAGTTGACCCATCTGCGGCACCGACTATTATTAAAAAAGCCAAAGCAGAAGATATTCCTGTGGTCTTCTTCAATAAAGACCCGGGCGCCAAAGCCATTGAGAGTTACGAAAATGCTTACTATGTGGGTACCGATCCAAAAGAATCTGGGGAAATCCAAGGGGAATTAATTGCGAAACAATGGAAAGCTAATTCAGCCCTTGATTTAAATAAAGACGGCAAGATTCAATATGTGTTATTAAAAGGCGAACCGGGACACCCTGATGCGGAAGCACGTACCAAATATGTGATCGAAAAATTAAATGCACAAGGCATTCAAACCGAACAATTATTTATTGATACCGGTATGTGGGATGCGGCGTTAGCGAAAGATAAAATTGATGCTTGGCTTTCAAGTGGTAAAGCGAATCAAATTGAAGTGATTATTTCCAACAATGATGGCATGGCAATGGGTGCTTTAGAAGCTGTGAAAGCCCATGGTAAAAAATTACCGGTATTCGGTGTAGATGCCTTACCTGAAGTATTGCAATTAATCAAAAAAGGCGATATTGCCGGTACCGTATTAAATGACGGTGTAAACCAAGGTAAAGCAGTTGTGCAACTTGCCAATAACCTTGCCAATGGTAAACCGGCCACCGAAGGTACTAACTGGAAATTAGAAAATCGTGTTGTACGTGTTCCTTATGTCGGTGTTGACAAAGATAACTTAGATAAATTCTTAAAATAATTCCTATTATCTTGTCGTTAGGGCTTGTGATGGTCATGCTTATGCCTATTCATAAGAAACACAAGCCCTATTGTTTCTTTAATGATTTAATGTGAGGTAAGATATGTTAACACAAGAAGTGCTACTCACAATGACCAACGTTAGTAAATCTTTCCCTGGGGTAAAGGCGTTAGACGGTGCTAATCTCACGGTCAAATCCCACTCTGTACATGCCTTAATGGGGGAAAATGGAGCGGGGAAATCTACCCTATTGAAATGTTTATTTGGGATCTATGCCAAAGATGAGGGTGAAATTCTGTTCTTAGGCAAACCTGTAAACTTCAAAACCTCTAAAGAAGCCCTAGAAAATGGGATTTCAATGGTGCATCAAGAATTAAATTTAGTACGTCAACGTAGCGTAATGGATAACCTTTGGTTAGGACGTTATCCACTAAAAGGTATTTTCGTGGATCACGCTAAAATGTATCACGATACCAAAGCCATTTTTGACGAACTTGATATTGCTATTGATCCAAAAGAAAAAGTGGCGAATTTATCGGTTTCACAAATGCAGATGATCGAAATTGCCAAAGCGTTCTCTTATCACGCCAAAATCGTGATTATGGACGAACCGACATCCTCTCTTTCTGAAAAAGAAGTGGAGCACTTATTTAAAATTATTCAAAAACTCAAAGATCGTGGTTGTGGCATTATTTATATCTCCCACAAAATGGACGAAATTTTCAAAATCTGTGATGAAATTACAGTTCTACGTGATGGTAAATGGATTAATACGGTGCCTGTCAAAGGAGCAACGATGGATGGCATTGTCGCCATGATGGTAGGGCGTGAATTAACCCAACGTTTCCCACCAAAAACTAACCAACCAAAAGAAGTGATTCTACAAGTTGAACATTTGACAGCAAAAAATCAGCCATCCATTCAAGATGTCAGTTTTGAATTACGCAAAGGCGAAATTCTCGGCGTAGCAGGTTTAGTCGGGGCAAAACGAACAGATATTGTTGAAACTATCTTTGGTGTACGTGAGAAAAAAAGCGGTACGGTGAAACTGCATGGAAAAATTATGCAAAATCGCACCGCACTTGATGCGATTAACAATGGTTTTGCACTCGTTACCGAAGAACGCCGTTCTACAGGGATTTATGCTAACCTGAGCATTGAGTTCAACTCTTTGATTTCTAATATGAAATCCTATATCAGCAAATGGGGCTTATTAAGCAATAAGAAAATGAGCAGTGATACCCAATGGGTGATTGATGCTATGAATGTCAAAACACCATCACACAAAACTAACATTGGTTCCCTTTCAGGAGGTAATCAACAAAAGGTGGTTATTGGTCGTTGGTTACTCACTCAACCTGAAATTTTAATGCTTGATGAACCAACTCGTGGTATTGATGTGGGAGCAAAATACGAAATTTATCAACTCATTATGCAGCTTGCTCAAAAAGACAAAGGCATCATTATGATATCCTCTGAAATGCCAGAATTGCTCGGGGTGACTGACCGTATTTTGGTAATGAGTAATGGTAAAGTGGCCGGTATTGTAGAAACAAGTAAAACGTCGCAACAAGAAATTTTACAACTTGCGGCGAAATATTTATAACCTATGTAAAAAGGAAGGTTGTTATGGTTATTAAAGACAATAAAACGTGGGATTTTTTCAAACAAAATGCCATTTACTTTGTGTTATTAATTTTGCTTTTAGTGATTATTGTACAGGATCCAAGTTTCTTGACATTGCGAAATTTTAGTAACATTCTGACCCAATCCTCTGTGCGATTAATTATTGCACTGGGTATTGCCGGTTTATTGGTAGTGCAAGGAACTGACTTATCCGCTGGTCGTCAAGTGGGTTTAGCGGCGGTGGTTTCTGCGACAATGCTACAAGGTATGGACAATCTTAATCGTGTCTTCCCTGATTTACCTGAAATGCCAATTATTGCGGTGGTTTTGCTGGTTTGTGCTATCGGTGCATTAATCGGTTTGCTGAACGGCTTCGTGATTGCGGTATTAAATGTGACACCATTTATTGCCACCATGGGAACTATGATTATCGTCTATGGAATCAACTCCCTCTATTATGATGCTGTAGGTTCCTCACCAATCGCCGGCTTTACTGAAAATTTTTCCGACTTCGCACAAGGCTTTTTCCGACTTGGTTCGTTTAAACTCTCTTATATTACGATTTATGCCATTGTTGCCACGATTATTATGTGGACGCTTTGGAATAAAACCCGTTTTGGTAAAAACATCTTTGCGATTGGCGGCAACCCAGAAGCAGCCAAAGTATCAGGGGTCAATGTGGTTACAAATTTATTAGTGATCTATACCCTTGCAGGTGCATTCTACGCTTTCGGTGGTATGCTTGAAGCAGGTCGTATCGGCTCTGCCACTAACAACCTTGGCTTTATGTATGAAATGGACGCTATCGCAGCGTGCGTAGTCGGTGGTGTGTCATTCGCTGGTGGTGTGGGTACCATTATCGGTGTGGTGACGGGGGTGTTAATTTTTACCGTCATTAACTATGGTTTAACCTATATCGGGGTCAATCCTTACTGGCAATACATTATCAAAGGTTCAATTATTATTTTAGCGGTGGCGATTGATAGCTTGAAATATGCGAAGAAAAAATAGCTAAAAAACACCGCAGTTTATCTATAAAAACACGAAAAACCGAGCCTTGGCTCGGTTTTTTATATTATCCAGACCACAATTTAGAGATAATTATTTTATTTTCCTTAAAATGATAATGACAAAACATAATTTTATGCTATATTTTAGCTTTCAAACCATAAAAATAACCAAAGGAAGCAAAATATGTCTGAAAATAAAATGAACGAAAAGGCTTCTCAACCAGAAGCTGAAAAATCCACCTTGAAAAGTAAACTCAATGCCTTAGGACCAGGTATTCTGCTCGCATCCGCTGCTGTTGGTGGTTCACATATTGTCGCATCAACCCAAGCAGGAGCGATTTATGGCTGGCAATTAGCCATTATCGTTATTCTGGCTAACCTATTTAAATATCCCTTTTTCCGCTTTGGTGCCCAATATACCTTAGACTCGGGAAATTCCTTATTAGAGGGTTATTTAGAAAAAGGAAAACTCTATTTATGGGTATTCTTCTTACTTAATGTATTCGCGACCATTATTAATACCGCTGGTGTTGGTCTATTATGTGCTGCGATTTTAACTTTCGTATTGCCATTTCCAGTACCGCTCCCCACTTTAAGCCTTCTTGTTATCGGAGGCTGTACGGCAATTTTATTATTGGGCAAATATCGTATCTTAGATGGTTTGTCCAAACTGATTATGATTGCCCTCACCGTCACCACAGTTGCCGCTGTCGTGATTGCTTTTATGCGTAATGGTATTCAAGGTGTCGCACCGCAAGATTATGTTTCCCCGAATCCATGGAGCTTAACCGCATTAGGCTTTATTGTGGCATTAATGGGCTGGATGCCCGCACCGATTGAAATCTCTGCCGTAAACTCCATGTGGGTAGTGGCAAAACGCCGTTTTACTAAAGTGTCTTATCAAGATGGTATTTTTGATTTTAATGTGGGTTATATTGGTACGGCTATTTTAGCCCTTGTATTCTTAGCCTTAGGTGCATTAGTCCAATTTGGTGCAGGTGACACCGTAGAAATGGTCAGCGGAAAATATATTGCACAATTAATCAATATGTATGCTTCCACCATTGGTGAATGGGCAAGAGGCTTAATTGCCTTTATTGCATTTATGTGTATGCTCGGTACCACACTTACCGTGCTTGACGGCTATTCTCGTGCCAATGTGGAAAGTTTCCGTCTTATTTTAGGCAAGCAAGAAAGTCGTCCAAGTATTTTAAATAGCGCAATTTTATTGGCGGCGCTTTCTGGATTAGCGGTGATTTTCTATTTTAACAACGCAGTCGGTCCAATGTTAAAATTTGCTATGATCGCCTCTTTTGTCTCCACTCCAGTGTTTGCCTATTTAAATCTTTCTTTAGTATTAAAAGGGAAACATAAAGTCAGAGGTGGACTATTCTGGTTATCTATCATCGGATTAATTTACTTAACTGGCTTTACCTTGCTATTTATTGCCAATCAATCTGGTTTATTTAACTAGGAGCATTAGGTACTAAAAAAAGTGCGGTGGAATTTATCAATGTTTTTAAAATCCTACCGCACTTTCTAGTTTAAATCTATTAAGTTACCTAACTAACCATTCCACCACATTGCTACTCCAATCACTAATACAAATACCACCAACCAAAACAACTGTACTTTTACATTCTGATGATTTAATTGCTGATTATGTAATCGACGTTGTTCGAGTTTTTGACGGTAAATTTCTAAATCTTCCTCTTTAAAAGAAAAGCCACAATGGGGACAACTTTCCACACTTTCACTGATTTTTCGCCGACATTCGGGGCAACGTTGTAATACCATTATTTTTTCCCTTTTAGCGTTCTATAGGTTAAGAAATAATAAGTTAACACCGCAACAATCACACAAGCTACCATGGAAAATAACATTGGTTTTGCGCTTTCCAGTTTAAGTAAGGCGACTAATGAACCTATCGTTGCACCCAAACCAAAACGCACTGTGCCAGCAATAGAATTTGCTGTTCCGGCAATGGTCGGAAATTTTCCCAGAATCGATGCCATCGCATTTGATGAAATTAACGCATTTTGTCCCACAAACACCGCTACACCGATTGCCATAGGCCAAAAGCCAAGATCCAACATCGCAACCAAAAGTAACCACATACCAGCAATGAATTGTACCAACAAGCCACCTTGCAATAATTTTTCAGCCCCTAATTTACTCACAAAACGTCCGTTAATAATCGAACCGATACTCATCACGCCCACATTCAACATAAAGAAATAACCAAAGTTCTCTACCGGCACACCATATAAATCAATATACACAATGGAGCCAAGGGTTAAGAATACAAACATCCCCCCGAAACCAAACCCAGATGAAATCATATAACCTAGCACTTCTTTTTGTTTCCATATCGTCGCAAAATTACGTGCAATAGTATTCAAACGTAACGGTACTCTATTCTCTTTTTTATGAGTTTCAGGTAATACAAAAAATACCAACAAGATACTAAGTACACCGGCAAAAGCAATAATATAAAAAATCATCGTCCAATGAAAATAGGTAACAATATAGCCCCCTAAAATCGGAGCAATTAAAGGTGCTACCATGACGATTAACATAATCAACGACATCATTTTCGATAGTTCATTTTTATCAAACAGATCTCGCAACAAAGCACCGACTAATACCACAGGAGAGGCACCGAAAAAGCCTTGCACAAAACGAAGTGCGGTAAAATGTTGAATAGAATCTACCGCCGTCAACGCAAAAGCAGAAATGGCACCCACTATAATGCCTAATAAAATGATCGGTTTACGCCCATAACTATCACCGATAGGTCCCCAAAATAACTGACCGATCGCCATACCGAAAGTAAACAACGTCAAGGTATAAGGCACCTGCTCTGGGTTCACCTTTAAATCGTGTGCAATACTCAGAAAAGCCGGCAAATACATATCAATACCTAGTGGTGGTAACATGGATAGAATGCCTAATGTTAAGGTAAAAAGTACGCTAGCTTTATACGTTTTAGTCATTTATCACTCCTGAAATTTCTTCTTTGGTTAAGGCACGAAATTCGCCTTCATCTAAACCCTCATCTAATATAATATTCCCAATACGCCAACGGTGTAACCCCACCACTTTATTACCTAATGCCGCAAACATCCGTTTCACCTGATGATAACGTCCCTCGCTAATGGTTAAATTTACGTTGTAATCGTCTAAAATTTCTAATTTCGCTGGTTTGGTAGGCTCTTTTTCACCACGCAACAAGATTCCTTGTTCACAGGCTTGTTGATAATTAGTTTCCACAGGATCAGCTAACGTCACTAAATAGGTTTTCTCGCAATGATGTTTTAGCGACGTAATACGATGTGACCATTGACCATCATCAGTCAACAGTACCAGCCCCGTAGTATCCATATCTAACCGCCCTGCACTATGCAATTTGCCTGCTAACGGATAATCAAAAAATTGATAAATGGTCGGATATTCACCGTCATCATTGGAACACACTACGCCTTGCGGTTTATGCAGCATAAAATACTGATGTCCCTCTAACCATTCAAGACGTTCACCCTCAAATAAAATCTCATCTTGTGAAGACACTTTTCTCGCCCCACTTTTCTCAATTTCTCCGTTAATTTGCACCGCACTTTGTTTTAATGCTCTGGTAGCTTGGGAACGGGTTAAGCCGGTTTGTTCGGCGAGGAATTTATCTAATCTCATTATATTTTTCCGTTTTTGTGTGAATTGGTTATTGTACTATTCTAATTAGAAAAAGGCTAATGAGAAAAAAGCTGGTAAGATAAATGAAAAAAATTAGCGTTTTATCACCGACTCACGCCATACCAAACTCGGATCCAACATCAAAGTGCGGTAATTTTTATCTGAATTTTTAATCTGTTGTAACAATGTATCCACTGCCATTTCCGCCAAGCGATTTTTGGGCTGATGAATGGTGGTAAGAGGTGGGCTTAAGAATGCAGACAAAGCGATATTGTCATAACCGATAATCGACATATCTTGTGGCACGGACAACCCTGCTCGCCATAAAGCTTGATAGGCACCAAGAGCAATGGTATCACTACAACAAAACACCGCTGTTGGTCGTTCGTTTTGGCTGAGTAACTGCTCCATTCCCCAAATCCCACCGTTAAAATTAAAATGGCTTTCAATGATCCACGGATCAAAAATCGGCAAATTATGCTCGCTTAACGCCTGTTTAAAGCCTTTTAAACGGTTTTGTGCCAGCGGTTTTTTTAGGCTTCCTGTGATAATGCCAATTTTTTGATGATGATGTTCAATTAAGGTTTTTGTCGCCAAATAACCACCAAGTTCAGAATTTTCCACGATTTTATCGGCAAAAACTTCAGTTGGCCACCAGTCCATAATCACACAAGGCAAGGTTAAATTTAAGGGTTTGGCTTGTTGGGTCTGAAAGTGGCTTTCGGTACACATTAACAACAAACCGTCCACTTGCTTTTGAATCAGTGTTTGGATATTTTTTTCTAGGCGTTGTTGATCATCATCGGTATTACACAAAATAAGATTATAATTCAATCGGTTACAATAACGTTCCACATTCGCCACCACTTCAGCAAAGAACGGGTTGTCGCTGGTGGTGACTAACATTCCAATGGTGCGAGTTTCTTTAACTTTTAGGCTACGAGCAAGGGCTGATGGCGTATAATTCAGTTGGTTCACCACTGCCATCACCTTGACACGCATTTCTTCGCTGACATTAGGGGCGTTGTTAATGACTAATGACACAGTAGATGTGGAAACCTGTGCGATCCGTGCGATGTCTTTCATTGTTGCCATAATAAATTTCTATCTCATTGGAATTTTCCTCCAACAATATTATCAATGTGTGGTTAAAAAATCCAACGTTTCTGCTCTAGTCGGAATAGACGGCTGCGCCCCTTCTCTGGTAACACTAATCGCCGCTGCTGCGTGAGCAAAACGAATGGCATCTTGTAACGGTTTGCCGTCTAATAAGGCAATTAAAAATGCACCATTAAACGTATCCCCTGCGGCGGTGGTGTCAACGGCTTTCACTCGAAAACCTGCTACGATTTCTTGTTGTCCCTGATGGCTTACATAGCGACTTACAAACACACCTTTTGACCCCAACGTAATCAACACGGTTTCAATACCTTTTTGATGAAAAACTGATGCAGATTTCACCGCACTTTCAAGGTCGGTGACTTTCACCCCAGTCAGAATTTCTGCTTCAGTTTCGTTAGGCGTAATCATTGCAAGATTTGCCAATAATTCATCAGGCAATTTTTGTGCAGGAGCAGGGTTTAACACCACTTTTACGCCGTTATTTTTGGCGATTTGAGCGGCTTTGATCACGGCGGGCAATGGCGTTTCAAGTTGCATTAATAACATATCTGCTTGCTCAATTTGGCTTCGGCTTTGCTCAACAATTTTTTCATCTAAACAACCATTCGCACCAGCGGAAATCACAATGCTATTTTCGCTACTCGCTGCCACTTGAATCATTGCAATGCCTGTGGTTTGGTGGGCGATTTGATGAACAAATTGAGTGTTAATGCCGTCCTGCTCAAAGGCTAGTTTCATCGTCCGACCGATGTCGTCATCACCAATACAGCCGATAAAATTCACTTGGGTATTTTCATCACTTAACCTTGCCGCTGCCACCGCTTGATTCGCCCCTTTGCCACCGTAGGCAATGTGGTAATGGTGTCCTGTGAGTGTTTCACCTGGTTTGGCGAAATGGGGAACGGAAATAACGTGATCGGCGTTGATGCTGCCTAGGATAGTGAGTGTTTTTTTCATAAATAACCTTAAATGATAATATTATTTAATTTTTCTACGATATAGATCAGATCCTTGCATAATATGATCAAGCAATTCTTCCACCGCCCAATATTTTTCTTTAATATCTGCTGGAATCACTCGAGAGCCATAATGTTTGAATGTGCCAATTTTAACGTGCATTAATTTAGCAAAATTTGGATAACCAAAACTTTCGGCTGCCCCACAAATCGCAAGGAAATGGGCTAATTCCTGAATGATAGGATCTTGGCTTTCTTTATTTTTATACAAATAAGCATATAAATCAGGGTGAATATTATTAAATACCCCTGAAAATCCTTGAGAACCTGCTTTCATTGCATCAAATGCAATCGCCGCATTCGCATTCACAATTTTTAATTTACTGTTTTTGGTTAATTCAAGTCGGCGTTTAACAGTGGCTAAATCACAAGAAACATCTTTTAGCACCACTATATTATTAAAACCAGCAAAATATGTAATTTCTTCATTGGTTAATAAACGGCGATAAGGTACAGGACATTCGTATAATCCTAAAGTTATATCTTTTGGTAACGCAGATAATAATTTTTCAAAATTTGCTTTTAAAATCGCAGTTCCTTCATTATTTGGATCTAAACGATTAGTAATTAATATCACCGCATCCGCACCTGTATCATACATTGCCTGCAATTCTGCCACTTGTTCATCAAACGTTGCACCAGTATGCCCTGAAGTGACCACAGGAATACGACCTTTAGTTTGATCGATAACAGTTTGCGTTATTTTGATTTTTTCTTCCAGTGAAAGATAAAGGATTTCACTGGATTGACAAGTGGCAAATAATGTATCTGCTCCATTATCAATATACCAATCTGTCAGTTTTCTTAAGCCATCATAATCTACTTCATTGTTTGTAGTAAATGGGGTTAGCATGACGGGGATAATGCCTTGAATTTCCATTTTTTATTCTCCTATAAGTTCTTTATTAATTACATATGGTTCCAATGCTTTATAATCATGATTTAAATAATTTAGAATATTTTTAATACATCTTTCCGTAACAAATTGACGGGCATTCAAATCCATGCCTGAAACGTGCGAAGATAAAATAACATTATCCATTTTTCTTAATTTTGATAACGAATCTAAAGGTTCTTGCTCAAAAACATCTAAACCTGCACCTAATATTTCTTTATTTTCTAATGCTGTTACTAAGGCTTTTTCATCAATAAGGGGACCTCTTGATGTATTGATTAAAATAGCGGTATTTTTCATTTTCTTAAATTCTACTTCAGATAATAAATGCCGAGTATCTGGTGTTGATGGTGCATGTACAGAAACTAAATCTGAATTAGCTAATAAATCATCTAATGAAATAGATTCTAAATTAAATTTAGCAAGATCTTCCGCTCTAGCAAAAGGATCATAAACTTGAACTTTCATTTTCAATCCTAAACAACGCTCTGCCATTGCTTGACCAATACGTCCAAAACCAATAATACCTGCATTTTTTCCCCATAAACCAGGATGAAAATCAGTAAACCCCCAGTCACCTCTTTTTAAAATTTGATCATGTTTTGGTAATTCACATGCCAAACTTAATGCTAAAGCAATAGCATATTCTGCTACACTTTCATGATTTCCACCAAAAGCCATAGCTAGTACAATATTATTTTGGGTTGCAGCATTCACATCAACGTGATCATAACCTACTCCCCAACGAGCAATAATTCTAAGATTTTTAGCTTTTTTTAACACATTTTCGGTGTAAGGCTCTCCACCTGCAATCGTTGCTACAACATTATCATCTAGCAACTGAATTAGTTTTTCTTCGGTTGGTAAACGTTTTGTTTCATTAACAATAACCTCAAAACCAGCATCAACTAAAGGTTGGAAAATAGGATCTCCATTTTTAAATTGTTCTGTATTTACAAGAATTTTATTTTTCATAATATTACTCCATTAGATTTGGTAAATATGTGGATAAAATTGGGAAATAAATGAGTATTACAATGGCAATGGCTTCTGCCAATAAAAACGGAAGTATCGCTTTAAACATTTTTAGTACAGGAATATCACCAATTTGACAAGACACAAAAAGGCAAATACCTACTGGTGGGGTCATTAAACTTAATGTACCAGACAATAAGAACACCATTGCGAAATGCATGTCATCAATACCCAACATACGAGAAACTGGCAACATAATTGGAACTAATAACAGAGCTTGTACCCCAGGTTCTAGGAAAAATCCAACAATTAATAATGCCACCATAACAAAGAGCAAATAGTAAGTTGGTGATACCGAAAAGACGGTTAATAACTCTGATATTTCAGTAAAAGTACCTGTAATGGTCATTACATAGGAAATAACCGAAGCACCAGCTACCACCAAATATAAACTGGCAGTGGTACGAATAGATTTTTTCAACGCTTTAATAGTTTCTTTATTACCTAAATTTTTAAATATGAAACGAGAGATAATAAAAGCATATAAACATGCTACACCACCAGCCTCTGTTGCGGTGAAAGCTCCTGACAACGTTCCAACCACAATAAATAATGGAATTGACATCACTAATACACTTTCAATTATAATTCGCTTTTGTGATTTATTTTTCTCAAATTGAAAAGTGTTTTTTGGCAAGTCACCTTTTAGTCCATAGATAAAAATAACGACAAAACAAGCTAGGGCTAGCATAAGACCAGGAATAATACCTGCGAGGAATAATTTAATAATAGAAACTTGAGCAACCGATGCATAAACAATCATAATTACTGATGGGGGAATAATAGGTCCAATCATTGAACTTGCTACAGTAACTGCTGCTGCAAAACTTTTCTTATATCCTTCTTTTGGCATACCATTAATAAATATTTGACCAAGGGCTGCAGTATCAGCAATCGCTGTGCCTGATATCCCCGCAAATAATACCGAAGCTAAAACATTAGCGTATGCTGTCCCCCCTTCAATTGCCTTAGTTAATTTAGCTGAAAAGGCAATTAATGTATTGGTAATTCCACCTCTATTCATGAATTCACCCGCTAAAATATAAAATGGCGCAGCTAATAAAGCAAAGTTATCTAATGATGTAAAAAAACGTGTTGGGATCATTGTCATTGGAAGATCTGCAAACCAAGCCCCAATACTTCCAGATAACCCTAGAGCAATAGCAATGGGGATCCCAATAATAACTAAGGTAAAAAAGGCGATAATAGGTAATGATTGCATTTTGAACCTCTCTTATTTATAACTAAATTTTGTTAGTAAAAGACACATTGATTGAATACTTAATATGGCATAACCAACAATAACGGAAGCATAGGGGATAGCCATAGGTATTCCCATTGTAGGTGATAATTGATGATAATTTTTTAATAATAGCGGAACACCATAATAAAAAATAATAAATGCCAACACACAATAAGATAGTGTAGAAAGTATCAGCACACATTTATTTAATAATTTAGAATTGAAAATATCAACTAAATTTATCACCATTTCCTCCCCACGATAAGCAACCGCACCTGTTACTAAATAAACAGACCAAACAATGGCATATCGCAAAAATTCCTCTGTCCAACTAATCGGCATATTTAATGCATAGCGAAAAAATACAGATACTGCATTAATTATCACAATAATAGCCAGTATCGCTGCTCCTACACTTTCTGTAAAAATCGTTATTTTTTTATTAATATTTTCAGCATAGTAATTTAAATTATTGGCGCTCATTAGATCCTCCATATAATTGAGAAGAGTTTCCTCTTCTCAATTAGAAACAAAGTTTAATAGGAATATACTCTTTGTTCGGCATTTTCAACATCAGATATAACCTGCTTAATAAATTCACTTCCAAATTCATTATTTAAGTATTCAAGAACTGGTGACTGAGCTACTTGTTTAAATTTTTCTTTCTCTTGTGCTGTACTAATATGAACCTGCACACCTTTTTGTTTGATTTTTTCTATATCATCAAGATAAGCTCTACCCTTACCTGAAATCATCAAAGAAGAGTAAAGAGACAAACCATCTTTAATTACTCGTTTATTATTTTCATTTAATTTATTAAACCACTGTGCATTAGTTACTACAAAAACACCAGAAAAAATATGTTCATCAAGAGACATGTATTTAATAACATCAGCCCATCCACCATTAATAATCGTTGGCGGTGGGTTTTCACCTCCATCCACAACTCCCTGTCTAATAGCCATGGCTGATTCTGTAAATGGTACTGGTGTTGGAGCTGCTCCAAAGGATGAAATCATTTTCATCATTACTGGACTCTCCATTGATCTTAATTTTAATCCTTTAAGATCTTCAGGGGATTTAATCGGCTGTTTATTATTAACAAAATTTCTAAATCCATCAGCTGCATAATCCATGATTTTTAAATTTGTTTTTTCCTCAATTTCAGATTTAACAGCTTTCATCGTTATGCTATTTCGCATGAAATCTAATGCGACTGAAGATGATTTAAATAAATAAGGAATACTAAAAAATTGTATTTTTGGATAGAATGAAGCAAAAGCCCCATCAGTAGTCGCTGTAATTTGAAAGAAATTTTGTTGAATTCCCTCAAGAATTTCTCTATCCCCGCCCACTGTACCTTGTAATAATTGAACCTTTATTTCATTATCAGAATGAAATTCTACATACTTCTTAAATGCATTCATTGCTATCGTTTCAGGATTATCCGCATTAGGTAGGGTTGTGGCAAAGCGAATTGTTTCAACGGCTAAAGCATTTGCAGAAAATAATACCGAAGTGGCTAATAATGTTTTGATTAGATTTTTGCTCATTTTGTACTCTCCTATAATGTTCAATTGGGTAGTAAAATCAATATCGAAACGTTTCGATACAAATTTAACCAAACAATATAGTAAATTCCCAAAGGAAAAAAGCACTTTTTGCTGAATTTGTGAGCTGGATCACAAATTTTCTTTTTTACAATAAAAGCGTTGAATATTTCCCTTGTAAAATTTATCTAATAGATTAAAATATAGCAAATAGATAAATTACTTCTAAACCAAATGGAAAAACGAACGCCACATTGTAAACTTGAAAAAGTCAAAGAGCTTATTGCTCAAAGTAAATACACACAAACCCAGTCTGCTTTGGTTGGTGCGGCTCAAATGGGAATTGACCATAATACAATGATCGAGATTGTGAATGCGTTAACGCCTGCCGATTTTTATAAAAGTATGACGACCTATGCTAATCATACTATTTGGCAAGATGTTTATCGCCCCAATACGGAATATGGCAATATTTATCTCAAGTTAACTGTAATTGATGAAGTATTAATTGTTTCATTTAAGGAGCTATAAGGATGAAATGTATAGAATGTAACACAGGTGAGTATATTCAAGATGTACGTGATATGTCTTATACTTACAAAGGACAAAAAACCGTTATTCCTGCGGTTTCAGGTAAATATTGTAGTCATTGCGATTCAGTATTAGTTGACCCTATTGATGCTCAACGTGTTTCAGAAACGATGATTGAATTTAATAAACAGGTTAATGCGACATTAGCCGATCCGCTTTATATTCAACGTGTTCGTAAAAAATTAAAATTAGATCAACGACAAGCTGGTGCTATTTTTGGTGGTGGCGTAACTGCATTTTCTCGTTATGAAACAGGAAAAGCCACACCACCAGTAGCATTAATTAAATTATTAAAAATTTTGGATAAACATCCAGATTTATTGACAGAAATGGCTTAACTTCTATTTAGGTTAGGGGTATTCCCCTAGCCCAAATAACAAATTCTCCCCAAACTTTTCTATTACCTCATTTCCCCCCTAACAATTTATTGCAAAAATTTGCCTTATATCACATTTTTTTATTTGATTTTGTTTTATAATGGCAAAATTGTTTGTTTCATTAATCACAATAAAAAGGATCAAAACTATGTCAGATTTACGTCAAGCTGCTTTAGATTTTCACGAATTTCCAAAACCTGGAAAAATTGAAGTTACTCCAACCAAATCACTAGCCACTCAACGAGATTTAGCACTTGCCTATTCGCCAGGGGTTGCAGAACCATGTTTAGATATTCAAGCAGATCCCGCTAAAGCCTATCGTTATACATCTAAAGGCAATTTAGTGGCAGTGATTTCTAACGGGTCCGCGGTACTTGGGTTAGGTAATATCGGGGCATTAGCAGGTAAGCCTGTAATGGAAGGGAAAGGCGTGTTATTTAAAAAATTCGCTGGTGTAGATGTGTTTGATATTGAGATTGATGAAAAAGATCCCGATAAATTAGTGGAAATCATTGCCTCCCTTGAGCCAACTTTTGGGGGGATTAACCTTGAAGATATTAAAGCCCCTGAATGTTTCTATATAGAGCAAAAATTACGTGAACGTATGCACATTCCTGTCTTCCATGATGACCAACACGG
Organism: Lonepinella sp. MS14434; assembly: GCF_042468235.1. GTDB lineage: Bacteria > Pseudomonadota > Gammaproteobacteria > Enterobacterales > Pasteurellaceae > Lonepinella. Next base: position 205,012 of record NZ_CP170386.1, on the reverse strand, counting down.
TACAGCGATTATCAGCTCGGCGGCTGTGTTAAACGGTTTACGTATTGTGGGTAAAAAAATTGAAGACGTGCGTTTAGTCGCATCAGGTGCAGGTGCCGCCTCGATTGCGTGTTTGAATTTATTGGTTTCGCTTGGCATGAAACGGGAAAATATCGTGGTTTGCGACTCTAAAGGGGTAATCTACAAAAACCGTGATGACCGTATGGACGACACCAAAAAACTCTATGCCATTGATGATAACGGCACACGTTCATTAGGCGATGTGATTGAAAATGCGGACATTTTCTTAGGCTGTTCCGCCAAAGGCTTATTGACTGCTGAAATGGTAAAATCCATGGCAGCCAGTCCATTAATTTTGGCATTAGCGAATCCTGATCCTGAAATCACTCCACCTGAAGCCAAAGCAGCTCGTGCCGATGCGATTGTATGTACTGGTCGTTCTGACTATCCTAACCAAGTCAACAATGTGCTTTGTTTCCCATTCATTTTCCGTGGTGCATTAGATGTAAGTGCGACCACCATTAATGAAGAAATGAAAATGGCGGCAGTGCATGCTATTGCAGATCTTGCTCTTGCAGAACAAAATGAAGTCGTTACTTCGGCTTATGGTGGCAACGAAGTGTCTTTCGGTCCTGATTATATTATTCCAAAACCATTCGATCCACGCTTAATCGTGCGTATTGCTCCAGCGGTAGCGAAAGCGGCAATGGATAGCGGTGTGGCAACTCGTCCAATTACTGATTGGGACGCTTATTTAGAAACATTAACGCAATTTGTTTACAAAACCAATTTGTTTATGAAACCAGTGTTTGACCAAGCGAAAAAAGACAAAAAACGGGTCTTATTAGCGGATGGTGAAGAAATCAAAATTTTACACGCAGTACAAGAAATTTCTGGTCTTGGTATTGCTTACCCAGTGTTAGTGGGTCGTAATGAGGTTATCGAACAAAAAATCAAAAAACTAGGCTTAAAAATTGAAGCTGGTAAAGATTTTGATGTATTAAGCACCGATAACCCAGAAATTTTTGAGAAATGTTGGACGCTATACCATAATAAAATGAAACGTAATGGCGTGACCAAAGCGATGGCACAACGTAGAATGATTAATAATTCAGCAGCTATCGGTTCCGCTTTACTCGAATTAGGTTATGCTGATGCCATGTTGTGCGGTTTAGTAGGAACTTATTCAGCCAGCCTTGGTTTATTAAAAGAAATCGTAGGCGTAAAAGAAGAAGTGAAAGTCCCAGCCACAGTGAATGGACTCGTTCTTTCTGACCGTAACTTATTCTTAGCCGATACTTTTGTCAACACCGATCCAAGTGCAGAAGAATTGGCAGAAATCACTTTAATGGCTGCCGAAGAAGTACGCCGTTTTGGTATTGAACCTCAGGTTGCGTTGATTTCTCATTCTAACTACGGCACATCTGATCACCCAAGTGCGGTGAAAATGCGTCAAGTTTTACAATTAGTGAAAGCTCAAGCCCCTGATTTAATCATTGATGGCGAAATGCACTGTGATGTGGCATTGACTGAAAGTTTACGTAATGAAATGATGCCAGATAGCCCATTAAAAGGTGCAGCTAATTTATTGATTATGCCAAATATGGAATCAGCTCGTATTAGCTTAAACTTGCTACAAGGTACACATACCCCGATTACTATTGGTCCAATTTTAATGGGTATCAAAAAACCAGCTCATATTTTAACCTCAAAATCCTCTGTTCGCCGTATTATTAATATGGTAGCAGTGGCTGCAGTGAAAGCACAATAATCGTATAAATATTCAAAAATGCCCTGTTTATTACAGGGCATTATTTTTATAAAGTTATTTTAATTTACTTTTTTCATCGCCTCTGCAACAAATTCTGCCTCTAATCCCAGAATAACTTGTAAACCATTATCGCCCATTTTGACTAGACCTTTTGAACCTAAGGCTTTGAGTTGGGATTCATTAATTTTACGCATATCTTGCACAGTTAAACGTAATCTTGTGGTGCAATAATCAATATTGCTAAGATTTTGTTTACCGCCTAATGCTTTTACAAATTGTACGGCTTGTTGCTCATAACTGGTATTATTTTGCTCAATATTTTCAACCACTTCATCATCTTCACGACCAGGGGTTTTCAAGTTGAACATTTTGATCACAGTACGGAATATCACATAGTAAATCGCAGCAAAGACCAAACCTTGAACAATCAGCATATACCAATTCACTGCCAATGGATTACGAGAAGAAAGCACCATATCCACTAACCCCGCACTAAATCCAAAACCAGCGATCCAGTGCATTGATGCGGCAATATAGACAGAAAGTGCGGTTAATAATGCGTGTACTAGATAAAGTACAGGTGCAACAAACATAAAAGCAAATTCGAGTGGTTCAGTAATACCAGTAAAGAACGAAGCCAGTGCCGCTGCAAACATAAGGGAAGCAATCTGTGCTTTTTTGGCTGGTTTGGCACTATGATAAATCGCTAATGCAGCGGCTGGTAAACCAAACATCATAACAGGGAAGAAACCTGCCTGATACATACCCGTTACACCAACCACGGCTTTACCATCAGCAAGAGATTGAGCACCACCTAAGAAATTTGGAATATCATTGATACCCGCCACATCAAACCAGAATACAGAGTTCAAGGCGTGATGTAAGCCAACAGGGATCAATAAACGGTTAAAGAAAGCATAAATACCTGCACCAGTTGCACCTAAATCTTTAATCGATTCACCGAAAGACACCAAGCCACCAAAAATCACAGGCCAAACATAAAGTAACACAAAGGCAACAATAATCATCACCAAAGACACCACGATTGGCACTAAGCGTTTACCACTAAAGAAAGCCAAGGCTTTCGGCAATTCAACGGTATGGAAACGATTATATAACTCAGCAGAAATCACCCCGACTAAAATCCCAATAAATTGGTTATTAATTTTATTAAAGGCGGCTGGAACTTGATCGGCTGGAATACCTTGTAATTGAGCGACCGCTGCAGGGGAAAGCAATGTTGTTACCACTAAATAACCCACTAAACCTGAAAGTGCGGCAGAACCATGTTTATCTTTTGACATACCAAAAGCCACACCAATAGCAAATAGGAAAGGCATTTGATCGATAATCGCTCCACCCGATTTAATTAACAATGCTGCCAGTTGACTATTAGCTCCCCAACCGTCTGGATCAAGCCAATACCCCACACCCATTAATAGTGCAGCGGCTGGTAAAGCTGCCACAGGCACCATTAATGCTCGCCCAATTTTTTGTAAATAATTAAGAGTACTCATAATATTCTCCTTAAAATTTGAAGTTTTTATTTATTTCTTTACAGCGAAAGAAAGTTTACTCCATTTTTTATGAAAAAAATGTGATCTATGTCATAATTTTTAATAAAGAATGATAATTTTTCACAAAAGATTCACAAAAAAAGAGCTGATAAAAATTCAGCACTTTTTGTTAGATTAGGGTTAGATCCTAAAATAGGTTAATCACGAAAATTATTAAACTGGAACGGTTGACCTAATTCTGCACCTTTAACTAATTGAATGGCAGCTTGTAAATCATCACGGGATTTTCCGGTGACGCGCACTTGTTCCCCTTGAATTTGGGTTTGTACTTTAATTTTGCTATCCTTAATTAATTTCACCAGTTTCTTCGCCATATCGGTTTCAATACCCTGTTTTAATTTAATCTCTTTGGAATACAATTTGCCATGATGCTCACTTTCGGACGGAACATCTAAAGATGTGCTATCAATATCACGTTTAATACACGAGCCGATTAAAATTTCTAACAGTTGTTCCAATTGGAAATCTGATTCAGACGTGATTTTAATGCTTTCGTTCTTTTCATTAAGCTCAATCACCGCTTCTACGCCACGAAAATCATAGCGAGAGCTTAAAACACGATTGGCATTTTCCACAGCATTACGCACTTCGTGCATGGTGAGTTCAGATACAATATCAAATGATGGCATTTTTTGTTCTCCTATTTAGTTAAATTAGCAATCCGATCACTGGCACTTAGCAAGCACAGCAATCCTGTTAGATCCGCAAAGTTTACCACAACTTGAGCCTGTTGTTGTACTTTCGGTTTAGCGTGGAATGCTGCTCCAAGATCGGCAACACTCATCATGGCGAGATCATTCGCACCGTCACCAATAGCCACTGTATTTTTAAGATCAATATTAAACTGCTGAGCTAATTGCTGTAATACCTTAGCTTTATATTGTGCATGCACAATATCGCCTTTTACTTTGCCTGTCAGTACGCCATCTACAATATCAAATTGGTTAGACACAGCATAATCTAAACCTAACATATCTTTCAAATAATCCGCAAAATAGGTAAATCCCCCTGATGCAATAGCAGTTTTCCAACCGTATTTTTGCAATTCGCCGACTGTTTCTTTTAAACCACCCATTAAAGGTAAATTTCGGCGAACATCAGCCAAAATGCTTTCTTTTGCGCCTTTTAAAGTACCTACTCGACGACGTAAACTTTGTTCAAAATCCAGTTCTCCACGCATAGCAGCCGCGGTAATTGCAGACACTTCTTCACCAGTTCCCGCCAGTTTGGCAATTTCATCAATACATTCAATTTTAATCGCAGTGCTGTCCATATCCATCACAAGCAAACCCGATTGGCTTAATTTCGCATGAAAATTAAGCACTGCGGCATCTAATTGTAGCTCGTGAGCGTAAGCAATAAATTCTGGGCTAAATTCTCCTTGCATTAAAAGCACCACATTATTGGCCATTTCCCAACAATCAAAAAGCTGAAAATTTTCACCGCACTTTTGTTGGAAAGCCATTAATTTTTCAAGATTTAACTGTGAGCTAAATAAAATAGAATAACCTTGTTTTTCCTGTACTTTCTGCTCAGCTAAAAGTGCGGTGGGAAAATGGGGAAATTTTTGTAAAATAGTTTGCATAAGAAATCCTGTTAATTTTTTATTGTAGTGCTACAATCATACATTATTACAAAATATTTGGGTAAATAACTTGCAAATAATCAAAGAAAAATTAGTAAAATTCAGTATGATACTGATCATCTGCGTCCTTTGTTTAAGCGTGGTCGGAGTAATTTTATTTGGTGTTAAACAATTTCAAATTGGATCACAATTAGCCAGCGTGAACCAAGTGGCAAATTTGTCTCATTTGTTGGTGCGACAACAAACTAATTTCCTTTCTACCCTATTGGTAAATAATGCCAAAACCGAAAAATTTAATGAAAATTTAGATAATCTGACCAAAGAAAGTTTTATACTCGATGCTTCTTTATATGCAAATAATGGTCAACTATTAGCCCAAAGTAGTAATCATTTAAACTGGCAACAACAGCTAGATCCAGTAAAAAATAATGAGATGGTCACGCAGCAAATTGTGGAACCCATTTATTCCGCAAATGGATTGGAAGGTTTTTTACGCGTCACGTTTGATGCCAAGTATGGACAAACGACACAAAGTAAAATCAATCAGATTTTTTATCAACTATACGGCGAATTATTTATTATCTTCTTAGCTGGTGTTATTTTGGCCAGTTCCGTCCATTATTTTCTAAGCCATTTCCGCCGAGTGAGACGGCTTGAACTTTCTGCAATAAACGTTCCTTCCAAAAAAAGCAAAAACACTGCAAGTAAGAATTTTCACCGACGCCGTAGAAGAATTTAATATCAACAAATAGTCAGTAATCAATACAATATCTTAACTTTATCTTAACAAATAGTGATTAATTTCGTAATTTGTGATCAAGTTCACATTAATTTTCTTTCCGACCATGTATAATGTTATCCAGATGTTAATGAATAATTACATCCTCACATCTTATCTTTATTACTCATCCCTTTCAGGAGGAAATTATGATTATAGGTTGTCCAAAAGAAGTTAAAGTTCAAGAATATCGTGTTGGTTTAACCCCAGCAAATGTGCTAGCTTATGTGGAAGCAGGACATACAGTTTATATTGAACATGATGCTGGAACTGAAATTGGTTTTAGTGATGCAGATTATCAAGCTGCCGGTGCTACATTAACAGATAAAACCACTTTATTTGCCAAAAGTGAAATGATTATTAAGGTCAAAGAACCTATCGAAAGCGAATATCATTATTTCCGTGAAAATCAAATTCTCTATACTTATCTTCATCTTGCCGCTGATAAACCACTCACTGAAATGCTGTTAGCGAAAAAAATTCAAGCTATTGCCTATGAAACCATCAAAACGTCAACCGGCTTACCTTGCTTGGCACCGATGAGTTCTATCGCCGGTCGATTAGCAACATTAGAAGCGGCAAAATATATTCAAAAAACCTTTGGTGGTAAAGGTGTCTTATTAAGTGGTACGGCTGGCACCCCCAAAGCGAAGGTGGTGATCTTAGGTGGAGGTGTAGTTGGTTTGAACGCCGCCCAAATTGCCATGGGTATTGGTGCAGATGTAACCATTTTAGATATAAATGCTGTTCGTTTAGCTTACATTGATCAAATTTTTGGCATGAAAATTAAAACATTAACCAGTTCTCGTGGTAATATTCTCCACTTGCTGCCTGATGCAGATGTGGTGATTGGCGCGGTATTAATTCCCGGAGCAAAAACACCGCACTTATTAACCCGTGAAGATCTTAAATTAATGAAAAAAGGTTCTGTGTTAGTCGATGTGGCTATCGACCAAGGTGGTTGTTTTGAAACATCCAAAGCGACCACCCATGTTGATCCGATTTATGAAGTAGAAGGTGTGATCCATTACTGTGTGGCAAATATGCCGGGCTGTGTGGCAAGAACTTCTACCCTAGGTTTAACCGATTCTACCTTACAATACGGCTTAGAAATTGCAAAATTAGGTGTAGCGAAAGCCTGTCTTGCTGATCCTGCTTTATTACAAGGATTAAATACTTATGCTGGATATTGTACATTCAAAGGTGTAGCGGATGCTTTAAATATTGAGTATATGGAGCCTGAAACTGCATTGACCCATTAATTTTATTAAATTTTAACCGCACTTTCCGTTATTTTGAGATAGTGGAAAGTGTATTTTATCGATAGGAAAGAGGAATCTTATGTCAGTGAATGGAACAGAAAAACGCCAAACGTGGTCAAGTCGTTTAACCTATGTTCTGACGGTGGCCGGTGCAACTGTTGGATTTGGTGCAACTTGGCGTTTTCCCTATTTGGTTGGGGAAAATGGGGGCGGTGCTTATGTGATGTTGTTTTGCATTGCTATGATTGTAATTGGTATTCCGATGATTCTAGTGGAAAATGTGATTGGTCGCCGTATGCATAAAAATGCGATAGATGCTTTTAGTGGAACGGCAAACGGTAAGAAAATTCATCCGGCATGGAAAATTTTAGGTTACATGGGATTGCTTGGGGCATTTGGTATCTTAGCTTATTATATGGTACTAGGTGGCTGGGTGCTAACTTATATCGGTAGCATTATTAGCGGAACACTGGATTTATCTGCGCCTGTAAGTCCTGAAACCACATCAAGTTTCTTTACTACTTATATTCATAACAGTCCATTGACAATTTTAGGTTATACCGCACTGTTTGTATTAGCAAACTACGTTATTTTGGCAAAGGGTATTATGGATGGTATTGAACGTTCGGTAAAATTCTTAATGCCGTTGCTATTTATTTTCTTGTTAGTGATGATTGTACGAAATGTCACTTTACCGGGTGCAGCACAAGGTATTGAATTCTATTTGATCCCTGATTTTTCAAAAATCACCAAAGAGTTATTTGTATTTGTGTTGGGACAAGTTTTCTTTGCGTTAAGCCTTGGTTTTGGTGTATTAATCACGCTATCAAGCTATTTAGATAAAAAAGAAAATCTAGTTAAAACAGCCACGATTACCGCCGTGATGAATACCTTAATCGCGCTTGCTGCCGGCTTTATGATTTTCCCATCCTTATTTACTTTTAATGTACCTCCCAATTCAGGACCAACCTTGGTATTCCAAAGTTTACCGATCGTATTTTCTCATATGTGGCAAGGTTCAATTTTCGCAGTCATTTTCTTTAGTTTGTTGATTATTGCGGCATTAACGACTTCATTAACCATTTATGAAGTGCTGATTACCGCTTTACAAGAAAAAACTCGCTTAGGTCGTAAAGCATCGATTGCTTTAGTATTAGGCGGTATTTTTCTATTAGGTAATATCCCTTCCGTATTAGGTGATAATGAATGGCAAAATATAACCATTATTGGGCGAAGTATTTTTGATGCCTTTGATTACATTAGTGGTAATATTCTGTTTATTTTAACCGCACTTGGTTGTGCCGTATTCGTTGGATTTGTATTAAAAGATGAAGCCAAGCAAGAATTAAATGCGGGTGAAAAACTCACTGCAATTTGGTTTAATTATGTGAAATATGTAATTCCCGTGTTGATTTTGGTGATTTTTGTGTATTCTTTATAAAATAAATCTTTTACATAAAGCCCCCCACTCCCCGATTGCAAAATTGGGGAAATTTTTTATGGCTTTTTTTGTTTGAAATACCCGATAGCAAACGTTTACCTCAATTCTCAAAATCGGTATAATAGCCCCAATTTTTGAATACAAAAGGACAACATCGTGAGCAAACCATCATTAAGTTATAAAGATGCCGGCGTGGATATTAACGCTGGTAATGAATTAGTTGAACGGATTAAACCGCACGTAAAACGCACTACTCGCCCTGAAGTGATTGGCGGTTTAGGTGGTTTCGGTGCATTATGTGCGTTGCCAAGCAAATATAAAGAACCGATTTTAGTTTCAGGTACAGACGGTGTTGGCACCAAATTACGTTTAGCGATTGATTTGAAAAAACACGATACGATTGGGATTGACTTGGTGGCAATGTGCGTCAATGATTTAGTGGTGCAAGGTGCAGAACCGTTGTTCTTCTTGGATTATTATGCCACAGGAAAATTAGAAGTAGATGTGGCATCCGATGTGGTGAAAGGCATTGCGGAGGGTTGTGTACAATCAGGTTGTGCCTTAGTTGGCGGTGAAACAGCGGAAATGCCGGGTATGTATCACGCTGGTGATTACGATTTAGCTGGCTTCTGTGTTGGCGTGGTGGAAAAATCTAAAATTATTGACGGTTCGCAAGTACAAGCGGGAGATGCGTTAATTGCATTAGCTTCAAGTGGTCCACATTCCAATGGTTATTCTTTAGTGCGTAAGGTGATTGAAGTATCAGGTGTAAACCCTGCCACAGAACAGTTGACAGGTCGTCCGTTAAGCGAACAAGTGCTTGCACCGACCAAAATTTATGTCAAATCGGTGTTAGAATTGATTGAAAATGTTGATGTGCATGCGATTGCTCATTTAACTGGTGGCGGTTTCTGGGAAAATATTCCACGAGTTTTGCCACAGAATCTGAAAGCGGTCATTAATGAAAAAAGCTGGCAATGGCAGCCTGTGTTTAAATGGTTGCAAGAAAAAGGCAATATTGAAACCTATGAAATGTACCGCACCTTTAACTGTGGTGTAGGCATGGTGATTGCATTACCACAAGCAGATGTGGAAAAAGCCTTGACAGTGTTGCGTGCAGCAGGTGAAGACGCTTGGTTAATTGGTCAAATTGAACCGTTACAAGCAGGCGAACAACAAGTGATTATTCAATAATATTCGGGGCGGATCGATATGTCCGCCCTTAATGTTTCAATTTAATACCTATCTTTATGAAAAAAATCGTTATTCTTATTTCAGGTTCAGGCACCAATTTACAAGCGATTATAGAGGCTTGCGAAAATAAAATGATTAATGGGCAAATTGTGGCTGTGATTAGCAATCAAGCCAATGCTTACGGTTTAGAACGTGCCAAAAATGCCAATATTCCCACCGCACTTTTTGAACGTAAACATTATCCAAATAATCTGGCAATGGATTTAGCCATTGCGGATTTTATTGCTGATCTTGGGGCAGATTTGATTGTGTTAGCTGGCTATATGAAAATTCTCACCGCTGAATTTACCCAACGCTTTGCTGGCAAGATTTTAAATATTCATCCGTCATTATTGCCAAAATTCCGTGGCTTAAACACCTATCAACAGGCTTTAGAGGCTGGCGAAACGGAACATGGTACATCGGTGCATTTTGTGAATGAGAAAGTAGATGGCGGTGCCGTTATTTTGCAAGCTAAAGTCCCGATTTTCCCTGACGATAGCATAGAAGATATTCAACAACGAGTGAAAACACAAGAATTACAAATTTATCCTTTGGTGGTGAAATGGTTTGTTGATGATCGCTTGAAAGAAATTGACGGAAAAGCCTATTTAGATGGTCAATTACTTTCGCCACAAGGGTATGCCATAGACTAAAATTTAAAATAGTTCGGCGTGTGTACCAAGTCTGATCAATCGTATTAACTATCTTGTACAATTTCTTCAAAGCTATTGTAGGTTTTTAGATGGTTAGTCTTACGATTTTCAATCGTTTCTAACATTGCCAATCTGGTCACTGCATTTGGCGTATCAGCATGATGATCAAATGATAATGGCACCGATTTAGTATCTGCAATTTGATTTAAAAATAGCTTAATCGCTTGTGACGGTGTTAATCCGTAGCTTTCGATCACCGAAAATGCACGTTCTTTTAAGCGAGAGTCCAGACGAATATTAAAGTTAATGCTAGTCATTTTTTTATCCTTTCAGTTTTTGATATAAAGTACCAAAATTGTAAAGCCATTGCCATTACATTGCAATGACTTTTAATTAATGATTGGCAAATAACTAGAAAATAATCCGATCTTTATTTTTATCTAAAGTAGCTTGACCAATACCTTGTACGTCTAATAACTGATCTAACGAAGTGAAAGCACCATGCGTTTCACGATATTGCACAATGGCTTCAGCTTTTTTAGCTCCGATCCCCGTTAAGGCTTTTTGAATTTCTGCGGCGGAAGCGGTGTTAATATTTAATTTATCACCAACTACAGTAGCTTGTGTTTCAGTTGCAACCGTTTGTGCAGTAACTTGCTGAACGGCTGTTGTGGCTGGTTGTGCGGTTTCTGCGAATACGTTTGCACTGCCTAATAATGAGCCAGCTAGTACCACTGTGCCGAATAATGCTTTAATGGATTTCATAAGGTTTCCTTGTTGAAAATAAATATTGATTTTTTGTGTTGAGCATATTGGAAATAAACTCAACGGGGTGTAATTTCAAGCAAAACCCTAAAACTCTCAAGAAATTCACCGCAGTTTTGGAATACATATCACAAAAATAATAAAAAATGAGGGGAAAAGTGGGGGTGAAAAAATTTCGTGGGGATTATGAATAAGAAATTATGAAATAAGACAAAAATAAAAGAGTCATGGCGGTAAGGAAGGGAATTATACTCAATTCTAACGCCTTGTTTTATAAAGGTTCTAGCCTTTCGCTTTTCTGCTTTGGTGATCTTTTGGTGATCATTTCATTTTGTTGGTGTTTTTTTGCCTTTCGCATTATTAATCATAATTGAGCATATTTAAAGCAAAAATATCATCATCTGCCTTTGCTCTTGGCGGTTCCCTTTTCTGCGAAAAATAAAAAATATAAATAAATAATAGAAATTTCACTCACTTTTTCACTTTTCCACATTTTTAGCATTTAACACCATGATTTATATATAAAAATTGAAGTGTGTTTTATTCACTTTTTTGGGTGATTTAGTGAAATAGTGAAAAAAATCACTTAAGAGTGAAACGAGAGTGAAAAAAATTTAGCTATTTTTGAATTAATATTTATTTATATTTCAAATAGTTATCTATCAAAAAAGTGAAAAAGTGAAAAAGTGAATTAATTTTATTATTAAAGTTTTTGGGATACAGAAAACATAAAAAAATACCGTGTTTTCTTGTTAAAAATCACGGTATTTTCAAAGGGTTATTAGCTATTACGCCATTTTTTAAGGGTTGCTTCTTTGTCTTTTAAAATGGCGTTGGTGTGGTTATATCCGCCCCCTATTGTGCGTTTTGTGAGCTTGATTTTATGCCCTGAAGTCTTAAAAGCAATGATTAAGGCTTGAAATAAATCGTTAGGCTTTAGCTGTGAGCGTTGGTCTATGCCCCTAACTTCACAAAAGGCTAAATAAAGCCAATAAAGCCGATCACATATTAAATCTGAATCAATGCCTAAAGATCCCCTAGTGCTACCTATTATTAAGCCTTTATTGCTTACCTGTTCCATTAATTCAAATTCTGCACTAAATTCTAAAACGTGGTCGTTGTTCCTCTTCATTTCTAAGGATTCTTGGCTGTTTTTCTGTATCAATAACGCTTGTTTTGCTTCATTCGGATCGCTGAAAGTGTCGTAAATCTTGCGAATAATGCCCCCTAGTTCTAGCTGTAATTTCGCTATTAAATTTGGGTCTTTGTCGCTTTCTTCTACGGCTTGATAAAAAGGGAATAATACCCTACGCCGTTCCATTCCGCCCCCGTCGTGTTTGTAAATCGGTAGGGTGTTTGAACAGATTGCTATAATGGCATTGACTTTCGCACTAAATGATTTTTTATTTTTAGGGTTAAAGGTGATTTCATCGCCCCCTGATATTTTCTTAATAATTGACGCATCGCCAATATATTTTGGTTGGTCGGCTGAATATAAAAAACTCTTGTTTAAAATCATATCAATAGCCTTTGGGTCTTTGATTATTTCTAAATCAATAGCGGCGTGGTTGTTATCCCCTGAAATTAATTTAGCAACTTCTAAAAATGTAGATTTTCCGCTCCCTGCTTCGCCTATTAGCTCTAGGGTTAATTGCCAATCGTTCCGCACGTTCAGAATCATATATAACGCCCCTAGCAAGGCTTTCTTTCGGTCTTCATTGTGGTTGCCTATAAAGTCTAGGTATTTATCAAAAATCGGGGTAGGTAATGCCCGATCTAAATAATCGCAATTATTAAAGCCTGTTAAATAATGCTCTTGCTTATGTGGCATAAATTCCAGTGTATGCTTATTCAATACGCCATTTTTAAAGGCTAACAATTTTTCATCGGTTTTCTGAAAATAGGGTAAATCCACATTCAAGCAATCAATTACATTTTTTAACGTGGTTGCACTGCCATATTTTGCCCCATATTCTGCAAAAAAATCTTTCACTAATCGCTGTAACTGGTTATCGTCTATCACTTGCCAGATAATGCCGTTATAGCCGTAAATTATGCCCTGTTCGGGGTGATAAGCTAAGGGCTTATTAAACCATTTTAGAAAGTATTCCGCCCTTTCGCTTGCGTTGGATTTTTTCAAGGTGTCTGCATCGAGTTCTATTAATTCGGGGGCGGTTAATACTATGACTTCTTCATCTCTGATCCGCTTGATATAGCCGCTTAAATCTTCCTGTAATTGCCCTAGGCTGTCTTTTAAGCAAAGTTTTTCAAGGTTTCGGGCGGTTTTAGCTAGGTGTTGGCATAAACGGCTTAATAATTCGTTGTTGTGGCGAATATTTGAGCCGTTGGCGTTGGCTTTTAACGCAAAAAAGCCGCTAATATCAATAAGGCTTGCTGCTTGGGTTTGTTCGGGTAATAGCTCCAGCTTATGAAGTTCGGCGGTTAGTTGGCGTTCATCTAAAATAATCGGCTTGTAGTCTTGGCTTTCTGGCAATACTTGGTTATTGGCTTTATTTAATAAGTCATAGCCGATCCCCTGTCCGTCTGTTTTGCCGTCTTTCGGGTCTTTACGATAAAACGCCCATACGTTCGCCCCTGTCAAAATAAAGATTTCGTCACTGGGGGCGGGGTTCTGCTTTATCAATTCTTTCAAATTCGGGGCTTTTTTAAGTCTTCCGTTCATCATAATTCATAACCTTTCAATCAAAAAAAGGGGCGGTTGCCCCTTTGGGTTAGCTTTGGTTTTTTGGGGTTCTGCATTGCTCACAATATCGAACAATATCACCAGCAAAAAATTTCGGGCGTGTGCTTGTGACGCTCGGGTCGTTTAGTTTTGGTAACCTGATCGGCTTTGGGAAATTCGGATCACGTTTTAGGCTTTGAACGTATCTATAACTCAAGCCTAAATAATTAGCGATCTGCTTTATTCCCCATAACTCTTTGCTATTGACGGTTATCTGCTTTTCTAACATAAAATCCCCCTATTGATGCCGTGTTCTCGTTGCCATTGTTGCCGCTTTTGGCGGTCTTTTTCATATTTTCGGGCGACCATTCTGAAAACTGGATTTTTCATCAATTCCGCTATTTGCTCGGCGGTTTTGCCCTTAATCATTTTTGCACAATATTCTACTCTGCCGCTGTCAATTATTTGTGGTTGATATTGTCTTGCTTTCATTATTCGCCCCCTTGGTTTGCTTGTGGTTGCTGTGCTTGGATAAATTCGCTTAATAGCTGAAACTCTAGCTCTATTTTCTCTTGTAGAATTTGGGCTATCATCATCAAGTCATAATGCACGACTTGGGCAGCTTTGACTCTTTCATTCATTGATCTGAATACAAAATTTTGATACTGCTCATCAATAGCGAAATAAAGCGAATTTTTAATAGATAATAAACTGCTAAATTTATCTAATTTTGTTTCCATATCTTCCCATTCGCTCGGTATTGGGCGGTAGTGCTTGGTGTTAAATTGGTAATCAAATTGCGGTGATTTATCCGTTAAAGGTTGGTTATTCATCATTCGCCCCCTTAAAATCCACATCATCAAGCATCGATTGCAAAGTAGTTAGCATATCAAAGACTTCTTCGTATTCTTCGGGGCTTAATATGCCATTGCGTTGAAAGCCTTGCATATCTAGGGTAATCATTCCGCATACTTGCATAAATTGCCCGATCGCTTTGAAATATCTTGCACTGCGTGGCGTATATTGGCGGTTAAAACGTTTACGCATAAATCACCCCCTTAACATTGGTTAAAGTGCGGTGTAAATGTTCGGGGTTTTTGACGTTCCAGCATTGCAATAAACAATAATCCCGCGCGATTTTTGCTCGGGCGGTGTGTTCGCTGTCGGCGTTAATGATTAAGCGTGCTTTCGGTAAGCGTTGAACGGTGCGACTTGTGTCGCCTAGGTGTTGGCGGTGTATGCCTAAAAATAAATAGATCATTGCTGATAACTCCGTTTGTTGATTTATGAAGTTATCGCCTTTACTTGTCACGGCTTGGCGATAACGTGCAACGGGGTGACAAACAGTCTCAAACGGAAAACTGCCAACCGCTAAGGGTTGCCCATTGCACGCTATCATTGACGATAGACATAATAGCCTATTTGCTTGATGTGTGCGAATGCTACGAATAAAAAAAGCACGATTTAAAGGCGTGCAATTATTCGCCGTTTGAGTTTTTGTAGGGTTGTCACGCCCGTTGCAAAAATATTCGCAAAAATCACCGCACTTTGTCAAGCGTTTTTTATGATTATTTATGTTCAAATATGTTGTTTTGTTGATTTTTTGAGTAAAATCAATATAATAAAACTTCATCATATTTTAATCCTTTGTGCTGAAATATTAGTATTTTTTAGAACATCCCCTTTATTCTCCGTAAAGGGGCTTTTTTTTGGCTTTTATTTGAAATAGCCTAGATTTATGGTTTCTTTCGGTTTTTCCTTTGGCTCGGTTGGTGTCGGGTCTGGGTCAACGGTGCTATAAGTGGCGTATTCTATCCGCTCGATTCCGCCTAAAAATTGCGCCCTGACATTTAAGCAGTTATTACAAAACAACATCGCCTTGACGGTGGTCGGCGTTGGTCGCTCACTGGTTCGCACTTTCATTGGTTTATCGCATTTCGGGCAATATATATTTAATCCCATTAGTTCCCCCCTTGCGTGGTTTGTTCCTGTTGGTCTAGCCAGTTTTTCACCGTACTAACTCGCCAGCGTAACGCACGCCCTAGTTTTAACGGTGGCGGAAATTCGCCAGCGTTCGCCATTGTGTAAAGTTTCGCCCTTGATAGGTGCAATAACTTACAAATTTCTTTCGCCGTGGCGTAAACGGATAGCGTTATAGTTTCATCTGTCATAGTTTCCCCTGTTTTGGTTTGTGTTTTCTGTTTTTTAGCGTTTTCTGGTGTTTTTTTGTCTAGGGGTATTGTGTGGGAAATAAGAATAAAAAAAGGGTAATTACCCATTTTTTAGGGGTAATTACCCTTTTTTATATTTGTTAGTTAGCTGTTTTGATACCAGTTAAACAAGGTTTTTTCAGTGATTATTTTTAAATTCAAATCGTTTATTTTTTCGGGTTGTTGCTGTTTAAGTTTTTCCAATTTTCGCCCTAAATTGCCGTTTCTGATAGTATTTCTAGCCTGTTCTGCGGTTTCTATGCCATAATCCATAAAAAGCAAGGTTTTAATAAAGTTTATTTGGTTTTCTTGCTTGACGTTTTGGCGGTTGGTTTGGGGGGCTTGTTGGATGGTTAAAAGGCTATTTTCTGCATAATCATCTAACAATTTTCCGCCGTTTTTTAATAACTCTAGCTCCGTTGCCAAAATATATAAATCATTGTAGTTAATTTTCTGTTTTATATTTTCTAACGTTCCTAAGTCGAATTGAATAATTAAATTAGTTTCGATTTCTCTTGGTGTAATAAGTGATATATTGTTTAATGATATTTCATTATTTAATAAATCCCTTTCAAATGTTCCAAATTTATGGCTATTTGGGTAAACTCCTATAAATCCATTTAATATAAAATAATTTTCTTCATCAAATATAGTTAGCATTAATTCATTTGCATTTTTTATTTGTTCTGAATTAATTTCTCTTTGATAAAATAAAATATCATTATTGATACTTATATTAATAACATCACCAAAAAAGCCACAATCTAGGGTTTGATTATTCTCAATAAAATCAAATTCTAGGCGGTGTTCTTCTTGGTTGGTTCTCACTTTTACGCATAGCATTAATAAATGATTGCTTGCATAATGAATTAAATCTTCAATCGTGACATTTATCTTTTTGTCTTTGTTTAATTCGGCGACGGCTTGAGGTAAGGTGTAGTATTTTCTAGGCGGTAGGGTGATTGGCATTTTTTGGGGTTCTCCGTAAGATAAAACAGGGTAAAACGTTATAATTTTTTTCCCCCTAGATTAGCACTAGAACAGGGCTTTTTAAACTGTATAAGCGAAAAAATAGGGCGAATTTATCGCCCTATTGGTTACGCTTAAAAAGTGCGGTGCATTATTCCATAATTTCGATATTTTCAATCAATGCGGCGGCGTTGTAGTCTTCGATGATGAAGTCGCACGTTATACTTGAATAAGTTTCCGTGCGGTTTTTTGTTGGTACTTCTTCAATAATACGGCGTACAGAATTTTGTAGAAAATAAAAGGAAATATTATTAAATCTAGTGATTAAAATGCTGTTCTCTGGGAAATATGGAACATTCACCGCACGCAATCCGCCTATTAATTTCTGTGAAATTGTCATTTGTGTGTATGATCTGGGTTTAGGTCGCCATACTGAAGAATTACAGGGTGATCGGGGATAATATTACGCCCGCAAATTGCCACAAAATCGCCTGAATTTTTAATAGTTTCGCCTAATTTTTCTAAACCAGCTTTCACTACAGCATTAATGCTTTTATAGGTCTGTTTGTCGCCAACTTTCGCACCATTAATTACATTATCAGGCTTGTTAGTCTGGATTTTTTTAAGCCAATTTATTTCACCAGTAAAACCAGCATTTAATAATGAATAAATCCATTGTTTATCTAATATCTGATTTAATGTTTTATTTAAATCAATTCCAGAATAAAGACTATTTGAATCAATTTTTGAGTGTAGAATATAACTATCAAGTGTAAGTTTTTTACAATCAAATTCACTTGATAGCGTCATTGCTTGCTGTACATCTATTCGGTTATCGTCTTCTATTTTTAAAAATGTTGTAGGTAAAATTATCCCTATGCTTTCGCCTTGTTTCTTTTGTGTTTTTACAATATTAATAAGATTAAAGAACTGTGTTTCACTTAGATTTTTTAAAAGTTCTTGTTCAAGCTCTTTATTTCTGTTATCAATTTCTAAATAACCTGTATTATCTAGCGATATTTCATTACCCATGCTTGATTGGTCTTTCTTTAGGCTTTCTTTTACTTTGTCTAATATGCTCATTTTATATTTTTCCTTATTTCGTTAAATCATTGATTAATTTTTTAAATCCTCTTGGTTCTGGTGTCAATATTCCCATTTCTTCCAGTGTTTTATCGTGGTGAAGTTTAATAATAGATGGTGCTTTAAAATCATATATTAAATTTTTAACGGTAAAATTTTCATCTATTGGGGCGGAAATATTAATAAATTCCCGAACAATATCCATAAAGTTATCAAGCTCTTGAATAATTGGGTCTTTAGGTGAATAAGAATTAATATTTGTTAATCCAGATTTTGCATAAATAGCAAAAATTTTACTTAACTCTGCACCGTGTGAACGTTTAAAATCTTCAATTAAGGTGTGAATTATTTCTCTAAATAATCCAACTCGTAAATTTAAAATATTACTTCTTTCATAATGTAATTCAGTTTTAAATTTATATAACTTATCTTCAACTTCTTCTATTACAGCTTGATAATAATCAATTTTCGCTTTTAAATTAAAATCCGCTGATTTCATTTCTGCATACTGATCCGCCGTTAAAAATTTATCCGCATCGATAGCGGTTTGCGTTTTGTCGGCGATCTCTTGTAGCTCATTTTCTAAAGCGGCTTTCATTTCTTCCGCTTTGGCTTTTTCGCTTTCTAGGCCTTTGAGTTTGCTCTCTTTGGCTAAATAATCCGCCTTTTTCTTCTGAAATTCGGCTTTAAGCTGTTCGATATTGTCGGTTGTTTGGGTTTGTTCGGTCATTGGTGTTGTCCTTTCGTTTGGTTTACTTTGGCGGTTATCCAGTCATCTATATCACTTTCTAGCCAGCCTATACGGTCGATTGTTATCTTGATAGATTGGGGAAATTCACCCCGTTTCATCAAGGTATAAATAGCGGTAGTTTTTAATGAAGTGCGGTTCATCACTTCTTTAATATTGATTAGCCTTGGCGTTTTCGTTTCTGCCACATTTTGCCCCCCTTTCGCTTGCGGTTGTCTGTTGTCGTGTGTTTTCGCCTGATTGGCAAAAGTCATCATATAGAAAGGGCGTTTTTTTGTCTTTTTGTGCCATTTGTAGGGCTAAAATTGACAAAATAGGGCGTAAAATAAAGGGCTTTGGCGGTAAAAAGGGGCGGTATCTTGGGATAGGGTTATCAAGTCAAAAAAAGGCGTTGTAAAAGTGCGTTTTTGTGCGTAAAAATGCGTAATAATTTTGACTATAAGAACGTTAAACCGTGCCAGTATTGGCAAGGGTTCAAAGGGCTTTGAATTTTGCGTAAAAAACTACCTATTTAACGTGCGGGCGAGGCGAGGATATGCTTGCGTTTTGTCGGCGTGCGTTTGATTAAGTTTTAAGCATAAAACGCATTTATTTATTTTTCGGGTATTGCTATTTGATATAATAGGTTCAAGGCAAAAAGGGCGAATTGCTCCGCCCTTGCTTGGTGTTGGTGTGGCTTATGCTAGGCTTTTTTGCACTGCTCTACAAAATCGCCCCATTGTTGCATCACTATTTGACGCTGTTCATAATATGTGCTTTTGTTGTATGCCTTGCTTACTGCGTCGCCGTGTTTATGAGATAAACAGGCTTCGGCGACTTCGTAAAATGTGATATTTTTATCAGATAAATAGGTTCTAACCAATCCCCGCATGCCGTGCGGGGTCATAATACCTTTATAACCTAACGCCCTTTTAAATGCTTGGGTTGCGGTTCCGCTTGAACAGTGTTTACCATGTTCAGAACGGTGAGCAAATACATATTTTTGCTGTGCGGTGTGTTGCCGCATTTCCTTTAATATCGCTAACGCTTGGCGACTTAATGGAACATCATGGGCTTTCTTACCTCCTTTCATTTTACCAGCGGGAATATGCCAGCAAGCACTATTAAAATCAATATCCGCCCATTCTGCTGTAACAATTTCTTTTGCTCTCACCATGGTTAAAAGCTGAAATTCAATTAAAAGCCGTGTTTGCAATTGCAAATTTGAATTTGCCAATCTCCGCATAAATTCGGGTAACTCTTCTGCTTTAATATGCTTATTGTTTTTTGATTTAGGGCGTTGAAATGAATTTTTAATTAGTAATAAATGATTATTATCTAGTACGCCCATTTCTACGGCGTGATTGCCTAAGGATCTTAAATCCCTTGCGACTTTTTCGCCCATGTGTGGGGTCTTATCATAAATAGGCTTTATCTTTTCTCTTGCGTCCGCTAACGTGATTTCCGTTATGGCTATATCCCCTAAAATCGGAAATAAATGATTATGAAAGCGTGCTATTTGATCTGATAAAGTTTTAGGCTTTAAATTCTTGCTTTTCATCTCTTGCCAGTCTAACGCAATTTCATTAAGGGTTATGCGTCGCCGTTGTTCTTGCTTGGCTTGCTGTTCTTCGTATTCAAGCGGATCTACACCTTTAGATAGCAAAATATTAAACTTTATCGCCGTTTCTTTAGCTTGGTCTAGGCTCATTTGCTCGGTAGTGCCTAGGCTTTTCCGTTTAATAATTTTGCTTACGGGTTGACGATAGGAATATAAAAAGCTCGTTTTACCGCTCGGCTGTACCAATAAAAATAATTTATCTGCAAGCGGTAATTGTTGCTTTTTGCCGTTGCCTTTTACTTTCAAAATTTGGGATTGTGTTAAGTATTTTTTAGTCATGGTTTAAATCCTTGTAATTGTTTCAAAATTTCAAGAAATGATCACCAAAACAAGCCAACCAACGAAAAAACGGAAATTTTTTCATTTTGGTGATCATTTGGTGATCATTTTACAAAGACAAAAAAACACGCAAAAAACGCTAAAAACAAAAAACACTTATAAAATAGTGAGTTATAAAACAGGAAAGACAAGAAAAACATTAAAAAACATACAACTGGCGGTAAGGAAGGGATTTGAACCCTTGATGCAGTTTCCCACATACACGCTTTCCAGGCGTGCTCCTTCAACCACTCGGACACCTTACCATTCTGGACACTCAATGGATTCATTGAGCAAGCGGGCGTGATTATAAGAATTAACTTCCCTTTCGTCTAGTCTTTTTTCGCTTTTCTTGCGAAAACGCAAAGTTTTTTGTAAGAATTTTGGTTAAAATAGTCTGTAGCTTTTAATTTTCGAGATAGAACAATGTTAAATAAATGGTTTCTTACCAAAAATGCCCTGTTAGCAGTTAAGCCGTTCAGTGCATTACAAGATGCGTTTCGCTTAGGTTATGGGAAAACGCAATTCATTAAAGATATTATTGCTGGGTTGACGGTTGGGGTTATTGCCATTCCGTTGTCAATGGCATTGGCGATTGCTAGTGGCGTGCCACCGCAACATGGTTTATATACGGCGATTGTGGCAGGCATTGTGATTGCTTTGTTGGGCGGTTCTCGTTTTAATATTTCAGGACCAACAGCCGCTTTTGTGGTTATTTTATATCCTGTAACGCAACAATTTGGCTTGGGCGGATTACTCATGGCGACCCTGTTATCTGGGATAATTTTAGTGCTAATGGCGTTGTTTCGTCTAGGACGGTTAATTGAATATATTCCGTTACCAGTCACTTTGGGCTTTACCTGTGGCATCGGGATTACGATAGCAACTTTGCAAATTAAAGATTTTCTTGGTTTGCATATTGATGTCATGCCAGCCCATTATTTAGAAAAAGTTTATACTATTTTCACCGCACTTCCGACTATTAACTGGGCGGATACGGCAGTTGGTGTTGTTACTTTATTAACTTTATCCCAATGGCATCGTTTTCGTTTACCTTTTCCAGGGCATTTACCCGCAGTCATCATAGGTACGATTTTATCGCTGGTTTTGATTATGGCTGGTTATGATGTGCAAACCATTGGTTCGGCTTTCCAATATCAACTGGCAGATGGTTCTGTCGGGCAAGGGATCCCCAATGTATTGCCTGAATTTGCCTTACCGTGGAATATTCCGAATGCACAAGGGAAGTTAGTAGAATGGAATTTTGATACGATTCAATCTTTGCTACCCGCAGCATTTTCAATGGCGGTTTTAGGGGCGATTGAATCTTTATTGTGTGCGGTGGTATTAGATAATATGACCAATACTAAACACCATTCTAATAACGAATTATTAGCCCAAGGGATCGGCAATATTATTACGCCGTTTCTTGGTGGTATCACAGCAACAGCGGCTATTGCACGTTCTGCCGCTAATGTGAAATCAGGGGCTTTTTCGCCGATTTCCAGTATGGTGCATGGCTTGTTGGTATTGTTTTCTCTGCTATTATTCGCTCAGGCTTTATCTTATTTACCCTTAGCTTCCATGGCAGCATTGCTGTTAATGGTGGCGTGGAATATGGCAGATCTACGTAATATCATTCATTTAGTTCGCCGTTCGGGAGCGAATGAAATTGCGGTGTTATTAACTTGTATCTTCTTAACCGTGATTTTCGATATGGTGATTGCCATTACGGTGGGCGTGTTGTTGGCGAGTTTATTGTTTATTCGTACCATTGCGGAAATGACTAAATCCATTGAACAAACTCACCCCGAAGATTTAAATGATGTGTTAGTGTATCGCATTAGTGGTCCGCTGTTTTTTGCTGCGGCGGATAATTTATTTGCCGATTTACACGAAAAAACTGTGCATACCGATCACGAAATCAAACATATTGTGTTGCAATGTGATGCGGTTACAGTGCTAGATACGGGGGGAATTCACGCATTAACCCGTTTTGTACAACACATGTTGCCACATCAACAGCTTTATATGTGTAATATGCAATTTCAGCCGTTGCGGATGATTGTAAAATCTAATGCGGTACTTGAATTGAAAAAAATTAATTTTAGTTCGGGATTAGAAGATACCTATCAAAAAATCCGTGATTTTGATAATTTATCTGTTAATTAATAAAAACAAAAGCCACAAGGAAAATATGATGACAGCACAACCTACCTTATTTATCGACCGTGACGGTACATTAATAGACGAACCGAAAACCGATTTTCAGATTGATAGTCTGGAAAAATTAAAACTGGAAAAAAATGTGATTCCTGCCTTACTTAAACTGAAAGATCGTTATCGTTTTGTGATGGTCAGTAATCAAGACGGGTTGGGTACAGATTCTTTTCCACAAGACAGTTTCGATAAACCACACAATGCGATGATGGAAATTTTTCGTTCACAAGGGATTGAATTTGATGACGTGCTGATTTGTCCGCATAAGCCAGAAGATCATTGTGATTGCCGTAAACCGCAAACCAAATTATTAGAAAAATATATTGTCAGACAGCTTTTTGATCCTGACAGTAGTTTTGTGATTGGCGACCGTGCCACGGATGTACAGTTAGCCGAAAATTTAGGCACTCGAGCCTTACAATATCACCCTGATAAATTGAATTGGGATTTAATTAGTGAAAAATTACTCGGTGAACCAGTAACCAATATCGGTGAACGTCCACCACGCTATGCCGAAGTGGTGCGTAAAACCAAAGAAACCGATATTAAAGTGCAAGTATGGCTTGATGAAACTGGGATTAATCAGATCAAAACAGGCATCGGCTTTTTTGATCACATGCTGGATCAAATTGCCACCCATGGCGGTTTTCGCATGAATGTGTCTTGTCAAGGGGATTTATGGATTGACGAACATCACAGTGTGGAAGACACCGCACTTGCCTTAGGCACCGCATTAAAACAGGCGATTGGTGACAAGCGTGGTATTGCACGTTTTGGCTTTGTGTTGCCGATGGACGAATGTAAGGCAAAATGTGCGTTGGATTTATCGGGTCGTCCGTTTATTAAATTTAACGCCGAATTTAAACGAGATAAAGTAGGCGATTTCAGTACCGAACTCACCGAACACTTTTTCCAATCCATTGCGTTTACAATGTTAGCGACTTTACATTTAAGTGTGCAAGGTGAGAATGATCATCATAAAATTGAAAGTTTGTTTAAAGTGTTTGGACGGACGTTAAGACAAGCCATTCGGATTGAAAGTGATGTGTTGCCGAGTAGTAAAGGGGTGTTGTAGTTCTCATATTAGTTGAATATATTGATATATTTATATATACTCTTAATATATACAAACAAGAGTTGGGAGTAAACAATGACAACAGCAAAATTATTTTGGACAGGTAATTCTCAGGCTTTACGCCTACCCAAAGCATTTCGCTTTAATAGTAAAGAAGTGAGTATTCGAAAACAAGGTCAAAAGGTGATCCTTGAGCCGATTGTAAATGATTGGTCGTGGTTAGACGAACTGACTGAAATGGGTAAACTAGATGAAAGTTTTGTACACTCTATTGAAGATGGTCGTTTATCTACCGCTCAAGAAAGAGATTGGAGCAGTTTTGAATGAAATATTTGTTAGATACCAATGCCGTTATTGCCATTTTAAATAACAATATAGATTTTATTACTCACTTGAAACGTTACTCTCCAACTGACTTCGCTTTACCTAGTATTGTTATGTTTGAGCTTTATTATGGTGCGGAAAAAAGTCAGCGTAAAACAGAAAATTTAGCTAAATTAGATAAATTGCCGTTTACTATTTTGCCCTTTGAATTAGATGATGCCAAACAAGCTGGCAAAATTAGAGCAGAATTAACTAAACAAGGGACACCTATTGGTACTTATGATGTACAGATTGCAGGACAAGCAATTAATCGTAATTTAATCTTGATTACCCATAATACTAAAGAATTTGCACGTGTAAATAAATTACGCTTTGAAGATTGGCAATAACTTACGGTTAAACTATAAATTATGAAAAATATTATCATCATCGACACTGGCTGTGCCAACCTATCATCAGTCAAATTCGCTTTTGACCGTTTGGGTTACACTGCCGAGATCTCCCGCGATCTGAATAAAATCCAATCTGCCGACAAACTGATTTTACCCGGTGTTGGCACGGCTATTGCTGCTATGCGGAATTTAGAACAACGCCAACTGATTGAGATCATTAAAAACGCTACTCAACCGATGTTAGGCATTTGCTTAGGCATGCAGTTAATGACGGAATATTCCGCCGAAGGCAATGTATCAACCTTAAATCTCATGACAGGGCATACGGAATTAATTCCTAATACGGGTTTGCCGTTGCCACATACGGGTTGGAATAAGGTGCATTATGCCGACAATCATCCGTTATTCGTCAATATTGAGCAAGATAGCCATTTTTATTTTGTGCATAGTTATGCCGTATTGCCGAATAAAAATACCATTGCTACCAGTCAATATGGAGTAGATTTTTCGGCTGCCATTGCGAGTAAAAATTTCTACGGCGTGCAGTTTCACCCTGAACGTTCAGGTAAAAATGGTTCACAATTATTGCGAAATTTTGTGGAAAATATCTAATGATTCATCAGGGTAATTTATTACGCTGATGACAAATCTATGATAGGCTATAACATACCTTTTTAAGGTAAATTAATTTATATTTTGTTTAATAAATAGGATTCTCAAATGAAAAAATCACTTTTTGTATTACCTTTAGTCGCCTTTGCATTAATCGGTTGTACTAATAGCTCATCTACCACAGACGCTACTTCAAGCTCTGAAGTGGTTGATGTGAGTGAGCCTTATGCAAATGTTCAACCAACCGAAATGCCTAGCACCATGGGACAGCCAAACACTCAATATCAACAGCCGACCTATAACCAACCAACTTATGACCAACCAGCCAGTAATAATGCCAGTGGAAATGCTGAACAGGTAGGTAATTGTACGGTGGTGCGTGATAGCACAAATACACCTGTTTATAGCCAAATTCAGAAAGGTTGTTACACGGGAGCAACTTATACTGTGGGTAAATACGATACACTTTATTTAATCAGCTACTTAAGCGGTAAAAGTATCAATGAAATTGTGAGCTTGAATGGTCTTTCATCAACAGCAAAATTAACTGTCGGCTCAACTTTACGCTTACGTTAAGCAATACTTTAGGAAAACCTAATGAAGAAATCTATCATAATCCCAGCACTTGACCTGATTGATGGTCAAGTGGTGCGATTACATCAGGGTAATTACACCAAACAAACCACATATAGTGATAACCCTGTTGAGCAGTTTGCCAGCTATCTCGCACAAGGGGCGGAACAGTTGCATCTGGTGGATTTAACTGGAGCGAAAGATCCTGCCAAACGTCAAACCAAGCTAATTGGCAACATCATAGAAACCACGCAATGTAAAATTCAAGTCGGTGGAGGTATTCGCAACGAACAAGATGTGGCGGATTTATTAGCCGTAGGGGCGAATCGTGTCGTGATCGGTTCAACTGCGGTGAAAAATTCAGACCTTGTGAAAGGTTGGTTTGAAAAATATGGGGCGGAAAAATTTGTCTTGGCGTTAGATGTCAACATCGATGAAAAAGGCAATAAAATCATCGCAATCAGTGGTTGGCAAGAAGCCAGTGGGGTGTCGTTGGAAGCATTAATTGAAGATTATCAATCCGTTGGTTTGCAACATGTTTTATGTACCGACATTTCTCGAGATGGCACTTTAGCTGGTTCTAATGTGGATTTATATCGTGAAATTTGTGCCAAATACCCCGTAATCAATTTTCAATCTTCGGGCGGTATTGGCTCATTGGCGGATATTCAAGCATTAAAAGGGACTGGCGTAGCTGGTGTAATTGTAGGACGTGCCTTGTTAGAGGGCAAATTTAATGTAGCTGAGGCGATCGAATGTTGGCAAAACGGATAATTCCTTGTTTGGACGTAAAAGACGGTCAAGTGGTGAAAGGCGTGCAATTTCGCAATCATGAAACCATCGGTGATATTGTGCCTTTAGCGAAACGTTATGCCGAAGAAGGGGCAGACGAGTTGGTATTTTATGATATTACCGCTTCATCAGACGGTCGCACCGTGGATAAAAGCTGGGTGGAACGTGTCGCCAAAGTGATTGATATTCCCTTTTGTGTGGCAGGTGGCATTAAAACCATTGCCGATGCAGAACAGCTTTTCGCCTTTGGGGCGGATAAAATTTCCATTAATTCGCCTGCGTTGGAAAATCCCGAATTAATCACCGCACTTTCTCAACGTTTCGGCGTGCAAGCCATTGTGGTGGGAATTGATAGTTGGTTTGAACAGGAAACGGGGAAATATTGGGTTAATCAATATACGGGCGATGAACATCGTACTTGCCAAACTAACTGGCAATTATTGGACTGGGTCGCTGAAGTGCAACAACGTGGTGCAGGCGAAATCGTGTTGAATATGATGAATCAAGACGGCGTGCGTAACGGCTATGATTTGGTGCAGTTAAAAAAAGTGCGTGAAATTTGTCATGTGCCATTAATCGCATCAGGCGGTGCAGGCGAAATGGTGCATTTTCGTGATGCCTTTGTGGAAGCCAATGTAGATGGAGCTTTAGCGGCAAGTGTGTTTCATAAACGGATTATTGATATTGGGGAATTGAAAGAGTACTTACAACAAGAAAAAGTGGAAGTGAGAAAATAATGATTAATACACAAAACATCAACTGGCAAAAAGTTGATAACCTGCTCCCCGTTATCGTACAAAACGCCAAAACTTGCGAAGTATTAATGCTGGGCTATATGAATGCAGAAGCATTAAATAAAACGCTGGTTGAAAAGAAAGTGACTTTTTATTCCCGCACCAAACAACGGCTATGGACAAAGGGTGAAACTTCGGGGCATTTTTTGAACGTGGTGGATATGGCGTTGGATTGTGATAATGATACGTTGTTAATTTTAGTTAATCCTATTGGACCCACTTGCCATAAAGGCACAGAAAGTTGTTTTAGTGAATTGCAAACGTTGCCTGATTGGGTATTTTTCAGCAAATTAGAAAACCTGATTAAATCACGCAAAAATGCCGATCCTGACAGTTCTTATACTGCTAAACTGTATGCTAAAGGGACGAAGAAGATTGCTCAGAAAGTCGGTGAAGAAGGGGTTGAAACTGCCTTAGCGGCAATGGCGAAAGATCCTGATGAAGTTGTGTCTGAAACAGCAGATCTGCTTTATCATTTAACTGTGTTATTGCAAGATGCCAACTTAAATTGGGCGAATGTGATGGATAAATTAAAACAACGCCACGCAGGAATTGGTTTGCACCCTGAGGGTTCAAATAAGTAGAAATACATTATTCACAACTATTTCACCGATTATAAACAACAAAAAAACCGCACTTTTTAAACAAAAGTGCGGTTTATTTTTCATTAATTTTTAAATCAACAATTACGCTAATTTTTTAATTTGAGCTGCTAATTTAGATTTGTGGTTAGCTGCTTTGTTAGCGTGAATTAAGCCTTTAGATGCCATACGATCCACGACTTTTTGCATCTCAACGAAAGCGGCTTCTGAAGCTGCTTTATCGCCAGTTGCTACTGCTGCATAAGTTTTTTTGATGTAAGTACGCATCATTGAGCGTTGACTTGCATTGTGTTGACGGCGTTTTTCAGATTGAACCGCACGTTTTTTTGCTGACTTGATATTAGCCAAGGTCAAACTCCTAAGAATTTCTGTTAATTAATCAATATTGCTCTTTCATTCAAAATTAGAATGAGCTGTCTGTAAATTTGTTGTTTTCGGTGAGACACAACCGAATCTTGGCACCGTTTTTCGGTTGCTATAAGCCGTTAAGCAACGCTTTAAACAATGTAGGGCGAGATTTTATCAGTTTTTTTTGTTTTAATATAGCATTAAAATGAAATTTCTATAAAATTAAGCTAATTTTTTCCGATTTCTACATTGAGAACAACCATTTTGAGTAAACGACTTTTAAAATCAGGCATTATCGTCAGCAGCATGACATTACTTTCACGGATACTCGGTTTAGTGCGAGATGTGGTGATTGCCAATATCATCGGAGCAGGTGCAGCAGCAGACGTATTTTTATTTGCTAACCGTATTCCGAATTTTTTACGCCGTTTATTCGCAGAAGGTGCATTTTCGCAAGCCTTTGTGCCAGTCTTAGCGGAATATCAAAAATCAGGCGACATCAACAAAACTCGTGAATTTATTGCCAAAGTGTCGGGAACCTTAGGCGGTTTAGTGACTCTTGTTACTGTATTCGCTATGATTGCTTCGCCGATTGTCGCCGCCATTTTCGGGACGGGTTGGTTTGTGGATTGGCTTAACGATGGACCCAATGCGGAAAAATTTAGCCAAGCGTCATTATTGCTTAAAATTACTTTCCCTTATTTATGGTTTATTACGTTTGTGGCGTTATCAGGGGCGATTTTAAACACCATTGGCAAATTCGGCGTGATGTCTTTCTCGCCTGTATTGCTGAATATTGCCATGATTTGCACCGCACTTTTATTAGCACCACATTTAGATAGCCCCGATCTTGCGTTGGCAATCGGTATTTTTGTCGGTGGTTTGCTACAATTTCTGTTTCAAATTCCCTTTTTGCGTCAAGCTGGCTTACTCGTTAAGCCAAAATGGGCGTGGAATGATGTCGGTGTGAAAAAAATCCGTACCCTGATGATTCCCGCTTTATTCGGCGTTTCCGTCAGTCAAATTAATTTATTGCTTGATACCTTTATTGCCAGTTTTTTAATGACAGGATCGATTAGCTGGCTGTATTATTCCGACCGTTTACTGGAATTTCCGCTCGGTTTATTTGGCATTGCGATTTCTACCGTGATTTTGCCCACATTAGCTCGTCATCATGTGAATCGTAGTGATGATGCACAAAAAAGTGCGGTGGATTTTCGTCAAACTATGGATTGGGGCGTTCGTATGATTTTATTACTCGGCGTACCAGCCATGATCGGTATTGCAGTATTAGCTGAACCCATGTTACTCACGTTATTTATGCGTGGGCAATTTTTGCTCAATGATGTGCAAGCCGCTGCCCTTTCGTTGTGGGGATTTAATGCTGGCTTATTGAGTTTTATGCTAATCAAAATTCTGGCGAACGGTTACTACGCCAGACAAGACACCAAAACGCCGGTGAAAATTGGGATTATTGCCATGGTCAGTAATATGGGCTTTAATCTATTGGCTATTCCGTTTAGTTATGTGGGTTTAGCCATTGCCTCTGCCATGTCGGCTACGCTGAATGCTTATTTGCTTTATCGTAGATTAGCCCAAGCCGATGTGTATCATTTTTCGAAAAAAAGTGCGGTCTTTTTTAGCAAAGTTTTGCTTTCTGCCGTGGTAATGGGATCGTTGGTGTGGTATTTTAGTCCTGAATTAATGACATGGCACGCCATGACATTTTTTAAACGAGTACATTGGTTAGCTTGGTTAATCTGCCTTGCCGCAGTAAGCTATTTTGCTATGTTAATCTTACTCGGTATCCGCAAACAGGATTTATTAGCCAAAAGCTAAGGATAACCATGATTTATCTCTTATTAGCTGCCCTTATTTGGGGAAGTTCATTTATTGCAGGAAAATATAGTTATGCGATGTTTGACCCTGCCATTACCGTGCAATTACGTTTAGCCATTGCAGCCATTTTTTCTTTGCCTGCCTTTTTTCCTGCTTATCGCAAAATTCCAAGCCATTTAGTCAAAAAAATGTGGCTGATTGCATGTTTGGTGTTTCCAACGGTATTTATGTTGCAATTTATCGGGCTATCTTTCACCTCCGCCGCCAGTGCCGTTACTATGTTAGGGGCAGAACCCTTAATTACTGTGCTAGTTGGCGTATTATTCTTCAAACAACGGCTTAAATTAATCGACATTCTGTTTGGTATCGTTGCCTTTATCGGGGTTGCCTTAGTGGTATTAGGTTCTGAAGAACAAGGCGATGTCAGCCTATTAGGTTGCTTAATGGTTCTCTCTGGCGGTTTCATTTTTGCGTTTTGTTTATATATGAGCAAAGATGTGATGAAAGAACTCAAAGCGGTTGAATTTACCAATATTTTAATTGTATTAGGCACCGTAACCTGTGTTCCTATGACCCTATTATTTACCCAAAATTGGCAGATTAACCCGAGTAGCGAGGGTATTTGGGGGGTTCTCTATTTATCCGTAGGTTGCACATGGTTAGCCTATATTTTATGGAACAAAGGCTTACAAGATGTCAGTGCCAATATTTCCGCTATTTTCAGTGCGTTAGAACCTGTGTTTGGGGTTTTTCTTGCTTTGCTGATTTTAGGCGAACATCTTTCTTTGGTCACAGCAGTCGGTGTCGCTTTGGTTATTTTCTCCGCCATGGGATCCACGCTATTACCTGTTTGGTTTAGAAAATGGACAAGTCCGAAATTGAACTAATTTTGTTTGATTAGGGCGTGTCCCTATTCCATAAATCTATAGATTTTGGAGGGAAAAAGCACATATTCAAGGCAAAAATCGCAGCCATAGCTATTCTATGGCGAGAATTTTTAACGCAGAATAGGGACTTTTTACCCCAAAAGATACGATTTTATGAAATAGGGACACGCCCTAACAACCCCAACACCTCATAATGACTAGTATGTGGAAACATATCGAATAGTTGTATTTTACGAAGTTGGTAATGGCTTAATTCGTCTAAATCTTTTCCCATGCTCACTGCATTACAGCTGGAATAGAGAATAAATGGCGGTTGCATTTGATTGAGAAATTGGGCTAACGGCTTGCCAATACCTCGTCTTGGGGGATTGACGATGACTAAATCAGGCTTCGTTTGTTGATCCTTTAGAGCAAAATTAGCCGCATCGAGGGATTGAAAATTGACATTTTTTAGACCGCACTTTTCCGCTGATTTTTTCGCTGCTTGAATGGCAGACGGTGAAATTTCAATGCCAGTTAATTCAACATGCGGATTTTTCTCGCTAAGTGCTTTCGCACAATGTAAACCAAATCCGCCTACGCCACAAAACAAATCCCACAGCGAATTAATGGGGAAATCTTTTATCCACTGTTGAGCTGTCGCATAAAGGTTTTCTGCCACGGTTGGATTGGTTTGGAAAAAACCTTGTGGACGGATAAATAGCGGAATTTGGTTAAATTGTTCTTCCAACACTTTCTGTTCAGTGAGAAAAATTTCTTTTTCGCCCTCTAAAATCGCCGCATGCTGAGGTTGAATATTCGCGGTAATTACCTTTAACTGCGGTAATTTTGCTTGTAATTTCGCTAATTCTCGTTGAATTAATGCAATCTTGTTCTCGGAGCGTAATACAAAACGCAACATCAATTCGCCGTTATAACGGCTTTCGGTGAGTAAAATAAATTTCAGTTCACCTTTTTGTTTTGCTATGTTGTATGGCACTAACCCTGCACGTCCAATAAAGTCTTTGAGAATAGGGAAAATATTGACAAAATGGGCTGGATAAAGCTCACAATCCGTTAAATCTACCGCTTGATCTTGTGGATTCACAATGCCTAAAATTGGGCGTTCCACCGCCCCTGACACCACCATTTTGGCTTTATTGCGAAACGCTGTCAGTGGTGATGGAAAAGGTGCAAACCAAGCGAGTTTTGACAGATCTAATTTAGCCAGTTGTTGTTTTAGATGCTCTTGTTTTTGGTGTAATTGTAATGGATAGTCGTTCGCTATCCATTGACAAGACTGACATTGTTGAGCTTGATAATGCTGACAATTAATCATCATTAGATTTTACATTCCAACCATTGCTGTTGAAATGCAGTCAATACTTTGTGATTTCTTAACCAACGTTCGGTTTTAGTCAGTTCATTCCACGAAAAAGATTTTTGCTTAAATAGTGAACGTAAATGCTGTTGACGTTGTGCAAAGTGCGGTGCATTTTCTTGCAGTTTTAGCTTATCCAACACTTGTACCACGCCATCAGGTTCATTGCATAACAATAATAAATCACAACCTGCGTGCAAGGCTTTTTCGCTACGCTCTATAAAATCCCCCATAAATCCGGCCCCTTTCATGCCAAGATCATCAGAGAAAATGGCACCGTTAAAGCCGAATTGTTGGCGAAGAATGGATTGTAACCAGTAGCTTGAACCGCTAGCTGGTTGAGCGTCACATTGCGTATAGATTACATGAGCAGGCATAATCGCATTAAGCAAATTGTTGGCAATCAACTGTTGAAACGGCTGAATATCTTGCTCAAAAATCACCGCACTTGGACGCTCATCATAAGGCGTTTCTAAATGACTATCGGCGATAACGTGACCATGCCCAGGGAAATGTTTGCCTGTGGTCGCCATGCCTGCTTGTTTCATGCCGTGGATAAACGCCGTGGCAAGGCGAATGGTAGGTTCAATATCACCACTAAAACTACGATCGCCGATGGCTTTGCATTGATGTCCTAAATCTAGCACTGGAGCAAAACTTAAATCAATATCCAGTGCCGTCATTTCTGCTGCCATTTGCCAGCCACTTTCTAAGGCAATACGTTGTTGTTCTTGATGATCAGAACAAATTTCGGCAAAAGATTGCATGGCAGGCAGTTGGGTAAAACCGTCACGGAAACGCTGTACCCGACCGCCCTCTTGATCCACGGTGATCAATAAGGACTTTTTCACTCGTTGCCGAATATCTTTAATCAGGGCTTGAATTTGTTCACGGTCGTAAAAATTGCGACTGAATAGAATTAAGCCTGCGACTAAGGGGTGTTCTAGCAGTTCCACTTCTTCTTGGGTAAGCTGTTGACCTTTTAAATCAATAAGTAAAGTTGACATAGTTATTTTAATTGTAAATATAAACGATAATTCACACTTTCAGGTGTTGGCTTACTCAAATTAATGGCTTGCTTTTGTTCAGGAGCAAGCAATAAATTTGCCCGATATTGTTCTTGTTGTAAGCTCACAGGTTGCGTCACGCCGTTTTGATCATACCAAAATACATCATATTGAACGTTAATATTTTGATTTGATTTATTTTTTACCCATGCGGATTGAGCAGTTACATTAGCATCAATCAATGGGTTAAGTTCCGCCGTAATATTTAAAATCGGGGCATGAGTATAAACTAATGACGGCTGGCTTGAACTACAGGCGACTAAAAAAAGTGCGGTGCAAATTAACAGAATTTTTTTCATGCACTCGCCCTATTTTGCCAACATTCTGCCGAGCGGTTCACCGCCAACTAAGTGCATGTGAATATGAAATACTTCTTGTCCGCCATGTTTATTGCAGTTCACAATTAAACGATAGCCATCTTCCGCAATGCCTTCTTGCTCTGCAATTTTGGCTGCCACGGTAAATAACCGTCCTAAAGCAATTTCATCTTCTGTGGTTACATCATTGACGGTTGGAATCAATTTGTTCGGAATGATTAAAATATGGGTGTTGGCTTGTGGTGAAATATCACGGAAAGCGGTGACTAATTCATCTTGATAAACAATATCCGCTGGAATTTCTTTACGAATAATTTTGCTGAAAATGGTTTCTTGTGGCATGTGCTGTCCTTTTAAAATTTGTAGAAATCATACCGCACTTTTTAGCAGAAAATGGGGAAAATTGCAATTTTTAAGGATGTTTGTTAAAACCTTGTTACAACCCTATTATGCTTTTTGATCTAAAACAAGTTTTCTTCGGACTTTCATTAAATTTCTTTGCTTTTAAGTGATGTTTATCCGTATAATTAACAAAATTTATAAATTTTCAAAAAATGTTTAGATTTTTGAAATCCCTAGTAAATAAATAAAAATATGATGAAATCTGAAGAAAATATCTCAACCGTAATGGCAAGTCCAACGCAAATGGCTCAAACAGGTGAAGATGCCGGAGCGTATAAAGCCAGCAAAAATCAATTCTATTCTTTCTTATCTGCCATTTCCGCAGGTGCATTTATTGCTCTAGCATTCGTTTTTTATACTACCACGCAAACTGGTAATGTTGGCACATCTTGGGGTTTAACCAAATTAGTCGGTGGTCTGGTATTCTCTGTCGGCGTTATTATGGTGGTGGTGTGTGGTTCTGAATTATTTACATCATCTACCATGACTATGGTCGCTCGAGTCAGTGGTCGGATTAATACCTTACAAATGCTACGCAACTGGATTGTGGTGTATTGCGGTAATTTTGTGGGTGCCATTTTTATTGTATCCTTGATTTGGTTTGGTGGTCAGTTAATGGCGGCAAACGGTCAGTGGGGCTTAACCATTTTGCAAACGGCACAACATAAAATTCATCATACTTGGATTGAAGCCTTTTGCTTAGGTATCTTGTGTAATATTATGGTATGTATTGCAATATGGATGGCGTATGCTGGCAAAACCCTGACGGATAAAGCCTTTATTATGATTTTACCGATCGGTTTATTTGTGGCATCGGGCTTTGAGCATAGTGTGGCGAATATGTTTATGATTCCAATGGGGATTTTAACCGCACATTGTACTTCGCCTGAATTTTGGCAAATGATTAATCTTGATCCGGCACTATTTGCCGATTTAGATGTCTATCATTTTATAGTGAAAAATTTAATTCCTGTGACCTTAGGTAATATTGTAGGTGGCGGTGTTTGTATTGCGTTAATGCAATGGTTTACTAACCGGCCGCATGCACATTAGGTTAGTCGTAGCAACAAGTTAATTTGTTGTTATATTGTGAAAAGTTTATTTATTAAAGAGGGAAAGTATCCAATGACTCAATTAACAGAAAATCAACAAAAAGCGTGGCAAGGTTTTGTCGCAGGTGACTGGCAAACTGAAGTAAATGTACGTGATTTTATCCAAAAAAACTATACGCCGTATGAAGGTGACGAATCTTTCTTAGCAGAAGTTACCCCAGCAACAGCGACCCTATGGGCAGATGTGATGGAAAAAATCAAAGTGGAAAATGCCACTCACGAGCCGTATGACATCGACTGTGATACTCCGTCCACCATTACTTCACACAAACCAGGTTATATTGACCAAAAATTAGAAAAAATCGTGGGTTTACAAACTGATGCACCTTTAAAACGTGCGATTATCCCTTACGGTGGGATCAAAATGGTTAAAGGTTCATGCCAAGTTTATCGCCGTGAATTAAACCCTGAAGTTGAACATATCTTTACTGAATACCGTAAAACCCACAACCAAGGGGTATTTGATGTTTATACACCAGATATTCTACGTTGCCGTAAATCAGGCGTAATTACTGGTCTTCCTGATGCTTATGGTCGTGGTCGTATTATCGGTGACTACCGCCGTGTTGCCTTGTACGGTATTGATTTCTTAATGAAAGATAAATTTAAACAATTTAATTCATTACAACCACGTTTAGAAGCAGGCGAAGACATTCAAGCCACTATTCAATTACGTGAAGAAATTGCTGAACAACATCGTGCGTTAGGCAAAATCAAAGAAATGGCAGCAAGTTATGGTTTTGATATTTCAAATCCAGCAACCAACGCACAAGAAGCCGTACAATGGACTTACTTCGCCTATTTAGCGGCGGTTAAATCACAAAACGGTGCAGCAATGTCATTCGGTCGTGTGTCTTCATTCTTAGATATTTATATCGAACGTGATTTGCAAGCAGGTAAAATTACTGAACAAGAAGCACAAGAATTAATCGACCACTTGGTGATGAAATTGCGTATGGTACGTTTCTTACGTACTCCAGAATACGATCAATTATTCTCTGGCGACCCAATGTGGGCAACTGAAACCTTAGCTGGTATGGGCTTAGACGGTCGTACCTTAGTGACTAAAAACAGTTTCCGTATTTTACACACTCTTTACACCATGGGACCGTCACCAGAACCAAACTTAACTATTCTTTGGTCTGAACAGTTACCAGAAGGCTTCAAACGCTATTGTGCCAAAGTGTCTATTGATACTTCTTCTGTGCAATACGAAAATGACGATTTAATGCGTCCTGACTTCAACAATGACGACTATGCGATTGCGTGCTGTGTATCACCAATGGTGGTCGGTAAACAAATGCAATTCTTCGGCGCTCGTGCAAACTTGGCGAAAACCATGCTTTATGCGATCAACGGTGGTATTGATGAAAAATCAGGTATGCAAGTGGGTCCTAAAACTACACCAATTACCTCTGAATACTTAGAATTTAATGAAGTAATGGATCGTATGGATCACTTTATGGATTGGTTAGCCACTCAATATGTGACTGCGTTAAATATCATTCACTTTATGCACGATAAATATGCTTATGAAGCCTCATTAATGGCATTACATGATCGTGATGTTTATCGTACCATGGCGTGCGGTATTGCTGGACTTTCTGTGGCAGCAGACTCTTTATCTGCGATTAAATATGCCAAAGTTAAACCAATTCGTGGCGATATTAAAGATAAAGACGGTAACGTGGTCGCAAGCAATGTGGCAATCGACTTTGAAATTGAAGGAGAATATCCACAATTCGGTAACAACGACAGCCGTGTAGATGATCTTGCGGTGGATTTAGTTGAACGTTTTATGAAGAAAATCCAAACCCATAAAACCTACCGTAATGCTGTACCAACACAATCTGTGTTAACCATTACCTCTAACGTGGTTTATGGTAAGAAAACAGGTAACACCCCAGATGGTCGCCGTTCAGGTGCGCCATTCGGACCTGGTGCAAACCCAATGCACGGACGTGACCAAAAAGGTGCGGTAGCCTCATTAACTTCTGTGGCTAAATTGCCATTTGCTTATGCGAAAGACGGTATTTCCTATACTTTCTCTATCGTACCAAATGCGTTAGGTAAAGATTATGAAGCACAAAAACGTAACCTTGCGGGCTTAATGGACGGTTATTTCCACCACGAAGCCACTGTGGAAGGCGGTCAACACTTGAATGTGAACGTATTAAATCGTGAAACATTGCTAGATGCGGTTGAACACCCTGAAAAATACCCACAATTAACCATTCGTGTTTCAGGTTATGCGGTACGTTTCAACTCATTGACTCGTGAACAACAACAAGATGTGATTACTCGTACGTTTACGGAAGCGATGTAATCACAGCAAAGCCCTGCACTTGTGTGCAGGGTTACGATAGTGACGATGCTCCGCATCTGATTATAAGCTACGGAGTAGCGACCACATGTTTAGCCTAGTACGCCAGTGCTAGGCTTTTTTGCTATTTGTGCGTATAATAAACCCAATAATTTAAAGATATAAATCCATTTACTATGCAACTAATACGCAGTATTCATCATTTTCCACGTAATTTTCCCCCTTGTGCCTTAACCATCGGCAATTTTGACGGTATTCATTTAGGGCATCAAAAAATCTTAACACATCTGAAAGAAAAAGCTCGGGCGTTAAATTTACCCACAGTCGTGATGATTTTTGAACCACAACCTCGGGAATATTTTCAAGGGGAAAAAGCACCAGCAAGATTAATGCGATTGCGAGATAAGTTACATTACTTTCAACAAGCTGGCATAGATTATGTAATCTGTGCTAAATTTGACCACACTTTCGCAGAACAAACCGCACAAGATTTTATTAGTGAATTATTAGTCAATAAACTTAACGTAAAATTCTTAAGCATTGGCGATGATTTCCACTTTGGGCAAGCCAGACAAGGTAATTTTGCTTTACTCCAGCAAGCAAGCCAAAAATACGGATTTGAAGTAGAAAATAACCGCACTTTTTGCTTAAATGAATTACGTATTAGTAGTTCTGCCATTCGACAAGCGTTAGCAGAAGATCGATTAGCTGATGCAGAAAAATTGCTAGGCAGACCTTATTGTATCTGGGGAAAAGTGATCCATGGTCAAAAACTCGGACGTACCCTAGGTTTTCCTACGGCAAACATTCACTTACATCGCCAAGTCAATCCCATTAAAGGGGTATATGCGGTGCAAGTGAAATTAAACTGCGGTCAAATTGTGCAAGGTGTTGCCAATATCGGGCAACGTCCAACTGTACAAGGTCTGATACAATTATTAGAAGTTCATCTATTTGACTTTGACCAAAATTTGTATGGACAAAATATTCAAGTGGAATTTTGCTATAAACTGCGTAATGAAATAAAATTTGCTTCTCTTGAGGCATTAAAACAACAAATTCAGCAAGATGCAGATATTGCTAGAGCTTATTTTTATTCAAAATAAGTGGATAAATAAAAGTGCGAGAAAACACAAAAATTTTCACCGCACTTTTATCTCTAATAGCGAACTAAATTAATAATAAGAATGCTCACCACGTTGGTGTTCAGTCACATCTTTTGCCCCTTTTAATTCATTCGGGAACATTTCTACTAATTGTTTTTCTACGCCATCTTTTAAGGTAACATCCACCATTGAACAGCCATTACAACCACCACCGAATTGTAACACTGCATAGCCGTCATCTGTCAGCTCTATCAAGGTAATCCGTCCACCATGACTGGCTAATTGTGGGTTAATTTGAGTTTGAATGACATAATCCACACGTTCGATTAGTGGTGCATCATCTGATACCTTACGCATTTTGGCATTAGGTGCTTTTAAGGTTAATTGAGCGCCTAATTCTTCTGTAACATAATCAATTTCTGCATCTTCCAAAAATGGCAAACTGACTTCATCCACAAAGGCAGAAAAAGTATCATATTGTAATTCTGTATCTGTATCTTCTACCGCATTAGCTGGACAATAAGACACGCCACATTCTGCACTGGGTGTACCAGGGTTAACCACAAAAATACGAATATTAGTACCCTCTTCTTGCTGATCTAATAATTTACGAAAATGAGCCTGTGCGGCTGCTGAAATAGTAATCTGTTGCTCCATGTTCTTTCCTTAATCTAAGCGATTTTGTCGGAAATGATACGCTGAGATCGCTCTTTATGCAAATTTTATGTGCGTGCCAATCCCCAGACTTGAATATGTTGTACGCCCATTTTGCGTAATTGTTTAGCAATTTCATTCATGGTTGAACCTGTAGTAATCACATCATCAAGAATACAGACCGATCTATAATTGCATTGTTTTAGTTTATTTTGCACCATAAACGCATTTTTTAGATTG
This sequence comes from Lonepinella sp. MS14434, assembly GCF_042468235.1. Taxonomy (GTDB): domain Bacteria; phylum Pseudomonadota; class Gammaproteobacteria; order Enterobacterales; family Pasteurellaceae; genus Lonepinella. Next base: position 165,294 of record NZ_CP170386.1, on the reverse strand, counting down.
TTACGCCGAGCTTTAGCGGTTAAACCTCGCTGGCTGTGAGTGTTTTTAGTGCGTAACAAAAGATCTTCTCGCACGGGAATATTTAACCAGCGAGCCAGCCATTTTGCCAGTAATGCTGCTTGATTATAACCCCGCTGCCAGTGGCGAAAATGATGTAATGGAACGGGTAAAATCACATCAGGCAAAGATAAAGCATGAGTACGTCTTGCATTTCGTACAGCTAAATAAAGCAAGCGTGCTAAACTCTGATCTAACCAAAACTGCCCTTGGAATTTGAAACGATGAATCAAGGTAGATAAAGGTTCGGAATAACGTCCGATAATCACCATCTGTTGCCATGCTGGTTCTTGCTGTAAGCATCTACCACAACGCAATTCATCACGAGTTAATTCCGCCCCACAGCAACCACAATACGCAAAACGGTAAATCTCTGCATTACAACGGCTACATAAACCATGGCAACCTATTGCTAATTTTTGCTGACATTTCACACAACTAAAGCCAAACCAGTTCATTTTATTTTATTCTTGATATTAATTTGTGATATTCTTGTTAAAAATCCAAATAATCACAAATAGCAACTGAAATATTTGGAATACAAATCACAAAAATTTTATTTTATTAAGATAAAGGAGTATAAAATGGCTGATCCACATATCAAGTCACCAATGGACTTTTTAGACTATCTCACAGTATGTTTATATCGCACAGGATTTATTCTGGCGGCGATTTTCACCGCACTTCTCCCCTACTACGAATTTGCTCAAATTGGTATTTTAGCGGCGGCGTTGCTTTGTGCTTCATCATTGCATATTTATCTCAAGAAATTCCGCTTGTTATTGCAATTTGCCACGTGGTTAGCACTATTTTTCCAGATTATCGGGCAAACAGAGCTCGCATTGGGAGCAGCATTAGTGACACTAGGTGGGCTTTGTTTTAAAGAATATTTTTGCTTCCGCATTTTTGCGTTAAATCTGATGCCAATTTTTGTAGCATTATTATGGTTGACTAAAGTCGCTGAAATAACTATTGGGTTACATATTCTGTCTGTTATTTGCACCGCACTTTTTGCCGTATTAGCGATTCAAAAATGGCGTATGCCATTGCATTTTGACATCGGAGATAAGGGAAAATATCAAGTCTAACAATTAATTTAGCTCCCTAGGGAGCTAAACCATTAATCAATTAACCCTGTTTGGTGAAGAAAACGATAAATTCCATCTCGTTCAATATGATCGGTTTCGAAATCCGCAACGGCTTTCAATTCATCACAAGCATTGCCCATTGCCACCCCTACACCAACGGTACTTAACATTTCCAAATCATTTAAACCGTCACCAAATGCCATCGCATTTTCGATAGATAAATTCAAATGCTTAAGTAAATGCAAGATACCACGTGCCTTAGAACCTTGAGCATCAAATAGATCGACCGATTGTTCATGCCAACGAACCGTTTTTAGTCCCTTTAACACCCCAGAATTTGCAACTAATTGATCTTTGCTTTCATCATAAAATGGCAAAATCTGAAATACATCATGTGTCTGGTAATAGTTTTTATCAATATGGTAATCCGTTTGCAATGGATCTAACGCACTACGCACTTGATCAGTAATTGCTGATACAGCTAAATGTTCGTTTGATACAAAGGTATAATCAAACCCGACAGATTCAAAGAATGCGACTACTTCTGTAATCTTTTGTGGTGGAATCGGTAGCTTATCCACTACGTTGCCCTGATGTACCACATATTGTCCATTCATGGTGACAAAAGTATTCATTCCTGCTTGCTTGACTAATGCTTTGATTTTAGGTGGAAAACTACAAGGTGAACGCCCTGTGGCAATAGCCGCAATAATCCCTTTTTGTTGTAATTTTTGAATGCTAGGCAATACGCTTTCAGGTAAGAAATCTTTATCTTTAACAATGAGTGTTTCGTCAATATCAAAAAATACGATTTTAATTTGATCGCTTAAATTAGGTAAATTCATATAAAATCCTTGAACTCTCGATTAAAATATCCCATTATTATGAATGAATTTGGACTTATGGTTAAGTATTATTATTTATTATAGGAGCATAAAATGACACAAGTAACATTAGCAGGAACTCTCATTGAAGTAAAAGGACATTTCCCACAAGTTGGTGAAACAGTTGAAAATTTAGTTTTTACTAACACTAAACTAGAAGACGTTGCTTTAAGCGACTTTGCTGGCAAACGCAAAATCTTAAATATTTTTCCAAGTATTGATACGGGTGTTTGTGCTACATCAGTACGCACTTTTAATCAGAAAGCAGCAAATTTAGCGAATACTGTTGTGCTTTGTATTTCTGCCGACTTACCTTTTGCTCACGCTCGTTTTTGTGGTGCGGAAGGTATTGAAAACGTGCAAACGCTATCCACTTTCCGTGATAAATCTTTACACACTAAATTGGGCGTAGATATTGCCAGTAGCGGTTTAGCAGGATTAACTTCTCGTTCAGTCATTGTGTTAGATGAAAATAACAAAGTATTGTATTCTGAATTGGTGAGTGAAATTAAAAATGAACCAGATTATGAAAAAGCATTAGCGGTATTATAATTTTCCCAAATAAAAACGTTGCTCATTTCTAGCAACGTTTTTGTTATAACAATACAGGGATTAATCTAACTGCCACACACCATTTACGGCGGTATTCACCACTTTAAAATCATGCGTAAACACAGTCAAGTTAGCAATTTTGCCGACTTCAATAGAACCAAGTTTATCATCTACACCAATTGCTCGAGCAGGATAAAGGTTACACATTCTCAAACTTTCGTCTAACGGAATACCCACTTCTTTCACGGCATTTTCGACACTTTCAATCATGGTGATAGATGAACCACTTAAAATGCCGTTGCCGTCAACACATTTGCCATCTCGCACATAAATGGTTTTGCCGACAAAAGTAAATTCTTTAATGTCTGAACCAGCAGGGGCAATAGCATCGGTGACGATACACAGTTTATCCCCTTTAGCACGATGGGCAATTTTCACATTACCAAAACTCACGTGCAAGCCATCTACAATAATACCCGCATACACATCATCGGAATCCAACACCGCACCGACTACACCCATATCACGTCCAGAACTCACTGGCGACATAGCATTGTGTAAGTGCGTTGCAAAAGTAATGCCTTTTTCAAAGGATTCTTTGGTTTGATCATAAGTAGCATTGGAATGCCCAATAGAGACGATAATCCCTGAATTAACAAAATCAGGCACATATTTCACAGTTGGATTATCGGCAGCCAAGGTTAACTTCGTGATGACATCCGCATTGGCACAGAGAAAATCTTTCATCTCAGGCAAAATCTCACGGATATATTCAGGTTGGTGAGTCCCTTTTTTCGCTACACTGATATAAGGCCCTTCCAAATGCAAGCCGAGAGCTTGATGTTGGTGTTTTGCCAAATATTCTCGCATAATTTTCACCGCACTTTTCATGTCTTCATCAGGGGACGTGATAAAGGTTGGCAAATAGCTGGTGGTACCTGAACGGACATTAGTGTCTTGCATAATTTCAAGGGTTTCTACGCTGGTTTGATCGTTAAACATCACGCCACCGCAACCGTTAAGTTGTAAATCAATAAATCCAGCTGTAAGGTTATTACCTTTTAAATCAAAATGTTGAATATCATGTGGTAAATGTTCTTGGCGAACAATATCCACAATTTTATCATTATCCACTATGACGGCATGACCATACAACACATCAGAACCTGTATAGATCACGGCGTTCGTTAAAGCATATTTCATTTTATATTCCTTAAAAGCATGAGGGCATAAAATGCCCTATTATTAATCATTAACTACTGAATGAATCGCTCGCGCTTCTAATTCAGTAAAATATTTAACTGTTTTTACTTTTAATTCTTGAGTCGCTGGTTCATCACACACCAAAATATAATGACGATGTTGTTGCAATGCACTAATCGTCCAGAAATGGTTCACTGAACCTTCCACGCCTGCCTGTACTGCAAGCGCTTTATTATGTCCCGTGGCAAGAATCATCACTTCTTCCGCATCTAATAATGTGCCTACACCGATAGTCAAAGCATATTTTGGCACTTTATTCACATCATTATCAAAGAAACGGGAATTGGCAATCAGTGTATCTTGGGTGAGAGTTTTAATTCTTGTACGTGATGCGAGTGACGATGCTGGTTCATTGAACGCAATATGACCGTCATTACCGACACCCCCCATAAAAAGATTAATTTTACCGTATGACTTAATTTTTTCCTCGTAACGGCGACATTCCGCATCATGATCTTCGCTGTTACCATTTAGAATATTGATATTTTTCTCTTGAATATCAATATGATTAAAGAAATTATTATACATAAAACTATGATAGCTTTCGGGATGTTCTATAGGTAAGTCAACATATTCATCCATATTGAATGTGACAACATGTTTAAAGCTTACTTCCCCAGCTTTACATAAAGCAATTAGTTCTTTATAAGTGGCTAATGGTGTACCACCAGTAGGTAGGCCTAAGACAAAAGGATGATCTTCTGTTGGTTGAAACTGATTAATTCGATCTACAATATGACGTGCAGACCATTTAGCTACTTGTTCAGCATTTTTTAATGGAATTAAACGCATATTAGCTCCTTAAAATAATTTGTTTTTTACACCGCACTTTTTTAAGTGCGGTGATTTTTTATCATTTTTTATTTAAGAAACGTTTCATACAACTCTTTCGCACGAACTAATTGTGCATCAGTGGCTTTCGCTGTCATTGGTTCACGACAATAGCCCGCATCTACACCTTGTAATTTCAAGATTTCTTTGATCGTTAGGTATAAACCATTCGCCAAAATACCTTCAATTAAATCATTAGTAACGTGTTGAATTTCCAATGCTTCTTTTACTTTACCTGATTGAGTTAATTCAAAAATTTGTCTTGCACGTAAACCGTTCACGTTGAAAGTTGAACCGATCGCACCATGCACACCTAAAGATGCAGCAGGTACCATCATTTCATCAAAACCAGCCCAAATTAATTTTTCTGGATAAGCTTTACTTAAACGTTCTAATAAATAGAAGTCGCCAGCAGTAAATTTCACACCTAACACTTTAGGATTTTTGTAAAGTTCACCGAATTGTTCCACCCCCATATTCACGCCAGTTAAGAACGGAATAGAATAAACAATCATATTATTACCAGTTTCAGCAATAATAGTTTCATAATAATGCTTAATTTCTGGGAAGCTGAATTTGTAATAGAAAGGTGTTACTGCTGATAAGCTGTCATAACCTAATTCTGTGGCATATTTACCTAATTCCACCGCTTCTTTTAAGTTTACGCTACCGACTTGAGCAATTAATGCGACTTGATCTTTGGCTTCATCTTTAGCAATACGGAAGATTTGTTTTTTCTCTTCAGTAGAAAGCATAAAGTTTTCACCAGTAGAACCACCCACATATAAGCCATCTACTTTCATTTTATCAATGTTATGACGAATGATTTGACGCAAGCCTTTTTCGTTGACGGAACCGTCTTCATTAAAAGACACTAATAATGCACTGAAAATACCTTTTAAGTTTTTCATTAAATTTTCTCCTATTTGTTCTGTTGTTGCTCAATAACTGCAACGGTTTTTTGTTTAGATTGTTTTGCTTTTTCTTGTTCGGCTTGAACTAACAATGCATAAATCAGATCAAGCACGAATAATTGGGTGATTTGTGTACCAACGGAGTCGCCTTGTAATTGACCTTGGCGGTTACCGTTATTAAGCACATAATCAGAAACTTTAGTAATTGGGGAACGTAAATTATGGGTAATTGCCACCGTGACTGCACCTGCCTCTTTAGCAATCTCAAGTGCTTTGGTCGTTTCGGGTGAAGAGCCGGAATGACTGATACCAATTACCACGTCCCCTTTTTTCATCAACGAAGCCTGCATATACATAAAATGGTTATTTGTTTCAGCATCAACCTGAAAACCCACACGCATTAACTTATTTTTAGCACCATCTGCCACAATACCTGATGAACCGACACCGAATAAATAAATGCGTTTAGCGTTACGCAATTCTTTCACTACTTTATTTAACTCATTAAAATCTAATAAATTAATGGTTTCACTCACTACTCTATCAATGACATTTTGTAATTTAGTCGCAATGGATTTGGGACTGTCCTTGGCTGTGATATTACTGTCTAACAACGCAGAAGGCTGTTGACTTTGGGTTGCAAGCTCAATGGCAAAATCTAATTTAAAATCACTGAACCCTTTAAATCCAAGGGTACGGCAAAAACGAATAAACGTGGCTTCACCTACATTTAACGATTTTGCAATTTCAGATAAAGAAGATTGTGCAAGTAATTGAGGCATCGTAAGAATTTGTTCTGCAATGCGTTTTTCAGTTTTTGTTAGACTACTTTGCAATGCTCCGATGGTATCTAAAATCTTACTGCCTTTATTAGAATTATTGACCATGTTATCTCCCCATTTAATTATGCCCTAGCTAAGACGATTCCACCCCAATATGCCGCACCGATTAACCCGGCATCTCCGGCATATTCTGCAGTGCTTAATTTACAATGATAGAAATGTGGCATAGCGTGCATATATTGTTGCACTAAAGGCAAATAACCTTCTGCTAACCCGACACTGCCCCCTATTACAACATGTTGAATATCCAAGGAAATCACTAAATCTGCTACGAGATTTGCAATAGCTTTGGCAGAACGGTGTACAAGTGCGGTGGCTTTTTCATCATTTTTTCTAAATAACGCAAACACTTCTTTCGGCGTACAAGGAGTATCCCACTTTTGAGCATCACGCTCTATCGCTCGTCCCGCCGCTACCGCTTCCACACAACCACGACGACCACAACCGCACATTTCACCATTTGGATCCGCCAAGCTATGTCCAATATGTCCCACTACACCATTTGGTCCGGTTTGCAATTCACCATTTAAAATAATGCCCCCACCGACGCCGGTCGAAACTACAATAAAGGCAAAGTTAGGTACTTCTTTCGAATCTACATGTTGATATTCCGCACAAGCCGCGGCTTGCACATCATTTAATAAGAAAATCGGTTTATCCGTATGGCGAGCAATGCTGTCTTTAAGTGGAAATTCCGCTAATCCGCCTAAATTTTTCGGATTAAGCGCGGTTAAAATTCCATTATTTATAATACCGGTAGAAGCAACTGCCACATAATCAAATTGTCCAATATATTGCTGAACTAATGTGGCTAGGGCTTGATGCATAGCATTGGCAGCATCATCTTGTGGCGTGGTAATTTGCTGACGTTGCTGGATTTGGTTGTTTTCCACCAACGCCGCCGCAATTTTAGTACCACCAATATCTAGGGCTAAACAACGCATATAAACTCTCTTTATTTCAATTAGTTAGCAGATTTAACCGCATTAGCAAACCAACTCACAATATGTTCTAAGCGGGTTAACGCAGAACCTACGGTGACTGCATCTGCACCAATTTCAATAGCCGTTTTGGCTAATTCCGGGGTATTGTAACGACCTTCCGCCATGACAAAACAACCGGCAGCTTTTAAATCTTTGACTAATTGATAATCAGGTTCTTTTGGAATTTCACCACCGGTATAACCTGACATAGTGCTACCCACAATATCAAAACCGAGTTTTTGGCAATATAAACCTTCTTCTAAATTAGAACAGTCTGCCATCGCTAAACAGCCACATTCGTGGATTTTTTTCACCGCACTTTCTATATCTACAGGACGAGGACGATTGGTGCCATCTACGGCAATAATATCCGCACCCGCGGCAGCTAAATCTTCAATATCCTGCAAGAATGGGGTGATGCGAACAGGGCTATCCGGTAAATCACGTTTTTTAATACCAATAATCGGAATGGTTACAAAAGGACGAGCGGCTTTTAAATTTTCCACACCCTCAATACGCAAACCGGCAGCACCACCATGTTGAGACGCTTGTGCCATTGCAGCAACAATTTCAGGTTTATCCATAGGACCGTCATCAACCGGTTGGCAAGAAGAAATAAATCCTTTTGTGATTTGAGTAAGCACGTCGGAATGAGATAATTTTGACATATATACTCCATATAATTTTATTTTACGAATTAATACTTCATTTTTTCCGCTAGGTTACGCCCTAACAAATAAAATGGCAAGACCTTTTGAAATACTTTGTACAAATTTACATCAAAATAATTTTAAACTTCAATTAAAGGTCACATATTAGACTTATTATATGCCTAAAAAATCCCAACAGTGGAGTAAAAATTCAGAATTTTTCAAATAATTTTTCAATTTTGTGATCTATGTCTCATTTTTGAAATTTAACTTCAAAAATATATTTATTTTTTGATTTTTTTGATCCAAAATGCAAACCACATTAAAACCGCATAGGTTTAATTAAATCTCAACCCTAGAAATTCCGACAATCTTTTAAACAGGAGCGTATTATGAAATTCAACAAACTATTCTTAGCAACATTTTGTGCTGGCGTTGCCGCAACCGCTTTTGCAAGTTCTGCATTGGCAGCGGATTACGATTTAAAATTCGGTATGGTGGCAGGTACCAGCCAAAACGAATATAAAGCAGCTGAATTTTTCGCTAAAGAAGTGAAAGAAAAATCTGCAGGCAAAATCGAAGTGAAACTTTTCCCATCATCTCAATTAGGTGATGACCGCACTATGATGAAACAATTAAAAGATGGTGCGTTAGATTTCACTTTCGCTGAGACTGCTCGTTTCCAAATTTTCTACCCTGAAGCTGAAGTATTTGCATTGCCTTATGTGGTACCAAATATTGAATTTAGCAAAAAAGCCTTACTTGACACAAATTTTGGTAAAAAATTGTTAGCCAAAGTGCATGATGAACAAGGCATGACCTTATTATCTGTGGCCTATAACGGTACACGTCAAACCACCTCTAACCGTCCAATCAATTCTATTGAGGATATGAAAGGCTTGAAACTTCGTGTACCAAATGCGGCAACCAATCTTGCTTTTGCAAAATATGTGGGTGCAGCTCCTACGCCGATGGCATTCTCTGAAGTGTATCTTGCCTTACAAACTAACTCTGTAGATGGTCAAGAAAACCCATTACCAACTATTCGTGACCAAAAATTCTATGAAGTACAAAAATATTTGGCGTTAACTAACCACATTTTAAATGACCAACTTTACTTAATCAGTAATGAAACACTTGCGGATTTACCAGAAGATTTACAAAAAGTGGTGAAAGATGCAGCAGAAGCAGCAGCGGAATATCACAGCAAATTATTCCACGACGGTGAAGCCGATGCCATTGCGTTCTTTGAAAGCAAAGGGGTCACTGTGACTAAACCAGATGTTGCACCATTCAGAGCTGCATTAAAACCTTACTATGATGAATACTTGAAAAAGAACGGTGCTTTAGGTCAAGAAGCATTTGATGAATTTTCAAAAATTAAATAATTAAATAATCTCGCCTTGCTCTCATTTTCCTCTGGTGGGAGTGAGGCATCTTATCTGAATTTCCGTATTTTACTCGGCGTATCGGAGTAGTTATGAAATTTTTTAACAAAATAGAAGAATGGGTTGGTGGAACGCTATTGTTCGTTATCTTCCTAATTCTTATGACTCAAGTCATCGCACGTCAAATCTTTAATTCACCATTAATTTGGTCAGAAGAATTGGCAAGATTGCTGTTTATTTATGTCAGTATGTTCGGGATCAGTATGGCGGTGCGTAGCCAACAACATATCTATCTCGACTTTATCACTAATCTCATGCCGCCAAAAGTAAAAAGAGCCGTCAATACTTTTGTGCAATTGCTGATTTTTGCCTCTATCATTATTTTTATCCATTTAGGCTTTAAAGTCTGGATTGGAGCATCCTTTGAATTGGTGGCATTAGAAATCAGTGATAAATGGCTATATGCGGCTCAAGCCTTTATTTCCTTACTCGTGCTAATCCGTTTCTTACAAGCGCAAACTGAAAACTTTACCAATCAAACTTCCTATTTATCCGCCACGGTATTTGCCATAGGTGCGGTGATTTTATTAGCTCTTTTATTCTTCGCCCCTGATGTGTTCAAAGTGCTTCGTATTTCGCAATATGTCAAACTCGGCGACAATGCTGTTTATGTGGTGCTTTTAGTTTGGCTAGTGATTATGTTCTTAGGCACGCCGGTAGGTTGGTCATTATTTATCGCTACCTTACTCTATTTCTCCATGACACGCTGGAATATTGTCAACAGTGCCGCTAATAAATTGGTGGATAGCCTAAATAGTTTCTCATTATTAAGTGTGCCATTCTTTATTTTAACCGGTATCTTAATGAACGGTGGTGGTATCACAGAACGAATCTTTAGCTTCGCCAAAGCCTTATTAGGTCATTACACTGGTGGTATGGGACATGTCAATATCGGGGCAAGTTTACTGTTCTCTGGTATGTCAGGTTCAGCCATTGCCGATGCAGGCGGTTTAGGTCAATTAGAAATTAAAGCTATGCGTGATGCAGGCTATGATGATGATATTAGTGGTGGTATCACGGCAGCCTCTTGTATTATTGGACCACTCGTTCCTCCAAGTATTTCCATGATTATTTACGGTGTTATCGCCAACCAATCCATTGCCAAATTGTTCGTGGCGGGCTTTGTACCGGGCGTATTGATCACCATTGCGTTAATGACCATGAACTACTTCGTGTGTAAAAAACGGGGTTATCCAAGAACACCAAAAGCCACTATGCCAGAACTTTGTGCCTCCTTTAAATCCAGTATCTGGGCAATTTTAACCCCGATTATCATCATTGGTGGTATCTTCTCTGGTATGTTTACCCCAACTGAAGCCGCCGTAGTGGCTGTGGCATACTCCATCATTGTTAGCCGTTTTGTATATAAAGAATTAACCTTGAAATTATTATTCAGCAGCTGTGTTGAAGCGGTAGCAATCACTGGTGTAACCGTATTAATGGTGATGACCGTAACTTTCTTCGGTGACATGATCGCACGTGAACAAGTGGCAATGCGTTTAGCAGAAATGTTTATGGCGGTAGCAGATTCTCCATTGACAGTGCTTGTGATGATTAACTTACTATTGTTATTCTTGGGTATGTTTATCGATGCATTAGCGTTGCAATTCTTAGTGTTGCCAATGCTGATTCCAATTGCACAACATTTTGGTATCGACTTAATCTTCTTTGGGGTCATGACCTTATTGAACATGATGATCGGTATCTTAACCCCACCAATGGGCATGGCGTTGTTCGTGGTGGCTCGCGTAGGTAATATGTCGGTATCAACTGTGACCAAAGGGGTGTTACCATTCTTGGTACCAATCTTTATCACACTGATTTTAATTACCATATTCCCTGAAATCATTACCTTTATTCCAAATTTATTAATGCCAAATGGCTAACATTTACATACACATTAAGGAGTTCTATTATGAAATTTACTAAATCTTTATTAGCTGTATCAGTATTAGGTTTAACAGCATTCACCACTCAAGCAGCACAGTATCCTGATTTACCGGTTGGGATTAAAAGCGGTGCCGGTGCCTTAATTGGCGATACCGTTTATGTGGGCTTAGGTTCAGGTGGTGACAAATTCTATTCTCTTAACTTAAAAGAGAAAGATGCAAAATGGCAAGAATTAGCTGCATTCCCGGGTGGTGCTCGTAACCAACCTGTTGCTGCTGGCATTGATGGCAAACTTTATGTTTTCGGTGGTTTCCAAAATAACGATGTAGCCGACAACCAAGTGATCAACGATGCCTATTCTTATGATCCAGCCACCAATACTTGGACTAAATTAGACACACGTTCACCTCGTGCTGCTGTGGGTGCAAGTGGTGTAACAAATAACGGCAAAGTCTATTTCGTGGGCGGTATCAACCAAGAAATCTGGAACGGCTTATTCCAAGACGTGAAAAAAGTCTCCGCTGGTTTAGACAAAGAAGCGGATAAAGAGAAAATCGCCGCTGCTACTAAACCGGTCTTTGATGCGTACTTCAACTTACGCGCACAAGATTTCTTCTTCTCATCAGAAATCGTCAGTTATGAACCTGCGACTAACACATGGCGTAACGAAGGTTACTTCCCATATTCAGGCCGTGCAGGTGCGTCAGTGGGTATTAACAATGGCAAATTGTTAGTGGTCAACGGTGAAATCAAAGCAGGTCTTCGTACTGACGGCACCGCACAAGGTACTATCACTAAAGACGGCGTAAAAGACTGGAAAAAACTTGGCAACTTACCAGCACCGAAAGGTTATGAACAACAAGACGGTATCGCAGGCGGTATGGGTGGTTATACCAATGGTCACTATATCGTGACAGGTGGTGCAAACTTCCCGGGAGCAAGAGCAAACTATGCTAAAGGTATCAACGATGCACACCGTACTGGTGGCTTGAAAAAAACCTATCATAGCGACTTCTACGCATTGGATGCAAAACACGGTACATGGAAAATTATCGGTAATTATCCACACAACATTGCTTATGGTGTAGCTTTACCGTATGAAAATAAAGTGTTATTTGTCGGTGGTGAAACAGACGGCGGTAAAGCATTAACCGAAGTTCGTACTGTAAGCTATGACGGCAAAAAACTTGTAGTTGAAGAATAAAAATCTTCAAAAAAATGACCGCACTTTTGCGTTTCCCAGATGCGACTGGTGTAAAAGTGCGGTGTGATTTCCTCTTAATTTTAATCAACCAACGATATCAAGGATGATGTCGTTGGTTTTTTATTAATATCCGCTTGACATTAACAGACAAAAATTTATACTTAGTAATAATCCGACCCTTAGTTGTACGCTTTTGTCACTTATCCAGACATTATGCCGAACCTTAGGGTTTTTTTCTATATAAGGAAAAGAAAATGGCGACGGCAATTTTAATTGATGGTGCTTATTTTATTAAACGTATCAGGCATTTTGAACCAAATAACTATTTTAATGCACAACGTATAGCAGATCTCGCTGTTCGCTGTGCTATGTTACATTTATCGGACAAAAGAAAAGTTAAACAAGAACTCTATCGTATTTTTTTCTACGATTGTGCTCCATTGGAAAAGAAAATGCACAATCCTATCAGCAAAAAGGCAGTTGATTTCTCGAAATCAAATGAAGCCATATTCAGAACCGAACTACACCAACGTTTATTAAAAAAAAGAAAATTAGCATTGCGATTGGGTGATTTATCTCAAACCGTAGAATGGATTATTAAACCAGATATTGAACAAGCTATTTTAAAAGGAAAACGTGATCTATCAAAATCTCCATTGCAAGAAAATGATGTGATTATTAATACTCGGCAGAAAGGTGTTGATATGCGAATAGGTATTGATATAACCACACTAGCTTTAAAAAAACAAGTTAATCAAATAGTACTTATTGCTGGTGATTCTGATTTTGTACCCGCTGCAAAGTTGGCAAGGAGAGAAGGTGTTGACTTTATTTTAGATCCTATACATCAAAATATCCCTGACCAACTTAATGAGCATATTGATGGATTAAGAAGTACATACTTTCATAAAAAGAAACATGATGATTTACAAGAAATCATATTGGCAGAAGCTGTTTTAAATAGGGTGAAAATGGGTAAAGAATCATTACATAGCTTAGCAGATGTTGAAATGGAACTTGATTTAATCTACAAAATGCAAAATGGGTTAGAAAAAACTATTACGCATGAAGAGGCAATGAGAAATTTAAGAAAGGTTTTAAAATTGGATGAAAACTGATTACCCATGCAGTAAACATAAAACTCAAATAGCACAATCAGACAAACCAACAATATTAGAAAGTGCTTTTGAAAGAGCCGTTAAAGTCATTAATAAACATCAAACAATTCGTTTAAATGCTCAACAATGGCAAAAAGCAATGGCGATATTAGACGCTGAACCTGATCCACACCCAGAAATGGTTGCACTGTTTAATCGGGGCTATAAGAATGTTAATGTTGATAACTAAATTTAATAATCTTACGATAGAAACTTATTTGATTGCAATGTTATAGAACTCAAAGGAAACAAACATGAAACTCAAACTACACTATCTCGACCGTTCTCGTGCTATGCGAGTGACTTGGTTATTGGAACATATTGGCTTGCCTTATGAATTAATCTCGCATAAACGTCAAGAAAATATGCACGCACCAGAAGCACTGAAAGATATTCACCCGTTAGGAAAAGCTCCGTTACTTGAAATTGACGGAAAAGTCATCACTGAATCAGTGGCTATGGTGGAATGGATTATCGCAAATCACGCCCCACATCTTGCTCCAGCGACAGATAGCCCTGAATATGCCGAATATTTACAATGGCTACAATTTAGTGAAAGCACCGCAATGATCCCATTAGTACTTAAATTTATTGCTGCGAGAGAACCCACTCCACCACAAAACACCTTAGCTTATGCAGACAGTGAAATAGAAAAAGTTTATGACTATGTAAACCGTCAATTAGCCAATAAACGCTATATTATGGGCGATAAACTCACGGGAGCCGATTTTGCCCTAGCATTTGCTCTAATCTTTATGAAAATGGTATATCAAGGTAAATTCACGCATATTGATCGCTATCTTGCCGATTTACATCAACTTCCAAGTTGGCAAAAAGCCCAACAAATTGAGCAACAGGTGTTGCAAGGAAAATAAGGCTTGTCACCCTGCACTCACGTGCAGGGCTAAGCATAGTGATGATGCTCCGCATCTTATTCATCTCCGAACACAAGCCACAGCGTGGCGTTATCATGCTTAACCCCATACGCCAGTGTGGGGGATCTTGACTAACCCTTTGTCATTTCTCAAAAAGTTCCCACTAAAAATGTGATCTAGATCACATTTTTGAAATAAAGTTTCCTAAATGTATTTATTTTTGAATATTCACTTTAATAGAAAATAATGATTTATAATTATCTCCTTAATAATCAATAGTTTATGACATTATTAAAAATAAAAAAATAAAAACTTTCTTTCAATTTTGTGATCTAGATCTCATTTTTAAGATGACTATGATTTAGCATAACTCGTTGATTTATATATAAATTACATTTTCTCATGAAAAATCAATGATATTGACAAGAAAAAATAATTCATTTAAATTTCGCACCAAGAAGTAAAACTTCAAACAGCAAAGTAATTTGCTAAATTCTGGTCGAAATGATCGATTTGTTACTTAACCAAAATAAGGAAACATTATTATGAAAAAAACACTTATCGCTCTAGCTGTTGCCGCCTTAGCTTCAAGTGCCGCCAATGCAACTGTGGTTTACCAAAAAGATGGCACAAAAATTGACATTGATGGACGTGTACATTTTGAGTTACAAAATATTAAAAATCAACGTACTGATTTACGTGATGTGGGTTCTCGTTTACGTGTACGTGCTTATCAAGATTTAACAGATCGTATTTCTGCATACGGTGGTGTGGAATTACGTTTCTCCAATGATAATGAGATTGGCGGAAACTTCCGTACTCACCGTTTATATGGTGGATTTATTCATAAAGATGTTGGTACTTTAACTTTTGGTAGCCAATTACATTTAGGTGACCACATTCCTAAAGCAAACTACACCTATGAATGGGGTGGTAACGTGTTCTTTGATGGGCACAAAAAAGCAGCTACATTCATGTCCGTTCCATTCAGTGGCGTACGTGTAGCAGCAGATTACTATTTTGGTAATTCCAAAAAAGATAACGGTACATCTAGTGGTACAACAGCTTGGAATGAAGGTCAAGGTTATGGTGTAGGTTTATTCTATGATGGAAAATTAGCTGATGATGTAGCAGTACGTTTCGGTTCTGGTTATACAGAAGTAACACAATCTACGGATGGTACTAAAGTACATGAATATAAATTACAACGTGCTGGTGTTGGTTTTGATATCACTTATCAAAAAGTTCATTTAGGCTTTGACTGGGCCTATGGTAAAGCAACCAAAGGTTATGAATCAGCAAATATCGGTTTCCAAAAAATTGCAAATAGTGGCGGTCCATTCCATAAAAATAACCGTTTCTTAGTAGGTTTAAAAGTTGATGTAACACCACAAAATGCAGTTTATGGTGAATATTACTTCGGAAAAGGCGAAAAAGCTGATTCAAGAATCGCGGATGTGAAAATGAATGGCTGGATGGTTGGTGCTGACCATAGATTTAACAAATTTGTAGCTGTATATGTTGAAGGTGGTACAGGTAAGGTTAAACAAGATGGTAAAGAACTTCTTAAAAACCACAGAGTACTTACGGGTGTGAGAATTTTATTCTAATTCTCCGAGCTAATGTTTTTTCTCATTTGATCCTTCCGCCCCATTATCTTAATGGGGCTTTTTATTCTCATTACATTTTGTCTTTTTTCATCTCTTCGGATTTCATCATCATATCTGATTTCATATCACCTTTTTTCATCTCTTCGGATTTCATCATGCCCGATTTCATGTCTCCTTTTTTCATTTCATCAGATTTCATCATGCCCGATTTCATGTCTCCTTTTTTCATTTCATCAGATTTCATCATGTCTGAGTGCATGTCTCCTTTTTTCATTTCATCAGATTTCATCGTTTCTGAGTGCATCTGCTCTTTGCTCATCTGATCTTTTTTCATATCAGCTGCATTTGCGTTCACGGCAAAAATAGAAAGTAATGATACTGCACTTAAGGTTTTTAAAATGTTTAAAGATTTCATAGAATTCTCCTTTGATTAAGATAAATTGTTAGCGAAAGAACACATTCACTATCCTTTCATTAGCATTAGTCGAACGAGTAACAGAAACCTTACAAATTTTTTCGATATAATAGTAAAAAATACTCTTTACCCTATTTTTTGCCAGAAAAACAATGAGAAAGAGAAAAATAAAATGTGCCAAATAAAATTTGGCACAAGCATGGATTGATATTTATGACGAGTTTACAGGGGGACTACACATCAGGCGTATAATCTTCCCCTGCACCTAATTTCAGATAGGCTTGGCGTTTTGGATCGACTAATTTTGCTTGCACAATCATTTTCTCAATAGTCACACCCTGTACTAAAATTGAAAACATCACCACCGCATAGGTCATCAATAGGATTAAATCACGCACATCGACTACGACATCATCGCCTATCATCAAGGCTACATGGCTTGGAATACTTAATGCCATGGCTAATGCCAAACCACCTCGCAAACCGCCCCAAGTGAGAATTCGCACTGTGTAAGGATTATATTGACGGAAACGTCGCATCACCTTAAATGGCAGCCAAACACTGATATAACGTGAAATTAAACAAACAGGAATCGCAATTAACATCATAATTGAACTCGCCAAAGTGAAGTCAACTAATAATAATGCTAAACCAATTAATAAAAATAATAAGGAATTCAGCGAATGGTCGATCATTTCCCAAAAATGATCTAAATAACGTTGGCTTTGTTCAGAAAAACCTTGGCGGCGTGTCCAGTTGCCAATCATAATGCCTGATGTCACCATGGCTAACGCCCCAGAAACGTGCATATAATTTGCCACCATAAAGCCAGTAGTTGGGATAGTTAAGGTAATTAAGATTTCCAAGCTACCATCATCTGTAGCAGAAATTAAATAATGAGAAACTAATCCCGTGATCAGACCAAATAAAATACCACCAACAGCTTCCTGTAAGAATAACATGGCAATCCCTGATGCACTGGCTTCTTGTCCGCCAAAGGCAACCGCAAATACGGTAGTAAAAATCACCAAGCCTACCCCATCATTGAATAAGGATTCCCCCTCCACTTGCATGGATAAGCGTTTGGGTGCACGTAAGTTTTTAATGATCGCCAATACGGCTATTGGGTCAGTTGGCGAAATTAATGCCCCGAAAACCACGCAATAAATAAAATCAATATGCCAGCCAAAAAATGCGGTGGCATAATAAATCAATGCCCCGATCATTAAGGTTGAACAAAGTGTGGAAAATAAAGTAAAGGTGGCGATTTCCCAGCGTTGATCTTTCATTAACGGCAATTTAATGCCTAATGAACCTGCAAATAACAGAAAGCCTAGCATGCCATTCAGTAGGAAATTTTTAAAATCTAATTCTTCCATAATATGAATAGCAATTTCATCTAAGTTGAGCCAACCGAAAAAGCCTAATATCAATAAAATTAACGATCCCACCATCGCTGATGCGGTAATGGCTATGGTCGATTGCACTTTATCGCTGATCTTATGGGTAACAAAAGCCAATAAAATGGAAATGCCAAATAAAAAGCATATATAAGCGTAAATACTCATATAGAATCCTTAAATAAAAATTATTTTTTCCAACCTTTTAACGCATCAGCAAAGGCATTATTGGTGAAAGATTGATTATGCCGTTCATGACAACCTTTGGGCGATGAATTTCGTTCAGAACTGCGGTCAAATTTTTGCTCTTTTTTCACCGCACTTTCCTCTAATCGCATGGTTAAGGCAATCCGTTTGCGAGCTACATCGACTTCAAGCACTTTGACTTTCACCACATCGCCTGTTTTCACCACTTGATGGGGATCTTCAACAAATTTATCCGCCAGCGATGAAATATGTACTAAGCCGTCTTGATGCACGCCAATATCCACAAATGCCCCGAAATTGGTCACGTTAGTAATGGTTCCCTCTAAAATCATACCTGCTTTCAAATCCGTGATGTCTTCCACGCCGTCCATAAAGGTCGCCGTTTTAAATTCACCCCGTGGATCGCGTCCTGGTTTTTCTAGCTCTTTAAAAATATCCATTACCGTTGGTAAACCAAATTGTTCATCGGTGAATTGTTTTGCTTCAAGCTGACGAATAGCAGAAGCATTGCCCATTAAATCTTGAATGGATTGTTCGGTGGCTTGTAAAATTTTTTCCACCACTGCATAGGCCTCGGGGTGAACCCCAGACGCATCAAGGGGATTTTTGCCCTGATTAATTCGCATAAAACCTGCACATTGTTCAAAGGCTTTTGGTCCTAAGCGTGGCACTTTTTTCAATTCAGTTCGACTGTTGAAACGTCCGTTCTCATCACGATAATCCACGATATTTTGGGCAAGCGTCTTACTCATGCCAGCTACACGAGCCAATAAGGCAGATGAAGCCGTATTTAAATCCACCCCGACAGCATTAACACAGTCTTCTACCACCGCATCAAGTTTACGAGCCAGTTGGGATTGATTCACATCATGTTGATATTGCCCCACCCCAATGGCTTTTGGCTCAATTTTCACTAGCTCCGCCAGTGGATCTTGCAAACGGCGAGCTATGGATACCGCTCCACGTAAAGATACATCTAAATTCGGAAATTCTTGTGCCGCCAGTTCAGACGCAGAATAAACCGATGCCCCAGCTTCACTGACGACCACAATCTGCGGTGTATTTTGCGGAATTTGTTTAATCACTTCCTTGGCAAAACGTTCTGTTTCACGTGATGCCGTCCCGTTACCAATCGCAATTAATTCGACATTATGGGTTTTAATCAATTTAAACAACGTTACCAAAGCGGTTTCCGTTTGCCCTGTATGTGGATAAATCGTGGCGGTATCGAGCAATTTTCCTGTATTATCCACCACGGCGACTTTCACCCCCGTGCGTAAACCTGGGTCAAGTCCCATGGTATTTTTCGCTCCAGCAGGGGCTGCCATTAAAAGTGCGGTTAAATTTCGGGCAAAAACATCAATCGCTTCCTGTTCTGCTTTTTCACGTAAAGCCCCCATTAATTCCGTTTCTAAATGTAACGCCAGTTTAATTTTCCATGTCCATGCAATCACTTGCTCACGCCATTTATCCGCAGGTTGAGCATTAAAACGTACACCCAAATGCTCACGAATAATTTCTTCACAATAGCTTGAACGACTGCCTTCTACTGCATCAGGATCGGCATTAAGGCTCAGTTGCAGAAAACCCTCATTACGTCCACGCAACATGGCTAATGCACGGTGTGAGGGTACATTTTTTAACGGTTCTTGATGATCGAAATAATCTTGGAATTTCGCCCCGTCCGTTTCTTTTCCCTCAAAAACTTTGGAAATTAACACCGCACTTTGTTGTAAATATTGACGGACTTTTGCCAATAATTGTGCATCTTCGGCAAAGCGTTCCATTAAAATATATTTCGCACCGTCTAACGCCGCTTTACTATCCGCCACACCTTTTTCAGCATTCACAAAGGTTTCTGCTGTGCTATCGGGATCGTGAGTAGGTTGCAACCATAATAAATCCGCCAACGGCTCAAGACCTGCTTCAATGGCAATTTGTCCTTTAGTGCGGCGTTTCGGTTTGTAAGGGAGATAGAGATCTTCGAGTTCGGTTTTGCTTTGGGTTTGTTGAATTTTTTGTTGTAGTTCAGCGGTGAGTTTGCCTTGTTCTTCAATGGATTTCAGAATCGTCTGACGGCGATCTTCCAATTCACGCAAATAAATTAAACGGGTTTCAAAATGGCGTAACTGGGTATCGTCTAAGCCACCTGTGACTTCTTTACGATAGCGAGCAATAAAAGGAATGGTATTGCCATCATCCACTAACTGAATCGCAGCCAGAATTTGTTGCGGACGAACATTGAGTTCATCAGCGATAATTTGAGAGATTTGTTGGTTTAACATATTGATACTTCTTTAATCAAAAATTAGTTTAATAGCATACTGTTTTTGTTGGGAAAAATAAAGCAGTATCAAACCAGATACGCTCAAAGACCATAAAACAAATAAGGCGAATCCGTTCGATTCGCCTTATTCTATTTTAGTCAAAGCAGTAAAGAATTAATAGACACCTTGTGCCAACATGGCATCAGCGACTTTAACAAAACCAGCCACGTTTGCACCCACTACATAGTTAATATTTTTGCCCTCACCTGAACCATATTTTTTACAGTTGGCATGAATATCTAACATAATGCTGTGTAATTTGGCATCGACTTCTTCACGACTCCAGTATAAACGTTGTGAACCTTGTGCCATTTCTAAACCAGATGTCGCTACCCCACCTGCATTGGCAGCTTTACCTGGTCCAAATAATACATCCGCCGCTAAAAACGCATCGGTCGCTTCAATGGTAGTTGGCATATTAGCCCCCTCAGCGACTAATTGTACGCCATTGGCAATGAGTTTTTGTGCATCAGCTAATTCAATTTCATTTTGGGTTGCACAAGGCAATGCAATATCGACTTTTACTCCCCAAGGACGTTGACCTGCATGATATTCTAAGCCGAATTGTTCCGCATAATCTTTCACACGACCACGTTTCACTTCTTTAATTTCGATTAAGGCAGCTAATTTTTCTGCGGTGAAACCGTCTTTATCATAAACATAGCCCGATGAATCTGAACAGGTAACCACTTTTGCACCAAGTTGTAACGCTTTTTCAATCGCATATTGTGCAACATTACCTGAACCTGAAACAGAAACAGTTTTACCTTGGAAAGATTGACCTTTTTCCGCTAACATGGCTTGTGCAAAATAAACTAAGCCGTAACCTGTGGCTTCAGGGCGAATTAAGCTCCCACCAAAGGAAAGCCCACGACCCGTGAATACGCAAGCAGCTTGGTTAGATAATTTTTTCATATACCCTGCAAGATAGCCCACTTCACGACCACCTACACCAATGTCGCCTGCTGGCACGTCAGTATCTGGACCAATATGACGATATAATTCTGCAATTAATGCTTGGCAGAAACGCATCACTTCCGCATCAGATTTACCTTTTGGATCGAAGTCGGAACCACCTTTCGCCCCGCCCATTGGCAAGGTGGTTAAGGCATTTTTGAAGATTTGTTCAAAACCTAAGAATTTTAGGATAGATAAGTTGACTGATGGGTGAAAACGCATACCGCCTTTAAATGGACCAATCGCACTATTGAACTGAACACGGAAAGCACGGTTGACTTGGGTTTGACCTTTGTCATCTGTCCATGCGACACGAAATTGGAATGCACGTTCAGGTTCAACTAAACGTTCTAATAACGCTTGTGAGCGGTATTTTGGATTTTTTTCAATAAATGACCAAATAGAGGTAAATACCTCACGCACTGCTTGTAAAAATTCAGGTTGATGACCGTCACGCTGTGCAACGTAAGCTAGAAAGTCTTCTAATGATGATACTGAGTTAGACATAATATGTTTCCTTTTTTAATATGAGTAATATGTTTGTTTGCAATCGCTGTTTGAACAGCTCGGGTTCTACTATGCAAAAACACAATTCAAAATGCAATGCTTTTTTCTATCCTCTCAAAAGATATCTTAATACCATTAAATGAAAATTATTTATATCTAACAAATAACCATAAAAATTATATTTTTTCTAAATAAATTACAAAATAGGCTATTTTTGTTTAAAATAAGCCTTAAATAATCAT
Source organism: Lonepinella sp. MS14434 (assembly GCF_042468235.1). Classification (GTDB taxonomy): domain Bacteria; phylum Pseudomonadota; class Gammaproteobacteria; order Enterobacterales; family Pasteurellaceae; genus Lonepinella. The sequence continues at coordinate 142,991 of NZ_CP170386.1, read as the reverse complement.
CAAATTATATAGATAAAATTATTCATCAAACCAATATTAGATAAGATATAAAATAAACGATATTTATTTATGTTTTATTTAATTATTATGGCATTTATATAAATATAATATTCGATATATTTACACAAACCATTATTCAATCTAAGATGATTTTACCTATATAACGAAATAACAAAGTGCGGTGAAAAAATATAAAATTTTCGTGCTTTGTTTACTAAAACGATTTTACTTTTACTCTATTTGCAGGAAGACAACTTATGACAACGCTATATGATCGCAGTGAAGTGCGTGAAAACTGCGGTTTTGGGCTGATCGCCAATATTGACGGTGTGCAGAGCCACAAAGTCGTACGTAATGCCATTTTAGGCTTATCTCGGATGCAACATCGTGGAGCGATTTTATCAGACGGTAAAACTGGCGATGGTTGCGGTTTATCTATTCAAATGCCAGAAACCTTTTTTCGCCATATCGCCGATGAGAATGGCTTTTCCTTAGCTAAAAATTTTGCGGTGGGTCAGATTTTTTTACCGCAAGATGAGAAATTAATAGCCGAATTTATTGAGATTATTAATCAAGAACTGACCGAAGAAACCTTAGGCATTGCCTATTGGCGTGATGTGCCAACCAATCCATCGGTTTTAGGCTCAATCGCTCTTGCAGATATGCCAGCGATCAAACAGGTGTTTATTAATGCACCGAGCGGTTGGCGAAATCAAGACTTACAACGCCGTTTGTTTGTGGCTCGTCGTCGTATTGAAAAACGTATCAGCCATGATGATTTTTATATTTGTAGTTTTTCTAATCAAACTGTGATTTATAAAGGTTTGTGTATGCCGAAAGATTTGCCGAAATTCTATACAGATTTAGCCGATCTACGCATGCAATCTGCGATTTGTTTATTCCACCAACGTTTTTCCACCAATACCCAACCCCGTTGGAAATTAGCTCAACCATTCCGCTATTTAGCCCATAATGGTGAGATTAATACCATTTCAGGCAACCGAGCTTGGGCGAGAGCAAGGGGTTATAAATATCGCACGCCGTTAATTCCAGATTTACAAACTGCTGCACCATTCGTGAATGAAAGTGGTTCGGATTCTAGCTCATTGGATAATATGCTGGAGCTGTTTGTGTGTGGCGGTATGGATTTATTCCGAGCCATGCGTTTATTAGTACCACCTGCGTGGCAACATAACCCTGACATGGACGATAATCTGCGAGCTTTTTATGATTTTAATTCTATACACATGGAACCTTGGGACGGTCCTGCTGGAATTGTGCTGTCTGACGGTCGTTATGCCGCTTGTAACCTAGATCGTAATGGTTTACGCCCAGCTCGTTATGTGATCACCGAAGATCGCTTAATTACTATCGCATCAGAAATCGGTATTTGGGATTATGCACCTGATGAAGTGGTAGAAAAAGGACGGGTTGGACCGGGGCAATTATTAGTGATTGATACCAAAAAAGGGCGTTTAGTGCATTCCGATGAAATTGATAATGAAGTTCGCTCCAGACACCCTTATCGCCAATGGCTAGATAAAAACGTCAAACGCTTAGTGCCATTTGATCAAGTAGATGATAGCCAAATTGGTGCGACAACGTTAAGCGAGCAAGAGTTATTGGTGTATCAAAAACAATTCTTATACGATAACGAAGAAATTGAGAATATCATTCGTGTACTGGGTGAGAACGGGCAAGAAGCGGTCGGTTCAATGGGTGATGATACGCCATTTGCGGTACTATCTGAACGTCCACGAGTAATTTTTGATTATTTCCGTCAATATTTTGCACAGGTAACAAACCCACCGATTGACCCATTACGTGAAGCTCATGTGATGTCCTTAAACACGAGTATTGGACGTGAAATGAGCGTGTTCTTTGAAGCGGAAGGAATGAGCCATCGAGTCAGTTTTAAATCACCGATTTTGGTCTATTCCGATATGCAACAAATTTTGGATTTGCCACAACAATATTATAAACACCAAATTTTAGACGCAACCTATAACCCCGATGAAATGAGCTTAAAACAAGCCATTGAAAATCTGTGTAAAGAAGCTAAAAGTGCGGTGCAAAATGGTGCAGTTTTATTAATCGTGTCCGATCGCAATATTAGTAAATTCTATCAACCGATTCCAACTGCCTTGTCAGTAGGGGCATTACAAAATCAATTAGTGTCTGCCAATTTACGTTGTGATACCAATATTTTAGTCGAAACCGCCGAAGCTCGCAGTCCGCATCATTTTGCGGTGTTACTTGGTTTAGGGGCAACTGCTATTTATCCGTATCTTGCCTATGAAACCTTAGGGCAAATGGTGAAAACAGGTTCAATCAAAAAATCCTTACGTCAAGTTACGGCAAATTTCCGTTATGGCATTGATAAAGGCTTGTACAAAATTATGTCGAAAATGGGGATTTCCACCATTTCATCTTATCGTTGTGCCAGATTATTTGAGTTAGTGGGCATGAGTTCAGAAATTACTGATCTTTGTTTCCCTGGCATTACTAGCCGTATTGAGGGTGCCAGCTTTGTGGATTTTGACCAGCAACTTAGTCAATTACGCAAACGGGCATGGCGACCAAGTCAAGATTTGGATATGGGCGGATTTTTGAAATTCAAACCGCAAGGGGAATATCACGCCTATAACCCAGATGTGGTGATGAACTTGCAAAAAGCCGTCAATAGCGGTGATTATGAGCAATACAAAGCCTATCGTGATGCCGTGAATCATCGTCCTGTGGCGACCATTCGTGATATGTTAAAGCTCAAAACAGACCCCAATAATGCGATTGATGTCGCACAAGTTGAACCAGCGGAAAATCTATATAAACGCTTTGACAGTGCCGCCATGTCTATCGGTGCATTAAGTCCAGAAGCACACGAAGCCTTAGCCACTGCAATGAACCGTTTAGGCGGTTATTCAAATTCAGGTGAGGGCGGTGAAGATCCGAAACGCTATGGCACGGAAAAAGTATCTAAAATCAAACAGGTCGCCTCTGGTCGCTTTGGGGTAACGCCTGCTTATTTAATGAGTGCGGAAGTGATTCAAATTAAAGTCGCACAAGGAGCAAAACCCGGTGAGGGCGGTCAATTACCAGGAGATAAAGTGACCCCTTATATTGCACAATTACGCTATGCGGTGCCGGGGTCAACCTTGATTTCACCACCACCGCACCATGATATTTATTCCATTGAAGATTTAGCTCAATTAATTTTCGATCTCAAACAAATTAACCCGAAAGCGTTAATTTCGGTGAAATTAGTGTCTTTACCAGGTGTGGGTACGATTGCCACTGGCGTCGCCAAAGCCTATGCCGATCTGATCACCATTGCAGGTTATGACGGCGGTACTGGGGCAAGTCCATTATCCAGCGTGAAATACGCAGGTTCACCGTGGGAATTAGGTTTAGCCGAAGCACAACAGGCGTTAGTGGAAAATAATTTGCGTCATAAAGTGCGGTTGCAAGTGGATGGTGGTTTAAAAACTGGTTTAGATATTGTCAAAGCCGCCATTTTAGGGGCAGAAAGTTTTGGTTTCGGTACAGGTCCAATGGTGGCATTAGGCTGTAAATACTTGCGTATTTGTCACTTAAATAACTGTGCCACAGGTATTGCGACCCAAGACGAAACCTTACGCAGTAAACATTATACTGGCTTGCCAGAAAAAGCCATGAATTACTTTAAATTTATTGCACAAGATGTGCGTGAGATTTTAGCCCAATTAGGCGTAGAAAAACTCACCGACTTAATCGGTCGCACCGATTTATTGGAAATTATTGATGGTCATACGGGTAAACAACGTGGTTTAGATTTAACTAAATTACTCTATTCGCCACAAGTGCCAGCTGGCAGTGCAAGATATTGTACGCAACACAATCCACCATTTGACAAAGGTTTGTTAAACAAAGCGATTGTAGAACAAGCGCAAGAGGCGTTAGAAAGTGGCTTGAATAGTGAAATGAATTTTGACGTGAGCAACCTAGATCGTTCTATTGGAGCAACGCTTTCTGGTATTTTGGCAGCACGTTACGGCAATCGTGGTAATCCATTGCAAGAATTTAATATTAATTTAACTGGTACCGCTGGACAAAGTTTAGGGGTATGGCTGGCAGGTGGTGTAAATTTGACCTTAACAGGTGATACTAACGACTACGTGGGTAAAGGTATGGCTGGTGGTCGTATTGTGATCAAACCGCACGCAGGTGTTTCATTCAAGGCGGAAGATGCCACCATTGCGGGCAACACTTGTTTATATGGTGCCACTGGCGGTGAATTATTTGCATCAGGACGTGCTGGCGAACGTTTTGCGGTGCGTAACTCTGGTGCATCTGCAGTGGTTGAGGGTATCGGCGATAACGGTTGTGAATATATGACTGGCGGTATCGTCACCGTGTTAGGCAAAACGGGGATTAACTTTGGTGCTGGCATGACCGGTGGATTTGCTTATGTATTAGACACTGACGGTGGCTTTAAACAACGCATTAACCCAGAACTCGTAGAGGGGTTAAGCATTGTGGATTTACCAACTCATCAAGAGCATTTACGTGGCTTAATTTCTCGCCACGTAGAATTAACCCATAGTGGTATCGGTGAACGTATTTTGGCTAACTGGGAACAATATGTTTCGCAATTTGTGTTAATTAAACCAAAAGCCAATGATGTCAATGGGTTATTAGGGCATAAACGCCGTACCGTGAATGAATTAGGTGCGTTAGCTCAGTAATAAAAATTTGTGGGATTTTCACCGCACTTTATTTAAGCCAAAGTGCGGTGGAAAAAGAAAAAGTTTTTAAAGATTTGAAGGAATAAACTATGGGTCGTGGAAACGTCTATCAATTTATCGACTTGCAACGTGTGGATCCACCGAAAATTCCACTTAACGTAAGAAAAACCGAGTTTGTGGAAATTTACAATGTATTTAGCGATACACAGGCACAATCTCAAGCGGATCGCTGTTTGGAGTGTGGCAATCCTTATTGTCAAAACAAATGTCCGTTACATAATAATATTCCGAACTGGCTACGTTTAGCCCATGAGGGACGTATTATTGAAGCGGCAGAATTAGCCCATTCCACCAACAGTTTGCCAGAAGTCTGTGGTCGCGTTTGTCCACAAGATCGCTTATGCGAGGGGTCATGTACCTTAAATGACGGATTTGGCGCTGTCACCATTGGTAATGTGGAAAAATATATCACTGAAAAAGCCTTTGCAATGGGCTGGAAACCAACTATTAATGCCGTTCCAACGGGTAAAAAAGTGGCTATTATCGGTGCTGGACCTGCTGGCTTAGGTTGTGCCGATGTATTACTTCGTAATGGTGTAGAAGTCAGTATTTACGAACGCCAGCCAGAAATCGGTGGTTTGCTCACCTTTGGTATTCCAGCATTTAAACTAGAAAAAAGTGTGATGACACGTCGCCGTGAGCTATTTACCGAATTAGGCGTAAAATTCCACTTAGGGGTAGAAATTGGCAAAGATATCACACTAGACGAACTGGTCGCACAGTATGATGCAGTGTTCTTAGGTGTCGGCACCTATCAAGGCATGAAAGCAGATATCCCCAATGAAAATGCCACTGGCGTTTATTCTGCCTTACCATTTCTAATCGGCAATACGCAACATTTACTCGGCTTTGATGCCCCTGATTTTGTTAATATGCAGGGTAAACGTGTGGTGGTACTGGGTGGCGGTGATACTGCTATGGACTGCGTGCGTACTTCGGTTCGACAAGGTGCGGTGGAAGTAACTTGTGTTTATCGCCGTGACGCTGCCAATATGCCTGGTTCGAAAAAAGAATATCATAACGCTAAAGAAGAGGGTGTCGATTTTGAATTTAACGCTCAACCGGTAGAAATCGAAGCCGATCCTGTTGCCATTGAAACGGACACATCAGGTAAAGTGACAGGGATTAAAATTGTCAGAACCAAACTAGGTGCCACAGATAGCAACGGTCGCCAGCGTGCGGAAATTATTCCGAATAGCGAAGAAATCATCTCTTGCGATGCAGTGATTGTAGCATTCGGTTTTGCTCCACATGCGATGCCGTGGTTAGACGCAGTCGGCATGGAAGTGGATAATCGTGGTCGCATTAAATCCAACGGCGAATTGAAACAACAAACCGCCAATCCAAAAATCTTTGCTGGTGGTGATGTTACCCGTGGCTCAGATTTAGTGGTGACAGCTATTGCCGAAGGACGTGATGCCGCTCAAGGGATTTTAGAGTATTTAGATGTGTAATTTAAATCGTTAGATTCAAAGTGCGGTGAAAAAATATCAAATATTTTTCACCGCACTTTTTCTTTCGTCAGTATAACAACACAAAAAAAAAAAAAAACAGGATTATCTCTAATCCTGTTTTTTTCCACTTAATCAAACATTAAGCATAATACATTTCAAATTCCACTGGATGTGGGGTCATGTTCAAACGCTCTACTTCTTTACGTTTCATGCCGATAAAGGTATCAATAAAGTCTTTAGTGAATACGCCACCGTGGGTTAAGAATTCATAGTCTTTTTCCAAATTATCCAATGCTTCACCTAAGGAACTAGATACCGCTGGAATTTCTTTTAGTTCTTCTGGTGGTAAATCGTAAAGGTTTTTATCCATTGCATCACCTGGGTGGATTTTATTGATAATACCGTCCAGACCTGCCATTAATAAGGCTGAGAAACACAAATACGGGTTCGCCATTGGATCTGGGAAACGAGCTTCTACACGTGTCGCTTTCGGGCTAGTAACGGCTGGAATACGGATAGATGCAGAGCGGTTACTTGCAGAATAAGCTAATAATACTGGAGCTTCAAAACCTGGTACTAAGCGTTTGTATGAGTTAGTGGTTGGGTTAGTGAATGCGTTTAAGGCTTTCGCATGTTTAATCACGCCGCCAATATAGTAAAGTGCCGTTTCGGAAAGACCCGCATATTTATCTCCCATAAATACGTTTTTGCCGTCTTTACTTAAAGACATATTACAGTGCATACCTGAACCATTATCACCAGCAAATGGTTTTGGCATAAAGCAAGCGGTTTTGCCATGTTCTAATGCCACGTTTTGCACGATATATTTATAGATTTGAGTTTCGTCCGCTTTTAAGGTTAAGCTGTTAAATTTAGTTGCAATTTCATTTTGACCTGCGGTCGCTACTTCATGGTGATGAGCTTCAATCACTAAGCCCATTTCTTCTAACAATAAACACATTTCAGAACGAATATCATGTCCGCTATCAATCGGAGCAACTGCACAGTAACCGCCTTTTTTCAATGGACGATAAGCATTGTTGCCTTGCTCTTTATATTTGCGATCGGTGTTCCACATGGCTTCTTCATCATCAATGGCGTAAGACACTTTATTTGGCTCAGTGGAGAAACGTACATCATCAAATAAGAAAAATTCAGGTTCAGGTCCAAACATGACATGATCTGCCACGCCAGTGGAACGCATATATTGTTCTGCACGCAAGGCAATAGAACGTGGGTCACGATCGTAGCTTTGCATAGTGTTCGGATCATAAATACTACAACGAATAGATAGGGTTGGGATTTGTGCAAATGGATCCACCACCGCACTTTCTGGAATTGGCATTAATAGCATATCCGCTTTATTAATCGCTCGCCAACCTTCTACTGAAGAACCGTCAAACATTTTACCTTCTTCAAAGAAATCTTCATCAATGACACTAGCTGGCAGTGATACACCATGTTCTTTTCCTTTAATATTGGTAAAACGAAGAAGAACAAATTTGATATCGTTTTCTTCGATAAGTTTAAATACGTTAGCAATGGCTTGTGTTTTTGACATAAGAAACTTCCTTCCAAGTATAATTTATAGTGAGTAAATTCTTTCAATCTGCTTGCATAGAGAACATAACGAATTAATTTAAATATAACAACAATATCTAATAATAAATTTAATAAATAATTTTCATATTTAAATAGTATTCAATTTTATCGTTGTTTTGTTAAACCTTTTCCAATCTATCATTTTTAACAGAAACAATCAATCAGCTTCACTAACAATTCTCGAGTCGGTTGAATAAATTCCGTTGCTAAAAATTCATCGGGCTGATGTGCTTGCTCAATAGAACCCGGACCTAACACCAAAGTTGGGCAAAGTTGTTGAATAAATGGAGCTTCGGTACAATAGTTTACCACTTCACATTTTTCTCTCAACAATTTTTCTACCACCTGTACTACTTGGGCAGAATGTTCACATTCATAACCCGGAATTGGCTCGTGTAAATGACGTAAGGTTAATCGATCACCATATTGTTCAAACATGGGAGCAAGTTTGTCACGTAACATATCTTCTAAATCAGCTAACTGCATATTGGGTAACGGGCGAATATCAAATTGTAATTCACAGCAGGCACAAATCCGATTGACGGCATCGCCACCGTGAATCGAGCCAAAGTTCATGGTGGGATAAGGAATGGCAAACTCCGCATGATGATATTTTTCTTTCAGCTCATTTCGCATTTGCATTAAATACCCCGTGGCTTGGTGCATTAATTCAATGGCGTTAATGCCTTTGGCAGGATCGCTAGAATGTCCTGATTTACCAATAATTTGTAACCCTTTACCAATATGTCCTTTGTGGGCGCGAACTGGACGTAACGAAGTAGGTTCTCCAATAATGGCACAGTCGGGGCGAATATGTGTATGTTGAATAAAGGTTCTCGCGCCCAGCATGGTGGTTTCTTCATCAGCGGTGGCAAGAATACGTAATGGCTTAGTTAATTTGGTCAGATCAATTTGAGCAATCGCATCTAACACAAAAGCAAAAAAGCCTTTCATATCAGCGGTGCCTAAACCATAAAATTTACCGTCTTTTTCAGTGAGCTTAAACGGATCAAATGTCCAACGTCCCTCGTCAAAAGGCACTGTATCCGTATGCCCTGCTAATAATAATCCCCCTTGCCCTTCTCCATAGGTTGCGAGTAGGTTATATTTATGCTGACTATTTTCTACCGCTAAAATTTCTGATTTAAAACCAACATTCTGTAACCAAGTTGCCAGTAATTCAATTAAAGTGCGGTTCGATTGATCGAATTTTTTTTCAATACTGCTAATAGTGGGAATAGCAATTAACTGGGAATACATATCAAGAAAAGCAGGAAGTTTTTTCATTCGATTTTCCTTATAATAGTTGCTTTTTAAATATTTATGCAGAATAATAGCATAATTAATCACAATAATACAAAACGAAAGAGGATAATATGACACAAAAAGCGATCATTATTGGAGCAAGTGGCTACACTGGAGCAGAGCTTGCTCAAATTCTTACTCGCCACCCTCATTTTGAATTAGCGGGGCTTTATGTTTCTCGTCAAAGTGCTGATGCTAACAAATTAATTTCGGACCTTTATCCTCAACTGCGTACATTTTGTGATTTGCTATTACAACCCTTGCCTGAGGATTTATCCTTGTTGGCAAATGATGCCGATATTGTATTTCTCGCCACAGCACATGAAGTTAGCCATGATCTCGCCCCTATTTTTTTACAACAAGATTGTCAGGTTTTTGACTTGTCGGGAGCATTTCGTGTCAATAAAGCTGAATTTTACACCCAATATTATGGTTTTGAACACCAATACCCTGAATTATTAGCAAGTGCTGTTTATGGTTTAGCGGAATGGAATGATAAACAAATCCAGCAAACGGATTTAGTCGCCGTGGCAGGTTGTTATCCAACAGTATCACAGTTAAGCCTGAAACCATTAATTGAAAATAATCTCTTAGATCTCAATCAATTACCCGTTATTAATGCCGTCAGTGGGGTTAGCGGAGCTGGGCGGAAAGCATCAATTACCAACAGTTTCTGCGAAGTCAGTTTAAATGCTTATGGTGTATTTACCCATCGTCATCAACCTGAAATAGCCACCCATTTAGGCACCGAAGTGATTTTCACTCCGCACTTAGGCAATTTTAAACGAGGCATTTTAGCCACGATTACCGCTAAATTGAATACAGGGGTAAGCGATGAACAAATTAAATCGGCTTATCAACAATACTATGCCAATCGCCCGTTAGTGCGAGTGTATGAGCAAGGTTTACCAAGCATTAAAGCGGTGGAATTTACCCCTTATTGCGATATTGGTTTTGCTACCCATAATGGACATATTGTCATTGTGGGGGCGGAAGATAACCTGCTCAAAGGGGCGGCATCGCAAGCGGTACAATGTGCCAATATTCGTTTCGGTTATAATGAAACGCTCGGTTTATTTTAAGGATTTATCGCAATGATTAGACCTTTAGTAATTAAATTAGGCGGTGTGTTATTAGATACCCCTGCCGCCATGGAAAATTTATTCCTTGCCTTAGCAGATTATCTACAACAGGCTACTCGCCCTTTAGTTATCGTGCATGGTGGCGGTTGCGTAGTGGATGATTTAATGAAAAAACTAGGCTTACCGGTGCAAAAGAAAAATGGTTTGCGAGTAACCCCAAGCGATCAAATTGACATTATCGTGGGAGCGTTGGCTGGCATTGCCAATAAAAAACTGTTAGCACAAGCCATAAAATTTCAGTTAAATCCTGTCGGATTAAGTCTTGCTGACGGCAATTTGACCAGTGCGATGCAATTTGATCCTGAATTAGGTCATGTCGCCAATGTACAAGCACAAAACGCTACGCTGTTAGAGCAATTATTAACCAGCAAATTTTTACCGATTATTAGCTCTATTGCTGTTGATGCTCAAGGGCGTTTAATGAATGTCAACGCCGATCAAGCTGCCACCGCTATTGCGGCATTAATTAACGCAGATTTAGTCATGCTGTCTGATGTGGACGGCGTGTTAGACGGTAATCAACAACGCATTTCACAATTAACCGCAGCACAAATTGAACAATTAATTACCGATAAAGTGATTACTGACGGCATGATTGTTAAAGTAAAAGCGGCACTCGATGCGGCACAATTATTACAACGTGGCGTAGATATTGCGAATTGGAAATATCCTGAAAAACTCACCGCACTTTTTGCAGGTGAGATTATCGGCACAAGAATTTATCCTTAACTGAAATAAAAACAAAAGGACAACACAACATGGCATTATGGGGCGGTCGCTTTACCCAAGCGGCAGATAAACGTTTTAAAGATTTTAATGATTCACTACGTTTTGACTATCGTTTAGCTGAACAAGATATTGAGGGTTCGGTGGGTTGGTCAAAGGCATTAGTGAGTGTCGGCGTTCTCACCACAGATGAACAAACTCAACTGGAACAAGCGTTAAATCAGTTGTTAATTGAAGTGCGGTCAAATCCGCTGGCAATTTTGCAAGATGATGCGGAAGATATTCATAGTTGGGTAGAAAGTAAGCTCATCGATAAAGTCGGCAATCTAGGTAAGAAACTACACACAGGACGTAGCCGTAACGATCAGGTCGCCCTTGACATAAAAATGTGGTGCAAACAGCAAGTCACGGAATTGCAATACAGCGTACGTGAACTACAAGCCAAATTAGTAGCAACCGCAGAAAATAATCAACACGCCGTGATGCCGGGTTATACCCATTTACAACGTGCTCAACCAATCAGCTTTGCTCACTGGTGTATGGCGTATGTAGAAATGTTAGAACGAGATTATAGCCGTTTAGCAGATGCCTATCGCCGTATGAATACTTGCCCACTCGGCAGTGGGGCATTAGCAGGTACAGCCTATCCTATCGACCGTGAACAATTAGCACAAGATCTTGGTTTTGACTTCGCCACTCGCAACAGCTTAGACAGTGTTTCTGACCGTGATCATATTATTGAATTGCTTTCCACTGCGTCATTAAGTATGGCACACCTTTCTCGTTTCGCTGAAGATATGATTATTTTCAACAGTGGAGAAGCAGATTTTGTGGAATTATCCGATCGAGTCACATCAGGATCGTCACTCATGCCACAAAAGAAAAACCCCGATGCGTGCGAATTGATTCGAGGTAAAACTGGGCGTGTGATCGGTTCATTAATGGGCATGTTGATGACCGTAAAAGGCTTGCCGTTAGCCTATAATAAAGACATGCAGGAAGACAAAGAAGGTATTTTTGATGCCTTAGACACATGGCACGATTGTTTAACCATGGCATCATTTGTGTTAGAAGATATTAAAGTCAATATAGACCGCACTCGTGAAGCTGCTCTCAAAGGCTATTCTAATGCTACCGAACTCGCTGATTACTTAGTCGCAAAAGGTGTGCCATTCCGTGATTCGCATCATATTGTGGGTGAAACCGTGGTTTATGCAATTCAAGTTCAAAAAGGCTTAGAAGATTTAACCGTGCAAGAATTTCGTCAATTTAGTGATGTCATTGGCGAAGATGTTTACCCTATTTTATCATTGCAATCCTGTTTGGATAAACGTAATGCTAAAGGTGGCGTATCACCGTTGCGAGTGGCAGAAGCGATTGAAGAGGCGAAAGCGAGAATTAGTGCATAATCTACCTAGTACTAACGTACTAGGTTAAGCATAGTAACGCTACTCCGTAGCTATAGAAATGTGCGGTGAAAAATTTCAATATTTTTCACCACACTTTACGCTAATAAAAAGGTGGTTAAGCTAAGTGAGTGGATTCAACGTTTTCTATGATCCAAGTGTGTAATAATGGACTATTAATGTGCAATACGCCATGGCTGGTTTTACTGATGAGATCCTTACGTTGTAGTTTCCTAATCGTACTTTGCATTGTACTCACCTTTATCTCTTCTACCCCTAAAATTTCTGCCATTTGCTCCCGAAAGTCCGCACCATATACTGCACTTTGCCCTTTGGCTATCGCTAGTAATGTGAACTGCTCTATTGCCGTTAACTCTCGCCATTGTGCAGTAAAATTACCACTTTCTTGCATTTGTTCTAACCGAATTTGAGCCGCTTTTTCAAGGCTTAATGCAGGATTGATAATCATATCTTGAATAATCGCTCGCATATACATAGGCGTATAGTTTAGGCGTTCAAATACTGCATATAATGCGTGCTTATCTAAGGATTTACCCATACGTTCTTGATACACATCAGCCAGAAAGTCAGTAAAATATTGATCGAGATTCGGAAAATCTAACGCATGAGCAAAGTGGAAAAATGGGGCTTTCACATCATTAAACATCATACGTAAACCGTTTGTGCTACTCCCTGTAAAAATGGTTTTAACCCGATTTTTATTTAAATCCAATCCTGTTCTTAGACTACGAATCAGATAACTTGTATTGGGAATCCGAGCTAATTCTTGGACTTCATCTAACAATAGTAATGAGGGGCGATTATCTGCGGCAATGCACGCAATAATCTCGCTAATATTTGGTAATGTTTTTTCGCTTAATGTTCTTTCTAACCCAACGCCCAACAAGTCTATTTTGGTAAAGCTGCTAAATAAGGTTTTTACACCATTGCCTGTGCGTATTTCTTGAGCGAATTGATGTAATGCTTGATGAAAAGACTCGTCAGCATTGTTCGCACTATTGCCGTCCATAAAAGAAAAATAAAATACATTAAAGCCATCTTTTTCAGCAAGGGGAGCAATATCATTAATTAGAAATTCTGTTTTCCCCATACGACGTGGGGCAAATAGCGTAAAGGCGTGAGTAATACTTGCTTTTAAGCTCGCCAGCAATGCACTTGCCAATTCTGTTCTAGGAAAATATAAAGGATCTTTCATACCACATACCTTATTGTATAGAATTAGCCATTATTGTACTTCATTTTATCTAATTAGACAAATCATGTCTAATAATGGCTAATTGAGTAAAAATGATGTGGTATCACACTAAATAGTGCGGTGAAAATCTCTCACAATTTTCACCGCACTCTTGTTTGTGTATAAAGTTAAACACTCTCCAACGCCACTGTTAAATCCGCAATCAAATCATTCACATTTTCTAATCCAATGGATAAACGAATTTGATTTGGGGTAACACCACAGGCTAACAATTCGCTTTCGGTTAATTGACCGTGAGTGGTGGTGGCAGGGTGAACCACTAAGGATTTTGCATCGGCGACATTGGCTAAATTTGAGAAAATTTCTAATTTATCAATCACCTGACGAGCTTCTTTGGTTCCACCTTTGACGTGGAAAGTAAAAATCGACCCTGTACCTTTTGGTAAGTATTTTTGTGCTAAGGCATAATATGGACTGCTTGGTAAACTTGGATAATTGACTTTTTCCACTTTCGGGTGATGGCTCAAGAAATCCACAATTTTTTGTGTATTCTCAATGTGGCGTTCCACTCGTAATGACAGGGTTTCTAAACCCTGTAATAATAAAAACGCATTAAATGGCGAAAGGGCTGCCCCTGTATCACGCAATAACTGCACTCGTACCGCCACAATAAAAGCAGCTGCCCCAATATCTCGAGTATAGCTAATATTATGATAACTCGGATCTTCATCCACAAATTGTGGGAATTTGCCTGATGCGACCCAATCAAATTTGCCCGAATCCACGATCACGCCACCAATGGTGGTACCATGTCCACCAATAAATTTAGTAGCAGAATGAATGGCAATATCCACGCCATGTGAGAACACATTAATCAAATAAGGGGTGGCAAACGTATTATCACACACCAATGGAATACGATGACGATGTGCAATATCCGCTACTTTTTCAAGGTCTGGAATATTAATTAACGGATTGCCTAGGGTTTCAATCAATACCAATTTGGTATTCTCTTGAATCGCATTTTCCACTTCTGTGAGATCTTCTACATTGACAAAGGTCGTTGTGATGCCATAACGTGGCAAGGTTTCTTTTAATAAATTAAAGGTTCCGCCATAAATAGTACTCGCTGCCACCACATGATCACCCGCATGGGCTAAAGCTAAAATCGCATAAGTAATCGCTGCCATGCCTGATGCCGTAGCCAACGCTCCAACGCCTTTCTCCAGTGCTGCAATACGGTTCTCAAACACTGCCACAGTGGGATTAGTAATACGGGTATAGATATTGCCTAGCTTACGCAAAGCAAATAAATCTTCCGCTTCTTGTGCATCATCAAATACGTAAGATGTGGTTTGATAAATTGGTACAGCTCGAGATTTACTGCTACTATCGACCTCTTGTCCTGCGTGTAACTGTAGGGTTTCAAAATGAAGTTCTGACATAATTTTTTCCTTTTTATGATTGTTTACAATGAAATTATAATACTTTTTATTTCAGTGCAATACGGTATCCATATAATATTTTCAATAAAGGAAAAGCTATTTGTTCTAAAAATACATAAAAAAACCTGTTATAATCCCCCAAAAAAACAAACAGGAAAATAACAACATGCTAAAACTCGCCAGAATTATTATTGTCGTTCTATTCTGCCTAATTATCTGTATTTGTGGCACTATCTACTCACTCATTCGTTTCAAAAATCCAAATAACGTGAGTGTAGTAGCACGCTGGTTCGGACGCTTATATCCCCTATTCGGCTTAACCGTTGAACACCGTTATCCTGAAAATGCAGATCAATTCAATCCTTGTATCTATATTGCAAACCACCAAAATAATTACGATATGGTCACCATTTCTTATATGGTACAACCGCGTACGGTGAGTATCGGCAAAAAAAGTCTAATTTGGATCCCATTTTTTGGTTTGGTTTACTGGGCAACGGGTAATATTCTGTTAGATCGAGATAATAAGAATAAAGCTCACAACACTATGGGACAAGTGGCTCAACGCATCAATCAAGATAATCTTTCGGTATGGATGTTTCCAGAAGGTACTCGTAGTCGTGGGCGTGGCTTGTTACCATTCAAAACTGGTGCATTTCACGCTGCCGTTGCAGCAGGCGTACCTATTGTGCCAATAGTTTGCTCCACCACCCAGAATAAAATTGATTTAAACCGTTGGAACAATGGCAAGGTAATTTGTGAAATCTTGCAACCGATTGATAGCCGTCAATTTAGTAAAGAAAATGTGCGTGAATTTGCCAGCCATTGCCATCAAATTATGCAACATCGCATTGCCGAATTAGATGCAGAAATTGCTCAATCATCATTGTAAGGTTATTAAATGAATCACTCTCGCCGTCAGTTATTCAAAAAAACCGCTATCGCCACTGCGCTCGCTGCTGTGCCAAATACCTTATTGGCGACGACAAATCAACCTTTACAGATTCCGCCATTGCTTGAAACTCGCCGTGGTAAACCTATCTTTTTAAGTTTTGAAAGTACACAAGTCAGATTATTAGAGAATAATTTAATCGAAGTCTGGGGTTTTAACGGTCAATATCTCGGACCTACAGTGAGAGTTCGCCAAGGGGATTTTGTTAAACTCAATTATCGCAATAACCTACCACAATCTGTCGCAATGAATATTCAAGGCTTACAGGTTAATAGTGATTTTCTCGGGGGAATCGGACATAGTATCCAATCGGGACAAAGTTGGGCCCCCATTGTCCCCGTGACACAAAATGCTGGGCTTTGCTATTATCAATCCTGCTCTCTCGCCAGTTCAGCCTATCAAAATTATCGTGGTTTGGTCGGTATGTGGATTGTAGAAGATGATGAAAGCCGTAAATCACAGTTACCTAACAAATATGGTATCAATGATATTCCGCTGATTTTACAGGATTTAAGCCTAAATAATGCTGGTTCACAATTATTCCAACAAAATGAACCGCACTTTGTGGGTGAACGTCTATTTGTTAATGGTCAACAATCACCTTATTTGAACGTGGCTCGTGGTTGGGTGCGGTTACGTTTACTTAACGCTTCGCTTTCTCGTGCTTATGAATTACGTTTTGATGATGAACGTGATTTTCTGATTATCGCTCAAGATCAGAGCTTTTTGCCTGAACCCAAAACGGTAAAATCCGTCATGCTTGGTTCAGGGGAACGTCTTGAAATACTGGTGGATTTAAACGAAGGTGGCAATGTCAGTTTAATTACGGGTAAACCACGTGGATTATTCGATAAAATCGGATTATTCTTTGATAGTGATGGCGAATTAGTGGATAACCATATTTTGGAATTACGTCCCGAGGGTTTACTTGCTGCTTTTACCAATAAACCTAGCTATCAATTTAGTAACATAGCAACGTTACCCACAGAAATTACTCAACAACGCCAATTTCACTTAGACAATATCAACGCCATGATCAACCAAAAACGTTTTGATCCTCGTCGTATTGATGTGAGTGCTAAACATGGTTCCGTAGAACGCTGGCAAATCAGCGTTTCATCTCCTGTCAGTTTCCGTATTCAGGGGGCAAAATTTGTGCTGGAAAGCCAAAATGATAAGAAAACGCCTGCCAATGAATTAGTTTGGAAAGATACCTTGTGGATTGAAAATAACGCCAGTATTTTAGTGAAATTTGATAATCTTTCATCCAATAGCCACCCGTTTATTTTTGGTTCGGGAGATTTGATTCAGGCGGATAAAGGGGCGATTGGGTTGTTGGTGGTACAGTAAGAATATAACAATAAAAAGGAAAAAACTATGGCTTGGGTACAACTTCGCTTAAACAGTACCAGTGAGAAAGCAGAAAAAATCAGTGATTTTTTAGCAGAAATCGGGGCAGTGTCAGTAACCTTTATGGATAGTCAAGATACGCCGATTTTTGAACCTTTACCAGGGGAAACTCGCCTGTGGGGCAATACAGATGTGATGGCATTGTTTGATGCAGAAACAGAAATGGCATTAATTTTAATCGCACTTCGTAACAGCAAGCTGTTAGATGCTGATTTTGCTTATAAAATTGAGCAAATTGAAGATAAAGATTGGGAACGAGAATGGATGGATAATTTCCACCCAATGCAATTTGGCAAACGCTTATGGATTTGTCCAAGCTGGCGTGAGGTGCCTGATGAAAATGCAGTGAATGTGATGCTTGATCCTGGTTTAGCCTTTGGCACTGGCACCCACCCTACTACGGCACTTTGTTTAGAATGGTTAGATAGCCTTGATTTACAAGATAAAACCGTAATTGATTTTGGTTGTGGTTCAGGCATTTTAGCTATTGCTGCATTAAAATTAGGGGCAAAAAATGCCATTGGAATTGATATTGATCCGCAAGCCATTTTAGCTAGTCGCAATAATGCGGAACAAAATGGTGTCGCCGATCGTTTGCAATTATTCTTATCTGATGACAAACCGATGGATTTGAAAGCCGATGTGGTGGTTGCCAATATTTTAGCGGGTCCATTAAAAGAACTTTATCCTGTGATTAGTCAATTAGTGAAATCACAAGGGCATTTAGGTTTGTCAGGTATTTTAGCTAGCCAAGCACCATCTGTTTGCCAATCTTATCAACAAAAATTTATCCTTGAACCAGTGGTTGAACGGGAAGAATGGTGCAGAATTACGGGTAAATTAGCTTAATTTAGAAATGTCAACCAGAAAAACCACACTTTTTCTGTTACTTGTTTAAAAATTATGCTTTTCAAATGGCAATTTTTTGCGTATCATAGCCAACCTTGTCGGTTATTAATGCCGAATATTTAACCAATATTCGGCTTAATTTTTTCTGAGTTAACTAAGTGTTGGAGAATTTAAAGTGCGAATTGGTCAATATCAATTAAAAAATCGCATTTTATTAGCTCCAATGGCAGGCATTACGGATCAGCC
Organism: Lonepinella sp. MS14434; assembly: GCF_042468235.1. Lineage (GTDB taxonomy): Bacteria > Pseudomonadota > Gammaproteobacteria > Enterobacterales > Pasteurellaceae > Lonepinella. Next base: position 124,454 of record NZ_CP170386.1, on the reverse strand, counting down.
ATTTCGTAAACTTTGTTCGCACTATGGTGCTGGACTGACGTTTTCGGAAATGATGTCCACGAATCCGCAAGTATGGCATACAGAAAAATCGAAATTGCGTCTGGCTCATCACCAAGATGTAGGCATAAACGCTGTGCAAATTGCGGGTTCTGATCCGCAAGAAATGGCACAAGCCGCTCAAATCAATGTGGAATATGGTGCTCAAATAATTGATATTAACATGGGTTGCCCCGCTAAAAAGGTAAATAAAAAGTTAGCAGGTTCTGCTTTACTACAGTTTCCTGATTTAGTCGCAAAGATTCTTGAGTCGGTAGTGAATGCAGTAAACGTGCCTGTCACGTTGAAAATTCGCACAGGTTGGGATCGACAACATATAAATTGTGTAGAAATCGCTCAAATTGCTGAACAATGTGGTATTCAAGCATTAACCATTCATGGGCGTACTCGTGAATGCTTATTTGAAGGAGAAGCTGAATATCATCATATTAAAGCAGTTAAGCAAGCAATTTCTATTCCTGTGATCGCCAATGGCGATATTATCTCGGTAGAGAAAGCAAAGTTTGTACTTGATTATACAGGTGCAGATGGAATTATGATTGGGCGTGGAGCTTTAGGTAATCCTTGGATATTTCAATCTTTAGGAGAACTAGCTGAAATCAATTCAACCAATATAATCGCCCCCAGTTTAACAGAAAAGTGCGGTGTAATTTTACGTCATATTACAGAATTACATCAGTTCTATGGCTCTGAAAAAGGCTATCGAATTGCTCGCAAGCATGTTGGCTGGTATTTACAAGGAATTCAACCAGATTCCGATTTTAAACGGACTTTTAATGCGATTAGTGATGCCAAAAAACAACTGATAGCGTTGGAAGATTTTTTTAATTTTATAAATAATAATGGAAATTCAAATGTTTGAACAAACAACACCTTCTACAAAATTTATCGTGCCTGAATTAAACGCGCAATCGCAAGCCGTTAATAAACCATTGCGTGATTCCGTTAAACGTGCCATAAAAAACTATTTAATTCAATTAGATGGTCAAGATGTTAACGATCTTTATGAGCTTGTGTTAGCGGAAGTGGAACACCCACTATTAGACATCATAATGCAACACACCCGTGGCAACCAAACTCGCGCAGCCATCATGCTAGGCATCAATCGTGGAACCTTACGTAAAAAATTAAAACAATATGGTATGGGCTAGAAAACCAAGCTTAACAAATTCCAAAAATGGGGCGATTCGCCCTATTTTTTTGTCCGTTATTTTGTAAAAAAATTTATTTTTACTCTTGAAAGCGAAAATTCTTTCCCCATATTATTTATACTTTTTTAATAAATCTAATTTAGGAGAAATTCAAATGGCAATTCGTCCTTTACACGATCGTGTAATTATCAAACGTGAAGAAGTAGAAACCAAATCCGCTGGCGGTATCGTTTTAACTGGTAGTGCAGCAACAAAATCCACTCGAGCTAAAGTTATTGCAGTAGGCAAAGGTCGTATCTTAGAAAATGGTACAATACAACCTTTAGATGTAAAAGTCGGTGATACCGTAATTTTTAACGAAGGATATGGCGTTAAAGCAGAGAAAATTGACGGTGAAGAAGTGTTAATCGTTTCTGAAAATGATATTTTAGCAATCGTAGAATAATAGAAGGAATATTAAAAATGGCAGCAAAAGAAGTAAAATTTGGCAATGATGCTCGTGTAAAAATGTTAACGGGTGTGAACGTATTAGCAGATGCAGTAAAAGTTACTTTAGGTCCAAAGGGTCGTAACGTTATTTTAGACAAAGCCTTTGGTGCACCTGCAATTACCAAAGACGGTGTGTCTGTTGCACGTGAAATTGAATTAGCCGATAAATTCGAAAATATGGGTGCACAAATGGTCAAAGAGGTTGCCTCTAAAGCCAATGATGCAGCAGGTGACGGTACAACGACCGCAACTGTTTTAGCTCAAGCTATCGTTAATGAGGGCTTAAAAGCAGTCGCCGCTGGTATGAACCCAATGGATTTAAAACGTGGTATCGACAAAGCCGTAGCCGCTGTTGTGGCTGAATTGAAAGCATTATCTAAACCATGTGAAACCTCTAAAGAAATTGAGCAAGTTGGAACGATTTCCGCCAATAGTGATAGCGTGGTAGGTCAATTAATTGCTCAAGCTATGGAAAAAGTTGGCAAAGAGGGCGTGATTACCGTGGAAGACGGCACAGGTTTGGAAGATGAATTAGCCGTGGTTGAGGGGATGCAATTTGACCGTGGTTATTTATCACCTTATTTTATTAACAAACCTGAAACCGCAACAGTTGAATTAGACAATCCATATATTTTATTAGTAGATAAAAAAATCTCTAATATTCGTGAATTATTGCCTGTATTAGAAGGTGTGGCAAAAGCAGGTAAACCATTGTTAATCATTGCGGAAGATGTGGAGGGTGAAGCCTTAGCTACTTTAGTCGTCAATACTATGCGTGGTATCGTGAAAGTCGCAGCGGTAAAAGCCCCAGGCTTTGGTGATCGCCGTAAAGCGATGTTGCAAGATATTGCGATTCTCACTGCAGGTACTGTAATTTCTGAAGAAATCGGTATGGAATTAGAAAAAGCTACCTTGGAAGATTTAGGTCAAGCCAAACGTGTGGTGATTAATAAAGATAATACCACGATTATTGACGGTGTTGGTGATGAAGCTCAAATCAAAGGTCGTGTCGGTCAAATTCGTCAACAAATTGAAGAAAGCACATCTGACTACGACAAAGAAAAATTACAAGAACGTGTAGCGAAACTCGCTGGCGGTGTGGCAGTCATTAAAGTTGGAGCAGCCACCGAAGTTGAAATGAAAGAGAAGAAAGACCGTGTGGAAGATGCGTTACACGCTACTCGTGCAGCCGTGGAAGAAGGTATTGTTGCTGGTGGTGGCGTAGCATTAGTGCGTGCGGCGACCAAAGTAGCTGCTACGTTACAAGGTGATAATGAAGAACAAAATGTCGGAATTAAACTTGCTTTACGTGCATTAGAAGCACCACTTCGCCAAATCGTGGAAAACGCTGGTGAAGAGGGTTCTGTGGTAGCAAATACAGTGAAAGCTGGTGCTGGCAACTTCGGTTATAACGCAAGTACCGAGCAATATGGTGATATGATCGAAATGGGTATTTTAGATCCAACTAAAGTCGCTCGTTCTGCATTACAATTCGCCGCTTCTGTAGCTGGTTTAATGATCACCACGGAATGTATGGTCACTGAATTACCAAAAGATGATAAACTAGATCCTGCTGCCGGTATGGGTGGCATGGGTGGTATGGGCGGCATGATGTAATCATTCGCTAATCATCCTATGATTGATGCAAAAGTGCGGTGAAAATTCACCGCACTTTTTTGTTACAAGTTTATTTATATCCGCTCTCCTATCCATTATAATATGCAGCAAATAATTATACGTATGGTGAAATATGGAATTAGCTATCTATCTCCAGTTTTTTATGGGACTTATCGCTCTAGTCAATCCAATTGGTGTGACTCCTATTTTCTATTCAATGACAGCAGAGCAAACAAGAGAACAACAAAATCGTACTGCCGCAGTCACTTGTTTTTCTATTGTCGTGATTTTGTTAGTCAGTTTCTTTTTTGGTAATTTCATTTTAGACACGTTCAAAATCTCTATTGATTCTTTCCGTATTGCTGGAGGTGGCGTTGTAGCCATGATCGCATTAACCATGATTAACGGTAAAATCGGGGAACATAAAATCAATAAAGAAGAAAAGAATGAAAATTTTGACGATTATAACAATATTGCTGTGGTGCCTTTAGCTATGCCGATTATGGCAGGTCCCGGCTCCATTAGTGCAACCATTGTATTTGGTTCAACCCAGCATACCTTAACCAATTATCTATATTCTTCTCTTACCATTGTTTTATTCGGGTTAGGTTGTTACATTTTGTTCCGTTATTCTAAACCTGTGATTAAAAAATTAGGCAAAACTGGTTCAAACGTCATTACTCGTATTATGGGGTTATTATTGATGTCTCTCGGGGTTGAAATAATCACCACAGGATTACGCAATATGGGTGTGTTTTAAATGACTGCATATTAAGAACAACAAAGGGATGAGTCAACACTCATCCCTTTTACATTATGTCAATTTTAATTAACGCTGACGTTTCTCACGAAATTCTCTACCACTATTTTCTTTAAAACCGCGGTCATTTTTACCCGAGAATTTACGATCACCACGGAAACTGCGTTCGCCACGATCACTGTTGCGATCATTGCTACGACGTTTACCATTATTACCACGACGATCATCGCGTCCACCACGATCTCCGCCCTGTGCTTCACTCACAAAAGTCATACGAATTTGTTTATTCAATACACGAGTTTTACTAAAGGTTTGTAATAATTCTTTCGGCATGCCTTTTGGTAATTCTACTGTGGAATAATCATCATATAGTTTAATGTGACCGATATTACGGCTATCAATATCGCCTTCGTTAGCAATGGCACCCACGATATGACGTACATCAACACCGTCTGCACGACCGACTTCAATACGATAAAGATCCATTGGCACTGGGTTGCCATAACCACGGCGTTCACCACGATCATTTCTATCACGACGGTCACTGCGGTCACCACGGCGATCATCACGATCGCGGCTTGAACGTTTTTCCATCGGAGGATCAGGTGGAAGAATGAGTTTTTGTTTGCCTTGTAATAACATTAACATAGCTGCCGCAATATCTTCTAAATCTTGATCTGCGGTGAATAAATCTTCAATCAGACTACGATATTTTTCTAAATCATGATGTTCTAATTGTTTGGTAATATTACGCACAAATTTTTCACGGCGACAAGCCTGTAATTGTTCATGATTTGGTACGCCCACTTCATCAATTGGCTTCTTCATTAAGCGTTCGATATTGCCTAATAAGCGGCGTTCTCTTGGTTCAACAAACAGCAATGCACTGCCTGAACGACCAGCACGACCGGTACGACCGATACGATGAACATAGCTTTCCGCATCTAATGGAATATCATAGTTGACTACTAAGCTAATACGCTCCACATCTAAACCACGGGCGGCGACATCGGTGGCGACTAAAATATCAAGACTACCGTTGCGTAAGCGATCTAAGGTTTGTTCACGAGCTTGCTGAGTCATATCGCCGTTTAAGGCGGCTGCACTGAAACCATGTTTTTCTAATAATTCCGTGATGTCCATGGTACCAGTTTTGGTGCGAGTGAAAATAATCGCTGCATCAAAATCTTCCACTTCTAAGAAACGCAATAAGGCATCATTTTTACGATAGCCACGCACATACCAACAGCTTTGAGCAATATCTGGATTGGTGCGTTGAGTGGATTGAATTTTCACTTCTTGCGGATCGGTCATAAAACGTTTGGTAATACGACGAATCGGTTCTGGCATGGTAGCAGAAAAGAGAGCTGTTTGATGTTTTGCTGGTAATTCTGCCATCACGGTTTCGACATCTTCAATAAAGCCCATACGCAACATTTCGTCCGCTTCATCTAACACGATAAATTTCAGTTCAGATAAATCTAAGGTACCACGTTTAATATGGTCTAAAATACGCCCCGGTGTTCCCACCACGACTTGTGCCCCTTGTTTTAAAGCACGTAATTGAATGTCATAACGTTGTCCACCGTAAAGGGTCGCACTACGCATGCCTTTGGCATTTTTAGCAAATTGCTCACAAGCATCAGCCACTTGAATCGCTAATTCACGAGTCGGTGCCATCACCAACATTTGTGGGTGTTTTTGTTCCACGTCAATTTGTGCCAATAATGGCAATGAAAATGCAGCAGTTTTGCCACTTCCTGTTTGTGCCATACCCAACACATCACGCCCATTTAATAGGTGTGGAATACATGCTTGTTGGATAGGTGAAGGATTAGTAAAGCCCATTTCTGTGACAGCAGAAAGGATAAATTCTGGCAAGCCTAAGTCGCCAAATGTAATATTTGTTTCAGTCATTAAAATACTCGAATTGTAAATAAGGAAAGCTCAATTTGGGCTTTCATTTGTATAATTTAATTGCACTAGGAAAAACGTTACTAAAAAGCACCGCACTTTAAGCGGTTATTTTTTCCGTGCAACCACGTCCGTTTGTTCACTGGATTCCATATTTTTCAATTTAGCCAGTTCAAACAATGCAAAACGATACTCAACGAAATTATACACCTGATTTGCCAATGCCAATTTAAATAAGGTTTCTGCCTCACTCAAATTGCCAGTATTGAGTTTTTGTTTTGCTAGATAAAAATACGTTTCAGTCAAGATTTCCGCATACTGTGATGATTGCGGATCAACAAAGGATTTCGCCTTGTCGAATAATGCTTGTTCTGAAAGTTTGCCCAAATAATATTGGACGATAAAAGTCCCCCAGTATTCAGTAGAAAGCTGTTCCGCTCGGTTTACTAAATTCTGTTTCGCCTCATTGGGTTTAAATTTAAGCTCATTTAAATATAACCACAGGGTACGATAAGGATCTTTTTTATCGGAAGTGTAAAACTTCAAAAAATCCTGTTGTGCCAGGTTATAACGTGCAGTGTAATAAAAATCTAAACCACGGTTTAAATAGGTGTATTCATAATCGGGATCCAATTCAAATACCACGTTGAAAGCCTCCAACGCCGCATCATAATCTTCATCTAATAATGAATATAAACCTAAATAATTGTAAACTGCCGCCGTTTTAGGTTGCAGTGCAAGGGTTTGGGTGAAGTCATAACGAGCTAATCCCCAAAGCCCTAAACTATCGTAAAGTACACCACGTTCAAAATGTAAATTTGCACGTTCGCCTCGTGATAGTTGTCCAATAATTAACATTTGGCTAATCCGAGCAATCATCACTTCTTGTTCAAAGTGAATATTTGGATATTGCTCCGCCAAGGTCACTTTATTTTTTGTTACAAATACACCGCTCGTGCTATTAACACAGCCTGTTAACACTGCAACAAAAAGAAAATTCAGCAGTACTCTGCTGTTTCCAACTAACCTTTTTAGCAATACCATTGCCTATAATGCCTTCATTAGACAAAAACTTGTGAGAAATAAACCGCACTTTAAGCGCTAAGCATAAAGTGCGGTCAATATTTTACAAATTATTCTTGTTCAACAGTAAATTGCTCAGCCTGTTCAACATTTTCTTGTTTTCCTGCAAGCTCTTTCATGGTTAAACGAATACGACCCTGACGATCAATTTCCACCACTTTCACTTGCACTTCCTGACCTAAAGATAAGTAATCCGTCACTTTTTCAACACGTTCTTCCGCAATTTGAGAAATATGCACTAAACCTTCTTTGCCGCCAAGAATTGAAACGAATGCACCAAAGTCTGCAAGGCGAGTCACTTTACCTTTGTAAATTTCACCGGCAACTACTTCAGCCGTAATATCTTCGATACGCGCCATAACCGTTTTCACCGCATTACCATCAACGGCAGCAATTTTCACCGTACCATCGTCATCAATATCAATAGATGTGCCGGTTTCTTCGGTTAATGAACGAATCACCGCGCCACCTTTACCGATCACGTCTTTAATTTTCTTCGGATCAATTTTCATGGTGTAAATGCGTGGCGCAAAATCAGAGATTTCTTCACGTGGTGCAGCAATCGCTTGTTCCATCACACCTAAAATATGCATTCTGGCACTTTTGGCTTGGTTTAAGGCAATTTGCATAATTTCAGCGGTAATGCCTTCAATTTTGATATCCATTTGTAAGGCGGTTACCCCTTGACGAGTCCCCGCGACTTTGAAGTCCATATCACCTAAGTGATCTTCATCGCCTAAAATATCAGAAAGCACCACAAATTTGTCGTCCTCTTTCACTAAACCCATGGCAATCCCTGCTACGGCAGCTTTAATTGGTACACCTGCGTCCATTAATGCAAGGGAAGCACCACATACTGAAGCCATAGAAGATGAACCATTAGATTCGGTAATTTCAGACACCACACGTACCACATAAGGAAACTCTGTAATGCTTGGCATCACAGCGGCTACACCACGTTTTGCCAAACGACCATGACCAATTTCACGGCGTTTTGGTGAACCTACACGCCCTGTTTCACCCACGGAATATGGAGGAAAATTGTAGTGGAATAAGAAGTTATCTTGACGCTCACCGGTTAATTCATCTAAGATTTGTGCATCACGCTCAGTACCTAATGTTGCCACCGCTAACGCTTGCGTTTCACCACGAGTAAAAATTGCAGAACCATGGGTACGTGGTAACACGCCAGTACAAATATCTAATGCTCGCACGGTATCAACGGTACGACCGTCAATGCGTGGTTCGCCTGCGATAATACGTCCACGCACAATTTGGCTTTCAAGTGCGGTGAAAATATCAATAATTTTACCTTCGCTGATTTCTTCACCTTCAACAGTTTCTGCGGTAATTTGAGCAATGACATCGGCTTTAATGGCATCAATTTGTTCATAACGTACTTGTTTTTCAGTAATACGATAAGCATCACCTAAACGGCTTGCTGCTAAAGATTTTACTTTATTGATTAATGCGGTATTTGGTGCTGGAGCAACCCAATCCCAACGTGGTTTACCCGCCTCTTGAGCAAATTCTTTAATCGCTTCAACCACTACTTGTTGTTGCTGATGACCGAATACCACCGCCGCTAACATCTGTTCTTCAGTTAATACGTCCGCTTCGGATTCTACCATTAATACAGCTTTATCTGTTCCGGCAACCACTAAATCTAAACGGCTGTGTTTTTGTTCTGCCATGGTTGGATTCAACACGAATTGACCATCAATAAAACCCACTCGAGCAGCGCCAATCGGTCCATTGAAAGGAACACCTGATAAGGACAATGCGGCTGATGCACCAATTAATGCCACTAAATCAGGACTGATTTGTGGATTAACTGACATCACAGTAGCGATGATTTGAATTTCGTTTAAAAAACCCTCCGGGAATAATGGTCTAAGTGGACGATCAATTAAACGAGCAATTAAGGTTTCACTCTCAGATGGACGACCCTCACGTTTAAAAAATCCACCCGGAATTTTACCGGCGGCGTAAGTACGTTCTTGATAATCTACGGTTAATGGGAAAAAGTCTTGCCCCTCTTTTACGTCTTTTTTCGCCACTACAGTGACAAATACCGTGGTATCGTCCATACTTGCCATCACTGCTGCGGTCGCTTGACGTGCAATCGCACCGGTTTCAAGCGTGACGGTGTGTTGACCATATTTAAATTGTTTTACTATTGGATTCACAATGTTTTCCTTTTTCATTTTCTAACACAGGGATTTCCCCCAAACACTGCTTTCTTGTTCCAAATTTGCGACTAGCAAAAATACTCTTTGTCTATCTGCAAAATATTTTTGATAGCCGCACGCTAAAACGAAAACGGATACAAAAAAGCGTTGATTATTATACAACCTTTTCACATGAAGTAATAATTTTATTTCTCTTAAATCACAAAATAGACGAAAAAACCCCGCACTTACATACGGGGTTAGGCATAATATCGCTATTCCATAGCGTTAGATCCGTTATCTCATTCATATAAAAGATGCAGAGCATCGTCACCATGCTTATCCCTGTACGCTAGTGCAGGGCATATCACTTACTCATCTAAGAAACTCCGTAAAGTTTCCGAACGGCTTGGGTGGCGTAATTTGCGTAATGCTTTGGCTTCAATTTGACGAATACGTTCACGGGTAACATCAAATTGTTTACCCACTTCTTCAAGTGTATGGTCAGTGTTCATATCAATACCAAAACGCATACGTAATACTTTAGATTCTCTTGGAGTTAAACCCTCTAATACTTCATGGGTTGCGGCACGTAAACTCTGTGCTGTTGCACTATCTAATGGTAACTCAAGAGTGCTATCTTCAATAAAATCACCTAAATGTGAATCGTCATCATCACCAATAGGGGTTTCCATAGAAATCGGTTCTTTGGCAATTTTCAACACTTTACGAATTTTATCCTCTGGCATACCCATACGCTCTGCCAATTCTTCTGGTGTAGCCTCTCGACCCATTTCTTGCAACATTTGACGTGAAATACGATTTAATTTATTAATAGTCTCAATCATATGCACGGGGATACGAATAGTACGAGCTTGATCAGCAATAGAACGGGTAATCGCCTGACGAATCCACCATGTGGCATAAGTCGAAAATTTATAACCACGACGATATTCAAATTTATCCACCGCTTTCATTAAACCAATGTTACCTTCTTGAATTAAATCAAGGAATTGTAAACCACGGTTGGTGTATTTTTTGGCAATCGAGATCACTAAACGTAAGTTAGCTTCCACCATTTCTTTTTTAGCTCGGCGAGCTTTTAATTCGCCTTGAGCTACCCGATCACCAATTTCACGAATCTGTGGAATAGTCAGTCTGGTTTCTTGTTCAATTTGTTGTAATTTAGTAATCGATTCGCGAATATTATCCGCATATTCAGCTAATTTCGGTGCATAAGTTTTCTTGCTTTCTAAGATTTTGACTAACCAAGTATCTGTATTTTCTTTGCCGACAAAGACTTTGACAAAATCATCTTTTGGCATTTTAGCATAATCCACCACCCAACGTTGAATTTGGCGTTCTTCCTTACGCACTCGTTTCATCATATCTCTAATTGACATGACCAATAAATCAAATTGACGTGGTACCAAACGGAATTGTACAAAAATATCGGATAATGCTTGAATTTCATTACGCACTTTTTTATGAGTGCGTCCATGTTTCTCAATTAATCCTAAAATTTTAATATGCTGTGCTTTTAAGGCGGCAAATTTTTCTCTTGCTACTTCGGGATCAATGGCATTATCACTGTCATCAGAGGTAGATTCCGTTTCTTCTTCCTCATCTTCATCATCTAGATCCACATCTGCGACATCTGTATCCTCGTCTTCGTCTTCATCATCAACAAGCACATCAATGTTATCTATACTTTCTTCTTCCACCACATTTGGATCAACAAAACCGGTAATTAAATCTACTAAACGAACCAAACCTTCTTCGACTTTTTCATATTGTTCTAACAGATAAGTTAAAGATTCCGGATATTCCGCTACCGCATTCTGTACTTCATTAATGCCATCTTCAATACGTTTGGCAATATCAATTTCGCCTTCACGAGTAAGCAATTCTACGCTGCCCATTTCTCGCATATACATACGCACAGGATCCGTGGTACGACCTAATTCCGCTTCCACGCTTGATAATACTTGAGTTGCTTCTTCCACCACATCATCATTAATATTATCAATATTTTCATTCAAAATAAGATCATCAGCATCCGGTGCGGTTTCTAGCACTTGAATCCCCATGTCATTGATCATTTGAATAATATCTTCAATCTGATCGGCATCAACAAGTTCTTCTGGCAGATGGTCGTTGACCTCAGCAAAAGTTAAATATCCCTGTTCTTTCCCTTGGGCGATTAACAATTTTAATTGTGATTGTGGATTTTGATCCATAAATGGCTCCGCCTTTACTTTGATTGGTTTAGATAAAATAGATTGAATTTTATCACTGTTATGACTATTTCACTATTATTTATTTCGCACGTATCGTTAATAAATGTGCAAGCTCTTGTTTTTCAGCTACACCTAAACCGTCTGTGCGATCTTTGGCAATAAGTTGTTCAATTCTGCGTTCAACAATTTGTACCAACAAGAAATTGTAGGTTTCAATATAAGTTGTACTGATATGTTCTTCTTCTATTAAATGATCCCAAGTCGCTAAAATTTCAAGGGGCTTGTAGTCTTCCGTATCACGAAAATATTCAAGAATCTGCCCTAAGGTAATCCCCACATTGTTACGACAAAGTGTGGTTAATTTATCAAATAATGCTAACCCCGGTTCATTTAAACTGGCTAAGGATGATGCATCATAATCAAATTCAAGGGCGAGTTTGGGGTTTTGCAACAATAAGGCGATCAGTAATCGCATTGGTGTTCGCTTAACTTCTGGCATTTTTTTCACCGCACTTTCATGACGTAGTAATGAATTCGGTAATAACAACTCAATTTGGTTAGGATCAATAATACCTAATTTACTTGCCAACATATTACGTAAATAAATGCGTAACATATTTCCCGGAATACGTCCAATTAACGGTACCGCCAAGGCAGCTAACTTACTTTTCCCTTCCTTAGTTTCTAATTTTACGTCTTTCAATAGATGATCAAATAAAAAATCACTCAAGGATTGAGCCTGTTGTAAATAATCTTCAAATTGTAGTTTACCATATTGACGAATGTAGCTATCAGGATCTTCTCCATCGGGTAAAAACACAAATTTCAACTGACGTCCATCTTCTAAATAAGGTAAGGCATTTTCTAAAGCTCGCCATGCGGCAGAACGTCCAGCACGATCACCATCATAACAACAAACGACCTGCTCTGTAGTGCGAAAAAGTTGGTTAATTTGTTCTGGTGTAGTTGCCGTTCCCAGTGATGCCACCGCATAGTCCACCCCAAATTGAGCCAATGCCACCACATCCATATAACCTTCCACCACTAATAATTTTTCTGGACTATCATTTACTTGAAGGGCTTCAAATAACCCATACAATTCATTGCCTTTATGGTAAGTTACAGTATCAGGCGAATTAAGATATTTTGGCATGTCATCACCCATCACTCGCCCCCCAAAAGCAATCACTCGCCCACGCCGATCACGAATCGGAAACATCACGCGATGACGAAACGTATCGTACACCATTCCACGCTCGCTTCGTTTTACCATACCTAAAGAAAATAACCGTTCTTGTTCTTCCTTATTTTTACCAAATTGACGAACCACTAAATCGTAACTGTCTGGCACAAAACCAATGGAAAAACGTTGAATAATTTCTTTAGACAAACCTCGTTGTTGTAAATAGTCTTGAGCTAACTGAGATTTCGGCAGTTGTTGCTGATAAAGTTCAGCAATTTCTTGCATTAATTGATAAAGATCTTTCTTAGTTTGATAATTAACATAAGGCTTATCTGATTTACCACGAGTTTCCTCTCTTGGTACATCTAAGCCAAGTATATTGGCTAATTCTTCTACCGCTTCCACAAATTCAAGTTTGTCATATTCCATTAAAAAACTTAACGCATTACCGTGAGCCCCACAACCAAAACAATGATAAAACTGTTTGGTTTTGCTAACCGTAAAAGAGGGGGTTTTTTCGTGATGAAATGGACAGCACGCTTGATAATTATTGGTGCCAGCCTTTTTCAATTTGACCCGAGAATTAACTATATCAACAATATCTGCTTTAGCAATAATATCATTAATAAAAGAACGTGGAATCAAACCCGCCATAGTTAATCCTCATGAATTAGCAAACTAATTAAATGCACAAAACCGTGATTCCGAAAAGGTTTCACGGTTTGTTTAACTCAAGTGTTAATTAAAACTTCTAATTAATATAAACGTGTATTACGAGCGTTTTCACGAGCAACACGTTTCGCGTGACGTTTTGCACGAGAGATATTTTCACGTTTACGAATTGTTGTTGGTTTTTCGTAGAATTCACGTGCACGTACTTCTGCTAAGACTCCCGCTTTTTCGCAAGAGCGTTTGAAACGACGTAATGCAACGTCAAATGATTCGTTTTCACGAACTTTAATTACTGGCATAAGCCATCACCTCTATTAAAATTTGATAAATAAGTTTAGTTAATTTTGCAAAATTACTGAGTAACTTACTCAATAAAGGTCGCAATTTTAATCTAATTTGCCTCTAAAAGTAAAGCCTGAATTTGATCTTTTCTGTGCAAATTTGCCAAAGTGCGGTAAAATCTCCCCTAATTTTTAGAAGAATAACAAAATAAAGAGTATTTCATGAAAATTCTAGGCATTGAAACCTCCTGTGATGAAACAGGTGTTGCCATTTATGATGAACAACAAGGCTTAATCGCCAATCAACTTTATAGCCAAATCGATCTGCACGCTGATTATGGGGGGGTCGTTCCCGAGCTTGCCTCACGTGATCATATTCGCAAAACCTTACCTTTAATTCAGCAAGCTTTGCAACAAGCGAATTTAACCGCGCAAGATATTGACGGCATTGCTTATACTGCTGGACCGGGTTTAGTGGGTGCCTTATTAGTCGGAGCCACTATTGCTCGTTCGCTTGCTTATGCTTGGAATATTCCTGCTATCGGTGTGCATCACATGGAGGGACATTTACTCGCCCCCATGTTAGAACTGCCCGAAAATCGACCGCAGTTTCCTTTTGTGGCATTACTGGTTTCTGGGGGACATACCCAACTCGTCCAAGTAGAGGGTGTCGGTCGCTATCAACTATTAGGAGAAAGTATTGATGATGCGGCTGGCGAAGCCTTTGATAAAACCGCAAAATTACTCGGCTTAGATTATCCGGGTGGTGCAGCACTTTCTCGTTTAGCGAGAAAAAGCACGGCGGGACGCTTTTTGTTCCCAAAACCCATGACCGATCGCCCTGGCTTGGATTTCAGTTTTTCTGGCTTAAAAACCGCTGCTGCCAATACGATTAATCAATTAATTAAACAACAAGGCGAATTGAGCGAACAAGACAAAGCTGATATTGCCCATGCTTTTCAAACTTCAGTGGTAGATACTTTAGCAATTAAATGCAAACGAGCCTTAAAACAAACAGGCTACAATCGCTTAGTGATCGCGGGTGGTGTCAGTGCTAACCAGCAATTACGCCAAGGTTTACAGCAATTAATGCAACAACTCAAAGGGCAAGTATTCTACCCTGCTCCGCAATTTTGTACCGACAACGGAGCAATGATTGCTTACGTGGGTTTTTTACGCTTAAAAAATGGCGAACAATCGGATTTAGCGATAGAGGTAAAACCACGCTGGGCAATGACAGAATTAACTTCTATTTAAAAACTTAACCAAAAAACACCGCACTTATGGCTAAACTTTATTTTTATTACTCCACGATGAACGCAGGGAAATCCACTACCCTGTTACAATCCTCCTACAACTATGTCGAACGTCAAATGAACGTGTTGCTTTACACTGCGGCGATTGACGATCGTTTTGGAGTGGGGCGAATAACCTCCCGTATTGGCATCAGTCAGGCGGCTAAATTATTTAATAAAAACAGTAATCTATGGGAAGAAATCAAGCAACATTTAGAGCATGAAAAATTACACTGTATTTTAGTCGATGAAGCTCAATTTCTCAGCCAAGCACAGGTTCGTCAATTAAGTGATGTGGTGGATAAATTGAATATTCCCGTGTTATGTTACGGCTTACGCACGGATTTTCAGGCGAATTTATTTGAGGGTAGCCAATATTTACTAGCGTGGGCGGATCAATTAGAAGAACTGAAAACCATTTGCTATTGCGGTCGCAAAGCAAATTTTGTGTTGCGTTTAAATGAACAAGGCGAAGTGGTAAAAGACGGAAAGCAAATTGAAATTGGCGGAAATGATAAATATCTCTCCGTTTGTCGGCGACACTATAAGGAAATGATTGAGTAAGCAAAAAGTGCGGTGAAAATTCCAAAACAATTCCAACAGAAATTATCAATAAAAACACCGCACTTTTAAGTGAAAATCAAACCACTGGCGTATTTCGATAAAACATTAATCTCGGTAACGCCAAGCCAAATACTAAAGCTCCGAGCAAAAATCCTGTTTTAATAAAATCGTTAATCATGTGTTCATACAATTCTGGGGTATAACCCTGATAGTTGATTTGCACAATCGCAATCATCGCTTTATAAGCATAAATTCCCGGAATCATAGGAATAATCGCCGCCACAGTAAATACTTTAGGGTGAGCTAAATAACGTTGCGAAATATGCACCCCAGCAAAACCAATTAATGCAGAAGCCAACATTGTGGCAAGCACTAAAGATACATCAAAATGCAATAATAACGTGCGGAAACTGTGCCCCATTGCACCTAAAATAGCACAATAAATCAGTGCCTTAGGTGGCACATTAAAAATCAAGGCAAAACCTACAGCGGGAATGGCCGCAAAAAACATATCATCCAGTAATAACCAAATTAAATCCATCTTAACTTCCCCAATGTGTAATATGCAATACATTTAAAGCAAGAACAATTCCCATGCAAGCCCCGAACGTTAGTACGGTCGCCAAAGTCCATCTCGCCCATCCCATACCAATATGCCCTTTTAAAATATCTGCAATGGAATTGACTAATGGGAAACCGGGGACAAGCAATAACACACTGGACGCGAGTGCAATTTGTGGATTGTTACCCAAATTCAGTTTTAACGCCCAACCCGAAATTAAGGTGGCAACAAAAGCCGTCACCCCAAACACAATTAATGGGTTAAAATGTCGTTTAGCTAATTCCTGACGAACAAACATTGCCACTGCAGCCGCCACAAATGTAATACCAAAAATAATATGATTACCGCCGGAAAGGTGAGAAAAACAGGCACAAGACAAGCCAATCATAAACACCACTAACCAACGATTGTATTTCAACGGTTTGATTTGTTCTAATTTTTTACGTACTAAATGAATATCATAAATATGATGTTCGGCCGAAATGACAATACGTTGTACTGCTGTGACCACTTGCATATTAATACCTTTATCACTATTTTGTCTGGTGGTAGTAATGCAGTGATCATTTTGTACTGTGGTTAAAATAATCGCATTTGGGGTCAACGCACATTCCACGGTCGCGGCTCCCAATGCTTTACCTAAACGCACTGCACTTTGAGCAACCACCGTACTTTCTGCCCCGTGCTGCAATAATAATTGCGCAACCAGAACACAAAGCCTAGTAATTTCACGCTGTTGATCTTCTTGTTGTTTATCTTCTTCCATACTTTGATCCTAATTTATATTTCTAGTGCCATATTATAAGCTTTTTTACAACACTTTGATTTGTCTTAAATCAACAAAAGTGCGGTTAGAAATTTAATGATTTTTTTAAATTTTAAGGTAAACTTAAGCACATTTTTAATCTTGAGAATCTTATTATGACACAAAAAACGATTGTCGTTAAATTCGGCACAAGCACCCTAACACAGGGTTCGCCAAAATTAAATCGTCCACACATGATCGAAATTGTACGCCAATTCGCCCAACTTCATCAAGCAGGTTTTCGGCTGGTTATTGTTACCTCTGGTGCCATTGCGGCTGGGCGTGATTATTTAAACCACCCTGTATTACCCCCGACAATCGCTTCAAAGCAATTATTGGCGGCAGTTGGACAAAGCCAGTTAATTCAAACGTGGCAACAACTGTTTGCTATTTATGATATTCATGTTGGACAGATTTTATTAAGCCGTGCGGATATTGAAGACCGTGAGCGTTTTCTCAATGCAAGAGATACTTTGCATGCTCTGTTAGATAATCAAATTATTCCGATAATTAATGAAAATGATGCGGTAGCTACCGCTGAAATAAAAGTGGGCGATAATGATAATTTATCGGCATTAGTGGCTATTTTAGTGCAAGCCGATCAACTTTATTTATTGACTGATCAGCAAGGTTTATTTGATAGCGATCCACGTAAAAACCCTGACGCAAAATTAATTCCAGTTGTGGCACAAATTAACGATCATATTCGTGCTATTGCAGGTGGCAGTGGTACAAATTTGGGGACTGGCGGCATGTCAACTAAAATTACCGCCGCAGACGTAGCAACGCGTTCAGGTATTGAAACCATTATCGTATCAGGCAATCGTGAAAATGTGATTGTGGATTTAGCCTATGAGCAAGCTATCGGTACTAAATTCACAATCCCAGCCGAACACCTAGAAAGCCGTAAACAATGGCTATTTGCTGCTCCATCTGCTGGCAGCATTATTATTGATGACGGAGCAGAAAGTGCGGTGTTAATTCAACAAAAATCTTTACTACCTGCTGGCATTGTCGCCATTGAAGGACGTTTTTCCCGTGGTGAAGTGGTCAAAATTCGCACTCAAGGTGGTAAAGACATTGCCTTAGGTATGCCACGCTATAACAGTGATGCATTAAAACTTATTCAAGGTAAGAAATCGCAACAGATTGAACAAATTCTTGGTTATGAATATGGAGCAGTAGCGGTGCATCGTGATGATATGGTAGTGTTGAAAAAATAATAATATTAAAAAATCAGCTAGGTGTGTTTGTACACACCTACCGTTGCTGTTGAATTACGGTTTCCCTTTCATATCAATAATCACCACTTCCGATTGCGTTCCTAATCGCATTGGGATACCCCAGAAGCCATAGCCTGAGGTGACAATGAAATGACCGTTGCCAATTTTTTCATAACCATAGGCAAGGCGGTAAGTTAATTTGGTGATCAAATTAGCAGGGAAAATTTGTCCATTGTGGGTGTGACCGGCTACCAATAAATCCACTGGTAATTGCGAAATTTGTTCAATTTCCGATGGGCGATGATCTAATACAAAAATCGGTAAACGAGTATCCACTGACTGAAGTAACTGTGCGGTACTCGGGCGATCTTTGACCAAATCATCATTACGCCCCACAATCACAAATTCATTATTAATGGTTTCTGTTTGATCCCACAATACGTTTATGCCAGCTTGTTTAATCTGTTCCGCAATCCGTTGTTGATCGCCAAAGAAATCGTGGTTGCCTAAGGTCGCATAAACGCCTAAAGGTGCTTGTAATTTAGCTAAACTCGGTTGCATTTGTTGGCTTAAATAGGCATCTACGTTGTCGTCCATAATATCACCGGGGAGTAAAATTAAATCGACGTTTTGTTGATTAAAAATCTCCGCCAATTGATCAAGCTGTTTGGCGCCAAATAATTTGCCCAAATGAAAATCACTTGCCACACCAATACGTAAGGGCTTATTAAGTGGTTTATCCAGCGTAATTTGATAATGTACCACCTTTGGCGTATAGGCATTATAAACACTGACAATGATTAACCCTAACATCGCCATAGGATAAGCCCAAGCAAGCAAACGTGGCGTAACGAAATAATGTTTAACCAGCCACCAAATGATACCTAACGCCATACTGACAAAGGTAGAATAAAGTAACAAAACGATGATATAAGGTGTCACGCGAAATAAGCTAGGATAAACGCGAAAAATAGTTAACAAAATTATGCTGTTCGCTAAAATATAGCTTAATATCACAAAAGCATATCGCCCTTGTTGCGATAATAGCGATCCATACAGCCAACCTAAAGTGCGGTTAAAAAAATAAAGAAATAATTGTAATGCGGCAAAAATCGCGGCAAAAATAATATAATAACGGGCTTCCAATCAATGCTCTCCAATAAAAAATATAAGGTGCGCCATGAAACACACCTTGAATTAACAAATAAAATCAAAATGTTACAATGCAGTTTGAAAAATCACATTATCTGATTTTTGGGTATAACTATTAATTTGATCAAAATTCATATAGCGATAAGTATCTTCTTTATCTTGCTGTAAGTCATTGACATAAGATAAATATTCATCCGGGCTTGGTAAACGTCCTAACAAGGCAGCGACCGCTGCAAGCTCGGCAGATGCGAGATAAACATTCGCGCCTTGCCCTAAACGGTTCGGGAAGTTACGGGTTGATGTTGAAACCACTGTCGCTTTATTAGCCACACGAGCTTGGTTCCCCATACAAAGTGAACAGCCCGGAATTTCAATTCGCGCGCCACTTTTACCAAAAATACTGTAATAACCTTCGTCACTCAACAAGGATGCATCCATTTTGGTTGGCGGTGCAATCCATAATTTGGTTGGGATCATCTCTTTAAATTTCGCTAATAATTTACCTGCCGCACGGAAATGTCCGATATTGGTCATACAAGAACCGATAAACACTTCATCTATTTTATCGCCTTGAACTTCTGATAATAAACGAGCGTCATCAGGATCATTCGGCGCACAGACAATCGGCTGTTTAATTTCTGCCAAATCAATATCAATCACGGCGGCATATTCTGCATCGGGATCCGCTTGCATTAATTCTGGATTTTCGAGCCATTTTTCCATACCTCGAATACGACGTTCCAAGGTTCTGACATCGCCATAACCTTCGGCAATCATATATTTCAGCAACACAATATTTGAATTTAAATATTCAATAATCGGCGCTTTATCTAATTTAATGGTACAAGCGGCGGCTGAACGTTCGGCAGACGCATCGGAAAGTTCAAAGGCTTGTTCCACTTTTAAATGTTCCAATCCTTCAATTTCAAGAATACGACCAGAGAAAATATTTTTCTTACCGGCTTTTTCCACGGTTAACAAGCCTTGTTTAATCGCATAGTAAGGAATGGCATGCACTAAATCACGTAAGGTAATCCCCGCTTGCATCTCACCTTTAAAACGGACTAACACGGATTCTGGCATATCCAATGGCATCACGCCTGTGGCAGCAGCAAAGGCAACTAAGCCGGAACCGGCTGGAAATGAAATCCCAATTGGGAAACGCGTATGGGAGTCACCACCGGTTCCCACTGTATCCGGTAATAACATACGGTTTAACCAAGAATGGATCACACCGTCGCCCGGACGAAGTGAAACCCCACCGCGATTCATAATAAAATCCGGTAAAGTGTGATGGGTGATCACGTCAACTGGTTTTGGATAGGCCGCGGTGTGGCAGAAAGATTGCATGACTAAATCGGCGGAGAAACCAAGACAAGCTAAATCTTTGAGTTCATCTCTTGTCATCGGTCCGGTTGTATCTTGGGAACCGACCGAAGTCATTCTTGGCTCGCAATATTGACCCGGACGAATACCGTCCACACCACAGGCACGACCGACCATTTTTTGCGCCAGCGTAAAACCATGGTGATTTTCCACCGCACTTTGTGGTTTTTGGAACACATCACTTTCTGGCAAGCCTAATTCCACACGAGCTTTATGCGTTAAACCACGCCCAATAATGAGTGGAATCCGTCCACCCGCACGCACTTCATCCAGTAATACATTGGTTTTTAATTGAAATTCAGCTAATACTTGATCGCTATTATGGCGGCAAATTTTGCCAGCATAAGGGTAAATATCAATCACATCACCCATATTGAGTTGGCTAACATCCACTTCAATAGGCAATGATCCTGCATCTTCCATGGTGTTAAAGAAAATAGGTGCAATTTTGCCACCCAGTACTACTCCACCAGCACGTTTATTTGGTATATAAGGAATATCTTCCCCCATAAACCAAAGTACCGAATTAGTCGCTGATTTCCGCGAAGAACCGGTCCCCACCACGTCTCCCACATAAGCCAATGGAAAACCTTGTTGTTTTAAACGTTCAATTTGTTTAATCGGACCAATATTGCCAGCGTCATCAGGCTCAATGCCATCACGTTCATTTTTTAACATCGCCAACGCATGCAATGGAATATCCGGACGTGACCAAGCATCTTGTGCAGGGGAAAGATCGTCTGTATTGGTTTCGCCCGTCACCTTAAATACGGTAACGGTGAGTTTTTCCGCCAATTTTGGACGAGATAAAAACCATTCGGCATCCGCCCAAGATTGTAAGACTTGTTGAGCGTAACTATTGCCTTGTTTGGCACGCTCAGCAACATCATGAAAATTATCAAACATTAGTAGAGTAGAAGAAAGGGCGTTTGCAGCAATGGGAGCGAGAGTAGGGTTATCAAGTGCGGCTAACAGGGGTTCAATATTATAACCTCCTTGCATAGTACCTAGCAATTTGACCGCATGTTCGGTAGAAATGAGTGGAGAACTTGCTTCTCCTTTCGCAATAGCTGCCAAAAAACTGGCTTTCACATAAGCGGATTCGTCCACCCCAGCCGGAATGCGTGTCTCAAAAAGTTCGAGTAAATCAACCGCACTTTTTTCCGCAGGGGGATTTTTGAGTAATTCGATTAATTGTGCCGTCTGTTCTGCATCTAACGGTTTTGGAACAACACCTTGAGCAGCACGTTCATCTACATGATTTTGGTAATTTTGTAGAAAACTAGACATAGGAACTCCTTATTTTTGTTGCAATACTGTTACATATTAATACTGTTCTATCTTATCCACAATAAGTTTTTTGAAACGAATGATTAAGCTATGATACACTAACAAAAATTTGATAAGAATAAAGGATTTCTCAATGTCAATACTCATCAATTTATACCGTAAAATTTTAAGTATTCCATTATCATTTTTAGTAAAAAACAATTCCATTCCACATCATCCAATAGAAGAATTGGCACTTGATATTAACCAACCCTTTGTGTATGTGCTTCCCTATACATCACAAACGGATTTGCTCATCTTTCAACGTAACTGTTTGAATGTCGGCTTACCTGATCCGTTGCAAGCCAATCAAATTAATGGTGAATCAGTACCACGCTATGTATTTCTAGATGAAGGACACAGCTTTTTTAAATCAAAAGGTGCCAAAAAAGAAACTGAAAAAGTATTTTATAAGTACTTAGAATTACACCGCACTTTGCCAGATTTAAATGTTCAACTCGTTCCCAGTTCAGTATTATGGGGACGCTCACCCGGTCAAGAAGATAAAAACGGCTTGCCCAAATTACGTTTGCTTAATAGCGTGCAAAAAATTTTTGCTGTCATTTGGTTTGGACGAGATACTTTTGTACGTTTCTCACAAGCAGTTTCGCTACGTTATATGGTGAATGAACACGGTGCAGACGAAAAAATTGCGCAAAAACTGGCTCGAGTTGCTAAAATACACTTTGCGAAACAGCGTATTTCAGCGGCGGGTCCACGTTTACCAAATCGTCAAGCAATGTTTAAAAAACTGTTGCAGTCACCAACAATTTTGCAAGCTATTGACGATGAAGCAAAAGCGAAAAATATTAGCCATGAAAAAGCTACCCAAGAAGCACAAAAGATTCTGGATGAAATTGCGGCGAATGTTAGCTATGAAAGTTTGCGTGTTGCCGATCGTTTTTTACGTTGGTTATGGAATAAGCTGTACCAAGGCATTGATGTACAAAACGCCGATCGGGTACGCAGACTTGCTTTAGAAGGACATGAAATCGTCTATATTCCTTGCCATCGTAGCCATATTGACTATCTGTTACTCTCTTATGTGCTTTACCATCAAGGCTTAGTCACCCCTCATATTGCGGCGGGGATCAATCTCAATTTCTGGCCAGTGGGTGGGCTATTCCGTCGTGGCGGTGCCTTTTTTATTCGTCGCACGTTCAAAGGCAATCGCCTTTACTCGACCCTATTCCGTGAATATTTAGCGGAATTATTTCACCGTGGTTATGCGGTTGAATTCTTTATTGAAGGCGGGCGTTCTCGTACCGGTCGTTTGCTGGCACCGAAAACCGGCATGGTATCCATGACCTTACAAGCCTTACAACAAGGACAAACGCGCCCGATTTCCTTGGTGCCAGTCTATGTGGGCTATGAACACGTACTTGAAGTAGATACTTATGCCAAAGAATTACGTGGTGCCGCCAAAGAGAAAGAAAACGCCGGCTTAGTGTTACGGGTAATTAAAAAATTACGTAATCTTGGTAAAGGTTATGTAAATTTTGGCGAACCGATTTCGCTCAATAATTACTTAACACAACATTATCCAGAATGGAAACAAACCCTGCAAGAAGAACGCCCAAGTTGGTTTAACCAAGCAGTAGATCAAGTGGCTAATCAAGTCATGATAAATATTAATAATGCCGCAGCGGTAAATGCGATGAACTTGACTGGCACCGCCTTATTATCATCACGGCAACGTGCTTTATCGCGTGAACAGTTACTCGAACAATTGGAGAGTTATCAACAATTATTACAAAATACCCCCTATTCACAGGATGTCATTATTCCAACCGATACACCGGAAGAGATGTTAAACCATGTATTAAGCTTAGATCGAGTGGGCGTGTTAAGTGAAAAAGATAATTTTGGTGAAATTATCCGCTTAGAACGCAATTCGGCAGTGTTAATGACCTATTATCGCAATAATATTCAACACTTATTTGTCTTGCCGTCTTTAGTTGCTAGCATTGTGTTACATTATGAAGCCACCCAAAAAGACTTGGTGATCGATGCGGTGAATAAAATTTATCCGTTCTTGCGTGCAGAGTTATTTTTGCATTTCAGTGATAACGAATTACAGCCACGGATTGAAAGTATTATTGTCGAACTGGCTCGCCAAGAGTTAATTAAATGTAATGATAGTTTACTCAGCATTAATCGCTCGAAAGTACGCAGTTTACAACTTTGGTCTGCCGGTATGCGTGAGATTCTACAACGTTATCAAATTGCAGTGAGTTTATTATGTAACGATCCGACCATGTCACGGGCGAGTTTAGAAAAAGAAAGTCAATCTGTAGCACAGCGTTTATCGGTGTTACATGGCATCAATGCCCCTGAATTTTTTGATAAAGCGGTGTTCTCTGGCTTTATTAATAGCCTGAAAAATAACGGCTATTTTGATGGCAGTGGTAATGTAAATTTAACCAAACTACAACAATTATCGGATATTTTCACTCGTTTAATCTCTACCGAAATTAATTTGACTATCCAAAGTGCGGTGGAAAAATCCGAAGAATCTCATGTAGAAGAAACGAATCAGGAAGATAAAACCGAAGATAACATTTAATATTTTTTTACAACCTAAGGAACCTTTATGAATTTAAGAGAAAAAATCGACCACAGTCCGATGTCTGGCTATCAGTGGGCGATTGTCGCAATGGCTGCCATTATGAACCTATTAGATGGTTTTGATGTATTAGCTCTTGCTTTTACCGCCTCATCCATCAAAACTGAATTCGCTCTAACGGGTGTACAACTTGGCTATCTGTTAAGTGCCGGGCTTATCGGGATGACTGCGGGTTCATTATTTCTAGCCCCCCTTGCCGATAAAATTGGGCGTCGTCCCCTCTTGCTGATTGCCATTGCATTATCTGCTTTAGGGATGTTTGGTTCAGCCTTTATTGAACATCACGAAACTTTATTTGGCTGGCGTTTACTTACCGGTCTTGGGGTTGGGGGCATTCTGGTGGGAACCAACGTCCTGACCAGTGAATATTCGTCCCGTAAATGGCGTAGCTTTGCGATTAGTGTTTATGCTGCCGGTTTTGGAATAGGCGCCGTGTTAGGTGGTTTCTTTGCGGTCGGATTACAAGATGTTTATGGCTGGCGTGCAGTCTATCTAGCCGGCGCGGGCTTAACAGGTTTATGCTTTATTATTTTATTAGCTTGGTTACCGGAATCCATTGATTTTCTGTTAAACAAACAGCCATTCAATGCACAAAAACGGCTCAATAAAATTACCAAAAAAATGGGACTAGGCAAAGCGTGGACATTACCTGAAAAAATAAGCCATGATCAGGGTTTAAGTGCGGTCAAAAAATTACCGATTTCGCCATTATTTAGCACACAATACTTGCGTTCTACCTTGCTTATTTGGACAGCGTTCTTCGCTATCATGTTCAGTTTCTATTTTGTCAGTTCGTGGACGCCAGCCTTATTAAAAGATGCCGGCATGAGTGAAAATACCAGTATTGTGGTCGGCATGATGATTTCTATCGGAGGCACCATTGGATCTTTATGTTATGGTTTACTCGCTAGTCGTTGGTCTGCGCGTCATGTGTTGATGTTATTCACCGTGCTATCTTCTTGTGCAATTATCATCTTTATTTTTTCGTCTTCTATCCTATGGTTAGCTATGGTATTCGGTGTATTAGTTGGGGCATTGATGAATGGTTGTATTAGCGGATTATACACCTTAAATCCAAATATCTATGCCGCGGATATTCGCAGCACTGGGGTGGGTTGGTCCATCGGTATAGGACGTATCGGATCTATCTTGGCACCAACTATTGCCGGTTCGCTATTAGATTTCGGCTGGCAAAAACAAAGTTTATATATTGCAGTTGGCTTTGTATTATTGATTGCAGTGATTGCCTTATATTTCTTAAAACAACCAACCAAAATTCAAACTGTCTAAACTGATAATCCCCACGAACCAGTGGGGATTGTGTTGATTAATCTTGCCAAAGTGGCAATTTTATGACTATACGTAACCCACCTAAATGGCTTTTCTCTGCCCAAACTTCGCCTTGATGTGACTTTATTGTACTATGTACAATAGTTAATCCTAAACCCGCCCCTTGTTTTATCTGGGTACGCTCTTCATCAACACGATAGAAAGGATGAAAAATATGTTTATACTCAGACTCCGGTAATCCTTGACCATTATCATCAATCATAATGAATAGCTGATTATTGCGTAATAGAAAGCTCACTTCTATAATTGATTTAGTATATTTCAATGCATTTCTAATGACATTTTCTAGTGCCCTTGATAAACCTTCTAAATTAGCATAAATAAAACATTTTTCCGGTGATTTAATCTTTTGCTTGATACGCATTTCAATCTGTAATTCTTTAGCTTCAAAAGCAGCATCATTTAATACATTCTGATAAACCTGTAGTAGAGAAATACATTTTCGATATAGACTATTTTCCATTTGTGCCGCAGAAACTAATAACAAATCATTCATCATTTGATTTAAACGATTAGTTTCCTTCTCTATCCGCTGTAATTCCTTACTATCCCCTACTTTACGCCGAATTAATCCTACCGCTAATTGTAAGCGTGTCAATGGTGTACGTAACTCATGTGATGCTACTGACATCATATACTGTCGAGTATTAATGATATCAGCTAAAGATTGTGCCATATGATTAAAACTTTTTCCTACTTGACGAAGTTCAACCACACCAATCGTCTCCAACTCTTTATTAACCCTAAAATCGCCTAATGCCACGGCATTTGCTGCTCGTTGTAAACGTCGAATAGGTTTAGTTAAACTACAAGCTAACCACGCTAAAATGGGCGTAGAAATCAACATTAAAAGCATAATTAAAAATAAGGGATGATCAAAAATATAATTAACAATATTCTTTTGTGGATCCACATTGGTAATAAAATAAACAAAGTACGCAGATTGTTTATCTTCATCAACTAAATGTATGCTAAAAGGTCCTGCTACTAAGAGATTATAAAAAGTTCTAGACCGTGGGCGCAACACGTCATGAGAGTGATGCATAAAATCTTGAATATAACCAATTTCATTCTTTTTCGCTCCAATAATATTTCTTTCGTTATCGACTAATACTGGGCGTGTGAAATTCAACTTTTCTTCAATAAAGGGTTCCGGGGTCACTAATAAACGAGAAAATTGCCTAGTTTTCACCGCACTAACAACATCCTGATGATATTTCTTTATTTCTTTAGATGTTAAATCTACATACAAACGTGTATCTAATTGAGGTACAAAATAGGCTGCCAATAGCAATAAACCAAAAATACACCAAAACAATGCAAAAATCTTAGCTGAAAGAAAATTAATAGTAACTTTCACCATCACTCCATTTATCAAAATTTTCTTTATAAATCATATAATTACCCCCCCCCCGCATTTCTCGTCTTGATCAATATTTCTGCCTTGTTCATTATGATGGCAACAGTATTCATCCGAAATCATGACATAGCCTCGTCCACGCAGCGTCTTAAACCATAAGTCATTATTTTCTCTTGGTGGTAACTTTTTACGTAAATTTGACATATGCATATCAATCGATCTATCGAACGGAGAGAGCGTTTTACCTAATACTTTTAAACTTAAATCATCTTTAGAAACCGCTAAATTAACTCGTGAAATAATCAACTCCAAACATCCAAATTCGGTCACAGTTAATCCCAACGAATTGCCTTTATAACTTGCTTGTTTAGTAGCAGTATTTAAAATTAACCCTTCAAAATTAATAATATTTTGTGAACTCCGTGCTACACTAGCATTTGTGCGGCGTAAAATTGCTTTAATCCTAGCAATTAATTCGAGATCATTAAAAGGCTTAGCTAAATAATCATCCGCCCCTAACTCTAACCCTTGAATACGATCTAAATCATCACCTCGGGCAGTGAGCATCAATACCGGTGTATTATAATGCTTGCGAATCTCTTTTAAAGTAGTAATGCCATCCATAACAGGCATCATAATATCTAATAAAATAAGTCGATAATTATTTTCCGCTAATTTTTCCAACGCTACCTTGCCATTTTCCGCTTCATCCACACGAAATCCTTCCAAGGATAGCAGGTCCACTAATAACGAACGAATATATTGATCATCATCTACTAACAATAAACTCATTGTGTTATCTCCAAATTATTCTATTGCAAATCATTCTAATCTATTTTTGCTGAAAAAAGAAACATAAAATAAAAATTCCACTGTTAATGTGACGCAAAATATTTTAAAATCCACGAGATTTATCTATTGCAAATTATCTCGCAAATTTTAACTAAGGATCACCTATGAAAATCGTCGAAGTAAAACACCCTTTAGTCAAACACAAATTAGGCTTAATGCGTATGGCAGATATTAGCACTAAGCACTTTCGTGAATTAGCTACTGAAGTAGGTAGCTTATTGACCTATGAAGCGACCGCCGATTTAGAAGTTGAAAATGTCACCATTGATGGTTGGTGCGGTCCAGTGAATGTAGATAGAATTAAGGGAAAAAAAGTCACCGTGGTGCCGATTTTACGAGCTGGTTTAGGCATGATGGATGGCGTGTTAGAACATATCCCAAGTGCTAGAATTAGCGTAGTAGGCATGTATCGTAATGAAGAAACTTTGGAACCTGTGCCTTATTTCCAGAAATTAGCCAGTGATTTAGCAGAACGTTTAGCCATTGTGGTTGACCCAATGTTAGCAACGGGCGGTTCTATGATTGCTACCATTGATTTATTAAAACAAAAAGGCTGTAAACAAATTAAAGTACTCGTGTTAGTAGCGGCACCAGAAGGACTTAAAGCATTAGAAAAAGCACATCCAGATATTGAATTATACACGGCGTCTATTGACGATCATTTAAATGAACATGGTTATATTATCCCAGGTTTAGGTGATGCGGGTGATAAGATTTTTGGAACCAAATAATCCCGATGCCTTTGATAAACATCAAAGGCATTTTTCTGTAACCGCGGTGAAAAAAATTCTGAAAGCATTTTCAACGTTGCAAATAACTATTTGCAGCAGAGGCAACGCCCTGAACAATCCTTAAAAGGATTGTGAGTAAATCAGTGAGTTTTACACCGCACTTTAAAGTAAAAAAACTATGACAACACCTGAAATTCAAAACAAAACTAAACAAGCCTTTGTTGGCTTACAAATGTTATTCGTCGCCTTTGGTGCCTTGGTTCTGGTACCATTAATCACAGGGCTGAATGCGAATACTGCTCTATTAACCGCAGGACTGGGAACCTTATTATTCCAACTCTGCACAGGTAAACAAGTCCCCATATTCCTCGCTTCTTCCTTTGCGTTTATCGCGCCAATTCAATACGGCGTACAAACCTGGGGTATTGCCGTGACAATGGGAGGGTTAGCTTGTACTGGTTTAGTTTATATCTTATTGAGTACCTTAGTAAAATTACGTGGTGCGGCTATCTTAGAACGTCTTTTTCCACCGGTGGTAGTGGGTCCCGTGATCATCATTATCGGTATGGGTCTAGCCCCAACAGCCGTGGATATGGCGGTTGGTAAACAAGGGACTGTACAGGCCTATGAATATGATTTATCTATACTCGTGTCCTTAGTGACCTTAATCACCACACTCTGTGTCGCTGTCTTTTCTAAAGGTCTGATGAAACTTATTCCGATTATGTTCGGTATCGCTGTAGGTTATATTTTATGCCTTTGTTTAGGCTTAATTAATTTCCAACCGGTGCTTGATGCCGCGTGGTTTAGCCTCCCTGAAATCACCACACCGGAATTCAAGTTGGAAGCTATTTTATACTTACTTCCAATTGCCATTGCACCTGCCGTTGAACATGTGGGAGGTATTATGGCAATCAGCTCTGTTACAGGTAAAGATTTTCTAAAACAACCCGGTTTACACCGCACTTTATTAGGTGATGGTATTGCCACATCAGCTGCTTCATTATTAGGCGGACCACCGAATACGACCTATGCAGAAGTGACCGGTGCCGTTATGTTAACTCGCAACTTTAACCCTAATATAATGACTTGGGCGGCAGTTTGGGCTATCGCTATTTCATTCTGTGGTAAAGTAGGGGCATTTCTTTCCACCATTCCAACCATTGTAATGGGGGGGATTATGATGCTGGTATTCGGCTCTATCGCAGTAGTAGGAATGAGTACCTTAATTCGTGCCAAAGTTGATGTGACAGAAGCACGTAATTTATGTATTATTTCAGTGGTGATGAGCTTTGGTATCGGTGGCATGTTTGTGAATGTCGGCGAACTTTCAGTAAAAGGTATCAGCTTATGTGCTATTGTCGCTATTATTCTTAACTTGGTTTTGCCAAAGGCAGAAAATAAAGTAGCCGATTAAACGTATTATGTATTGGGCGTATTCCATACGCCCACTATGCTAAAAATGGATATTCAGTGCAACAACTCTCTCTCCCCATTCATCATCTTGATGATGAAACCTTAGAAAATTTCTACGGCGACAATAACCTATTGTTGCTCAATTCATTGCACAAAAATTTCCAACAATTACAACAGCCGTTTTTTTATATTTGGGGAACCAGTGGCAGTGGTAAAAGCCATTTACTCAAAGCGGTAACAAACTATATTAGTTCAGAAAGTCGGCATAGTATTTATGTGCCGTTAAGTAAATATGCTTATTTTTCCACCGCAGTTTTAGATAATCTAGAACAACAGGATGTGATTTGCCTCGATGATTTACAAGCTGTTACCGGCAATCACGACTGGGAACTGGCCATTTTTGACTTGTTTAACCGAATCAAAGAAAAAAACACCGCACTTTTAATTATCAGTAGCGACCACTCCCCTACTTCACTTCCCGTGAAATTACCCGATCTCGCATCACGCTTACGCTGGGGCGAAATTTATCAGCTCCATCCTTTAAATGAAACACAAAAGATTCAAGCCTTACAACAAAACGCCCATCAACTTGGCATAGAATTACCAGAAGAAACGGCAAATTTCTTAATTAAGCGTTTAGATAGAGATATGCACAGCTTATTTACGGCGGTGGCAAAATTAGATAAAGCATCCTTGCAAGCACAACGCAAATTGACGATTCCGTTTGTAAAAGAAATCCTGGGATTATAGATTAATGATAAAGATACAACACCTTATCACGATCTCCTCCTTAGTGAATTGGATTTAGCGTCCAACTGTTGGGGAGAAGATCAGTTTTCCTACACGCTCTTAAGCCTCTTATAACGCCTCAACCAACTTCACTGCATTCCCAATATAGCTTGCAGGCGTGAGCTGTTGTAAACGTACTTTCTCTTCCACTGGAATGTCCAGTTTTTCCACAAATTCTCGCATGGCTTGTTCATCAACACGTTTGCCACGGGTTAATTCTTTTAGCTTTTCATAAGGTTTTTCAATGCCATAGCGACGCATCACGGTTTGAATGGGTTCGGCTAACACTTCCCAGTTTTGGTTAAGTTCATCACGCAAATGTTGTTCGTTCACTTCTAATTTGCTAATGCCCTTGAGCGTTGCAGCATAGGCAATTAAGCAATAACCCAAGCCGACACCGAGATTACGCAATACGGTGGAATCGGTTAAATCACGCTGCCAGCGAGAAATTGGCAATTTTTGCCCTAAATGGCTCATCACCGCATTCGCCACCCCAAGATTGCCTTCAGAATTTTCAAAGTCAATGGGATTAACTTTATGTGGCATGGTGCTTGAGCCAATTTCCCCTGCAATAGTGCGTTGTTTGAAATGATTTAATGCAATATAACCCCACAAATCACGGTCAAAATCAATGATAATGGTGTTAAAACGCACCACGGCATCGAAAAATTCCGCAATGTAATCGTGCGGTTCAATTTGGGTGGTGTAGGGATTCCATTGAATGCCAAGGGAAGTGACGAATTCTCGACTTAATTGATGCCAGTCAATGTCAGGATAGGCAGATAAATGGGCGTTATAGTTCCCCACCGCACCATTAATTTTGCCTAACACATCCACTTGTTTTAATTGATTAAATTGACGGCGTAAGCGATACACCACATTCGCCATTTCTTTGCCGACAGTGGACGGGGATGCAGGCTGACCGTGGGTACGAGAAAGCAGCGGAATGTCTTTGTATTCGTTGGCTAAACGCGTAATTTCATCAATTAATTTTTGCCATTGTGGCAAAATCACTTCTTCACGAGCCGTTTTTAACATCAACGCATGGGAAAGATTGTTAATATCTTCTGATGTACAAGCAAAATGGATAAACTCGCTGATAGCAGCTAATTCAGGTAATGTCGCAGATTTTTCTTTTAAGAAATATTCCACTGCTTTCACATCGTGATTGGTAGTACGTTCTATTTCTTTAATACGTTCCGCATCTTGTAAACTAAAATTTGCCACAAGTTGATCGAGGTAATCGTTTGCTTGTTTTGACAAAGAAGAAACTTCACTAATTTGTGCAGTAGATGCCAATTTTTGTAACCAACGTACTTCAACGGTTACACGGAATTTTAATAGACCAAACTCGCTAAAAATACCACGTAAAGCAGTGGTTTTATCTTGATAGCGACCATCAATCGGGGAAAGGGCAGTTAACGCATTGAGTTGCATAGCATTGAAAGACATAGAGATTTTGCTCCGTTAAATAGTTTCATATAATTGTTGTGCCATATTTAGGATCTTACGGCGAGAGAATAGCAGTTGCCATTTGCTACCACCTACTTGTTGCCAAAGCATAGCCGATCGAACGCCCGCCAACAAACAGGCTCGAATACGGTTTTGAATAGATGGTTGCTGTAAATATTCCGCATTACCGAATATTTGAATCCGTTTACCCAATGGACTGAGAATATCGGTATAGATAGTAGCAATTTTTTCTAACATGGTTTCATCAAGCAGTGAATAATATTCTAATTGAGTTGGCATATATTGAATACGATGGGCGAGCTGAGATTTCGCTTCCGCATTATCTTGCAATCTGCCAGCCATTGCCACTAAGCTCAACCAATAGCGAGCGAGTTCAGGGTTTTGAGCATTTAGTTGTTCAATTAAGGTTTCTAAACCTAATTTGATATTATCCAACGAACCACCAAAAACCGCCAATGTATCAGTTGGGTGTGTTTGCAATAAACTTTTTAAAGAAACTTCTAGGGCATAGGTATTCGCTTGCCCTCGTTGTGCAAACTGTTGCACTAATCTTGCCGACTGACAAACCCCAGCTAGGGCGATAGTGATATCTTGATAATTTGCCATGTTTTTTGATGAAGATGAAGTTGGAAATTGGGGGCATAATAGCATTTTTGAGAAATGATTTAAAGGTTATGCGTTATTTTAAAGCAATATGTGGTAAACATAAAATTGGGAAATTATTGTGACACGGATCACATTTTTAAAATTTCCTTCTTGAATGTCATTTTAAATTGTCTTATCTTCTTTATGGGATCGGTTCCATAAAGCTAATTGAAAGTTGTTGTTTGTACTAATTAGCAAATCATAATATTTTTATTCCCGAGGTGAATCATGAAAAAACTCCTAATCTTATTATTGTCTCTTTTCTTGGTTGGATGTAATGAGCAAGAAAGTAAATCTGATAACAAGCCACTGAAATTAGTCGCCGCTCACAATCAAACGAATATTTCAAGTCCTTACCAAACAGGTATGTTAAAGCTAAAAGAAGTCGCTGAGAAAGATGGAAAATTCAATGTGGAAGTTCACGCCGGAACTATTGGGACGAATGAAAATGAATTAGTGGAAAAATTAGTTTTAGGGGGAGCAGATATTGTACTGGTTTCACCAGGTTTTATGACTTCCGCTGGTATTGATGAAGTAGATTTATTTTCACTTCTTTATCTCTTTAATGATTATTCCCATTGGGAGAAAGTCGTTGATAGCGATATAGGTAAAAAAATTGCTGATATTATTTATGAAAAATCAGGCAAAAAATATTATGTGGTTTCTTATTGGAGTGCTGGCGTTAGACATTGGTACGGTAAAAGACCGATTAATAATTTAGCAGATGCGAAAGGACTAAAAATCAGAACACAAACTTCAGGCGTTGTTTCCGATTTCTGGACAAGTATAGGGGCTATTCCGACTTCCGTTGCTTGGGCTGAATTATATCAAGCATTGGCGAGTAATGTGGTGGATGGTGCAGAAAATGCTTATCCTTATTTGGTGCCAATGGAACATCATAAAACCACAAATGGGAAATATATTTCTGAAACTGCTCATGATTACACGACACGCTTTATACTAATGAGAGCAAATGTGTGGGATAACTTAAATGCTGAACAAAAAAGTGTTTTAGAAGCGGCATTATCTGAAGCCACTCATGCCGAAAGAAATGCCATTTATCATGAGGAATCCCAATATAAAGAAAAAGCGATTCAAGATGGTGCAATTGTTAATACATTAGATGTTTCTGACTTTGCTAAAATTGCTAAAAGCATTCAAGATAAATGGGCTGAGAAATATCATATGACTGAAATTCTTCAACAAATAAGAGCTGTTCAATAAATTTATGGAATTATCCTATGAAAAATGCGGTTAATTATCTTGAGAAAATTCAGCTCTATCTAGGTACCTTATTTTTGGTTATTTTTGTTGTGACCACAATTATACAGGTCACAACCAGATATCTTGGAATAAGTGCGACTTGGACAGAAGAAATATCGGTGAATGCGTTTATTTGGTCTATGTTATTAGGTGCATCAGTGATGGTAAGAAAGAAAAAACATTTCAGTTTTGACTTTATTGCAAGTGCATTAAATCATAAATACTTACCATGGCTGATTATTTTACAAAATCTCATTATGCTCATATTTTGTCTATTATGTGTAGTATATAGTAGTGAAATTACTAATACATTTTGGCATTCACGCTGGATCAGTTTCCCTAGCTTAAAACAGGGTTATGTTTGGTTAATATTACCGATTACTTTTCTTAGCATGAGTATCTATCTTATTGAAGATTCAATTAACCAAATATTGAGCTTGAATAATTGTAGTAGTACAAACAAGGCGAAAGGAGAAATATAATGTCTATTTTAATCGTCACAATTCTATTTATATTGTTGGTTATTATAGGGATTCCAATTGCATTTTCCATTTCTATTTCCGCATTAATTGGAATCATGATGATTGACGGTATTCCCAATATGATGATTCCAATGAAAATGTTCTACGGATTAAATTCCTATGTATTACTGGCGGTTCCACTTTTTATTCTCACCGCAACGATTATGAATCAAGGAAATATTTCAAGAAAATTAATTGATTTTTCTTTGGGAATAGTCGGGAGATGCCCTGGTGGATTAGGGCATGCGAATGTTATGGTATCAATGCTATTTGCGGGTGTGAGTGGTTCATCTCAAGCGGATACCGCTGGAGTGGGAAAAATACTGATTCCAAATATGATTGAAAAAGGGTATAGCAAAGAAATGGCTGTTGGCGTAACAGCCGCTTCATCCACCATAGGGGGAATTATTCCCCCAAGTATTACCATGGTAATTTATGGTGGGCTAACCAATTCTTCCGTAGGTAAATTATTTATTGGTGGAATATTACCTGGTATTCTCATCGGACTTGGTATGATGGGTTATGTTTATAATATTGCAATTAAACAGAATCTACCAAAAGAAGCGAAAATGCCTTGGGGTATATTTCTACAATTATTTAAAAATTCTATACCTGCCTTAATTACGCCACTTATTATTGTGGGGGGGATCGTTTTTGGTGTGTTTACTCCAACAGAAGCGGCAGCATTTTCAGCTATTTACGCTTATTTTGTGAGTGCTTATTATTACAAAACCATTAGTTATAAAGATCTACCGAATATTCTGATTGAAACACTAAAACTAAGCTGTTTATCTCTATTTGCATTAGCCGCCGCTTCTGCCTTGGGCGAATTTTTAGGTTATTTTAGAATTAACATTGCTGTTGCGGAATTTTTTAATAATCTTGGTGGAGATAAATATGTATTTTTAGGTTTGGTGATCCTATTTTTTCTCTTTATTGGTACTTTTATGGATGCTATCCCTGCCATGGTATTATTTGTCCCTGTGATATATCCTGTGGCTCAACTTCTTGGTATTGATGCAATTCAATTAGGTATAATCATCATTATTACATTATCTATTGGGCTTGTGACACCACCTTATGGTCTTTGTCTGTTAATTGCTAGTGTGATTGCTGATTTACCAATTGGCAAATCGTTTAAAGCCTCATTACCGTATTTAATTATTATTGCCATTATTTTGGCTATAATTGTATTTTTTCCAACTATATTATTAACGGAGTTATTAATTTAATTTATGCCACAACAGAAAGTAACCATTAAAGATGTTGCTCAATTAGCAAAGGTAGGTAAAACAAGTGTATCTCGCTATTTAAATGGTGAATTTCATGTGTTATCTGATGATATCCAGCATAAAATTTCGGATGCAATTAAGCAACTGAACTACCAACCTAGCCAGATAGCACGAAGTATGAAAGGAGGGAAGACAAAGCTGATAGCCGCTGTTTTTACGGATATTAGCAATCCTTATTCTATTGATATTATGACAAATATTGAAAAATCTTGCCGAGATAAAGGGTACACTTTATTAGTTTTTAACATATCTAATAAAATAGAGCAAGAAGAGGATATTATACAATCTTTATTAAGTTATCGTGTAGATGGTGTCATCATTCAGTCCTTGCGACTGAATAATCCACTTTTTAGTAAATTGCCTATGCCAATAGTATCTATTGATAGACCGATAGATGACTTTCATTGTGATATTGTGGCATTAAATCATGTGAACGCAACTCAAATTTTGATTAATCATCTGTTAGATAAGGATTTTGAACGGATCTTATTTATTACTCAAAATATAGAAGAAAGCAAAACAAGGGCGTTAAGAGCTAAAACGTTTAAAGAGTATATTGAGAGTCAACATAGTAATCTTGGAGAGATTATAGAAATAGATGATATTAATAATATTGAAAAAATCATGGATTATATCGCATTATTTTGTAGAAAAAATACGAACTATAAAAAGGCAATTATCACAAGTAATGGTATTACGACACTTTCTACGTTACTTGCATTGAAAAACATGAATCTTATCTCTGGAAAGGATATTGGTCTGGCTGGCTTTGATGACACTCCTTGGTTGTCAATTGTTGAGCATGGTATCACGGTTTTAAAACAACCTACGGATAAGATTGGTAAAAAAGCCTTCGATATGTTGTTTAGTAGAATAAATAATGATATGTCAGAATATACTACAATCTTATATGAAGGTGAATTGATTGTTAGAGGATCAACATTAACTGTTGAGGAATAATATAAAGGATAAAAAATGATAAATTTAGATGTAATTACTTACGGTGAAGCGATGGCAATGTTTGTGGCTGATGATTTAGGGCATTTATCTGAAGTTAACCATTTTACTAAGCGAGTAGCAGGAGCGGAATTAAATGTGGCAACAGGATTGGCTCGGTTAAACTTTAATGTCGCTTGGTTAAGCCGAGTAGGTAATGATTCTTTTGGTCAATTTGTATTAAATCATTTAACAAAAGAAAAAATTAGTCACGATCTTGTGGTGACCGATAATGATCATCCAACAGGTTTTTTAATTAAATCTAAAGAAATAAATGGAAAAGATCCAAAAGTAGAGTATTTTCGTAAAAATTCTGCGGCAAGTTTTCTGTCAATAAATGACTTCTCAAAAGAACATTTCCACAACGCTAGACACCTACATTTAACAGGGATTTTGGCAGCCTTATCAGAATCGTCTTATCAACTTTCATTATATACTTCAGATTTTATGAGAAATTTAGGAAAGACTGTTTCTTTTGATCCTAATTTAAGACCATCATTGTGGAAAAGTACAGATGACATGGTGCATAAAACAAATCAACTGGCGTTCAAGTCAAATTGGTTCTTACCTGGTATAGAAGAAGGGAGAATACTGACATCGTTAAATGAGCCTGAACAGATAGCGGATTTTTATTTAAAAAATGGGGTTGAAATAGTCATTATAAAATTAGGAAAAGAGGGCGCCTATTTTAAAGATAAAAATCATCATCAAAATATTATTCCTGCTCAACTAGTAGAAAATGTGATTGATACTGTGGGGGCTGGAGATGGGTTTGCTGTTGGTATAATAAGTGCTTTATTAGAAAAGAAATCTATTGAAGATGCTGTGCGTAGGGGGAATTATATTGCGTCATTAGCAATCCAATCCGTCGGAGATAGTGATGGATTACCTAACAGACAACAATTAGGCAATTATTAATTAGAGAAATAAAATGAAAAAGAATGTAATTCTATATAAAAATATTCCCGAAGAAAAACGGAAGATTTTAGAGCAAGAATTTAATTTATTTTATTTTGATGGTATAAATGAAGATAATATAAAATCTTTTTTGAGAGTATTAAAAATTGCTGATGGCATGATTGGGGCAAGTAAAAAAATTCCTAAAGAATGGATAGAGCAAGCACCTAATTTAAAAGCGATATCAACGATTTCAGTTGGTTATGATAACTTTGATTTAGATATTCTTAATCAACGCAATATCAGACTAATGCATACCCCTGATGTATTAACGGATACCACAGCCGATACCATTTTTATGTTATTACTAATGACGGCTCGCCGAGCTGTTGAATTATCTTTACTCATTAAAGAGAAAAAATGGAATAAAAGTATTGGTTCTCAATATTATGGTAATGATGTTCATCATAAAACGATTGGTATTGTTGGAATGGGGAGAATTGGTAAATCTGTTGCTCAAAGAGCTTTTTGTGGCTTTAATATGAAAATCATCTATACCAGTAATAGAAGAAATACGGAGGCAGAACAATTATTTCAAGCAACTTACGCTTCCCTAGATGAGTTATTAATTCAATCTGATTTTGTTTGTTTGACTTTGCCATTATTACCAACCACAGAAAAACTCATTTCAAAAGAAAAAATAAATTTAATGAAATCATCGGCTATTTTAATTAATGCTTCTCGTGGCAAAATAGTCGATGAAAAAGCATTAATTGAGGCATTAAAAAATAAAACCATTAAAGCGGTAGGATTAGATGTATTTGAAGTTGAACCTTTATCGTTGGATTCTCCTTTATTGGCGTTAGATAATGTCGTTTTATTACCCCATATAGGGTCTGCTACACAAGAAACACGAAACTTAATGGTTGATTGTGCAATTAATAATCTTATTATGGCTTTAAAACCTGACAAGCCTAAAAAGAATTTAGTGAATATTATGCAAGTAAGCTGACCAACTGATTAGAATTTTACGCAACCACTTTAATTAAGGAAACACTATGGCTTACACAACCGAACAACTGATTGAAAAATTAAAAACCTTAAAAGTCGTCCCTGTTATCGCAGTAGATGATGCACAAGATATCTTACCCTTAGTTAAGACTTTGTCTGACAACGGCTTGCCAGTGGCTGAAATCACATTTCGCTCAGCCGCTGCTGAAGAATCCATTCGTCTTGTCCGTCAACATTATCCAGATGTGTTAATTCTAGCAGGTACCGTGCTGACAGCAGAACAAGTGGTCGCTGCCAAAA
This sequence comes from Lonepinella sp. MS14434, assembly GCF_042468235.1. Classification (GTDB taxonomy): domain Bacteria; phylum Pseudomonadota; class Gammaproteobacteria; order Enterobacterales; family Pasteurellaceae; genus Lonepinella. The sequence continues at coordinate 84,998 of NZ_CP170386.1, read as the reverse complement.
ACGCTGGAGCAGATGCGATCGTCACACCAGGATTTAACCCCAAAATTGTGCAACTTTGCCAAGATTTAGGCTTGCCAATCACCCCAGGGGTGAATAATCCGATGTCCATTGAAGCGACATTAGAGCTTGGCATCACCGCAGTAAAATTCTTCCCAGCGGAAGCCAGTGGCGGGGTGAAAATGATTAAAGCCTTGCTAGGCCCTTACGGCAATTTGCAAATTATGCCAACAGGGGGAATTTCTACTACCAATATTAAAGATTATCTCGCCATTCCAAATGTGGTCGCTTGTGGTGGATCTTGGTTTGTAGAAAAAGCCTTGATCAAGCAGAAAAAGTGGGATGAAATTGGGCGCTTGACGAGAGAGGCTGTGGAATTGGTGAAATAATGACTGAAATTGCGGTGAAAAAATAGAGAAATTTTTCACCGCGGTTTTTTCTAAATTTCTAGCCTTGTCAAAATCCCAGTAGAGGCCTAACATGGCGTTTACTCACATGGAGATATATGCAACCAAAATGGCTTGAACGTTTAGTAATTTTTAATAAAACATTAGCTCATTTACAGGAAGCCACGTCCAGCACGATATCTGCTTCCCAATCACCAATGCGAGAACATTCATTTGCTTCTTTAGGCCGTTCTGTTAAATGATGGCTAATGGGAATTACACCACGATAAACCTTATTATAACTAATTAAATATTCACTCTTTTCTAGCTTCAAACGATTTCGGATGTATTCTGATGATCATTATGAGTCCAAGAATTTACTTTTCACCAATTCAAGCATAATAAATTACTAATTATACTAATCCCATTAATTTAGGAACAAACATTGAAATCGATGGTATATAAGTAACTAACATTAATACAATAAAAATTATAGCAAAAAAAGGAAGTAACATTTTTATAACATCTTCAATTTCAATATTTGCAACTTTACATCCAGTAAACAGAATTGGACCTACAGGTGGCGTTATTGTACCTAAGGAAAGATTAAATACTAAAAGTATGCCAAAATGTACAGGATCCATTCCTAAACTCATACAAATAGGTAAAAATATAGGTGTAAAAATTAAAACTGCTGGGGTTGGATCCATAAATGTTCCAACAAATAATAATACAACATTAATAATTAATAAGATCAAAATTGGATTTTCTGTTATAGATAATAGGCTATTTGCAATAATAGAGGGTATTTGAGCAAATGCCATTACCCAGGACATTATAGATGATGTTGCTAACATAAAAATCACAATTGCTGACATTTTGGCCGTATCTAAAAATATTTTTGGTAGTTGTTTCAGTGATAAGTTTCTATAACAAAAACTTAAAAATAATGAATATACTACCGCAATTGCTGATGCCTCTGTTGCAGTAAAAATTCCTCCTAATATCCCACCAATAACAATAAAAATTAATGATAAACTAGGAAGCGCATCCAATAATACTTTACAACTTTCTTTGAATGTTATGGTATTTTTATGGGTATATCCTTGTTTTTTTGCAATAAATCCAGCCACTAGCATTACGCCAACACCCCATAATATCCCAGGTATATAACCAGCCATAAAAAGGGCCGATACCGATACGCTTCCAGCTACTGTTGCATAGACTATAAGTGTATTGCTTGGTGGAATTAACATACCGGTTGGAGCTGACGCAATATTTACTGCAGCACTAAATTTAGGATCATAGCCTTCTTTATTTTGTATTGGGGACATAATGCCACCAACAGCAGCTGCAGAAGCCACACCTGAGCCACTGATTGAACCAAATAGCATATTAGCCACGGTATTAGTTTGAGCCAATGAACCAGGAAAACTACCGCTAATAATTTTTGATACATTAATTAATCTTAAAGCTATTCCCCCTCTATTCATAATATTTCCAGCTAGGATAAAAAAAGGAATTGCTAATAATGCAAAGGAATCTAACCCAACAAAAATACGTTGAGACGATGTCACTATAGCTCCTGAAAAAGGAAGAATTACAAGCATAGCTGCAAATGAAGATATTCCGACGCTAATACTAATCGGCGTGCCTATGACTAAAAAAAACACTGTACCTATTAGCATAACGAGAGCTGCAATAGTTGCCATATCCATAATAAACTCCTTATTGTTGTAACTCTTTTAATTTCTTTAATAAAATTGTTTCATTATAAATAAAATAGAAAATCATTATGATACCTGCTATTGGTATGGCACTATAAATAATACCAACTGGCAATTGCAGTGATGAGTCCATTTGTAACATTTGACGCAAAGTAATACTGTATCCACCTAATATCATTATGGTAAATGTAAATATTGCGATAATAAACTCAGATAACATATCAAGATATATTTGGACTTTATTAGATAATTTTTGTTTTAAAAAAGATATTGACATATGCTCTCTTAAGCCAAAAACATAGGCTCCACCAAATAGAACTAGCCAAATAAATAAATATCTAGATAATATCTCACTTACAGAACTAGGTTGATCAAAAACATATCTTGTAATAACCTGATATGTTACAAGAATACACATAAGCAGAACTATTAATATACATAAATATTCCATTGTTTTATCAACAAATTTCTTTATGTTATTAAACATAATAATCTCCTTAATAAAAATCCAGAATATATAAATATCCTGGATTAATATGAAATTAATTTAAAGAAATAATCTTATTGTATAACTCTTTTTGAGAGCCATTAATAATTAAATCACTTTGTAGTGTGTTACAACTATCTTGAAATGGTTTGATATCTACTTCTACAAACTCTGCACCTTTATCTTTCGCAAATTGCTCAGCCACTACAACCTGTTCCCGCCACAACTGATATTCTTTATTAATACTATCTTTTACTAAACGTTTTAGTGTCGCTTGATCATTTGGGGACATACTAGACAAAAATTGCTCACTAACAACTAAAAGATCTGGAACCATTAAATGTTTTGTTCGAGAATAATATGGAGCAACTTCATATTGTTTTAAATCCATATATGTAATTTCATTATTTTCAGCACCATCTAAAACTCCCTGCTGAATAGCTGTATATACTTCGCCTTGATTCATTGGAACCCCTGTGCCTCCCATACAAGATAACATTTTTGTCATCGTATCAGATTGCATTACTCGAATTTTCTTTCCTTTCAAATCCGAAATTGAATTAACAGGAGATTTTTTTGTGTATATACTACGAGCACCTGCTGTATATGCTCCTAGAACCTCAAATCCAAATTTTTTTGTTGATGAAAATAATTCATTTAGTACATTTCCTGTAAATACTTTTTCTTGATGCTCTAAAGAATTATAAATATAAGGTAAACCAATAACAGAAAACGTTTTATCATAATTTTCAACTAAGGGATTAGCAACTATTGCCATTTGGATAGCACCATTCTGAACTAATTCTAAAGAAGCTCTTTGATTCCCTAATAATTCATTAGGATAAACATTTAATTTATAGCGACCATCTGTTTCTTTAGAGAGATTTTCACTTAAATATTGTAATGCTTTATATTGTGGATGTTTATCCGACTGATTAAACGCAACTTTTAATTCTGTTGCAGCATTAGCTGTTAATGTTAAACATAATCCGCCCATAATTACTGCTGATTGGAATAACTTATTTAATAATTTAATATTAAACATAATAATCTCCTTAATTGATCTCATATTGGTATTAGAAAGTTATTTAATTTCATTCATATCTATAAAATCCATATCATCATAAGTTTGGTTTTCTCCAGCCATTCCCCATACAAAACTATAATTTTGAGTGCCACAACCAGAATGAATAGACCAACTTGGTGAAAATACGGCTTGTTTATCTCTAAGAACTATATGTCTAGTTTCTGAAGGTTCTCCCATAAAATGGAATACAACTTGTGAAGGCTTTATATTAAAATATAGATAAATTTCCATTCTTCTTACATGGGTATGGGCCGGCATAGTATTCCAAACACTCCCAGATTCTAAATGAGTAACACCTAAACACAATTGACATGTACGAACTACATCTGGATGAATGTATTGATAAATAGTTCTCGCATTAGCATTTTCTTGAGATCCTAATTTAATGACTTTTGCATCACTTTGTTTAATTAATTGATTATCATATTTATGATGAGCAGGGCTACTTAAACAATATAAATAATTATTTTCAGAATCAGTCAGAGACAGAAATTCAATAGATTCAGTTTCTTTAGATAAATATAAAGCATCTAAATGTTCTAAAATATAACTACCACCTTTATATCTAACCTCTACTTTCTCACCTAAATTTACTATCCCCAACTCTCTACGCTCAAGAAAATAATTTGTACCAAATTGTTTTTTATCTATAAAATCATCTAACTTTAATGTTTCTTTATTTGGTATAACACCAATAGCAACCAATCTATCTATATGACTATAAACTACATTAATTGAACCTTTTTCAAATAAATTTGGACATAAATATTCTTCACGCAAACGAGTTGTATCATATCCTTTAGAATCTAACGGATGAATATTATGGTAAATTTTCATAGCAATCTCCTATATAAATTAATCTCAAAATTATCTTGCTAACCATCCACCATCAACAGCTATTGTATAGCCATTAATATAATCTGATGCGGGTGAAGCTAAGAACACGCAAGGGCCACCTACATCATCTGGAGTTCCCCATCTTCCAGCAGGAATACGATCTAAAATTTCTTGACTACGCTCAAGATCAGCCCTTAATGCTGCTGTATTGTTTGTCGCCATATAACCAGGTGCTATTGCATTAATATTAATATTAAACTTAGCCCATTCATTAGCCATTGCCCGAGTAATTCCCATTACTGCACTTTTTGATGCAGTATAAGATGGGACTCTAATTCCTCCTTGGAAAGATAACATTGACGCAATATTGATGATTTTCCCACCAGTTCCTTGTTTAATAAATTGTTTAGCTAAAGCTTGAGAAAAAAAGAAAACTGTTTTTAAATTAATATTAATAACATCGTCCCAATTTTGTTCAGTGAACTCAATAGCATCTTCACGTCTAATAATTCCAGCATTATTGACTAATATATCTATTTGTTTAAAAGTTGATAACGCCTTATCTAATATAAAAGGTATATTTTCTTGATGCATAAGATTGGTTTCAATATTGATAAATTTCTGACCTAAAGACTCAATCATTTTTCTAGTATCAGCTGGTTCAATAAGATTTACACCAACAATATTGCACCCCGCTCTTGCTAAAGCTACAGCCATTCCTTGTCCAAGACCTGTATCACATCCAGTAACAATTGCTGTTTTACCTTTTAAATCAAAGTTATTCATATCCAAATTCCTCTATCTTGGTAGTTGTAATAAGTGCTCTAAATACCACTTGATGCTCTTAAATTATCATGATAGAAACATCATGTCAAACAAATTAAAACACATTTCTATTAAAAATGAAACATTGTTTTATATAAAATAAGTCGGTATTTCATAAAAAATAGTGACTATCTAATAAATTTTAGGATAAACTATGTAGTGATACACTAATCTAGCAGTCCTCAATAAGTGGTAAAATAACAACACTTAATGTGGAAAAATCATGAATAACAGAAGGAAAAGAAGAATATTTAGCCCTGAGTTTAAAGTTGAAGAGGTAAAACTCGTTACTGAACTAGAATATTCAATTGCGCAGGCTTGCAAAGAATTAGATCTCGGTGAAACAGCTCTGCGTCGTTGAATAGAACAGGTTGAAGCAGAAAGTCACGGTTATTATTAGCTGAAGCTAAACCGCTATAGCCTGAGCAACATCGGATCTGTGAGCTAGAAAATCGGATTCAGATTCTTGAAGAGAACAAAGAAATTCTAAAAAAGGCTACTGCAATTTTAATGTCAAAATCGAAGACAACACTACCAAGCGATCCAAACGTTAAAATCGCATGGCATAAAACGGCTTTGTGCGTTATTTGATGTGTCTGAGCGTGTGTATTACGTTCAGTTGAAATAAGCAAAAAAGCCACCAAAATACACCGCACTTAAGGTAAAATCAACGCTATGTTCAAACAAAGTCGTGGTTCAATAGGGAAACGTTCAATTCGCAGTAAATTAAGCGAAGAAGATATTCATGTGGGGTTGCTAATTCGTAACCGGATGAATAAGCTAGGATTATTTAGTAAACAACCACCTAAATGACGTAATTGAGATAAAGAAAATAGTCATCATTTTGAGAATTTATTGAAACGAAAATTTGTCCCAGATACCGATAAGACAGTGTTGTATAGCGATACAACCTATAAAAAAAAAGCAATTGGCTACTTACAGTTACTAAAGGAGTTATCATGAATAAACTAGAGTCTGTTACCTCAGTTTTAAAAGTATTTATGTTATTAGAAACATTAGCAGAACAAAAAAATATTGGGATTACTGAATTAGCACAAAAATTAATGATGCCTAAAAGCACAGCCTATCGCTTTTTACAAACTATGATTAATTTAGGCTACGTAAGACAAGAAGAGAGTGATAAATATACCTTAACGTTAAAACTATTTGAGATTGGTGCTAAAGCATTAGAATATACAGATCTTATCGCCTTAGCAGATAAAGAAATGACATATATAGCTCAAGCAACAAATGAAACATTACATTTAGGTATTTTAGAAAATGATGAAATTATTTATCTTCATAAAATAGATTCTACTTATAGCTTAAGAATGCATTCAAGGGTTGGAAGAAAAAATCCATCATACAGCACAGCTTTAGGGAAAGTTCTTTTATCAGATTATAGTGATACTGCCGTTAAAGATATTCTTAAAAATACTGAATTTATTTCTTATACAAATAATACATTACAAAATATAGATGAATTATTAGAAGAATTAGCTAAAGTGAGAAAAGAGCACTATGCTGAAGATAATGAGGAACAAGAGCCCGGACTAAAATGTATTGCTGTACCTATTTACAATAGATTGGGAAATATTATTGCAGGGATATCAATATCATTTCCGATGATAAGATTTAAGAAAGAAAACCTTCCAGCTCTAGTTAAGTTATTAGAACAAGCTGGAAAAAATGTTTCAGAACAATTAGGATATCACAGTTATCCTACAATATACGTTCCCTAGATAGCTAATGATTTTCGAAGACCCTATCCCCTATTTTGTGTAAACACCAATTTCACTTAAAGGTGATCGTTTAAACGTTCATCAAATTCTAATACAAAATGGGGCAATACGGTTCGCCAATTTCGGATCAGCATATATCATCAGAAGCGAAGGATCCTTTTGATAAACAAACAAATTATTAAAGCCTTGATTAAGCAGAAAAAGTGGGATGAGATTGGGCGGTTGACGAAGGAAGTCGTAGAGTTGGTAAAATAATAGTTTGGATTGCGGTGAAAAATATTTGTTTTTTTCACCGCGGTTTTATTGATTATTTGATCTGTGTTTCAATCACCCCACCTCCCAGACAAATTTCTCCTTGATAAAATACCGCACTTTGTCCTGGGGTGACGGCAATTTGTGGCTCGTCAAATATCACACGAATATTATCATCGTTGATGGGGATAATTTCGCAAGGAATATCGCTTTGACGATAGCGAGTTTTAACTGTGCAACGTAACGGTTGGCGGATAGGTTGGCGATCTACCCAATGTAGTTGGCTGGCGGTTAAACCTACGGAAAGCAAGGCGGAATTATCATGTCCTTGAGCCACGATTAATACATTGTTAATTAAGTCTTTTTCAACCACGTAGAAAGGATTTTCGCTTAATCCTTGTACACCGCCAATTCCTAAGCCTTTGCGTTGTCCTAAGGTGTGATACATTAACCCATCGTGATGACCGACTAACTTACCTTCCACTGTACGAATTTCACCAGGTTGAGCAGGCAAATAACGAGCTAAGAAATCTTTGAATTTGCGTTCGCCGATAAAACAAATGCCAGTAGAATCTTTTTTCTTCGCGGTGACTAAGCCGAGATCTCCCGCTATGGCTCGTACAATCGGTTTTTCAATATCACCAACAGGGAAAAGGCTTTGTCCGACTTGTTGATAGCTTAAGGTATAAAGGAAATAGCTTTGATCTTTATTGCTATCTAAACCACGTAATAATTGAGCATGCTCATCATTACCTGAACGGCGAACATAATGCCCTGTAGCGATATAATCTGCACCTAGGTCTTCTGCCGCATATTCTAAAAAGGCTTTGAATTTAATTTCTTTGTTGCACAAAATATCAGGATTTGGCGTGCGACCAGCTTTATATTCACTTAAGAAATGTTCAAATACATTGTCCCAATATTCCGCTGCAAAATTGATTTTATGTAAGTGAATACCTAGTTTATCGCAAACTGCTTGTGCATCGGCTAGATCGGCTGCAGCAGTACAGTAGTCGGTATCATCATCTTCTTCCCAGTTTTTCATAAACAAGCCTTCCACTTGGTAGCCTTGTTGTTGTAGGATAAAGGCAGATACGGAAGAATCTACGCCACCTGACATCCCCACAATGACTTTTTTGCTTTGGTTGTGGGCGAGTTGATCGGCGGTGAGGGTTGGAAAATGATGGTTGTAGGTGGTTGATTGCATAACTTCGTTCTCTTCCCCCATACTCACGTATGGGGTTAAACATGGTGACGCTACTTGTAGCTGGTCTAAAGATGCAGAGCATCATGATTTGCGTATCCCCGTATGCTAATACGGAGCAGTAATTATTTCACTTCATAAAAGGCAGGTTTAGCAAACCGTTCTAACTCTTTCGGATCTGCTTCCCCCTTGGCGACCTTGTCTTTTAGATTATCACAAGGCTCATCACAGTCACAAACTTTTTTCATACCTAACGATGAAATACCCCCACAGCTCCCTTGAATGGATTTACGTTTGACAATATAACCCAATGCCATGCCGAAAATCACTAAAATAAAAATGCCAAAGGTGACTAAAAAAACTTGCATAATATTTCCTTATTTATTTTGTTCCATGAAAAGTGCGGTGAATTTTGATGACATTTTTGTTTCAAAACCTTTCTCTGTTTTGATAATCATGTAAATGGCAATGCCTTGTTGTTCTGCAATGGTAAGGGCTTTTTCTTCACCTAATACAAATAATCCTGTGGACAAGCCATCAGCAGTCATTGCGGACGGGTGTAATACGGTAATAGAGGCTAATTTATGTTGCACAGGGTAGCCTGTTTTCGGATCGATTTCGTGATTATAGCGAATGCCATTTTGTTCAAAATAATTACGGTAATCTCCTGATGTTGCCATGCCGAGATCTTTTAAGCCAACAATTTTTTGTACGGAACGAGAACCATCAAAATTGGGTTGTTCAATGGCAATTTGCCAATCTTTATGTTCTGCATTTTTGCCTTTGGCTCGGATTTCACCACCAATTTCCACTAAATAATTTTGCGTGCCGATTGTTTCAAGATAATCCGCCACTTGATCTACGCCATAACCTTTGGCAATGGAAGATAAATCTACATAAAGCTGAGGAATGCTTTTTTCTAAACTATATTTATCGCCATTATGATTTAATTTTAATTTATCAATCCCTACGATAGCCAAACGTTCATTGAGTTGCTGTTGGCTAGGTTGTTGGTCTAAACGTTTTTCTGGACCAAATCCCCATAAATTGACTAAAGGTCCAACCGTAACATCTAATGCTCCGTCTGTTAATTTGTTTAAACGTAAGGACTCGGCGATTACGTTGCCTAATTCAGGGGAAATTTCAATCGCCTGATTAATCTGGGTATTTTGGTTAAAGCGACTTAATTCTGAGGTCGGAATATAGGTGGACATTTGATCGTTCACTTTTTTCAACATCACTTCAATTTGTTCATGAGCCTGTTCTGCTTTTTGGCTTACCTTGCCGTCATCAATATATTTGATGTGGTAGGTGGTTCCCATGGTTTTGCCTGTTAGAGTAATGATTTCAGGTTGTTTACCACAAGCAACAAGGAAAAGGCTTAGGGTTAGGGTGAATAGGTGTTTTAGTTTCATATTTTTGATTTAATATAACGTCAATGCTTTATTATTTTATGAAAATGGTTAAAGCGGTTAGAAAACCTGACCGCTTAATTAGCCCCCCATCCCCCTTCGGGGACTTCCCCCCGCAAGCAGAGGGAAGAAAAAGTGTTTTAAATATTTCGCTCCCCCTGTTTACGGGGGGAGCTGCCCGTAGGGTTGTGGGGGGCAAAACGTCAATTAACCACCGAAATCATCTAACAAGATGTTTTCATCTTCAACGCCTAAATCTTTCAGCATTTTGATCACAGCAGCATTCATCACTGGTGGTCCACACATATAGTATTCACAATCTTCTGGTGCTTCGTGATTTTTCAAGTAGTTTTCATAAAGTACGTTGTGAATAAAGCCAGTGTAACCTGTCCAGTTATCTTCTGGTAACGCATCTGATAAGGCAATATGCCATTCAAAGTTGTCGTTTTCACGAGCCAACATATCGAAATCTTCTTCATAGAAAATTTCACGTTTTGAACGAGCACCATACCAGAATGACATTTTACGTTTACTGTGTAAGCGTTTTAATTGGTCAAAGATATGGGAACGCATTGGTGCCATACCAGCACCACCACCGATAAATACCATTTCATTATCGGTTTCTTTAGCAAAGAATTCACCAAATGGACCTGAAATCGTGACTTTATCACCTGGTTTTAATGACCAAATATAAGATGACATTTGACCTGGCGGCACGTCTGGGTTACGTGGTGGCGGTGTGGCGATACGTACGTTAAGCATAATAATGCCTTTTTCTTCAGGATAAGATGCCATAGAGTAAGCACGAATAATATGCTCATCGACTTTTGACACATAACGCCATAAATTATATTTATCCCAATCTTCATGATATTCTTCTGGAATATCGAAGTCTTTGTATGCCACAGTATGAGGTTCAGCTTCAATCTGAATATACCCACCTGCACGGAATGGCACTTCTTCACCTTCAGGGATTGCCAATTTAAGTTCTTTGATGAAAGTGGCTTTGTTATCGTTAGAAATAACGGTACATTCCCATTTTTTCACGCCAAAGATTTCTTCTGGTAATTCAATATCCATTGAGGATTTGACGTTTACCTGACAAGATAAGCGATAACCTTCTTTGGCTTCACGTTTGGTAATATGAGAAAGTTCGGTTGGAAGAATTTCACCACCACCTGATTTCACTTTTACCACACATTGACCGCAAGAACCACCGCCACCACAAGCGGAGGAAACGAAGATCCCCTTACTGGCTAAAGCACCTAACAATTTACCCCCTGCTGGCAAGGTGATCGCTTTGGCAGGATCATCATTGATCGAGATGGTAATATCGCCTGAGTCCACTAATTTAGATTTGGCAAATAGAATGACCACCGCAAGCACCAATACAAGGGCGGTAAAAATGCCGATACCGAAAATAAAATTACTATCCACGATATGCTCCTTATAATTGAATGCCTGAGAATGACATAAAGCCTAACGCCATTAAGCCTACGGTGATAAAGGTAATACCTAAACCACGTAAACCTGCTGGTACATCAGCATATTTCATTTTTTCGGTTAAGCCTGCAAGAGCCACGATAGCCAACATCCAGCCAGTGCCAGCACCGATACCGTACACCACAGATTCCGGGAAGTTGTATTCACGTTGTACCATAAAGGATACACCGCCGAAAATGGCACAGTTTACCGTGATTAATGGTAAGAAGATCCCTAACGCACTGTAAAGTGTTGGGAAAAATTTATCTAATACCATTTCAAGAATTTGTACTAATGCAGCAATCACCCCGATAAAGGTGATGAAGTTTAAGAAAGTTAAATCCACCCCTTCCACTAATGCCCCATCTTTTAAGATGTGGGTAAACACTAATTGGTTGGCTGGCACGGCAATGCCCAATACTACGATAACGGCAATTCCTAAACCAAAGGCAGTTGAAACTTTCTTTGATACTGCAAGGAATGTACACATACCAAGGAAGAAAGAAAGTGCCATATTTTCAATAAATACGGACTTTACAAATAGACTTAAATAATGTTCCATTTTATTTCTCCACTTGCTCAGGTTTCCAAGTTCTTAAACCCCAAATCAGGAAACCGATAATAAAGAATGCACTTGGTGCTAATAGGAATAAACCATTGGTTTGATACCAGCCACCATCATTGATGGTTTGGAATATGGTTATCCCGAATAATTTACCTGAACCAATTAATTCACGTAAAAATGCTACAGTAACTAAGATTGCACCGTAACCTAAACCGTTACCGATACCATCTACGAAACTTTCTAATGGAGCTGATTTCATCGCAAAGGCTTCCGCACGCCCCATTACGATACAGTTGGTGATAATCAAGCCAACGAATACCGAAAGTTGTTTGGATAAATCATAGGCATAAGCTCGTAAAATTTGGTCAACCAAAATTACTAAAGATGCAATGATCGCCATTTGCACGATAATACGAATGCTATTTGGAATATAGTTACGGATAAGAGAAATAAATAAACTTGAAAAAGCCGTTACTAAACTTACCGCAATCGCCATGACTACCGCAGTTTGTAATTGGGTCGTTACTGCCAATGCAGAACAGATCCCTAAGATTTGTAATGCAATCGGGTTGCTATCAGCGATAGGTGATAACAACAATTTTTTAAGATTAGAACTTGCCATTAGTTTGCCCCCATTGCTGCTTTGAATTTGGTTAAATATGGACCAAAACCATTTGGACCGAACCAGTATTTAATCGAACCATCTACACCGTTAGATGTTAAGGTTGCACCTGATAAGGCATCTACACCATGTTCCACATCAGCTGAACCTCCTTTATGCACACCTAAAGCAACTTCACCTTGTTCGTTGAAGATTTTTTTATGTTCAAATTTTTTCTGCCAAAGTGGATTGGCGATTTCACCACCAAGACCAGCGGTTTCCCCCTGTTCATAGTAAGTAATCCCTTTCACGGTATTGGCATCGGTTGCCACAGAAACAAAACCATACATCACAGACCATAAACCATTACCATACATTGGTAACACCACTTGGGTGGTTTTGCCTGCTTCATCTTTAACTAAATAAACTTCTGCATATTTAGCCCGCACTTTGATGTGTGCTTTATCGTCTGCTGGTGCAATAGCTATGCTGGTTTTTGGATCTTTCGCAGCGGCTTTGGCATCAAAATTATTAATACCCTCTACATAGTCGCCAGTAGCTAAATCCACGATTTTAGGTTCAATAGATTTTGCATAGACTTCTTGGATATTAATGTTTGGTTGTATTAAACCAGCGGCTTGTAAAATATTTTTTTGTTTATCAAGCTGTTTCTGCACATCTTGGGCTGGTTTGAGCAATACCGCAGCACCAGCCACCACAAGAGAACAGATCAAACTTAACAGTACGACAACGGTTAATGTGCCGCCTACGCTATCTTTATTAAATTTAGACATTGCGAACTCTCCGACGTTTGATATTTGCTTGAACCACTAGGTAGTCAAACAATGGAGCAAATAAGTTAGCGAATAAAATAGCCAACATCATACCTTCGGGATAAGCAGGGTTGACGACTCGAATTAATACTGCCATAAAGCCGATTAACGCACCGTACCACCATTTACCTTTTTCAGTAAATGATGCTGAAACAGGGTCGGTTGCCATAAAGATCATACCGATGGCGAATCCACCTAACACTAAGTGCCAGTGCCAAGGCATTGAGAACATTGCATTGGTCGAAGAACCGATTAGATTAAAGGCTGTCGCTGTAATCACCATACCTAAGAAAGTACCAGCAATAATACGCCAAGAAGCAATACGAGCGAATAAGATAATTAACCCGCCGATAATCAAGGCAAGGGTTGATACTTCACCCATTGAACCAGGGATATTGCCTAAAAATGCATCCATCCACGTGATAGGTTGACCAGTGGAAATGTGTTTTAATGCCGCTTCACCACCTTGCGCCCATTGAGAAAGAGCGGTTGCACCAGAGAAACCATCCGCTGCAGTCCAAACTGCATCACCTGAAATTTGGGCTGGGTAAGCGAAGAATAGGAATGCACGACCAGCAAGGGCAGGGTTCATAAAGTTTTTACCTACACCGCCGAATACTTCTTTCGCTACTACTAAACCGAAAGTAATCCCTAAAGCCGCTTGCCATAATGGTAAGGTTGGTGGAACAACTAAAGCAAACAGAATTGTTGTTACGAATAAACCTTCATTAACTTCGTGACCACGAACTACCGCAAAGGCAACTTCAATAGCCGAACCTAACAAGAAAACAGTTAGGTAAATTGGTAGGAAAAACACCGCACCTAATGCCATTTTACTGCCGATACCAGCATCTAAAGAAACATCTAAACCTAACCACTGAACAATCACATAGTGCCAGTCATGGGCAGCTGACGCATCAACAGTTGTAGCAAGACTTGCAATCGCCTGAATAGATTGATGACCTACGTTATACATACCGTAGAATACGGCTGGGAACAATGCTAACCACACAGTGATCATCATACGTTTTGAATCAATCGCATCACGCACGTGAGTACCGTTCTTTGTTACCGTACCTGGTGTGTAAAGCAAGGTAAACATAGCCTCAAATACAGGATAAAGTTTAGCAAATTTACCACCTGGTAGGAATGCGGGTTCCATTTTTTCAAAAAGATGTTTTAAACCCATTTTTAACCTTCCTTCTCGATTTTTTCTAATGCTTGACGCAATAACACACCATAATCGGTTTTACCTGGACAAACATAGGTACAAAGGGCTAAATCTTCTTCATCTAACTCTAAGCAACCTAATGCTTGTGCTGAATCCGTATCACCAGCGGCTAAATCACGTAATAATAAGGTGGGTAAAATATCCAACGGCATCACACGTTCATAAGAACCAATTGGTACCATGGCACGGTCGCCACCATTAACTGCGGTGGTAAAATTGAATAATTTACGGCTAAAGTGACCTAATACGGTACGAGTAATGGAATATTTACCTGGTTGCGGCGTGATCCAACCCATAAATTCTTTTTCGTCACCTTCGGCTAACACCGACACTTGCAAGGCATAACGACCTAAATAATCGTGTGGACCTTGTGCAGTTGCACCATGTAATACAGAACCAGAAATAACACGGTTATTACCACTGTTTAATTCATTTGCTGTAAGTTGTGATAGATTTGCACCTAGACAAGTACGGACTAAACGTGGTTTTTTCACTTGTGGACCCGCCAAAGAAACCACTCGGTCAGTAAATAATTCACCAGTGGTAAACAATTTACCAATCGCAATCACATCTTGATAGTTTAAATGCCACACGTGTTTAGTGAAACTGACGGGATCGATGAAATGAATATGTGTACCCACTAAACCTGCTGGATGAGCCCCTTTCACATCATGAACAAGGGTGGTGCTAGCACTTGGTAATGTTACATCAGCAGCTTTCACCAGATTAATTTTATTGTGTAAACGACCTAACACAGTTAAACCATTAGTAAAATCATCTGTATATTGTTCAATAATCACTGCAGGATCAGCAGCTAATGGATTGGTGTCCATGGCATTCACAAAAATAGATGATGGTACGGCATCTACCGCAGGAATTTTGCTAAATGGACGAGTACGAAATGCTGTCCATAAGCCTGAAGATTGTAAATTCTGACGAACGTCTTGTTCGCTTAATTGGTTTAACGCTGAAACGTCGTATTTAGAGAAAGTTTCTTGTTCATTACCTTCTAGAGTAATTACTACAGATTGTAATACACGCTTGGCACCACGATTAATCGCAGTTACAGTACCACTTGCAGGAGCAGTGAAAACGACGCCCGGATTTTTTTTATCTTCAAAAAGTACCTGACCTTTTTTCACCGCATCACCTTCACGTACCTTCATTGAAGGACGCATACCCACATACTCTTCGCCAAGCATAGCAACTTCTGTCACGGTGTTGCCGTCACGGATTACTTGTTCTGGTTTTCCTGCAATAGGAAGATCCAAGCCTTTTTTAATCGTAATCATTATTTGCACTACTTTTCGTTAGGGTTGAAAATTAAGTCACTATTTAAAATAGCAAAAACATTTTAAATAATGACCGCACTTTGAGCGATAACATAGAAAGGAATAAAAATAGTCCCCCTAGAAATCATAAAAATAAAAACTCAAATTCGGTGTTGTTGTTCATTAAAAAACAATAATAACAAAGTATTTTAACTAAAATCCGACCGTTCTTCCAGTTTAACTGTATTTTTTTATGTATTTTTGTTAAAAAAAGGTGAAAATATTTTAAATATACCTTAGTAGAGTTATAGTCCTCCCCCCACACAGTTCGGTGATTTAGGATAGTTACCTTGTAAATTTTGCCATTCTGGCAAAGTGTAAGTATGCAGAGCCAAAGCATGAATACCGTTGGCTAGATCTTCGACAAATAGTTGATAAATTAAACGATGTCTAGCAACTTGACGAATACCATTAAATTTGTCGCTGACTAACACAATTTTAAAATGTGAATTTGCCCCTTTTCCTGAACTGTGCATATAGCTTTCATTTTCAATCTTCACAAAGTGCGGTTGAAATTCTGCAATTAAACGTTTTTCTAATTCTTGTTGTTTTGACATAGATGATTTCCTAACATAAAATTTTTGCATAGAAAGGCTATACATTATTGACGAAGTTTGCAAGAATATAACCATATAAATTTTGACATTAAAGGATCAATCATGAAGTTAAGTAAAACAATCTCATTGGCTACATTAGTGGCAAGTACAATTTTATTGGTAGGCTGCTCCAACACCCCGAGCAATACATTAAGTTTCAATCCACAATCTCCAACAGCAACGACAGCATTTAATGCACAAAATCAAAAAGCGATTGTCAATGTGGTGAGTAAAGATGGACGTAGCCAACCTGAAATCTCAAGCTACACAATGAATAGTGCATTATTTAAATTGTATTCTTCTCCAGCAGTAGAAAAATTATTTCAACAAGTGATTCAACAAGATTTGAACGCAAAAGGTTTTCGTTTAGCCGACAGTGGCGTAAATACGAATGTACTAGTGACGGTAAAAGATTTTTATG
This sequence comes from Lonepinella sp. MS14434, assembly GCF_042468235.1. GTDB lineage: Bacteria > Pseudomonadota > Gammaproteobacteria > Enterobacterales > Pasteurellaceae > Lonepinella. Next base: position 67,982 of record NZ_CP170386.1, on the reverse strand, counting down.
CGAAAGTGGAAGAGGGTAATATTCGCCATAAAATTACCTCTAAAGTTCAGCTAGAAGTTCACGTTCAAGGGTTTAAAGGTAACTTTACTAAGAACTTTGGTGCAAGCCGTGTTGATGAAGGTGCATTGGGGGTGAATAATGATGATATTCAAAAATCCTTAGATGCAACGTTGAAAGATGTGGTTTCAGCATTATATAAAGACACTGAAATTGCAGGTGCAATTAGTCGTTATGTAAATTAATCTCGTTACTAACTCTCTAACTGCGGTGAAAAAAATTCATTTTTTTCACCGCGGTTTTGTTCATTTCTAGTCAATCGTGGCATTCAAGCTCGTTTGCACAAAATACCGCTGATCTTCCCAACGTAACAACGTCATTCGATTACCCCATGCACAACCTGTATCTAAGGCATAAATATTACTCGGTGTCGGTGTGTCCACAAGGCTTGCCCAATGTCCAAAAATAATATTTTCGGTTTGGAATAATGGGTTATCGCATTGATACCATGCCATTAATTCGGTTGGAGCTTGATCTAACGGCACTTTACAATCAAAATCCAAACGATGATCCGCATAGCAAAAACGCATACGGGTGAACACATTAATAATGTAACGTAAACGATCAATACCCGTTAATTCAGACGACCAACGATTAGGGTGGCTATCATACATTTGTTTGAGTAAATCCGCATAGTGGTCGGATTGTAAAACCGCTTCGACTTGCTTGGCACATTGTTGAGCTGTGCTTAAATCCCAGTCAGGTGAAATGCCAGCGTGAACAAGGGTAAAATTCAATTTTTCATGGTGAATAAACAAGGGTTGATGACGTAGCCAATCCATTAATTCAGCAAAATCAGGGGCGGCAAAGATGGCATCTACTTTATCTCGAGCTTTGACTTTTTTAATACCCAGTGCGGTGGAAAGTAAATGTAAATCATGATTGCCTAATACCGTATGACCACGTTGCCCTAAAGATTTAGCAAAGCGTAAACATTCAAGGGATTTATCACCACGAGCAACCAGATCACCGGTGAAATAAAGTTCATCTTGCGTGGCATCAAATTGAACTTGTTCTAACAAAAGTTGCAATTCATCATAGCAACCGTGTAAGTCGCCGACAATGTAAGTTGACATCTACGCTCCTAGTCATCAATATCGGAAATTTCCGTTTTATCTTCTGCAGGTGGATTATCATATAACCAGTTGGCTAATCTGGCATAATCCGCAATAGTCAAATTTTCTGCACGAGCATTTAAATCCACCCCAAGTGCGGTGAGATTTTCCGCAGAAAATAGCGTTGATAAGGCATTACGCAAGGTTTTACGGCGTTGATTAAAGGCTTGACTGGTCACACGATTTAACCAATACAGATCTTTCACTGGATTTGGCAAAATCTGATGGGGAATTAACCGTACCACTGCGGAATCCACTTTCGGTGCGGGTTTAAATGCCGTTGGTGGAACGTCTAATACGGGCATGACTTGGCAAAAATATTGTGCCATAATCGTCAGCCGTCCATAAGCCTTGCTATTGGGGGCTGCACACAAGCGTTTGACCACTTCTTTTTGTAACATAAAGTGCATGTCTTGGATTTTGTCGTGGAATTTGAATAGGTGAAACATTAACGGTGTCGAGATATTGTAGGGTAAATTACCAAATACCCGTAATTTTTGCCCTTTCTCCGCCAGTTTTTCATCATCATACAATTTGCCAAAATCAAATTGCATGGCATCGGTTTCAATCACCTTTAATTTTTGATGTAAAAAAGGATGATGACGTAAGCGTTCTGCTAGATCTCGGTCTAATTCGACTACGGTTAACTGATCTACTTGCTCACCGACAGGTTCGGTTAATGCCCCTAAGCCAGGTCCAATTTCCACCAGATATTGATCTTTTTGCGGATAAATCGCAGATACAATGCCTTGAATCACATTGTCATCATGTAAAAAGTTTTGCCCGAAACGTTTTCGAGCGATATGTCCTAAATGTCGTTTTGAATTCATACTGTATGTATTATGTAAGGTAAAAAATAAAAAGGTGGGCGATTGCCCACCTGAGAAAATGGTTTATTTAACAAGATATTGAATATCCGCCCCTTTACGCAAGGCTTTTACCCAGTCTTTGGATTCTTCTTGTAATTGCTGATTTACTAGCGTTTCATACGCTTTTTGATGGAACATATTTTCACTGGCTTTACCTTGTTTTGTATCGGTAACTTCCAAAATATGCCAACCAAATTCAGTTTTAAATGGTGCAGTAATGGCACCTCTTTTCGCATTTGCTACTTGTTTGGCAAATTCAGGTACATAATTATCAGCTGGAGCAAAACCTAAATCACCGCCATTGGCACCTGATAAATAGTCTTTTGAATAATCTTTAGCAGCACTCTCAAAGGTGGTTTTACCTGAAGCAATATCGGTACGAATTTTGTTTAACTCTGCTTTTGCTTGCTCATCATTCAATAATGGAGTTAGTTTTAACAAAATATGACGCACTCTGTAATGTGTTGTGGTTAAGGCTTGTTGATTACTACTGTTTTTCGCCTGTTCCCACATTTGATGACTCAAGGCTTCTACTTGTTCACGGCTGACATCAATATATTTACCAATAGTACGATTACGTACTTCTGACATTAAAATCTGATTAGCAATATTATTACGGAATTGTTGTAATGAAATACCTTGGTAATCTAACGCATCTAATAATTGACCGTAGGTTAAGCCATTTTGTGCCGCAATATGACGCACGATTTGATCGACTTGAGCAGAGTTCACTTTAACGCCTGATTCTTTAATGGCTTTTTGTACCAACATATCATCAATAATGTTATCTAATGCTTTAGTACGATTACTTTCAGTATTTGCTTTACCACCTAATGCTTTTCTAACTTGACTTTCTAAAATAGGTGTACCATCAATGGTCGCTACTACTTGTTCAACTGCTTGTACATTGATCGAAATCACTAATGCACTGATCGCAATTAAGAAAATTGATTTTAAAGAATGAAGTTTCATATTTATCCGTTAATAAAAGTTAATTAAATACAACCTGTTAGATTACAGGTGGCACAAAAAGTTCCGCTATCTATTGTGACAGTAAAGCCACATTGTAGCAACTATCAAATTTCATGGTACGTACTTGTATCTTTTCATTACGGCTGGTAGGTACATTTTTGCCTACATAGTCCGCTCGAATCGGTAATTCACGGTGTCCACGATCTACAAAAATCACTAATTCGACTTTAGATGCTCGCCCAAAATCTACCAAAGCGTCAAGTGCTGCCCGAATTGTCCGACCTGTAAATAATACATCATCTACTAAGATTACCGTTTTATTTTGTATATTAATATAATCAGAAGATCCTTTATATACGGGGATATGGCTTGGTTCGGCATATTCTAAATCATCACGATAAAAAGTGATATCTAAATCAAATGAGGGGATTTCTTGTTGAGTTAACTCATTAATTTTACGTTTAATAAGAGCTGCAATTTCTGCACCGCGACGTTTAATTCCCACGATAATTAATTGATCTAAATCAGCGTGCTTTTCGATAATTTCATGCGAAATACGAGAAATGGTTCGCATAAATTGGTCTTCATCAATAATGATTTTTTCCATAAAAAATCCTTGCTTTCAAGCGGGCAAATTAAATTAGCGTTACTATAGCAAAAATTCAAACAAAAATGACCGCACTTTGATGAAAAAATCTTTATAATATGAAAAAATCCACAGAGCATAATAAAATTGGAGAGAAAATGAAACAAAAAGTCGTACTTGCAACAGGTAATCAAGGCAAAGTCAAGGAAATGTCAGATGTTCTGGCGGATTTTGGTTTTGACGTGATAGCTCAAACGGATTTAGGTATTGAAAGTCCCGAAGAAACGGGTTTAACGTTTGTGGAAAATGCCTTATTAAAAGCCCGTTATGCGGCTAAACTATCAGGCTTGCCAGCGATAGCGGACGATAGCGGATTAGTGGTTGCCGCATTAAATGGTGAACCTGGGTTATATTCTGCCCGTTATGCGGGAGCTGAGGGTGAAAATGCGGAAGCATTAAATCGCAAAAAATTATTACAAAAATTAGCAGATGTCCCCACCGCACAACGTCAAGCCAAATTCGTCAGTTGCATTGTGTTATTACAACACGAAACCGATCCAAGCCCCATTATTGCGGAGGGGGAATGTTGCGGGCAAATTGATTTTGTAGAAAAAGGATCAAACGGTTTTGGCTATGACAGCTTATTTTTTAGCCCAGAAAAAAATTGTACTTTTGCGGAATTAGATCCCGCTGAGAAGAAAAAAATCTCCCATCGAGCCAAGGCTTTAGCCGTATTAAAAATGAAATTACAAAAATAAGGAAAAACTATGTTAGTGACCACAACAAATTGTATTGAGGGCAAGCAAATCGTTGAATATAAAGAATTAGTATTTGGCGAAGTGGTGGCTGGAGCCAATTTTATTCGTGATTTCTTTGCGGGATTAACGGATATTTTTGGCGGACGTTCAGGCTCTTATGAACGTAAATTAACCAGTTCACGCCAAGAGGCATTAAATGAAATGATCGAAAATGCCCAACGTTTAGGGGCTAATGCCGTGGTCGGTGTCGAAGTAAACTATACGTCCATCGGTTCGGGTTCAAAAAGTATGTTTATGATTACCGCTAGCGGTACTGCGGTGATTGTACGTTAATGGCTCAACTGACCTTACCGCCATTAAGTTTATACGTGCATATTCCTTGGTGTGTCCAAAAATGCCCTTATTGTGATTTTAATTCCCATGCACAAAAGGGCGAAATTCCAGAAAGGGAATATGTACAACATCTGTTAACCGATTTACAACAAGATCTTGAACGTTTGAAAGACAGCGTACAGGATCGTTGTTTACATTCCATTTTTATTGGTGGTGGCACACCGAGCCTATTTTGTGCGGAAAGTATTCATCAATTATTACAGGGGATTGAGCAACAAATCCCCTTTTCACCGAATATTGAAATTACCTTAGAAGCCAACCCTGGCACCGCCGAGGCAGAGCGTTTTAAGGGTTATGTTAAAGCAGGCGTAACACGTATTTCAATGGGCATTCAAAGTTTTAACGATGAAAAATTACAAGCGTTAGGACGTATTCACAATGCAGACGAAGCCAAAACCGCGGTGCAATTTGCCAAAGATTCTGGGTTAAAAAGTTTTAATTTAGATTTAATGCACGGCTTGCCGAATCAGACGTTGCTACAAGCATTAGATGATTTACGCCAAGCTATTGTCTTAAATCCACCGCATTTATCTTGGTATCAGCTCACCATTGAACCCAATACTATGTTCGCTTATCGCCCACCACGTTTGCCAGATGACGATGAACTTTGGGATATTTTTGAACAGGGGCATCAATTATTAACCGAAGCAGGTTATCAACAATATGAAACGTCTGCCTATGCAAAACCTGATTTCCAGTGTCAGCATAATTTAAATTACTGGCGTTTTGGCGATTATTTGGCGATTGGTTGTGGCTCCCATGGCAAAATGAGTTTTACCACAGGTGAAATCTTGCGTTACAGTAAAACCAAACACCCCAAAGGTTATATGCGTGGTGAATATTTATATGAACAAAAAAACGTTCCCGAAATTGACCGCAGTTTTGAATTTTTTATGAATCGTTTTCGCTTGTTGGAGGCGGTGCCTAAAATAGAATTTGAACAATTTACAGGGCTACCACAAAGTGCGGTGCAAAAACAGATAGATTTTGCAATTAAACAAGGTTATGTACAAGAAACGCACGAACATTGGCAAATCACCCAACATGGCAAGTTGTTTTTAAATGAATTATTGGAATTATTTTTGCCTGATTAATATGAATGGTTTTATCACTGGCTATGCAATAATTTCCTGTATGATTAGCTTGTCTATCTCGCTTTTTAGTATTAAAGTGTAGCAATCGTTTTACAAAAGACTAAGGATTAAAAATGGATCAACTCGAAATGAAAAAACAGGCAGCTAAAGCCGCCTTACAATTTGTTAAACCTGATATGATCGTGGGAGTTGGTAGTGGTTCCACGGTGAATTGTTTTATTGATGTACTTGGCAGCATGGCAGACCAAATTAAAGGTGCAGTGGCGGCATCAAAAGCATCAGAAGAATTATTACGTAAGCAAGGCATTGAAGTTTTCAGTGCGAATGATGTATCGAGCTTAGATATTTATGTGGACGGTGCTGATGAAATTAATCCACAAAAAATGATGATTAAAGGTGGTGGTGCGGCGTTAACTCGTGAAAAAATCGTGGCATCATTGGCGAAGAATTTTATTTGTATTGTAGATAGTTCAAAACAAGTCGATGTGTTAGGTTCAACCTTTCCTTTACCTGTCGAAGTGATTCCAATGGCACGTTCTCAAGTGGCACGTAAATTGGTCGCTTTAGGTGGCTCTCCAGAATGGCGTGAAAATGTGATTACAGATAATGGCAATGTCATTTTAGATGTACATAATTTCAAAATTCTAAATCCAGTAGAAATGGAGAAAACATTAAACAATGTGGCGGGTGTAGTGACTAACGGGATTTTTGCTTTAAATGCGGCAAATACCGTGATTATTGGCACGCCAGATGGTGCAAAAATTATTAAATAAAGCACCGCACTTTTTCTTTCATTTATTTAAAAACACAACATAACTAAAGGAACCTAAATATGACAAGCAAAGTGTCTTTAGACAAATCAAAAATTAAATTCTTGCTGTTGGAGGGTGTGCATCAAAATGCGGTAGATATTTTGCAAGCAGCAGGCTATACCAACATTGAATATCATAAAAAAGCCCTTGAGCCAGATGAATTGAAAGTAGCCATTAAAGATGCCCATTTTGTTGGCTTACGTTCCAGAACGCATTTAACCGCTGATGTGATTGCCGAAGCAAAAAAATTGATTGCTATCGGCTGTTTCTGTATTGGCACTAACCAAGTAGATTTAAATGCCGCGAAAGTGCGTGGGATTCCAGTGTTTAACGCACCATTCTCAAATACTCGTTCAGTAGCGGAATTAGTGCTAGGGGAAATTTTATTATTGATGCGTAATATTCCAACAGCCAACGCACAGGTTCACCGTGGCGAATGGAATAAAAGTGCGGTGGGTTCTCGAGAAGTACGAGGCAAACGTTTGGGCATTGTGGGTTATGGTCATATTGGTTCGCAATTAAGTATTATTGCAGAATCCTTGGGAATGAATGTATTTTTCTATGATGTGGAAACCAAATTGCCGTTAGGAAATGCACAACAAATTTCATCACTAGAAGAATTATTAAGCACCAGTGATATTGTGTCATTGCACGTACCTGAATTGCCATCCACCAAAAACCTAATGAATGCAAAACGTATTGCTCAATTAAAACAGGATTGTATTTTCATTAATGCGGCTCGTGGAACTGTGGTGGATATTGACGCTTTGGCTGAAGCCTTAGCACAGAAAAAAATCCGTGGTGCTGCCATTGATGTATTCCCCGTGGAACCCGCATCTGCGGACGAAGTGTTTGAATCACCGTTACGTCAATTTGATAATGTAATTTTAACCCCACATATCGGTGGTTCAACTACAGAAGCACAAGAAAATATCGGTACCGAAGTGGCAAATAAATTTGTTAAATATTCCGATAACGGATCAACTCTTTCTTCGGTCAATTTCCCAGAAGTTTCTTTACCAGAACATATTGGTACAAAACGTTTATTACATATTCATCACAATAAACCGGGTATATTAAATAAAATTAACCAAATTTTTGTGGAAAGCAATATTAATATCGCTGCACAATACCTACAAACCGATCCGCAAATCGGTTATGTAGTGATTGATGTAGAAACGGAGAATACTGATGGTTTATTAACCAAACTCAAAGCCATTGAGGGGACGATTAGAGCGAGAGTATTGTTCTAAAAGTTTGTAAAAACTAACCGCACTTAATCTACACCCCAAAAGTTAGACTAATAACTAATTAAGGTGTAGATTTTTGGCATCTAATTAGATCAAATTTGCCATACTTTCATTTTCAAAAATCACTTTCCTTTAACCGGTATATTACCTGATTAGCCGAACCACGCCAGACTAGACTTGGATCAGCTTGCTCTTGAATAAATTTACCATCAATTAGCACATCAATATAAGGTAGCATCTTACGTTGTTGCTCATTTAATTCTGCCAGTGTATAGCCTGTCCATAGCCAAATATCTTTGTCTGGACATTGTTGTTTTACTCGTTTAACAAATGGTAATAAACATTCCACATTACGTGGATGTAAGGGATCGCCGCCAGAAAGGGTTAAACCTTGACGCTTAATACGCGTATCTTGTAAATCTCGAATAATTTGTTGTTCCATGGAATTATCAAAAGGCAAACCCGCACTAAATGACCAACTTTTTTGATTATAACACCCTTTACAAGCATGCTCGCAACCACTTACGAAGAGCGTACAGCGTGTGCCTTCACCATTGATGATATCCACAGGATAATATTGTAAATAATTCATTTTATTAGAAAGAGAGAAAGTGCGGTGATTTTTGAAAACCTTTATCAAAAATACCGCACTTTAGATTATAAATGTTTCACCCGACGTTTCACTTCTTCTTGTTTACCGGGATTAAACGGTCGAGCATCCGGGCTACCTAAGTAACCGCACACACGACGAGTGACTGATACCGTATTACTATCATGGTTGCCACATTTAGGACAGGTAAAACCCTTACTTGTACACTCAAATTCACCAGTAAAACCACAAAGATAGCATTCGTCAATCGGTGTGTTTGTACCATAATAAGGCACTCGGTCATAACTATAATCCCACACATCTTCCAACGCTTTGAGATTATGCTGAATATTTGGATATTCCCCATAACAAATAAAACCACCACTGGCTAACGGTGGATATGGCATCTCAAAATCCAGCTTATCGTATGGATTGACTTTCTTCTCTACATCGAGATGATAACTATTGGTGTAATAACCTTTATCCGTCACCCCCTCAATAATTCCAAATTGTTTGGTATCCAAACGGCAAAAACGATCACAAAGGTTTTCACTCGGTGTGGAATAAAGGCTAAAAGCGTAACCCGTTTCAGCACTCCAACATTTCACCGCATGGCTTAAATGTTGCACAATATTGATGCCTTTTTCTCGTAAAATTTCGCTATCATAAATATGTCCAGCTTGATATAACGCATTCACTGTCTCATAAATACCGATATAACCAAGAGAAATAGACGCTCTGCCATTTTTGAAAATCTCCGCCACACCATCATCTGCTTTTAATCGTACGCCACAAGCCCCTTCCATATATAAAATTGGCGCGACTCGAGCTTTGGTTTGCTCAAGTCGTGCAATACGAGTTAATAGGGCTTTTTTAGCAACCGCTAAGCGTTGATCTAAAATTTGATAAAAACGCGATTCAGAACCTCGCGCTTCTAAAGCAATACGCGGTAAATTTAAACTCACCACGCCAAGATTATTACGTCCATCATGAATTTCTTGTCCATGCTCTAGATATTTACCTAAAAAACTACGACAGCCCATTGGCGCTTTAAATGATCCTGTGACGTTTACCACTTGCTCATAATTTAAAATATCCGGGTACATCCGCTTAGAAGCACATTCTAAAGCTAATTGTTTAATATCATAATTAGGATCCTGAATGGAATGATTCACACCTTTTTTGATCGTGAAAACTAATTTAGGAAAAACAGGCGTTTTATGATTCTTACCCAAACCACGAATACGATTTTGCAAAATAGATTTTTGGATTAAACGAGATTGCCAGCTTGTGCCTAAACCAAAACCGAAAGTCACAAAGGGGGTTTGACCATTTGCAGTATGTAACGTATTCACTTGATATTCTAAAGATTGAAACGCATCAAAACATTCTTTTTCAATAAGCGTATTGGCATAACCTTGTGGATCAGGAATTTGCCACTGTTCGGCAATTTTGAGTAATTTCTCATAACTGATTTGTACATAAGGTGCTAACACTTCATCAATTCGATTAATGGTTGTCCCACCATAAATATGGCTAGCTACTTGAGCAATAATTTGTGCGGTTACTGCCGTTGCCGTACCAATGGATCTAGGTGGTTCAATTTCTGCATTACCCATTTTAAAACCTTGAGTCAGCATGCCATTAAGATCAACTAACATACAGTTAAACATGGGAAAAAACGGGGAATAGTCTAAATCATGGTAATGAATTTCACCTTTCTCGTGAGCATCAACTACATCTTTTGGTAACAAATATTGTTTAGCATAATGTTTAGCGACAATACCGGCTAATAAGTCTCGCTGTGTTGGGATAACTTTGGCATCTTTATTGGCATTTTCATTTAAGACCGCCATATTTGTTTGCTCAATCAGCCCTTCAATTTCTCGAGTTAAAGCGCTATGTTTTTCACGAGCAGAATCTCGATCGTGGCGATATTCAATATAAGCTCTCGCTACCTGTGGATATTCACTCGCCATTAATTTATTTTCTACGATATTTTGAATATGGCTGATGTCTATTTCTGTTTGATAAGTCGAAAAAATTTCATCACAAACTTGCTGCCCAATTTTGTGATAATAACGCTCATCGTGAATATTGACGGCTTTAGATGCTTTTTTGATGGCATTAATAATCCGTTGAATTTCAAAACTAGCAAGTGAACCATCTCGCTTCGTAACAGAAAAAGAAACCATAACAACCCCATATATTGTGTTTATTAAAAATAAAAACACTATATATAGAAGAATCATGAAATTCAAGTTAAAAATATGACGAAAGTTTGACTCAGATCAAAGGTAAAAATTAAATCATTAATTTAGTTGAAGTAATTAAGCTAAAAATATTATGAATTTTTCACCGCACTAAAGTAAATAACTCTCAATGATCTGAAATTTGCAACAAATTTACGATACTTGAAGTATAAATTTACTGAATGAAAAATTCACAGATTAATAATAAAGAGATAAAATGGCAGGGGCGGAGAGGCTCGAACTCCCAGCATTCGGTTTTGGAGACCGACGCTCTACCAATTGAACTACGCCCCTGTAAAGAGAGAGCTGATTAAATCAGCTAAATAAGTTGGCGGAATGGACGGGACTCGAACCCGCGACCCCCTGCGTGACAGGCAGGTATTCTAACCAGCTGAACTACCACTCCGCAAATAGGGTAATTGGCAGTGACCTACTCTCACATTGGGAAGCCCAACACTACCATCAGCGTTACAGCATTTCACTTCTGAGTTCGGCATGGGATCAGGTGGAACTACTGCACTATGACTGCCAAAAAATTTTATTTGTTTAATTCACTCAACAAAAATGAATTAAACAAATAAATCCCTGATGGCGACCTACTCTCACATTGGGAAACCCAACACTACCATCGGCATTACAGCATTTCACTTCTGAGTTCGGCATGGGTTCAGGTGGCGCTACTGCATTATGACCATCAGGATTATTCCTTTGATGATTGGGCCTTTTAAATCACGACCCTACTTATTTTTTAGTCTTCTTCTAAAATTTGAAACAAGCTGTCTGTTCGATTTTCTTTTGTCTGTACTGCTTTATTTAGTTCTTAGCTTAATCCACCCAAAAACACTTGAGCGTTGTATAGTTAAGTCTCTCGGGCAATTAGTATAACTTAGCTCAACGGCTCACACCGCTTACACATGTTACCTATCTACGTCGTAGTCTTCAACAACCCTTACACCCTTATAGGGTGGGAGAACTCATCTCTTGGCAAGTTTCGTGCTTAGATGCTTTCAGCACTTATCTCTTCCGCATGTAGCTACCCAGCAATGCGTCTGGCGACACAACTGGAACACCAGGGATGCGTCCACTCCGGTCCTCTCGTACTAGGAGCAGCCCCAACCAATTCTCCTACGCCCACGGCAGATAGGGACCGAACTGTCTCACGACGTTCTAAACCCAGCTCGCGTACCACTTTAAATGGCGAACAGCCATACCCTTGGGACCTACTTCAGCCCCAGGATGTGATGAGCCGACATCGAGGTGCCAAACACCGCCGTCGATATGAACTCTTGGGCGGTATCAGCCTGTTATCCCCGGAGTACCTTTTATCCGTTGAGCGATGGCCCTTCCATTCAGAACCACCGGATCACTATGACCTACTTTCGTACCTGCTCGACTTGTCCGTCTCGCAGTTAAGCTTGCTTTTACCATTGCACTAACCTGACGATGTCCGACCGTCATTAGCAAACCTTCGTGCTCCTCCGTTACTCTTTGGGAGGAGACCGCCCCAGTCAAACTACCCACCAGACACTGTCCGAATACCCGTTCCGGATATTTCGTTAGAACATCAAACGTTAAAGGGTGGTATTTCAAGGTCGTCTCCACTCAAACTGGCGTTTAAGTTTCTCTGACTCCCACCTATCCTACACATCAAAATTCAAGGTTCAGTGTCAAGCTATAGTAAAGGTTCACGGGGTCTTTCCGTCTAGCCGCGGGTACACCGCATCTTCACGGCGATTTCAATTTCACTGAGTCTCGGGTGGAGACAGCCTGGCCATCATTATGCCATTCGTGCAGGTCGGAACTTACCCGACAAGGAATTTCGCTACCTTAGGACCGTTATAGTTACGGCCGCCGTTTACTGGGGCTTCGATCAGGTGCTTCTCTTGCGATTACACCATCAATTAACCTTCCAGCACCGGGCAGGCATCACACCCTATACGTCCACTTTCGTGTTTGCAGAGTGCTGTGTTTTTAATAAACAGTTGCAGCCAGCTGGTATCTTCGACCGGTTCAACCTTCATCTGTAAAAGACTACAATCTACGCCGGCGCACCTTCTCCCGAAGTTACGGTGCTATTTTGCCTAGTTCCTTCACCCGAGTTCTCTCAAGCGCCTGAGTATTCTCTACCTGACCACCTGTGTCGGTTTTCAGTACGGTTTAGATAAACCTGAAGCTTAGTGGCTTTTCCTGGAAGTGTGGTATCAACAACTTCGCTCCCTTAGGAGCTCGTCATCACGCCTTAGTGTTGAATGGGAAACCGGATTTGCCTAGTTTCCCCACCTACACGCTTAAACAGCCATCCAATAGGCTGCTTGCATAACCTTCTCCGTCCCCACATCGCAATTTATCCAAGTACGGGAATATTAACCCGTTTCCCATCGACTACGCTTTTCAGCCTCGCCTTAGGGGCCGACTCACCCTGCCCCGATTAACGTTGGACAGGAACCCTTGGTCTTCCGGCGAACGAGTTTTTCACTCGTTTTATCGTTACTTATGTCAGCATTCGCACTTGTGATACGTCCAGCAAGCCTCTCGACTCACCTTCATCCGCTTACACAACGCTCCCCTACCCAACAAGATTACTCTTGATGCCGCAGCTTCGGTGACTAGTTTTAGCCCCGTTACATCTTCCGCGCAGGCCGACTCGACTAGTGAGCTATTACGCTTTCTTTAAATGATGGCTGCTTCTAAGCCAACATCCTAGCTGTCTAAGCCTTCCCACTTCGTTTCCCACTTAACTAGTACTTTGGGACCTTAGCTGGCGGTCTGGGTTGTTTCCCTCTTCACGATGGACGTTAGCACCCACCGTGTGTCTCCTATGCACTACTCTTCGGTATTCGCAGTTTGCATCGGGTTGGTAATCCGGGATGGACCCCTAGCCGAAACAGTGCTCTACCCCCGAAGGTATTCACATAAGGCTCTACCTAAATAGATTTCGGGGAGAACCAGCTATCTCCCGGTTTGATTGGCCTTTCACCCCCAGCCACAAGTCATCCGCTAATTTTTCAACATTAGTCGGTTCGGTCCTCCAGTTAGTGTTACCCAACCTTCAACCTGCCCATGGCTAGATCACCGGGTTTCGGGTCTATACCTTGCAACTCACCGCCCAGTTAAGACTCGGTTTCCCTTCGGCTCCCTTATTCAGTTAACCTCGCTACAAAATATAAGTCGCTGACCCATTATACAAAAGGTACGCAGTCACCCTTGCGGGCTCCCACTGCTTGTACGTACACGGTTTCAGGTTCTATTTCACTCCCCTCGCTGGGGTTCTTTTCGCCTTTCCTTCACAGTACTGGTTCACTATCGGTCAATCAGGAGTATTTAGCCTTAGAGGATGGTCCCCCTATCTTCAGACAGAATTTCTCGTGTTCCGCCCTACTTCTTGTTAGCTTAGTACCACAATATAACTTTCAGATACGGGACTATCACCCTGTGTCGTTGAACTTCCCAGTTCATTCTCTTAGTTTTATCGCTATTACTAACGGCTCCTCCGCTTTCGCTCGCCGCTACTCACAGAATCTCGGTTGATTTCTTTTCCTCGGGGTACTTAGATGTTTCAGTTCTCCCGGTTTGCTTCGTTATTCTATGTATTCAAATAACGATGCTAGATTCTTCATCTAGCGGGTTTCCCCATTCGGATATCTTGGATTAAACGCCTCTTATCAACTCATCCAAGCTTTTCGCAGATTAGCACGTCCTTCTTCGCCTCTGATTGCCTAGGCATCCACCGTGTACGCTTAGTCTCTTAACTATACAACCTCAAATGTTTTTTTAGAACAATTGATATTGCGTTTCAACTAAACACTTGACTGCTTTTGTTCAGTCAAGATTTTTTCTTCTACTCAGACTTTCTTGTGTTAATTCACTTTCGTCAATTAACCCGAAAATCTCTCAGTTTTCAGCTTGTTTCCAATTTTTTAAAGAACAGTAAGATAAATAAATCATCTTTAATTGGCGTCCCCACGGGGATTCGAACCCCGGTTACCGCCGTGAAAGGGCGATGTCCTAGGCCTCTAGACGATGGGGACAACAGGTAAAGAGTATCTATTGTCTTTTCTTTCGCACTTCCTTTTTCATGTTGCTCGACCTAGTAAGCAGTCAAAAGTGCGGTCTTTTTTCTTTCTTTTCTACTTTTTATCAGACTATCTGTGTGGACACTTATTGTCGCTCGTTTTGGGTAAGGAGGTGATCCAACCGCAGGTTCCCCTACGGTTACCTTGTTACGACTTCACCCCAGTCATGAATCATACCGTGGTAAACGCCCCCCTTGCGGTTAAGCTATCTACTTCTGGTACAACCCACTCCCATGGTGTGACGGGCGGTGTGTACAAGGCCCGGGAACGTATTCACCGCAACATTCTGATTTGCGATTACTAGCGATTCCGACTTCATGGAGTCGAGTTGCAGACTCCAATCCGGACTACGATGCACTTTCTGAGATTCGCTCCCCTTCGCAGGTTTGCCGCCCTCTGTATGCACCATTGTAGCACGTGTGTAGCCCTACTCGTAAGGGCCATGATGACTTGACGTCATCCCCACCTTCCTCCAGTTTATCACTGGCAGTCTCCTTTGAGTTCCCATCTTTACATGCTGGCAACAAAGGATAAGGGTTGCGCTCGTTGCGGGACTTAACCCAACATTTCACAACACGAGCTGACGACAGCCATGCAGCACCTGTCTCATAGTTCCCGAAGGCACTCCAGTATCTCTACTAGATTCTATGGATGTCAAGAGTAGGTAAGGTTCTTCGCGTTGCATCGAATTAAACCACATGCTCCACCGCTTGTGCGGGCCCCCGTCAATTCATTTGAGTTTTAACCTTGCGGCCGTACTCCCCAGGCGGTCGATTTATCACGTTTGCTACGGGCACCAAGCCTAAAGCCCAATCCCCAAATCGACATCGTTTACAGCGTGGACTACCAGGGTATCTAATCCTGTTTGCTCCCCACGCTTTCGCACATGAGCGTCAGTATCTTCCCAAGGGGCTGCCTTCGCCTTCGGTATTCCTCCACATCTCTACGCATTTCACCGCTACACGTGGAATTCTACCCCTCCCTAAAGTACTCTAGCTACCCAGTCTGAAATGCAATTCCAAAGTTAAGCTCTGGGATTTCACATCTCACTTAAGTAACCGCCTGCGTGCCCTTTACGCCCAGTTATTCCGATTAACGCTCGCACCCTCCGTATTACCGCGGCTGCTGGCACGGAGTTAGCCGGTGCTTCTTCTGTAGTTAACGTCAATCTAATAAGCTATTCACTTATTAGCCTTCCTCACCACCGAAAGAACTTTACAACCCGAAGGCCTTCTTCATTCACGCGGCATGGCTGCGTCAGGGTTCCCCCCATTGCGCAATATTCCCCACTGCTGCCTCCCGTAGGAGTCTGGACCGTGTCTCAGTTCCAGTGTGGCTGGTCATCCTCTCAGACCAGCTAGAGATCGTCGGCTTGGTAGGCCTTTACCCTACCAACTACCTAATCCCACTTGGGCTCATCTTATGGCATATGGTCTTGCGATCCCATACTTTAATCCGAAGATATTACGCGGTATTAGCGACAGTTTCCCGTCGTTATCCCCCTCCATAAGCCAGATCCCCAAGCATTACTCACCCGTCCGCCACTCTCACGAAAAGTACAAGTACTTTCCGCTACCGTTCGACTTGCATGTGTTAAGCCTGCCGCCAGCGTTCAATCTGAGCCATGATCAAACTCTTCAATTTAAGTTCGATCGCTCAATAAACTGCTTGCTTTTAAATCTTTCTTTTCATTCCCAAAAGAACAAAAAGTTAATGAATTTCTAAGTTAAGCACCTATTAAGACTTCAAGTTTTATTTAATTTTTTAAAACTAGTCAATCAACAAGTGCCCACACAGATTGTCTGATAAATTGTTAAAGAACGTTCGCTTATTTTAGCGAAAATAAAACGACGCACGTTAGAAAGTTTCAGTTTTCACAACTGTGCGTCGTTGTGTGGGGCGTATTATAGAGATCTCAGAATCCTTTGCAAGTGTTTTTTGCAAAAAAAGTGAAAAATTCCTTTATTCGATTGCGATTTAACCAAACTACGTAAAAAAAAGCACCCAACCGTCATTGAGTGCCTTTGATTACTGGAGTTTTGCTCAAAAATAAAGCGGTTAAAATAATAACAAATTGTACAAAAAAAAAACAATGTTATTATGCGTTCGTTTTAATCTTTTACGTTAAAACCATTCTTTGATATCCACTACAATAAGGAAATACTGATGAAAAAACTAATCGCAACCGCGCTATTTTCTGCCTTATTTTGTACAAGTGCGTTGGCTTACACTCATACAACAGAAGATCAAGCGGACGTTGCTCAACTACAAAAATATGCCCAACAAGGCAACTTTGATGAAGTAAAAGCACTCTCTCTTAAACTTGCTAAAAAAAGTAATCCAACAGGATTAGGTTATCTAGGTTATGTAGATACTTATCCACTCACCATTAAATTTTTTGAAGAAAACGGTACTAAATCTACAAAAGAAGACGTAATTCGAGCGGTTTTTGAGCTTGAGCAAAATTGCGTGGAAAAACACAATCTAACCAGCTGCCGTCTTTGGGAACAAAGCCAACTTAACGGCAGAGCCTATCTTGATAAATTAGACATCTTAAATGGAGAAAGAAAATGAAAAAACTCACTGCCACCGCCTTATTAACCGCCTTCTTCGCACTAAACAGTTCTTCTGCATTGGCTATTAGCGATACACAAAAATTGCAACGTGTTGAAAAAGCCATTGAGAATGAACAATTCCTTTTACCAAGTTCAAAGTCTGAACAGGAGAATATGGATGCTATCGCTATGCAATATGAACTTGATCTGTTAGAAAAAGGAAATCCTGATGCTAAAACATACTATTTAATGTTGCAGATAACTAGAGACAAGCCAATAGAAGAACAAACAATCTATCTTAAAGAACTGTTAAAATGGAAAAAATCTTGTAAAACTAATTCTCAAGGAACAGGTTGCCATAATTGGAACGACTTTAAAAAAATGGCTAATAAAAAGTAGCCCCCCAAAAAAACACGCCCCAAGGCGTGTTTTTTTTACACCGCCAACAATCGCAACTCCATAAACCCCCAATCCTTTAACACCTTTTCTTTCTGCTGAAAATCATCGGGGCGTTGGGTACAAAAAGCGATATTGTCTGCGGTTGCATCGCTCACGTCTGCCAATAAACTGGCGACCCGATTGGCGATGCCTTCGGCTGGGTCGACGAAGTATTTCACTTGCGGTAATAATTGGTGTAATTCGTCTTTCACTAGGGGGAAATGGGTGCAGCCTAAAATCACGGTGTCGAGTGCGGTGATATGTTGCCACGGTTTAATTTCGTTGGCTAAACGGGATAAATCCAGTTTTCCCGTTTGTTGTTTTTGTTCTGCCATTTCCACTAACGCAGTGGAGCCGATTTTTTCCACGGTGCAATCGGGGGCGTATTTTTCAATTAAGTCAGTTACATAATCCCGTTCTATCGTGCCTTTCGTGGCTAACAAACCGATGACTTTAGTTTGCGATAATTTGGCGGCAGGTTTAATGGCAGGAACCGTCCCCACCACGGGAAAGGCAAATTTGGCTCGCAAGGCAGGCAATACCACCGTGCTGGCAGTGTTGCACGCCACCACCACCATATCAATAGCGAATTGCTCGGCTAATGTTCCCACGATTTTTTCCGCTCGTTCAATTAATAGGGACGTGGATTTTTCCGAATAGGGGAAAAAGGCGTTGTCCAAGCAATACAAATAGCGTGCGTTAGGAAAATGATGGCGAACCGCATCATAGATGGTTAAGCCGCCCATTCCAGAATCATATAAAAGTATCGTTGTCATAAAATTTTCTCAAAAAACACCGCACATTAAGCGTTACTATATATTTCTTTATTATTTAACCAGCGTTTAATCAATGCATCCGCCACATCAGGGCATTTTACAATCAGCTGTTTGGCATAATGTTGCACGGTGGGGATCATTTTGCGATCTCGCATTAAATTCGCCACTTTAAATTCCGCCACGCCCGTTTGTTTGGTACCTAGCACTTCCCCCGGCCCGCGAATTTCTAAATCTCGTTCGGAAATCACAAAACCGTCTTGACTGTCTCGCAACACCTGCAAGCGTTTTTGCGAAATTTTACCCAACGGCGGTTTGTACATTAGCACGCAAAACGAAGCGGTGCTGCCACGCCCAACCCGTCCACGCAATTGGTGCAACTGCGACAGCCCCAACCGTTCGGCATTTTCAATAATCATCAGGCTGGCATTCGGCACGTCCACGCCCACTTCAATCACCGTAGTCGCCACCAACAAATCCAGCTCAGCATCTTTAAACGATTGCATAATGGCTTGTTTTTCCGCAGGTTTTAGCCGTCCGTGGACTAAACCGATACGCAATTGTGGCAACGCCTTACGCAAATCTTCCGCAATGGCTTCAGCAGCTTGAGCTTCTAACACTTCGCTTTCATCAATCAGGGTGCAGACCCAGTAGGCTTGGCGTTTTTCCTGCGTGCAAGCATTATGCACCCGTGCCACAATTTCCGCTCGGCGTTCTTCGGACATCACCACCGTAGTAATTGGCGTTCGCCCAGGGGGCAGTTCATCAATGATGGACGTATCAAGATCCGCATACACCGTCATTGCCAGCGTTCTCGGAATTGGCGTAGCGGTCATAATTAATTGGTGCGGATAAAAGCCTGCTTTTTCGCCTTTTTCTCGCAACATTAAGCGTTGATGTACGCCGAAACGGTGTTGCTCATCAATAATTACTAAAGCTAAATTGGCAAATTCCACCTCTTGTTGAAATAAAGCGTGAGTGCCGACCACCATTTGAACCGCTCCAGTTTGGATTTTTTCCAATTCAGCGGTACGAGCTTTGCCTTTTACTTTACCTGCTAACCAACCCACTTCAATCCCCAACGGCTCAAACCAACGGCGGAAATTTTGGGCGTGTTGTTCTGCTAAAATTTCAGTCGGTGCCATTAAGGCGACCTGTTTGCCGTTATCAATAGCAACTAAGGCAGCAAGGGCTGCCACCAGTGTCTTGCCCGATCCTACATCCCCTTGGACTAATCGCATCATGGGGTGTTCCAATGCCAAATCTTGCTCAATATCTGACATTACTCGGCTTTGTGCCTTGGTCGGTTTAAACGGTAATTGAGCCAGAAAACGGGATTTTAAATCCGTTTGATAATTCAAGGGCAAAGCATAATGCTGTTGTGTCCCCAAACGAACTTTTTGCATTGCTAAATTATGCGCCAATAATTCTTCAAAAATTAACCGCACTTGAGCAGGGTGTTGCCCTTTTTCGAGTATTTCTAGCGAAATATCGGGCGGTGGACGATGTAAAAAGCGAATGGCATCTTTTAAGCTAAAAGGATTTGGATTAAATTCATTAGGCAAAATCTCAACAATTTGAATCTTGTCTAATAATTCAATAGCTTGATCAGTGAGTTTGCGTAAGGAATTTTGTTTTAAGCCTTCCGTGGTGGCATAAATGGGCGTGAGCGTTTCATCTAATTGCAAAGGCTGATTATCCCGAATAATTTGGTATTCGGGGTGATGAATTTCCGCCATAAAACGACCACGTTTCACTTCACCAAAGGCTTTCACTCGCACACCGATTTGGAAACTGTTTTTCATTCCTGCGTTAAAATTAAAGAAACGCAGCATGATTTTAGATGTGCCATCAGACAGGCTCACGGTTAAGATCGGGCGGCGACCGAATTGGACTTCGCAGGTTTGCACCACGGCTTCAATGGTGGCATATTGTTCAGGGCGAAGATCGGCAATGGGCGTGATATGAGTACGATCTTCATATCGAACAGGTAAATGAAATAAAAGATCTTGTAAATTATTGATCCCGAGACGACTTAATTTAGCCGAAACTGCCGTTCCAACGCCTGATAACGTGGTGAGTGGAATAGCATCAAGCAGTTGTAGGCTCATAACTAAGATAACGCATTGATATTACGTTCAACACTAACCACACCAGTAATATGTTGAAGTTTACGGATAATTTTAGCTAAATGTTTAGTATTTTGTGTCGTTATCACTAATACCGCAAAACTACTCTGACCATCTTCTTCCGTCCAAATACTATGCACCTGACTTCGCATTAATACTAACGCCGTCATGATAAAACCTAAGGCTTGTTGCTCTTTCATTTCAATGCGTAATTCCACTTCGAAATTCTGGTCTATAATATGATCAGCCCAATCTACCACTGAGAAATGCCCTTGATGACAGGTTAAGGTTGCACAGTTTTTATGATGAATAACCAATCTATTGTGTTCATCTTCATAGGCACAAATTGGATCACCTAAAATCGGGTGACAACAATTTGCCAAAATACGTAGTTTAGCGGAATGAACAGAAACTGCGGTCTGTTCTTCAAGATTTTTTAACTCTTGACGGATTTTAGATTTCGCTCTGCCAGTTACCACAGAATGTAACCAATTTTCTTGTGGGCTTGCCCTACTTGATGTAACAATCTCCACGGTTTGTCCTGAAGATAATGGCTGAGAAAGCGGATAATCTATGCGATCAACTTTTGCACCTATACATTTATTCCCGATATCCGTATGCACCGCATAGGCAAAATCAATGGCGGTTGCCCCTTGTGGTAACTCAATAATCCGCCCTTTCGGTGTAAACACATAAATCTCATGGGAAAATAAATCGGATTTCACGCTTTCAATAAATTCAAAAGAATTCCCCGCACTTTGCTGTAAATCAATTAAACTTTGTAACCAGCATTGGGCTTTAATTTGAGCAGTCGTAGTATCATTTTTGCCATCTGCTTTATACACCCAATGAGCAGTAATGCCCATTTCCGCCATGCTATCCATTTCTTCAGTGCGGATTTGAATTTCCACTAACACGCCTTTCGGTCCAATAGTAGAAGTATGCAAGGCTTGATAACCGTTGGCTTTCGGCACGGCAATATAATCTTTAAATTGTCCGGCTCTTGGTTTATATAAATTATGCACAATACCAAGCGTACGATAGCATTCATCTACTGTATTAACGACAATACGGAAATCATAAATATCTAAAATAGAACGAAACTCTTGCTCTCGTTGTTTCATATTTTGATAAATATAAAACAACGGTTTTTCTCGTCCAAACACACGAGCAGCAATTGGCACATTTTGCAGGCGAGTTTGTAACTCGTCTAAAATCGGTTGAATTAATTCTTGATGACGGCTACGAGCTAATTGAATGACCTTTTGTAATACCGCATAACGTTGTGGGTGCATGGCTTGAAAACAGAGATCTTCCAACTCGTTTTTAACGTGTTCAATACCTAAACGGTGAGCCAAAGGGCTATAAATTTCTAACGTTTCTTTCGCAATACGACGACGTTTATCAGGACGTAACGACCCTAAAGTTCGCATATTATGCGTTCGGTCGGCAAGCTTGATTAACACCACTCGAATATCTTTCGTCATGGCTAAAATCATTTTACGGAAACTTTCCGCTTGAGCTTCTTGACGAGTACGAAATTTGAGCTTATCTAATTTCGATACGCCATCGACAATTTCTGCCACACTTTTCCCAAAGGCAGCTGTCAGTTGTTCTTCCGTATAAGGGGTATCTTCAATGACATCATGTAATAACGCTGCCATCACGGCTTCATGATCTAAATGCATTTCTGCAATAATACAAGCTACTGCCACAGGATGGGTAATATAAGGCTCACCGCTGGAACGAAATTGTCCTTGGTGACCATCTTTTGCCATAAGAAAGGCACGTTTAATTAACTCAATTTGTTCAGTGGGTAAATATTCCTGAATAATTTTTTCTAACGGTTCAAAATAAAGCATATTTACTTATCTCAAATTTCAAACAGCGAGCCTAACAACATGGCAAATGCAGCACACTTATTCTGTCACAAATGCTGTTGCTTGATTTTCTTTTTCACCATAAGAAAACGCGTCTTGACGTTCTTGAGCATTCATAATCTCGTTATTAATCAAGCCTTTTTCAATTTCTCTTAACGCAATCACGGTAGGTTTATCATTTTCTTCCGGCACCAAAGGTTCATGCTGATTTAACTGCAATTGTCTTGCACGACGAGAAGCGGTTAAGATCAAATCAAAACGATTACCAATTTTTTCAACCGCATCTTGCACAGTAACGCGAGCCATATTTTACTCCAATAATAGTTAACATTTTTTCAATAAAAGGGGAGACATAATACTAAACTGCACGCTATTTTGCTAGTAATTCATTAATTAAGTGTTGATTTTCCTGTTTTTGATAGTCTAATCTGAGTTTTTCAGTTCGTAAAATACTTTTTAAATCTGCCAAAGCCTGCTCAAAATTATCGTTTACAATCACATAATCATATTCATCATAATGGGCAATTTCGTCCATAGCCTTTGACATCCGTTGCGCAATCACATTTTCACTATCTTGTCCACGTCCAATTAACCGATGTTCCAATTCTTCTAAGGATGGTGGCAAAATAAAAATGCTTTTTACTGACCTCACTTTTTGCCGAATTTGTCTCGCCCCTTGCCAGTCAATATCCAAAAACACATCAATCCCTTGGGTAAGATTTTTTTCAATCGCCGGCAAAGACGTACCATAATAATTGCCACCAAAAACGTTGGCATATTCCAAAAATACCCCTTGTTCAATCAGGGTTTCAAACTCTGGCACAGACACAAAATAATAATGCACACCATCAATTTCCCTCGGTCGGGGTTGACGTGTCGTATGAGAAACCGACACCATCATTTTTTTTTGTTGATCTTGTTCTAGCAACGCTGCAATCAATGATGATTTTCCCGCTCCACTCGGTGCCGATAAAATATATAAATTACCTTGAGCCATCCTTTTCCCCTTAATGATTAAATTGTTTTTCTTATTATGCCGTTAGGCGATCTAAAAATCATTATAAATTATAAAGTGCGGTAAAAATTTTCAATAATAATTTAACCCAAAAATTTGATCGAGATCACAAAAAGTTTATACGATCCTTACTCGTCTTATTTCGTTATTAATAAAAAATGTGCTATAATTGAAAACGGACAGCTAGTTAACTTCTCGGAAGTAATGAACTGTACAACTTTTGTTTAACTTTAAATATAGGTGAAAATCTTATGGCAATTAAAATTGGTATTAACGGCTTCGGTCGTATCGGTCGTATCGTATTCCGTGCAGCACAACAACGTTCAGACATTGAAGTTGTAGGTATCAACGACTTAATCGACGTTGATTACATGGCTTACATGTTAAAATACGATTCAACTCACGGTCGTTTCAACGGTACTGTTGAAGTACGTGATGGCAAATTAGTGGTAAACGGCAAAGAAATCCGTGTGACTTCTGAGCGTGACCCTGCAAACCTAAACTGGGGTGCCATCGGTGTTGATATCGCTGTTGAAGCAACGGGTTTATTCTTAACTGATGAAACTGCACGTAAACACATTACTGCTGGTGCAAAAAAAGTCGTTTTAACTGGTCCATCTAAAGACAACACACCAATGTTCGTAAATGGTGTAAACTTCAACGATTATAAAGGTCAAGATATTGTATCTAACGCTTCTTGTACCACAAACTGTTTAGCACCATTAGCTCGTGTTATCCACGAAACTTTCGGTATCAAAGACGGTTTAATGACAACTGTTCACGCAACCACAGCAACGCAAAAAACGGTTGATGGTCCATCTGCCAAAGACTGGCGTGGTGGTCGTGGTGCTTCTCAAAACATCATTCCATCTTCAACTGGTGCAGCTAAAGCAGTTGGTAAAGTATTACCAGCATTAAACGGCAAATTAACTGGTATGGCGTTCCGTGTTCCTACTACCAACGTTTCTGTCGTTGATTTAACAGTAAACTTAGAAAAACCAGCAAGCTATGATGAAATCAAAAAAGCCATCAAAGATGCCTCTGAAGGTAAAACTTTCAACGGCGAATTAAAAGGCGTTTTAGGTTACACTGAAGATGCAGTAGTTTCTACAGACTTCAACGGTGCTGTTGAAACATCTGTATTCGATGCAGACGCAGGTATCGCGTTAACCGATACATTCGTTAAATTAGTATCTTGGTACGACAACGAAACTGGCTACTCAAACAAAGTATTAGACTTAGTGGCTCACGTTTATAATTACAAAGGTTAATGCTTAGTTAATTTAAGTTAGAAGCTTTAATCCAACCCTGTCATCTAATGATGTCAGGGTTGTTTTTATTTATAAATCAAATAATTCGAAAAAGATTTGCTTTTTTGCCTTATATCACCGCACTATCTAAAAGGAGTGGTACAATCAGATAAAAATCCATTTAAACTTAATTCAATAAAACTTTACAAGCTTTAACAAATCACTTATCATCTTAATAAGAATCGTTTTTATTTCAAAAGGATTCTTTCTGTGGCGGACAGCGGGCTATGTTATTGCACTAATATTTAGTTAACTACGTCATCTAAGTTCAAGCCACAAATTAATCGTAAGCACTGTAAACCGTGCTTTTTTTATCTATTTTGTTATAATTCTTAAGGAGTCTTTCCATGCGCGTTCCATTCAAACTCAGTGCTGTTCTTATTGCCTGTACTTTCGCCCTTACAGCTTGTGGTTCATCCAGTTCTGGTGAATCTGCCAAAATTGAAAAAAATAGCTTTGGTGTGAAAGTATCAACATCTCCTCAAAAAGCAACGTTTGACAAAATCACCGTTGATGGTAAAGAAATTGATTTAGCCAAGGCTGTTCAAAAAGCATCCTTAGGTAATCCTAACCAAATTCACCCTGTATTCGCTTCTGATTCGTCTAAAACTTCAAGTGACTACGTAATACGTTATAACCTTGATGTAGCTGATGCCACCTTTATTGCATCAGTTGATAGTAATTATGTTGGAACAACAAGTAATAATGCTCATAACTTTGAATACGTAATTGCAGGTGCAACAAACGATACGCTATTTATTCAAGGAGAGAAAACTGCGACGAGTGACATTCCAACCTCTGGTACGGTTAGTTACAAAGGTGGTACCCTACGCTTTGTCACCAACAGCGAAGACTATGTTGATAGTAACGGTACTGCTTACGCCTACCCAACTAAAGATAACCTCTTAACAAGCGTAGGTGTGATTGCTGGTCGTATTGAATCCGAGGTTGATTTTGACAACAAAACTATCACTGGTTTCTTACGTGATGCAGGTAGAGGTGGTTCTAATGAAACTTTCGAGGGTACATTATCAGGTAATGGATTTGCCGCTAATTGGACAGATGGTGACTCAGGTAAAGGTTTAGAAGGTAACTTCTACGGTCCAGCAGCAACGGAAATGGCAGGAGAATTTGAACGCTCCAATTCCTTTGGTGTGTTTATTGCGGAACAAACTGCAACAGAATAACCCACCATTACTTCCTTACTATTTAAACCCCAGTTTGCAGTTGCGGACTGGGGTATTTTGATGTTTTATTCCGTATTACAGCACTAAAAAGAATAACGCTATCAAATAAAAAATCCACTCAAATGCAATTCAATAACACTTTACAAGTTTTAAAAAATCACTTATTATTTTAATAGGAATCATTTTTATTTCAAAAGGATTCTTTTGTGTGGCAAGCAAAATTGTGGACAACATGATTGTACCAACGTTTAACAACGAACTCATCTGAGTTCAAGCCACTAAGTAAGTTTAAGCACGGTAAGCACATAGCGGTGCTTGCCTATCTATTTTGTAATTATCCTAAGGAGAGTTTTTTCATGCAAAACCCATTTAAACTCAGTGCTATTGTTATCGCCTGTGGCCTTGCCCTTTCCGCGTGTAGCTCATCATCTAGTAGTGATGGCTCAAATGTGACCAAAGACACTCAAACACAAGCTGATGAACCTACTAAAGAGGTACCTAAAGAAGATGATAAAGCTACTGAAGAGGCAACTGAAGAAGCCACTAAAAGTGGCACAAATAGTTTCGGAGTGAAAACATGGACACCTAATGAAACCGCTAATTTTGATAAGATCACTATTGACGGTGTTGATGTTGATTTAGCAAAAGCAACAGAAACAACAGCTCGAGGCAATCCATTCTATGTTAAAAGAGTATTTAAAGCCGATTCTGTAGAAATCGAAGGTTATGACGTAGACTTTTCCAATGCAACTGTAATTTCATCTAAATCTGACTCATATACCTTTAATAATGTAGTTGCAGGTGCTGCCAAAGTGGGTGACAACCAATATCTCTTCGTGCAAGGTACGAAAAGTACCGATACGCCAACAACAGGTACAGCGACATACGCAGGTGGTAGTTTACGTTTCAGCAGCGACAACGCCAGTAATCTATTTCAAGCCTCTGGTATAACTTCTGGTTCCTTTAACGCAGAAGTTGATTTTGGTGAAAAAACCATCAAAGGCTCAATTCGAGACAACGGTCTCTTCGGAGAGGAGCAGGAATTCTCCGGTCCTGTATCAGGCAACGGATTTACTGCTACTTGGGATGACAAAGACACTGGCAAAGGCTTAGACGGTAATTTCTACGGCTCGCAAGCCGCAGAAGTGGGCGGACAATTTGAACGCTCCGATTCCTTCGGTGTATTTGTGGGTGCGAAACAATAATTTTGCCTCACCGAGCATTTTTTAAATCCATACCCAATCACGCAAGTGGTTGGGTTTCTTGTTTTATAACATAGAAAGCCGTATTTACTCCAAACGTGACAAATCTGAATTCAAAATCTAATTGCATAGCTTTTTGATTTCGTCAATGGACAAACCCACAGATTTAGAAATAATCTCCAGATCTAAACCCAAAGCCAGCATATTTTGGGCATTTTCTTTCAAAGTTTCTAGTCGTCCTTGCTGTAGCCCTTGTTGCAAACCTTGCTGAATTCCTCTATTCGTCGCTGAAGTGAGTAAAGAATATTCGTCCCATTTACGTTTTAAACTGACATCGTACATTGCTTTTTCCCTCTTGCTTAAGTTGCTATATTCCGCAATTTGAAATAATTTCTGAAAAATTGGATCATCTAGAAAATTGGGTAACTTGTTGAGTTTTACCATATTTTTCAGTACAAACAACCATTTTTCTAGCACACTTGTTAATTGTTCACTGGTTTTATTAAAGTTTGGTAATTCTATGTAGATAAATCCCAGTCTATCATAAAAAATTTCCCCTGTCTGCCTGTTGCAAAGGCAAATATCGTGCAAATAATCTTTCGTGTCAGAGAAATGGAAATTATCCATAATTGCAATCACATAGACTTCTGTGATCACATACCCCCACTCGTGCCGTTTTCCTTTTGGTGCTTGGTCACTGATCAGTTTAGAGGCATAATAAATCGTGCGTTCTTTAAATTTATCTTGCTCACTACGTTGCACTTCAATAATAAACTGACTACCATCATCCGTAGTACAAGTTAAATCAAAAATCACCGAACCTAATTTTAACGTATCACCAACATGTTCATTTTTATTGTACACTAAATCGGTGATAACCTTCTTGCCTTTGAAAAGCTCATTTAGAAAAGAAATTAATATATCCTTGTGTAGTTCCATGCCAAAAACATGTTTAAAACCATAATCGGTAGTGAGATCAAGATAGCGTCCATGCTGTTGCATAATAATTCCCCTTTAATCAAATTTAAAAATTAAGGTGTATTATTAACTGCGGTCAAAATATGACAAGATTTTTTAGTTCAATTTTGGAATCAAGATCACAAAAATTTATTTTTTAAAGGGGAAAACTGGGGGCAAAAGAACAATACTAGACCGCCTCACGGGGTTACCATTCGACATTTCTCAAGGGGTTTTAACCAATCTTCTAATAAAATTTCATCAGGGTGAATTAGGGCGACTTCTCTCATAACGAAATTCCTTAATCATCTGATTTTCTCATTTAACCTTTTGCGTTAATAATAATGTTATGCGTTATTAATGACAAGGAATTTATTATACATCAGTACAAATCTCTGCTAAAATGCACCGCACTTTTATATGATGAATAACAACGTGGTTCGCAAACCTCCCACGCAAAAAAACTAAGGAAAAACAATGCAACTCTCAAATCCCAATAATGACCGCAAAGCGGTGGTTATTTTTTCGGGTGGACAAGATTCTACCACTTGCTTAATTCAAGCTATTCAGCAATATGGAAAACAAAATGTTGAAACCATTACTTTCAGATATGGGCAACGCCACGCTATTGAATTAGATAAAGCTCAATGGATTTGCCAAGATCTTGGGATCAAGCAAACGCTAATTGATATGGAAAGTACGCAAATTTTCTCTGCCAATGCAATGATGAGTGATACCCCAATTAAAACGGGCGAAAATGGTGTGCCAAATACCTTGGTTGATGGTCGCAATGCGTTGTTTTTGCTGTATGCGGCTATTTATGCCAAAGGGCAAGGCATTACCGATATTATCACGGGTGTCTGTGAAACAGATTTTAGCGGTTATCCAGACTGCCGTGATGTATTCATTAAATCCATGAATGTGACACTAAATTTAGCCATGGACTACAATTTCCGTATCATCACACCATTGATGTATTTAACCAAAGCCCAGACGTGGCAGCTTGCCGATGAACTTGGTGTGTTAGATTATGTCCAACAACATAGCCACACTTGTTACTTAGGTATTGACGGTGGTTGTGGTGAATGCCCGAGTTGCCAATTACGCAACAAAGGGTTAAATGAATATTTAGCATTAAAAAGTGCGGTGAAAAATGCTGAAGAAATTGAACATAAAAATTCGGCAATTTCTACACCAATGGGGGATAACAATGTTTAAAGTTTCTAAAGAATTTAGTTTTGATATGGCACATATTTTGGACGGTCATGATGGTAAATGCCAAAATTTGCACGGTCATACCTACAAATTACAAGTAGAAGTGAGTGGTGATTTAGTGGCGGGCGGAGCAAAAAAAGGCATGGTGATTGATTTTACTGATGTCAAAACCGTGGTAAAAAAAGCCATTTTAGATCCCATGGATCATTCTTTTATTTACGACACCACCAGCCAAAGAGAATGTAAAATTGCGAATTTACTCAATGAATTAGATTCAAAGACCTTTGGTATTCCAATGCGTACTACGGCGGAAGAAATGGCTCGTTTTATATTTAATCGATTAAAAAATGAGTTACCTATTTCTGCTATTCGTTTATGGGAAACTCCGACTTCCTTTTGTGAATATCGGGAATAATCGCAGTGCAGTTAATTAATGAACCCAAATTTCCCATTGTCGAAATTTTTGAAAGCCTACAAGGGGAAGGGGCAAATACAGGAATGCCAAGTATTTTTTTGCGTTTTGGAAAATGTAATCTCGCTTGCCCTTGGTGTGACACCAATTACAACCAATTTGAGCAATGGAGTTTGAGCCAAATTCTACAAAAAGTGCGGTCTTTTTCTACAAAGAATATTATCATTACTGGCGGAGAACCCACTATTCAGGCAGGTATTTCCTTATTATTGGATCGTTTAAAAGCAGAAGATTATTTTCTTGCAATGGAAACCAACGGACTAAAAGAAATCCCCTCACAAATTGATTATATTGCCACTAGCCCCAAAGCCATGTATGCAAAAAAATATGCCAATCGCTGTATTCCTTTTGCCCATGAAGTACGCATTGTGGTAGATGAAAAAGATGAAAATGTACAAACCTTTTGCCAATTAATTGAAAGTAAAATTCAAGCAGAATATTATTATCTTTCCCCTTGCGAAATTAATGGCAAAATGAATCTACTGGAAACTATTACCCATTTGGGAAAACTGAATCAACGCCCAAATAAACCGAAATGGCAGTTGAGTATTCAGACCCATAAATTAATCGGCATCGCATAAAAAAGGCGTATTTAAAAATACGCCTTAACATGTTGATTCAATTAAACTAATCTATTCGCCACATCTAATAAATCTGCTTTAAACGGACGACGCATATTATCAATCGCATCAATAATATCATGATGAACTAATTTTTCGTTTTTAATGCCAACACAACGTCCCTTTTCACCTTGAAGTAGTAAATCTACCGCATAAACCCCCATACGAGAAGCTAAAATACGGTCAAAGGCTGACGGCGTTCCACCGCGTTGAATATGGCCTAACACCGTAGCACGCGTTTCATTCCCAACACGTGCCTCAATATCTTTCGCTAATTGATGCACATCGGTGACTAATTCAGTAATCACGATCAAAGCGTGATTTTTACCTTTTGCAAAACTGCTTTCAATTTCTTGAATTAATTCTTCTTTGTTAAAACCAATTTCCGCAGCTATGGCATATTCACAACCGCCCGCAATCGCCGCCGATAAGGTCAAATCACTACAATGGCGTCCCATAATTTCCACGATAGAAATACGATGATGTGAACTGGAAGTATCACGTAAACGGTCGATACACACAACCGCAGTTTCTAATGCGGTTTGATAACCGATGGTATAATCTGTACCCGGAATATCGTTATCAATGGTTCCAGGTAAGCCAATACAAGGAAAACCATGTTCTTCAGTTAATAATTTTGCTCCAGTATATGAACCGTCCCCACCGATAACGACAAGGGCATCAATACCATGTGAACGTAAAATCTCGGCACATTCTGCTCGCACAGCTGGATCTTTGAACTCTGGGAAACGTGCAGAACCAAGGAAAGTACCGCCTTTATTAATAATATCTGATACGCTATAACGAGTTAATTGTTTGATTTTATTTTGGTGTAAACCACGATATCCTTCATAAATACCGTAAACATCTAAACCTTTATCTAACGCTGAGCGCACCACCGCACGAATAGCGGCATTCATCCCCGGCGCATCACCACCACTGGTTAACACTGCAATTTTTTTAATCATTTCTGTTACCTTTCATTAAATATTAAAAATCCGATAAATTTTTGCGAGCTAAGATTACACTATTCCCCTACTCGGCTCTAGTAAAATTTCGCATTTTTCACATAAAATTTGATCTAGTTAAATTTCTGTTTAATTTTGTATGGGTTGTGCTTTTGGCAACTCGCAACGCCAATCCCATTTTAGCTGATGTAAACGTGCTATTTCTTTATCAATCGCATACTTCTTCAAATAACCCACTAATTTTATCTTCCCCATATTCGCTAATTTGCGAGACTGCGGAATTTTTAAGGAATATTGATATTGCACAAAGCCACAACCTTGTACATCAGATGCCCGAGCCACTTCTAGTTGCCAATCATGTTGGCTTACATTCGGCTCATAGATAACAAAAGCGTATAAAGTATCTTTTTCCGTTGTCAAATTAAAATACTTCACATCATTATTGTCATACACTTTTTCTCTTAATTGAATACGCTCTTGCAAAGACATATTTTGCACATTACGATCGTGCAATAATTCCACTGCGGTTTTCCAGTTTTTGCCACTTTCTTTATTCGTAAAATAAACATAATGCACCATCGTTCCCAAATCTTGGGTTGATTTTAATACATAGCGTTTATTATTATGCTGAATTTGTTTTGGTACGTTTAATTGAGCTTGTTGTTCTGGTTCAGTTAATAATGGCTGTGTAACACAACCTGACAGCAATAAAATTGCTAAAAGTGCGGTTATTTTTTTCATTATTTTACTCACCTAAATCCCGTCTAAATACCCATTCATTACTCTGTGAAGCAGTTTCATCAAACCAATATCCGCCTAAATCAAAGTGCTTTAATTGCTCCGCTTGAGTCAAACGATGTTGAATCATATAACGACACATTAAGCCACGTGCCTTTTTCGCATAAAAGCTAATCACTTTATATTTACCATTTTTTAAATCTAAGAATACTGGCTTAATAATTTCCGCCTTTAATAAATCTGTTTTCACCGATTTAAAATATTCATCCGATGCTAAATTAATCAACACATTATCACCTTGCTGCTCAATCGCTTGCTGTAATGCGTTGGTGATTACATTTCCCCAAAATTGATACAAATCCTTACCTTGTGGATTATGCAATTTTGTACCCATTTCTAAACGATAGGGTTGCATTAAATCTAACGGACGTAATAAACCATAAAGCCCTGATAACATACGTAAATGTTGTTGAGCAAATTGAATATCATCTTTATTTAAGGTTTCAACCTCTAATCCCGTATAAACATCACCTTTAAAGGCATAAATGGCTGCTCGAGCATTTTGTTCATTATGTTCGGTTTGCCATTCTGCGAAACGTGCTGCATTTAATCCTGCTAATTTATCACTAATCGACATTAATGAGCCAATTTGTGCGGGACTAAGCTGACGACAAATGTTAATTAATTTTTCACTATATTCAGTTAACTGCGGTTGAGAAAAATCAAGATTTTCTACCGCACTTTCATAATCTAATGTTTTCGCCGGGGAAATTATTGCTAACATATTTTTCCTTAAATATTGTCTAAACGCCAATCTATTTCTTCGATCTGATGTTGGCGTAAGTAATCATTCGTTTTGCTAAAATGACCACAACCGAAAAAGCCACGATGAGCAGATAACGGTGACGGATGCGGTGCCGTTAACACACAGTGTTTTTGCCGATCAATAAATTGCCCTTTTTTCTGTGCATGGCTACCCCATAATAAAAAAACTAAATGCTCACGTTGTTCATTCAATTTGGCAATCACATGGTCAGTAAAGGTTTCCCAACCAAAATTAGCATGCGAATGTGCTTGTCCTTGCTCTACCGTTAACACTGTGTTTAATAATAACACACCTTGAGCTGCCCAAGCTAGCAATGAACCATGATTTGGGATTTGAAAATCTGAATATTCTAGGCTTAATTCTTTATACATATTCACTAACGATGGTGGCGGAGCAACGGGCGGTTTTACTGAAAAGGCTAAACCATGTGCTTGATTTGGTCCGTGATAAGGATCTTGTCCTAAGATGACCACTTTCACTTGCTCAAATTCAGTTAATTTAAACGCATTAAATATTTCATTTTGTGGAGGATAAACAATTCGCCCCGCTGCTCTAGCCTGATGAACCTGAGTTAAAATCTGCTGAAAATAAGGTTGTTGCTTTTCTACGCCAATGACATCTTTCCACGTTTTCATTATTTTTCCTCTATCAATAAACGTTGCCTTAAGTATAGTAATTTTCTTACTTTTTCACTAGCTTTTATTCTCACAAATCGTTATATTAGCGAACGCCTGTACGCTAAATTTAAATAATTAATAGGATTTTAACAATGAACATGGATTTTCATTTTATCCAACGCATTCGTCAACAAGCAAAAACACTATCAAAACAGACCGCACTTCGTTATAAACAACAAGATCAGTGGGTCGATATGTGTTGGGATGATTTTCAACAGCGTATTGATGAAATCAGCCGTGCCTTATTAGCTTGTAAGATTCAAGTGCAGGATAAAATCGGTATCTTTGCGCATAATATGCCAAACTGGACAATCGCTGATATTGCCACATTACAGATTCGAGCGGTAACTGTTCCGATTTATGCCACCAACACGGCTAATCAAGCTGCCTTTATTATTAACAATGCAGATATTAAAATTCTGTTCGTGGGTGGACAAGAACAGTACGATCAAATTCTGGAAGTGCTGGATCAATGTCCGCAATTAGAAAAAATTGTAGCCATGAAACCCAATATTGCGTTGCATTATTGTGCAAAAGCCTATCACTGGTCTGATTTTGTGCAACTGGGTTCGGAAAGTCAACAAACAGAATTAGATCAACGCATTGCAGATAAATCCCTTGATGATCTATTTACGCTCATTTATACATCAGGTACCACCGGCGAACCGAAAGGTGTGATGCTTGATTATGCTAATTTAGCCCATCAATTACAAGCTCATGACAAATTACTTGATGTGACCGAACAAGATGTGTCTTTATCATTTCTCCCTTTCTCACATATTTTTGAACGGGCTTGGGTTGCTTATATTTTACATTGCGGAGCAATCAATGCCTATTTAGAAGACACCAATCAAGTACGTCAAGTTTTAACCGAAGTTCGCCCAACTTTAATGTGTGCAGTACCACGTTTTTATGAAAAAATTTACACCGCAGTTTGGGATAAAGTACAACAAGCCCCATTCTATCGTCGAGCGTTGTTTAAATGGGCGTTAAGTGTGGGTGAACGCTGTTTTCACGCTAAAGCATCGAATAAGAAACCATCTTTTTTGTTGCAAAAACAATATGTTTTAGCAGATAAAATCGTGTTCAGAAAACTCCGTCAATTACTCGGTGGACGAATCCGAATGATGCCTTGTGGCGGAGCCAAATTAGAACCGAGTATTGGGCTATTTTTCCACAGTATCGGCTTAAATGTAAAACTCGGCTACGGCATGACCGAAACCACTGCAACCATTTCTTGCTGGGACGATGTTAAATTTAACCCAAACTCTATTGGTACATTAATGCCTGATGCAGAAGTTAAAATCGGGGAAGATAACGAAATTCTGGTACGTGGTGGAATGGTGATGCGTGGCTACTACAAAAAGCCCGAAGAAACCGCCCAAGCCTTTACTGAAGATGGCTTCTTAAAAACGGGAGATGCAGGCAAATTTGATGCTGACGGTAATTTATATATCACTGACCGCATCAAGGAATTAATGAAAACCTCCAACGGGAAATACATCGCACCACAAATGATCGAAGGGAAAATAGGTAAAGACAAATTTGTTGAACAGATTGCGATTATTGCCGATGCTAAAAAATACGTTTCAGCATTAATTGTACCTTGTTTTGAGAGTCTGGAAGAATATGCCAAACAGCTCAATATCAAATATCAAGATCGTTTAGAATTAGTCAAACATTCTGATATTATTCAAATGTTTGAAAAACGAATCAACGAGTTGCAAAAAGAACTAGCTCACTTTGAGCAAATTAAAAAATTTACTTTATTACCACAGGCTTTCACCACCAAAATGGAAGAAATCACCCCGACCCTAAAACTCCGCCGTAAAATTATTTTACAGCGTTATCGTGAGCAGATTGAGTCGATGTATAAGGGAAAGGGAGAGAAAAAAGATAACGAGTAAAGATTATTTCATTCAAATATATTTTGTTCTTAGCAAATTTCAGGTATTCTTATGCCTAGTTCATTCTGCTTGCAGCTCTGAACTTAAATATGACAGGTTCTGTTTATTTATTTTAAGGAAATCTATGAAAAAATTATTTTTAATCACCGCACTTTTCAGCAGTGCAATCTCTGCCCAAGCACAAAACGTGCCAAATCCTAACACCAATACACATTCCTATGAATTTACCCAAAATTACGATCTCGTTGTACCACAGGGTTCAAAGGGAGAAACGAATTTATGGGTTCCGTTACCTTTCAATAATGACTATCAAAGAGTGCAATCTATTGAATTTGATGGTAATTTCAAGCATGCCTATATTAGTGAAAATAATCAATATGGTGCTAAAACTCTGTATGCAAATTGGGATGAAAAAGCGGAAAAACGTCATCTGAATGTGAAATTAGTAGTGCAAACTCAAGATCGTGAGCCTATGCAACAAGGACTGTTAGAAGATTATCAAACACCTGAAAAAATTGAATATTCTGTTGATGTGCAACAATATTTAAAACCTACTCAACATATCAAAACCGATGGTATTGTAAAGCAATTTGCTGATAAAATTGTGGGTAGTGAAACCAATCCATTGAAAAAAGCTGAACGCATTCATCAGTGGATCGTCAATAATATGGAGCGGGATAATTCCGTGTTAGGCTGTGGCGATGGTGATGTGGAAAAAATTCTCACCACTGGCGTGTTGAAAGGCAAATGTACTGATATTAATTCAGTGTTTGTGGCATTGGCTCGAGCGGCGAATATTCCTGCCCGTGAAGTGTTTGGGATTCGTTTAGGACAAGCGGTGAAAATGGGCGAATATTCCAAATCAGCCTTTGGCGGTGCGAAAGACAAAGTGGCGAATGAGAACGGTGGACAACATTGCCGTGCGGAATTTTATTTAGCTGGCTTTGGTTGGGTACCTGTGGATTCTGCTGACGTGGCAAAATATCGTTTAACTGAGAAAAAAGCCGTGGACGATAAAGACACTCAAACCGTGGCTAAATACTTATTCGGTAACTGGGAAGCCAACTGGATAGGCTTTAATCACGCCCGTGATTTCAACCTTTACCCAATGCCAGAACTCGCCCCAATCAATAACTTCGGCTACCCTTATGCAGAAGTCGGCGGTGATCCATTAAATTCTTATGACGCTAAAGAATTCGGTTATGAATTTATCTCAAAAGAACTATAACCAATCCTTTTTTACCGCTTGTGTAACGGCAGTAGTGGCTGCTGTTACATCGAGTTTGTGCTGTATTGCTCCGCTGATTTATTTGCTATTCGGGGTTTCATCTAGTTGGCTAATTGAGCTAAACCAGCTAGATTACTTACGTATTCCAATGTTAATTTTATCGCTTGCTGCATTCAGCTATGGTTTTTGGTTATTAGTCTTTTCCAAAAAGATCATTTGCACGAAATACTTATCTCGTAAAACCTTGTTATGGTGTTACTGGATTCTATTTGTGTTGATTATTTTTCTGTTAAGTTATCCGACTTTATTGCCGTTTATTTTGGAGCGTTTAGAATGAAAAAAGGATTGATCTTTAGCATGATCAGCTTATTTTCTGCGGTCAGTTTCGGCGCAGAAAAGCAAATGACACTGCATATTGAAGAAATGAATTGCCAACTTTGTGTGTATTTAGTGAATAAGGAATTGCGAGCTATTGACGGTGTCATTTCGACTAAGGGCAATTTTAATGACCGACTAGTAAAAATCGTAGCAGACGAAAAAGTCACCAATGAACAATTAATTAACGCTATTGATAAATTACATTATCACGCTGTTGTGATGCCATAATAATTTGTTGTTTAACCTAGTACGCAAGTACTAGGTTTTCTGTTATCTCGTCAATGAAAACTGCAAAAACTCCACAAAATGATCTGCCCAATGTTTCTCATGATGAATTTCATTTGCCATAATACGCAAACAGATATTGTCAACTGAATGTCCCGTTCTAATTAAAGATTGATAATAGCGTAACGTACAATCAATATAGGCTTGGTTCATATTGTAAATATATTGTGCATCCACATCATCCCCTTCATTGGTGCCAACCTGAATGAAAACACGGCTTGCTCGATCGATAGGATGTTGATGAGTAAACTGGAGAAAATTACCTTCGCAAAACCAAGAAGCTAAAGAGAACACGCCTAAATGTCCGAAAATATGGGGATAAGCAGCCCCCATATAAGCGGTGATAATGCCTCCCATTGAACTGCCAGCCAATAACGTATGCTCGCGTTCTGGTTTAGTGCGATAATGTTGGTCAATAAAAGGTTTAACGGTATTTACCACCCAATCACCATAGTCACCACCTTTTCCGCCCGTATTACGGGCCTGTTCGGTATGCCCTACACTGGCTTGCCAAGGCGAATATTCATCTAGGCGGTCGGTGCCAGCATTATCTATACCCACAATAATCAAGCGGGGAAATTCTTTATGTTTTTTTATGGTCGGAATAATCTTCCACGAATAACCTGAATAAGATTCTTTGCTATAAAACACGTTTTGTCCGTCGTGCATATATACCACTGGATAATGTTGCCATTGATCTTTATGATACCCTTTCGGCAATAATACGCGTACACGGCGATGGTGATCGTAATAGGGAACATATAAAAAATGTTCTTCCATTTTTAAATAAAAGCGTTCCGAAACCATTTATTTTCCTTACATCTCAATATAAAAGTGCGGTTATTTTAAAACAAAAAAGAGAAGATGAATATCTTCTCTTGATAGAAGTTGCGTATTCATTTAATCACAAACGACCTTAATTGCCAAGCCACCTTGTGATGTTTCTCGATATTTTGAATTCATATCCTTACCCGTTTCATACATGGTTTCAATCACTTTATCTAAGGTCACTCTTGGGTTTGTGGTGCGTCGTAATGCCATTCGACTGGCATTAATCGCTTTCACTGATGCAATCGCATTACGTTCAATACAAGGGACTTGTACTTGTCCGCCCACTGGGTCACAAGTTAATCCAAGATTATGCTCCATGGCAATTTCAGCAGCAATACATACCTGTTCAGGGCTGCCCCCAAAAATTTCGGTTAACCCGGCAGCGGCCATAGAACAAGCCACGCCCACTTCCCCTTGACAACCGACTTCTGCACCGGAAATTGACGCATTCATTTTATATAATGAACCAATCATGCCACAGGCTAATAAATAGCGCTCAATAATTTCTTGACTAATGGGTGAAATAAATTTCTCATAATAAGACAATACTGCGGGAATAATCCCACAAGCGCCATTGGTTGGAGCAGTAACTACCCGACCACCTGCTGCATTTTCTTCATTTACGGCTAATGCATACATATTCACCCAGTCAATCACGCGCATTGGATCATTTGACAAGTTAGTATTAGCTTGTAACATACGATATAAGGATGCTGCACGTCTTGGTACTCTTAATGGCCCGGGTAAGATACCTTCCGTATGTAACCCACGCTCAATACAGGCTTGCATGGTATTCCAAACGCGAAGTAAGTGCTGTTCAGCCGCTTTTTTCCCATTTAATGCAATTTCATTTTCCATAGCAACTGTGGAGAAAGCTAATCCATTCTCTTTACAGTGTTTTAAAATATCCACTGAATTTTGATAAGGAAACGGAATATCAACTTTCTGCTTCTCTTCTTGACCAAAATGTTCTTCATCAACAATAAATCCACCACCAATAGAATAATAAGTTTTTTGATAAATCACGTCATTCTTCACATTAAGTGCGGTGATTTTCATGCCATTTTCGTGCAAAGATAAGAATGTCTGGTGAAACATCATGTTTTCATCAAAATTAAATGTGATTGTTTTTTTACCTTGTGCAATGGATAATACAGAGGTTTTCTTTAATTTAGCAATAAATCTAGGAATTAACTCAATATCCACATCATCCGGCAAATAACCGGCTAAGCCCATAATAATCGCCGTATCCGTATTATGTCCACGTCCGGTCATAGATAACGAACCATAAACATCCACATGAATTTTACTCACTTGCTCAAATAATAGTTGGGAAATCAAATCATCCACAAATTGTTTTCCCGCTTTCATCGGTCCAACGGTATGTGAGCTAGACGGACCGATGCCCACTTTAAACATATCAAATACGCTAATCATTTCATGTTTCTCATTGAGAATTCCCTTCTTCATACCATGAAAAAGGGAAATTGATGATACAAAAGAGCGGCATTTTAGCTTAAATGCTAAAATAGTCCATAGACAACTGCAGAAATCGCAATTAACCCCATTACGGTGACAAAGACATTACTTAATTGCCCTTGATAACGTCGCATTGATGGGACTTTTCTAATCGCATACATCGGCATAATAAACAGAAT
This sequence comes from Lonepinella sp. MS14434, assembly GCF_042468235.1. Classification (GTDB taxonomy): domain Bacteria; phylum Pseudomonadota; class Gammaproteobacteria; order Enterobacterales; family Pasteurellaceae; genus Lonepinella. The sequence goes on along the minus strand of NZ_CP170386.1, from coordinate 27,913 downwards.
CATCGCAATAATCGGGCCACCTAAGGACTCAATTAAGCCTAAAATACTTGGATTCATCACCGCCACGCCCCAAAGGGTAAACAGGAAGAATACGGCGGTACCATAATTAAGTTTTTCACGATTAATTTGTTTATTATCCGTCATTTTAATATAAAGCCCCTCCAAACCTTCACGAGCCCCTAAATAATGACCAAAGAATGAACTGGTAATTGCAAAGAATGCTACTAACGGACCAAAATAAGAAATATACGGATTATCAAATTTATTGGCTAAGAAAGATAAAATACTGATATTTTGCTCTTTTGCCAAAGCTAATTCTTCCGGGGTGAGCGTGAGTACGCAACTAAATACAAAGAACATCACGAAAAGCAACAACATCGTGGATGTGCCTTTTAAAGTTTTACTGGCGTATTTCTCAGCTAAAGTCGGATCTTGATATTCACGCTGTTGTGATTGAGAGAAAGCTGAAATCGCAGGAGAATGATTGAATGAGAAAACCAATACCGGAATCGTAATCCAAAGTGTGGTAATAAAACCACTGGCTGTCGGCATTTCCTGTAACATAGAGCCATTCCATTCAGGAATCAAATAAATAGATAAAGCAAAAAGAATAAAGACCAACGGATAAACTAGCCATTCAGTGAGTTTTAACATCACACGTTCATTCATTAACATTATTGAAATCAAGACAGCAATTAACACAAAAGAAAGCAATACTCGGTTAGGTGAAGCCATCCCTAATTGATTCACAATAAAAGAATCCACAGTGTTTGTGATGCCATTACCATAAATTAGTAAAATCGGAAAAATGGCAAAGAAATATAATAAGGTAATTAATTTACCTGCAGTTTTTCCAAAATGTTCTTCTACTACTTCAGTAATATCGCTACCGGGTTTAGCAGAAGATAAAACAAAGCGAGATAAACCACGGTGTGCAAAATACGTCATTGGGCCAACCAAAATCGCCATAATCACTAACGGCCAAAAACCCGCTCGTCCCGCATTAATTGGCAAAAATAATACACCAGCCCCCACCGCGGTACCAAATAAATTAATCATCCACGCAATATTAAATTTAGTCCATTTCATGGAATGTTGATTTGAAGACATACAAACTCCTTAACGTCTTTATAATAGTTATTAAAAATTAATTCGTGCGTATAATATTCCGAAGATTAAGGTATTTCAAAAATAAATATCGAAAATGTGATCTAGTTAAAAGATTTATATGCTATTTGTTTAAATTTTTAACAGAATAAATATGAAGATAGGAAAGAAAAGTAAAAAGGCTTGGGAATATCCAAGCCTTTTGTGGTTGTACAATAATCCTAAGATTATGCACCCAAACGTTCTTTAATACGTGCAGACTTACCTGAACGTTCACGTAAGTAGTAAAGTTTCGCTTTACGTACCGCACCTTTACGTTTTACAGCAATACTGTCAATCGCAGGTGAGTGAGTTTGGAAAACACGCTCAACGCCGGTACCGTTTGATACTTTACGCAAAGTAAATGCACTGTGCAAGCCACGGTTACGAATTGCAATAACCACGCCTTCGAATGCTTGCAAACGTTTTTTAGAACCTTCAACCACCCATACTTTTACTTCTAATGTGTCACCGGGACGGAAGCTAGGGATGTTTTGTTTTAATTGTTCATCTTCAAGTTGTTTAATGATGTTGCTCATTTTTTAAACCTTTTTTAATACTAGAATTAACTGATTAAGCTGTTTCAAATTGTCTCTTGTTCAGATTGAATTTGTTTCAGCAGTTTCTTTTGTTCGTCAGTCAGAGCTAGTTTTTCCAGTAGCTCAGGGCGACGTAACCACGTTCGCTCAAGGGATTGTTTTAATCGCCATTTGCGAATTTCTTCGTGATTGCCCGAAAGTAACACGCTTGGCACGGTTAAATCATCTAACACTTCAGGACGAGTATAATGCGGACAATCCAATAATCCTGTGGCAAAAGAATCTTCCTCGGCGGAAGCTTGTTTACCTAATACCCCGGGAATAAATCTTGCCACCGCGTCAATCAACGTCATTGCAGGCAATTCCCCTCCTGTTAACACATAATCTCCGACTGACCATTCTTCATCAATTTCGGTTTGAATCAATCGTTCATCAATGCCTTCGTAACGTCCACAGACTAAAATGAGTTGCTCATTTTGTGCTAGTTCTTTTACGCCGGCTTGATCGAGCTTACGGCCTTGCGGTGAAAGGTAAATTACTTTCACTTTCTTACCGCTGGTGTTATTTGTATTTGCTAACGTTCTTGCATGATGAATCGCATCTCTCAAAGGTTGCACCATCATCAGCATCCCCGGTCCACCGCCATAAGGGCGGTCGTCCACGGTTTTGTGTTTATCAAAAGTATAATCTCTTGGATTCACACAATGTACATTTAACAAATCTTGTTTAACGGCTCTACCTGTTACCCCAAATTCTGTAATTGCTTTAAACATTTCGGGAAACAGGGTGACGATCCCTATAAACATAAATTTCCCCGAATATTACGACTTAAAAGCGCCACAGCGTACCTGAGATTAGAAACCAGCGTCCCAATCCACTTCAATCGTCTTTGTGGTGAGATCGACTCTTTTAACTACTTGTTCATATAAAAACGGAATCAACCGTTCTTGTTTGCCGAACGCATCTTTGTGAGTGGCTTTAACCACTAAGACATCATTAGAACCTGTTTCCATCATTTCGGACACTATCCCCATTGCATAGCCTTGTAAATTGACCACTTGGCAACCGATCAAATCGTGCCAATAATAATCGCCGTCTTCCAATGCTGGAAAAACTGACAAATCGACACCAATTTCCACGTTAGCAAGGGTTTGAGCCACTTCACGATCATTGACATTTTTTAATTTAACTATCAGCTCGTGATTATGATGTTTCCAACTTTCTAATTCTGTAGCTTGCCACTGTCCTTTAATTTTTAAAAACCAAGGTTGATAAGCAAAGATATTTTCAGCGGATTCGGTAGATGAATAAATACGTAACCAACCTCGAATACCGTAAGTCGAGCCTAATTTGCCCACCACTTCAATACGTTGCTGTTCCATATTAATCACCTATACTCAAATCATTTAATTATGCTGCTTTTTGTGCTTCTTTCACCAAAGAAGAAACACGATCAGACAGGCTTGCACCTTTTTCTAACCACGCATTAACACGATCTAAATCTAAACGTAAACGTTCAGCCTTACCCGTTGCTAATGGATTGAAAAAGCCTACACGCTCAATGAAACGACCGTCACGTGGTGAACGGCTGTCAGCCACAACGATTTGATAGAATGGGCGTTTTTTAGCTCCGCCACGAGATAAACGAATGGTTACCATAACCTTCCTCTAATTATTTAATAATAAAAGAAAACCCACCCGAAGGAGCAGGAATACTTACTTTTTTCTCTGTATATATAGACAAAAAGCCTGAGAATTATACATTTTTTTAGTAAAAAAGCAAGGAAAAAACGATAGTAACAACATGGAATCAGCCCTGTACTGACGCACAGGGTTAAGCAAGTAACGCCACGCTGTGGCTTGCCACTTTATTTAGGGTTATAATAACCTAAACAATCTTTTAGGAAAGCCCCATGCAAAAACTTCTCGTGATTCGCAACGATAAAATCGGTGATTTTATGCTTATTTTCCCTGCGTTAGCGTTAATCAAACAGTCTGAACCGAATATCAAAATTACTGCTTTAGTGCCACATTACACCGCACCTTTAGCTGAACTTTGTCCTTATATTGATGATGTCATTATTGACAGCCAAGATAAAAAAAACTCAGCTGATTTTCACCGCACTTTAAGCCAAATTAAAAACACAAAATTTGATGCGGTGATCAGTTTTGTGTCAGATTGGTATAACGCCAAACTCACTTGGCAATCGGGTATTCGCTATCGTCTTGCACCGGCCACCAAGTTATTTCAATTTTTATATAATCATCGTTTAACTCAACGGCGTTCACGTTCGGAAAAGGCGGAATTTGAATATAATATGGATTTATCCCGCCAATTTCTAAAAGATCATAAAATTACTGTGTCTGAACCACAACCTCCTTATTTAATCTTAGATCAAACTGCGGTACAAAAGCAGCGAATTTTATTGAGTCAGCAACTAAATATTGATCAAAGTAAAAAATGGCTATTTGTGCATAGTGGCACAGGGGGATCGGCAAATAGTTTATCGTTAAATCAATATGCAGAGTTAATTAATGGGATTTTGGCAGAATTTGATTGTCATATTGTGCTAACCGCTGGTCCAAACGAAAGTGAAAAAGCCCATCAATTAGCAGAAATAGTGAACAACAAAAATATCGTTATTTACGATAAAAATAATGGTCTGCAGGATTTTACTTATTCTTTAGCTTGTACGGACTTGTTTATTGCGGGATCGACAGGCCCATTACATATTTGTGGAGCGCTAAATATTCCGACAATTGGTTTTTACCCAAGTCGTTTATCCGCTATTCCACGTCGTTGGAGACCAATTAATCAATCAGATCGTCATATTGCTTTTTGCCCACCGTTTAGAAAAGAAGTAGAGAAAAATTTAACTGTCATTCCGATTAAAGATTGTTTGATAGAAATTATTCCGTTTATCCAAACACAATGGAAATAAAAAAGAGATACACCTTAAAATGAAATTAAGGTGCATATTTTATTGGGTTTATTTCTGTTCGTTAAACGCTTCTAACGCACGCAAAGAATAAGTATAAGCTGCCCCAGCATTCAACGAAATTGCCATTGCCAATGCTGCAGAAACTTCTTCTTCCGTGGCTCCCGCTTTTACGGCCTCTGCTGCGTGTACTGAAATACAGCTTTCGCAACGCGTTGTTACTGCTACAGCTAATGCAATTAATTCTCTGGTTTTGAGATCTAACACATTACCTTCTGTAGCAGCTGCACTCAATGCACCATAGGCTTGTAACATTTTGGGATATTTTTGACCTAATGCCCCAAAAGATTGTTTAACATGCGAGGTTTGTTCTTTCCAATTTGCAAACATAATAAAACTCCTTATATTCTAATGATTAACGCATAGTGACAAATTCTTCTGAACCTGTCGGATGAATGGCAACGGTGTTATCAAAATCGGCTTTGGTTGCACCCATTTTAATTGCCACCGCAAAACCTTGAATCATTTCATCTACCCCAAAACCAATACCGTGTAAGCCTACCACTTTTTCTTCTTGACCAACACAAACCAATTTCATGCGGCAAGGTTGACGGTGTTGAGTAACTGCGGTGTACATTGCGGTGAAAGATGATTTATATACTTTCACATTTTCTTCGCCATATTGCTCAATAGCTTGTGGCTCGGTTAAACCGATAGTGCCGATTGGGGGGTGACTAAATACAACAGTTGGCACAAGGTTATAATCCAAATGCTCGTTTGGTTTATGATTAAATAAACGCTCGGACAAACGGCGACCAGCTGCTACTGCCACAGGGGTTAATTCAATCCCCCCTTCAATAATATCGCCTACTGCATAGATGTTCGGTATATTGGTATTTTGGAATTTATCCACTTTGATAAATCCATATTCATTAGTCGCCACACCAGTAGCTTGTAAATTAATCACATCGGTTGCTGGTTCACGACCAATCGCCCATACAATACTTTCTAACGTGGTTTCACGACCATCTTTGAGTTTTAAAGTTAATGTGCCGTCTGCATTTTTGACCACTTCTTCAGGAATAGCTTGCTTATGTAACTGAATGCCGTCTTGAGCTAATACTTCTAATAATGTTTCGACAATTAATGGATCTTGAGTACGTAATGGGGCGTGTTGACGTACAAATAAATGGCTTTTGACACCAAAGCTATTCAACACACCAGCCAGTTCTACCGCAATATAACCTGCCCCTACAATCGCAACGGATTTTGGTAATTCCGTTAACGCAAATACACCGTCAGAAGTGATGCCATATTCTGCCCCTTTCACTTTAGGAATACTTGGGCGACCGCCAGTAGCAATTAAAATGTGATCAGCGGTAACTTGTTCACTTGAACCATCTGCATAGTTCACTTCAATGGTTTTGGCATCGACAAATTTAGCAAAGCCGTTTAACACATCTACATTATTTTTACCTAACACATTACCGTACGAGGTATGAATACGACCGATATAGGCTTGACGGCTTTCAACTAATTTTGAAAAATCGAATTTATTGACGTTCACATCAAAGCCATAATCAGGGGCATAATGATGAATCGCTTCGGCAATTTGAGCACCATAGAACATCACTTTTTTCGGTACGCAACCGACATTGACGCAAGTACCACCTAAGTGTTTTGCTTCTATAATCGCACATTTCTTACCATAACTTGCCGCACGGTTAATCGAGGCAATACCGCCACTACCGCCACCAATTGCAACATAATCATAATGTTTTGTCATAACTGCTTTCCTTTATATCTTTTAAGGGGAATAATCTTGCTATTCTGTATAAAAATATAGCGATCGGCAAACTGATTGCATAAATTATTATAATCGGTTTAACCGATGAATAAATATAAATCTGGTGTTAAACTTTTAGCCATTCTGCCACTAGTTTATCGGTAATTTCTTCATGCGACCACATACTGGTGATTTCTGGCAGTGGGTATTTGCTGTGGTTGTAACCTACTAATCTTGTATAATCAAAACTAGCATGTGGATAACCGTTAACTAACAAAAAGGCTTGATTACCATCTTCCGACCAACAAATTTGAAATTGGCGAGCCTCGTGTCGTCCCTCAATGCTATCCACTCCGTAAACATATAAACTATCAACGATAGGTTGTGCTTGATTATTCATATCCATGGCATAGAAATAACCGGTTTCACCGTCATCTTCAAACATCACCACCAAATGATCATGCACAGTAGAATGTGCACCAAAATGTTTTTTCTGACCAATCAGGTGTTTATCTTCTAATACTAAATGTAACATGGTTTTATTCTCAAAAACGTTGTAAAAAAATACCGCACTTTTTCTCTTTAGATCCAAAGTGCGGTACAAATTTTAAGATATTTTAATCTAATTCAACTCAGATTATGCTTGACCTTTCACCGCTTTTAAGCCTAAGAACGGTGCTTTGTCGCCTAATGCTTCTTCAATACGGATTAATTGGTTGTATTTCGCAATACGGTCAGAACGGCTCATTGAACCTGTTTTAATTTGACCTGCTGCAGTACCAACCGCTAAATCTGCAATCGTTGCATCTTCAGTTTCGCCTGAACGGTGTGAAATTACTGCGGTGTAACCTGCATCTTTTGCCATTTTAATCGCCGCCAAGGTTTCAGTTAATGAACCGATTTGGTTGAATTTGATTAAGATAGAGTTTGCGATACCTTTTTCGATACCTTCTTTCAAGATTTTGGTGTTGGTTACGAATAAGTCATCACCCACTAATTGAACACGGTCGCCCAATACTTTAGTTTGGTAGGCAAAACCTTCCCAGTCTGATTCATCTTGACCATCTTCGATAGACACGATTGGGTATTCTTTGGTTAAGTTTTCAAGGTAGTGTGTAAATTCTTGAGAAGTAAAGGTTTTACCTTCACCTTTCATTTCGTATAAACCGTTGTCTTTGTTGTAGAACTCAGAAGATGCACAGTCCATAGCAAGAGTCACATCTTTACCTAATACATAACCTGCTTTTTCTACCGCTTCTTTGATACAGGCAAGAGCTGCTGCGTTAGATTCTAGGTTAGGTGCGAAACCGCCCTCATCACCAACTGCAGTGCTTAAACCTTTAGATTTTAATACTTTAGCAAGGTTATGGAATACTTCGGCACCGATACGTAATGCTTCACGTAACGTTTTTGCACCGACTGGTTGAATCATAAATTCTTGAATATCCACATTGTTGTCAGCATGTTCACCACCATTGATGATGTTCATCATTGGTAATGGCATAGAATATTGACCCGGAGTACCGTTAAGTTCTGCAATGTGAGCGTAAAGTGGTAAACCTTTCGCTGCTGCTGCAGCTTTGGCGTTGGCTAAAGATACTGCTAAAATAGCGTTTGCACCGAATTTTGATTTATTTTCTGTGCCGTCTAAGTCGATCATAATTTGGTCGATTTCAGCTTGGTTTAATGCATCTTTACCGATAACTGCTTTAGCAATTTCGTTATTGACTGCAGAAACTGCTTTTAATACACCTTTACCTAAAAAACGTGATTTATCACCGTCACGTAATTCTAAGGCTTCACGAGACCCTGTTGATGCACCAGATGGAGCCGCTGCTAAACCAACAAAACCACCTTCTAAGTGAACTTCTGCTTCAACAGTTGGGTTACCGCGTGAGTCAATGATTTCACGACCGATTACTTTAACAATTTTTGCCATTTTTGTTTTCCTTCTATTAAGTTAATCTAAAAATTCGTCTTTTAAAACTATTCCGATATGGTATAGATCTTTGTAGCATTTGTCTTGCAAAAAATCACAATAATTTGATCTAGTATCAGGTTTTATCTTACTTTTTCTGATTTTCTTTCGCCGCTCTCACGAAACCAGCAAATAATGGATGTCCATCACGCGGTGTGGATGTAAATTCTGGGTGGAATTGACAAGCCACAAACCAAGGGTGATTTGGTACTTCAATAATCTCAACTAATTTTTTATCCGCACTTAAACCTGTCACTTTCAAGCCCGCTTTTTCAATTTGTGGTAATAGGGTATTGTTCACTTCATAACGGTGACGGTGACGTTCTTCAATAGTTTCTTTGCCATAAAGCTCATGCGCTTTAGAACCATCAACTAAATGACATTGTTGTGCCCCCAAACGCATGGTACCACCTAAATCGGATTTATCGGTGCGAGTTTCGACTTGGCCTGTGGCATCTTGCCATTCGGTGATTAAACCCACCACAGGTTGTGGGCAGGCTTTATCAAATTCAGAAGAGTTCGCTTGAGTTAATCCAGCCACATGACGAGCATATTCAATCAAGGCGACTTGCATACCTAAGCAAATGCCTAAATAAGGAATGTTATTCTCACGAGCATATTGAGCAGTGAGGATCTTGCCTTCCACACCACGATAACCAAAACCGCCCGGCACTAAAATACCGTCCACACCTTTCAAAATCTCAACGCCTTTCGTTTCCACATCTTGCGAGTCAATATACTTAATGTTGACCGTTAAACGATTAGTTAATCCCGCATGTTTTAAAGCTTCATTGACAGATTTATAGGCATCAGGCAATTCTACATATTTACCCACCATACCGATGGTGACTTCACCCGTTGGATTGGCTTGGCGATATAATACTTGCTCCCATTCCGATAAATCTGCTGGTTTGCAATCTAAATGGAAGCGCTTGCAGACGAAATCATCTAAACCTTGCGATTGTAATAATGCCGGAATTTGATAAATAGAATCCACATCTTTTAAGGAAATCACCGCTTTTTCCGGCACATTACAGAATAACGCTATTTTAGCCCTCTCATTACTCGGCACCATACGGTCTGAACGGCAAATTAACACATCAGGCTGAATCCCGATAGACAATAATTCTTTCACCGAATGTTGGGTCGGTTTGGTTTTCACTTCGCCGGCGGTTGGAATATAAGGCACCAAGGTTAAGTGCATAAACATGGTACGTTCACGCCCCACTTGTGCTGCAAGCTGACGTAAAGATTCCAAAAATGGCAGCGATTCAATATCCCCCACGGTGCCGCCCACTTCAATAATGGCCACATCATGACCTGCTGCACCGTCAATCACACGTGCTTTGATTTCATTGGTAATATGTGGAATCACTTGAATTGTCGCACCCAAATAATCACCACGACGCTCTTTGCGTAATACTTCGGAATAAATTTTACCGGTGGTGAAATTGTTGCGTTTGGTCATTTTGGTACGAATAAAACGTTCGTAGTGACCTAAATCTAAATCGGTTTCCGCACCGTCTTGGGTCACAAACACTTCGCCGTGTTGGGTTGGCGACATGGTACCAGGGTCAACGTTAATATAGGGGTCGAGTTTCATAATAGTGACATTTAAGCCACGAGCTTCTAAAAGAGCGGCTAAGGACGCTGCAGCAATACCTTTACCTAACGATGAAACTACACCGCCTGTTACAAAAATATAATTGGTTGTCATAAGTGAAATCTTGTTTTGATAGTGAAAAATAAATGAGATACGTTGTATCAGGACGGGAAAACATTGTACAAGAAAGTGCGGTGAAATTCAATTCACTATTATTAAAATAGCAGAAATAATCCTAGAACTTTTGAGCTAATTAACAGTCCTAACTTAAACCAACAATTCAATATAGAGTAGATATTTAATGAAACGATACAGCTATCTTATTTTTCCACTTTTATTAGCTTCTTGCAGTGCGGTATCTCAACCAACCCATACCCCAGAGCAAGAGCAAGCTCGAACCGTAATGCTGCAAGGCGTAGAACTATATAAACAACAATCTTTCTCCCAAGCCATGCCGTTATTACAACAAGCCACTGGACAAGGCGATATGAAAGCATCACGCTATATCGGCTTGATGTATCTAAATGGTGAGGGCGTAACCAAATCGCCAAGCAAAGCCTTTGATGCCTTTACCACAGCGGCGAATCGTGGTGATATTACTTCACAATATTGGCTCGGTTATCTGTATGAAAACGGTATTGGGGTAGAAAAAAATCTCATTACCGCCAAACAATGGTATGAAAAATCCGCAGCTCGTGGCGATCATGTTTCGCGACCAGCGATTGATGCGTTAAAACGTTTAAATCAAACTAAATAACAGGAAATTTTATGAAAAACTTAATTTTAACTGGCGTTGCCTGTGCAATGGCAAGCACTGTGTATGCTCAAATTGAAAGTGTGACAGCAGTTACGACACCAAACGGTTTAGGTCAACGAGTCACCCAAGCTGTGGTGAATTACCCTGAAAAAACGTGCTTAACTGCGGTGAAAAAAAATGATTTTTCGGTAACGAATCGCACCATTACCGAGGCTAAATTAACCGAGCAAAAATGTACCAACCAAGTGGTGTTAGAATTGGATCCGCAAGATGCCGATGCGGCGACTACCGAAAAAGATCCCAATGATCGTTCCGCCCCTTACACCGAACGTAACATCAGCTTAACAGTAAAACAAGTCAATTCATTAGCCAGCAAATCAGGCAAAGTCAAACCAAGCGAATTAACCAGTGGCAAAGTGATTAATCAAGTGGTGGACGATTTCCAACAGGCGGAATTTAAAGATGAAAGCGGTGTGGTGGTGAAATATAATTTATTTGTGCCGAAAAATTATGACCCAAACAAAGCCTATCCGCTAGTGATGTTTATTCATGATGCAGGTTCAACCAACAGCAACGTGAAACATACCTTATTACAAGGCAACGGAGCAACTTCGTTTGCCAGTCCGTCATTCCAAGCAAAACATGAAGCCTTTGTGCTTGCTCCGCAGTTTGATCATCAAATTGTCAATGATAAATCGGAAGATCCGACGGATCTTGAACCAACGATTAATTTAATTAAATCCTTGGCAAAACAATATAATATCGACCAAAACCGCCTTTACACCACAGGGCAGTCAGGCGGTGCGATGATGTCTATCGCCATGAATATCAAACACCCTGATTTCTTTGCTGCCAGCTATATTGTGGCAGGGCAGTGGGAACCGAGTGTTACCGCTCCGATGGCAAAAAATAATATTTTTGTGTTAGTTTCCGAAAATGATGCCAAAGCCTTTCCGACCGAAAATGAAATTATGAAAGTATTGAAGGCAAATGGGGCAAATGTACAAGAAAGCCACGGCTGGAACGCTCAAGATTCCGTGGCAGAACTGAATAAAAAGGTGAATGCCCTGTTAGCTCAAGGCGGTAATATTCATTATGCCAGCTTTACGGGTGGCACCTTGCCAATGGAACAAACCTCACAAAGCAAAGGGGCTGCCCACATGGGAACTTGGGGAGTGGCTTATAATATTGATGCGATTAAGGAATGGATGTTTAATCAGCGTAAGGCGAAATAAACAAAAAAGTGCGGTGTTTTTCACCGCACTTTTTGATGATTAATTAGACACTTTATTTTTTCTTCTCTTTTTCTAATTCAAGAAGGATAAGTCCCGGAATAAAAATATAGGCTACAGTCGATGCCAATACCGTTTCTGTTTTAACTAAATCCAAGTTACTAATAATCATTGAAATACCGCATTGCATCATAGCTAAAATAATATTAACTTTGTAAGTTTCTTGATATAAGCCCTTAGTCTTCAAATATACCCCAAGGAGCAAAATAATATTTAACATTAAAGTTACTAACAAAATTCCTGATTGATATGTTAGATTATCAATATCTAATTTATTAATATCGCCTAGTATATTTGCAGTTCTAATATTTGAAACAATAGATAGTTGTACTGCAATAACGAATAAAATAGCGATGGTAGCTATAATTATACCATTTGATATTTTTTCTTTAGATTTTTGTCCGTCTTTTTATTTTCACCACGTCTTGTAAAAAGAATTCCACCGATATAAAAAACAATCAGTGTTATTATAGGGATAAAATTAGTCCAATAATTGTTAGGATCTAACACTAACGGTATAATAGAATTCACAATTTCCATAGATATGCACCTTTATATTTGTATTCAATTAAACTAAAAAGCCCCTTTTAAAACTTGGCAAGCTTCGCTGTCCCCACTTTGGCAAGATTTTATAAACCATTCTTTTGCTTTGGTTTTATTTCGTTTTACGCCGTTGCCATTATAGTACATTGCTCCAAGCCCATATTGAGCAGCAGCGTACCCCTGATTAGCAGCTTTAGTAAACCATTCTCTTGCTTTCGCATAGTCTTGTTTCCCCCCGTGTCCCTGAGCATACAATAATCCTAAGTTGAACTGAGCTTCTTTAACCCCTTGGTTTGCCGCCTTGGCATACCATTCTCTTGCTTTTGCATAATCTTGCTTTACCTCGACGCCCAGACTATAAAAAGAACCCACAATATATTGACAGATTGGACTTCCATTTTCAGCACACTCAATAGTTGCAGGGTAGGTCGATGGGGTATCTTCAGCATAACTTGGATTGATAACACTAGCAGCGAGTAGGGCTGGAAGGATAAATTTAGATTTGTTTAACATAGGATTTTCCTTTTTAGATTTGGTTAAAAAGGATACTATCATTGTTTTTTTTTTGCACGATACGCTATAATTCAACTGCTCAAATATCGAGCTTTCTCCCATAACAAAAAAGCACGCAATGGCTGTTGCGTGCTTTTTCTTGGAGATAAAATAGTCTTAATTTAATTCATAAGGCAATGCTTGCAACTGCAAACTTACATCCGAATCAGGCAAGCGAAATACCTGTTCGGGTGTAATGTCATTACTTAGCACCACTTGCAACCACAAAACATGACTAAAATTCACCGCGCTTAAAATTGTACCCGTCGCTCGCCAACCACTTTCCAGTTGCATTTCAATGCTACTACCAAGTTCCGGTGTCAAATCCGTTTCGGCGTTAAAAGCAAACATGACGCGCTTATTTGTGCCACGATATTTAGCTCGAGCCACCGTTTCTTGTCCGATATAACAGCCTTTTTGGAAAGAAATCGCCTGCTCAATGACCTGTAAATTCAAGGCTTGTGGAATAAATTCCCCTTGGGTTTTATGAGTTAAAATCGGATAGCCTTGTTGAATATCGGCTAAATCCCATTGTGTAGAATCTGCATTAAATTGCACCGCACTTTCAGGGTTGATCAAAATACAGCGGTTAGCAAATTTCACACTAATTTGAGCCGAAAATGCACTCTCTTCATCAATTAAGCCGACCAGTGGAAGATGAAGTTCGGTAAACGTGACCTTAGAAAATACCGCATATTTTTTTAACTGATCTAATCCCACTGGTAATAGCGAATGATGAATAACCGTATAAAATTGGTCATTTGCCACTCGAATTAAACGGAACACGGATGTCATTTTGCCTTTTGGATCACAATGGGCGGTCATTGTGCTTTCACCGACAGCTAACTTAGTTACATCACAAGTAAGTTGTCCTTGTAAATATTTTTCCGCATCCACGCCCGCAATCTCAATTAATCGGTATTGTTGAAGAGAAATTATCGCCATCGCCTACTCCAAATTTTGAATTTGTTCACGCATTTGTTCAATTAATACTTTAAGTTCCACTGCGGATGCAGTAGTTTCTGCGTTAATTGATTTAGATGCCAAGGTATTGGATTCACGGTTAAGTTCTTGCATCATAAAATCGAGCTTACGACCTACTGCACCACCTTTTCTCAGGATAGACCCCGTTTCCTTAATATGCATTTGCAAACGATCTAATTCTTCTGCTACATCAATACGTTGTGCCAACAACACCATTTCCTGCTCTAAACGCGTCGGATCGGCTTGTAGCTTAATTTCATCAAAACGTTGTTGTAAACGATCTCGTTGCCATTGCAAAATCTCCGGCATTTTTGCCCGCACTTTATCGGCTTCCACCCCAATAGCTTGCAAGCGTTGCTCAATCACATCTTTGAGCTTATCCCCTTCACGACCCCGCATGGCGATAAATTCAGTAAGGAGTTGATCAAAACCGTTCAATAAATCTTGGCTGATAACATCTAAATCCTGTTCCGGTGTTTCCACTACTCCCGGATAACGCAATACATCAGTTAAATTAATTTCCCCTTCGCCCGCTTGCGCTTTAATCCATTTCAAGGATTGAATCACTTGCTCGGTGAGTTCCTGATTTAAATTTAGGCTGGTAGCGGTTTGTTTTTTCGTGTCAATGCGTAAGTTACATTCAATTTTACCACGGGTCAGATTTTGGCGAAGTTTTTCACGTAAACTGTTTTCTAAACCGCGAAATTGTTCAGGTAAACGGAAGAAATTTTCCAAATAACGTTGATTTACCGAGCGGATTTCCCACACGGCATCACCCCAGTCCTTTTTAATTTCAAAGCGGGCGAAAGCGGTCATGCTGTAAATCATATTTTTTATCCTTTAGTTTGTTATATCTATTTACCACTCTTATTGTACTGTTAAATTTCGTTTCTGTCATTTTGCGTGCTAAAATAACCGCAAATTTATCAAAATAAGGAATAAAAATGCGTCCAGATAACCGTGCCAATAACGCCCCCCGTCCAATTAAAATCACCCGTCATTACACTAAACATGCCGAAGGTTCGGTGCTGGTGGAATTTGGTGCAACCAAAGTGATTTGTACCGCCAGTGTCGATGAATCCGTACCACGCTTTTTAAAAGGACAAGGGCAAGGTTGGGTAACGGCGGAATACGGCATGTTGCCACGTTCCACCCATAGCCGTATGCAACGTGAAGCAGCGAAAGGTAAACAGGGTGGTCGCACCATGGAAATTCAACGCCTAATTGCTCGTTCTTTACGTGCCATGATCGATCTTGAAGCCCTAGGCGAACGTTCTATTACACTTGATTGTGATGTTATTCAAGCGGACGGTGGCACTCGCACGGCTTCAATTACTGGAGCTTGCGTAGCGTTAATTGATGCGGTCAACGGTTTAGTTGCAAATGGCACCTTAAAAGCCAGTCCAATCAAAGGGTTAGTATCAGCGATTTCAGTCGGCATTGTGAATGGTGAAGCCGTGTGTGATTTGGAATATGTAGAAGATTCCAACGCCGAAACCGATATGAATGTCGTCATGATGGAAGACGGGCGAATGATCGAAGTGCAAGGCACGGCAGAGGGGGAACCTTTTTCTCATCAAGAATTATTGAATTTGTTAGATTTAGCCAAACAGGGTTGTGAGCAAATTTTTATGGCACAGCGAGAAGCGTTAAATCAATAAAAGTGCGGTGAAAAATATGCAAGATTACAAACAACAATTTATCCAATTTGCCTTAAGTCGCAATGTGTTACGTTTTGGTGAATTTACGTTAAAGTCAGGCAGAAAAAGCCCGTATTTTTTCAATGCTGGCTTATTTAATACGGGAGCAGATTTAGCCCGTTTAGGCGAATTTTATGCACAAGCTATTCAAGCCAGTGGCTTGGCTTATGATGTGATTTTTGGACCTGCTTATAAAGGGATTCCCATTGGCACAACGGTTTCGGTGGCGTTGTTTAATCAATTTGGTTTAGATAAACCCGTTTGCTTTAACCGCAAAGAAGCTAAAGATCACGGTGAGGGCGGAAATCTAATCGGTTCACCATTACAAGGCAAAGTGTTGCTGGTAGATGACGTAATTACCGCAGGTACAGCAATTCGTGAAGCTATGGATATTATTGCAGCCAACGGTGCAAGCCTAAGTGCGGTGGTCATTGCCTTAAATCGCAAAGAAAAAGGAAAGGGCGAATTGTCAGCAATTCAGGAAGTGGAACGGGATTATCAATGTGATGTGTTGTCGATTGTAGATTTAGACGATTTAATGCAGTTTATTGAAAATGATAGTCAATATTCGCAGTATTTACCAGCGATGCGAGAATATCGTGAGAAATATGGTGTCGCATGATAAAAATAAATTAACCCCAGCTTTGGGGTTGATTTTCGGTGCTAATATTCCCACTCATCAGGATCAATCCCCAATTCACGCATAATATCCTTGGCATTTTCAGGAATTTCATTATTGCGATCTTTGAGTAAATCTTCGTCAGTTGGCAAAGGCTGTCCCGTGAATGCGTGTAAAAAGGCTTCGCACAGTAATTCGCTGTTAGTGGCATGACGTAGGTTTTTAATTTGGCGACGCGTGCGTTCGTTGGTTAAAATTTCCAATACTTTAATTGGAATGGATACTGTGATTTTTTTGACTTGCTCGCTCTTTTTACCGTGTTCGGCATAAGGGCTGATGTATTTTCCGTTCCAATTCGCCATAACCTGTCCTATATAACTTCAAAAACTAGGGGTATTTTAATCAAAAATGGGGGGAATAACAATCAACTATTTTTTCTGACACTTTGGACAAAAGAAACTGTTCCGCTGACCAATCACTAAACTTTCAATTTTTGTACCGCACTTTACACAGGCTTGATCTTTTTTGCCGTAGATTTGTAGTTCTTGAGCAAAATAACCTGGTTTGCCATCAGGTTGTAAAAAGTCTTGTAAGGTGGTGCCGCCTTGTTCTATCGCACGTTGTAGCTCTTTTTTAATGGTGGAGACGAGTAATTCTGCTTGTTTTTTAGTGATCGTACCCGTTAATTTTTGGGGGTGAAGTCCACATTGAAATAGCACTTCGTTAGCATAAATATTGCCAACACCGACCACGACAGCATTATCCATTAAGAAGACTTTAAGTGCGGTGGATTTTTTACGAGATTTTTTAAACAGATACCCTGCGGTAAATTGCTCCGAAAGCGGTTCAGGTCCGAGTTTCATAAAGAGATGAAAATCATCTAAATTATCCGTCCAAAGCCATGCTCCAAAACGACGAGGATCGTTATAACGCATAATTTTGCCGTTGTTCATCACGATATCCAGATGATCGTGTTTTTCCACGGGAGCATCTTTTTCAATAATACGAACCGATCCCGACATCCCCAAATGCCCGATAATGTAGCCTTTTTCCGTATGAATAATCAGGTATTTAGCACGGCGTGAAAGTGCGATGATTTTAACGCCAGAAAGTTGACTTAGCTCAGGCGAAACTTGCCAGCGTAATTTAGCTTGGCGAACAATAATTTTTTCAATAGTAAAACCAGTCAGGTAAGGAGCAATACCATTTTTAGCGGTTTCCACTTCGGGTAATTCGGGCATATTGTATTCCTTAAAATTTACCTACAAAAAAAACCCGAACAAGTCGGGTTTTTGATTCTGTATAAAACGAAATTATTTGATTTTCGCTTCTTTATAAACAACGTGTTTACGCACGACTGGATCAAATTTTTTGATTTCCATTTTTTCAGGCATATTACGTTTGTTTTTAGTTGTTGTGTAGAAATGACCAGTTTCAGCCGTTGAAACTAATTTAATTTTCTCACGAGCACCTTTAGCTGCCATGTTTTAGCTCCTTAGATTTTCTCGCCACGAGCACGGATTTCAGCTAATACTGCATCAATGCCTTTTTTATCAATAATACGCATACCTTTCGCTGTTAAGCGTAAAGTTACGAAACGGTTTTCACTCTCAACCCAAAAACGGTGAGTGTGTAAGTTAGGTAGAAAACGACGACGAGTCGCATTCAATGCGTGTGAGCGGTTGTTACCAACAGCTGGACGCTTGCCTGTTACTTGACAGACTCTTGACATAATAAACTCCAATAATTAAATATAAGCTCGAGCTTACGGTTCGGATACAATTTCAAGGAAAGCCTTGATAGCCACCTCGTCAGGTCGCTGTAGCCGACCCGCTTACTATATTAAAGGCTGTGAATTATACTCACATAATTCGACTTTCTCAAGGAAAAAATACGTTTTCTGTGAAAAATGCAGGAGATTTTGCTTTCAATCTGCAAAATGATCCTTATTTGAGATCTTATAAACAGGCATTTTCCGCAAAAGAGAAATAACAACCCTTTCCAATAATAAAATGATCTAAAACACGAATATCCATTAATTCCGCCACTTGCTTAATTTTTTTTGTGATTAGCTTATCTGACTCACTAGGGTTGGCAAGACCTGATGGGTGGTTATGGGCTAAAATGAGTGCGACAGCATTGCAATATAAGGCAGTTTTGATGATTTCTCTAGGGTGAACACTAGCTGAATTGACGGAACCTAGAAACATATCTTCTTGTTTAATTAAACGGTGTTGGTTGTCTAAAAATAACACTAAAAACACTTCTCGTTCATAATGTTCCATTTCCGCTTGTAAATATAGCCGTACAGTTTCTGATTGATTGAAGATATGAGAAAATTTTATTTCTTCTAATAAATAGCGTTTGGTCATTTCGGTACAGGCTTGCAGTTGGATAAACTGAGTAATCCCTATACCTTTAAAGGCACAAAATTGTTTTTGTGTGGCAGAAATTAAACCTCGTAATGAACCAAAATGTTGGATAACCGCAGCAGATAGTTGCATTACTGGGCAGCCTTTAATGCCAGTGCGTAGAAATATGGCTAATAATTCATCATCGGTTAAAGCGGAAGCGCCTAAGTTGAGTAATTTTTCTCGTGGCATTAAGGGTGAAGTTGACATGGTTTTACTCTAAATTATAAAAAATCACACCGCACTTTGTGATAATTTAATGAGTTTGGCGAGAAATTTATGCTGATTTTGGAATACAGATCAAAAAATCCTATGTTTTCTTCCGCCAAATTGAAGTAAAATGGGTAGCAATAGATGTGAGAAAGGACTAACAATGACAAATTTGCAACATAAACGAATTGTAGTGGGGATAACAGGTGGCATTGCAGCCTATAAAACTATTGAATTTATTCGTTTATTACGCAAAGTGGGTGCTGAAGTGAGAACCGTATTAACTCCAGCGGGTGCGGAATTTGTCACGCCTTTAACCTTGCAAGCTATTTCTGGCAATCCCGTGGCTCAATCTTTGCTTGATCCGCAAGCCGAATTAGCCATGGGGCATATTGAATTAGCCAAGTGGGCAGACCTTGTGGTGATTGCTCCAGCCAGTGCGGATTTTATTGCCCGTTTGAACGTAGGTATGGCGAATGATCTGCTTTCAACTCTGTGTTTAGCTACTTCAGCCCCGATTTTGTTAGCTCCTGCAATGAATCAACAAATGTACCGTCAAACGGTAACACAACAGAATATTCTGTCATTACAACAACGTGGTATATTATTTATTGGACCGAATAGTGGAGAACAGGCGTGTGGTGATGTGGGTGCTGGGCGAATGTCAGAGCCGCAAGAAATTTTTACCGCCGTTGAACAACACTTTTCTATTTCGCAGGATTTAGTTGGTTTAAATATTGCAATTACCGCTGGTCCTACTCAAGAAGCCATTGATCCAGTACGTTATATTAGTAATCACAGCTCGGGTAAAATGGGTTTTGCTATTGCGAATGCGTTTGCTCAACGTGGAGCGAATGTCACCTTAATTAGTGGACCAGTTAATTTAGCAACACCTAGCAAGGTTAATCGAATTAATGTGCTTTCCGCTCAACAAATGTGGCAAGTTGCACTTGAAAGTGCGGTGAAAAATCACATATTTATTGCTTGTGCGGCAGTAGCGGATTATCGAGTGGCTGACATTGCTGAACAAAAAATCAAAAAATCCAGTAATGAAATGCAACTTACTTTAGTGAAAAATCCAGATATTGTATCCGATGTGGGTCATTTAACCGAAAATCGCCCATTTACGGTGGGATTTGCGGCTGAAACGCAACGAGTAGAGCAGTATGCACAAGATAAATTGTTACGTAAGAAATTGGATATGATTTGTGCTAATGATGTATCGAATGGACAGGTTTTCGGGGCAGATCAAAATGCGTTAAAATTGTTTTGGCAAAATGGCTCAGAACAGTTACCTGAAACCAGCAAACAACAATTAGCTCAACAATTAGTGAATAAAATCGTCGAGAAATACTATGCAAAAAAATACAAAAAAAATTGATGTAAAAATTTTAGACAGCCGTATTGGCAACGAATTTCCGTTACCCACTTATGCGACCACAGGTTCAGCAGGCTTAGATTTGCGAGCATTGATAGAACAAAGTTTTGAAATTCAACCTGGGGAAAGCAAATTAATTCCTACTGGGTTATCTATTTATATTGCGGATCCAAATTTGGCAGCCGTGATTCTACCACGTTCAGGTTTAGGGCATAAAAATGGCATTGTACTTGGCAATTTAGTTGGCTTGATCGACAGTGATTATCAAGGACCTTTGATGGTGTCTGTGTGGAATCGTGGCGATAAACCATTTAAAATTGAAGTGGGCGATCGTATTGCACAATTAGTTTTTGTGCCAGTGTTACAGGCGGAATTTAATATTGTGGAAGAATTTACTCAAACAGACCGTGGTGAGGGTGGTTTTGGACATTCAGGAAAACAATAATGCGAGTAAATAAATAATGGTAGAACAGTTGGAAATTGCAGATATTGAGCCTGCTATGGTGGAAAAATCTGTACCCAAAATAGAAAAGCGTAGTGTTAAAGAACGCCGTCAGCAAGTGTTAGCCGTGTTGGCAAGTATGCTTCATTCCGAACGTGGCATGGAGCGTATGACAACGGCACGTTTAGCCGAAGCTGTGGGGGTGTCGGAAGCTGCTTTGTATCGTTATTTCCCTAGCAAAACCAAAATGTTTGAAGCCTTGATTGAAAATATTGAACAGAATTTATTTATTCGAATTTCGCAATCTACAAAATTAGAAACCAATACCCAAAATCGAGTACACGATATTTTACAAATGATCTTAGATTTTGCTCGTAAAAACCCGGGTATGACCCGGATTCTCACTGGTCATGCGTTAATGTTTGAAGATGCTAAATTACAAGTTCGTGCCGCTCAATTTTTTGATCGCTTAGAATTACAATTCGTGAATATCTTACAAATCCGAAAATTACGCGAAGGTAAAACCTTTTCTCTTGATGAACGCATCATCGCTAGTTATTTAGTCACCTTTTGTGAAGGACAGTTTATGCGTTATGTCCGGACGAATTTTCGTCGTACAACAAATCAAAGTTTTGAACAACAATGGCAACTAATTGAACAATTATTTGCCTAGTAAATGATGATAAATTAACATGATAATTCCTTGGCAAGCACTTGAAGAAGATACGTTAGTTAACATTGTAGAAAGTTTTATTTTGCGAGAAGGAACAGATTACGGGCTTAAAGAATTGTCTTTAGCGCAGAAAACAGAAAATTTACTTGATCAAATTCGGCAACAAAAAGCAGTTATCGTTTGGTCAGAATTACACGAAACCATTGATATTAAAAATAAAACGGATTTTCTACGTTAGGTTTGTTTATCTCAATACATTAACAGGAGAGATAACAAGGCCTATCAGCTATTAGAACAAAGAGGTTATTTATGCCAGAACAAGTACAACAAGTTGAAGCTCATCAAGAAAAGAAACCCGCTCATACTTTGGATCCTACCTTAGAATGGTTTGTTTCTCATTGTCATATTCATAAATATTCAATGAAAACAAGCATTATTCATGCTGGAGAAAAGGCAGAGACCCTGTATTATTTAATTAAGGGATCAGCATCTGTATCCACCAAAGATGAAGATGGCAAAGAAATGCTCTTGACCTATTTAGGGTCTGGTGATTTCTTTGGCGAAGCGGGTTTATTTAATGAAAATGACGTACGTTCAGCATGGATTCGTGCTAAAACCACTTGCGAAGTTGCCGAGATTTCTTATAAAAAGTTCCGTCAGTTAGTACAAGTCAATCCTGATGTACTTATGATCTTAGCCGGACAATTAGCAAAACGTTTAAGAACCACATCACAACAAGTAAAAAATTTAGCATTCTTGGATGTAACGGGGCGTATTGCTCAAACCCTGTTAAATCTTGCCAAAATGCCAGATGCGATGACCCATCCAGAAGGAATGCAAATTAAAATCACCCGCCAAGAAATCGGGCAAATGGTAGGATGTTCAAGGGAAACCGTAGGACGGATTTTAAAGATGTTAGAAGATGAGCATTTGATTTCGGCTCATGGCAAAACCATTGTGGTGTATGGTACAAGGGAATAATGAAATCTTGATAGCAAAATGCGGTAAATTTTGGTGTAGATCAATATTTACCGCATTTTTTTATTTTTCTTATTTTAAAATCTGATATATTTAGTCAAGTATTTTATTCGGGGAGAAAGCAAGATGAAAAAAGATGAAGTCGGACATAATTTTTTAGCCCGTTTAGGTAAAACGAGGTTACGTCCGGGCGGTAAAAAAGCCACAGACTGGTTAATTGCCAACGGTGATTTTGATGCCAGTAAGAAAGTGCTTGAAGTCGCCTGTAATATGGGAACCACTGCTATTGGTCTTGCCAAACAATTTGGTTGTCATATTGAAGGGGTAGATTTGGATGAAGTGGCGTTAGAAAAAGCCAAGAAAAATATCGCAGCAAATGGTTTACAAGACAAAATTCATGTACAGCGAGCCAATGCCATGAAATTACCTTTTGAAGATAATACCTTTGATATAGTGATTAATGAAGCAATGTTAACCATGTTACCCGTACAAGCAAAAATAAAAGCCGTGGAAGAATATTTTCGTGTGTTAAAACCAAACGGTTTTTTATTAACCCATGATGTGATGTTAACTACCACGGAAGCAGAACCAATTATTAAGCAATTACGTGAAGCGATTAATATTACCGTCACCCCACTTACTCGTGATGGATGGACGCAATTATTTAAAGACAGTGGATTCCGTAATGTGGATAGTTTTAATGGGGAAATGAGTTTGTTATCCCCGAAAGGCATGATCCATGATGAAGGTATTTGGGGGGCATTACGTATTGTTTCTAATGCCATGAAATCAGAGAACAGAGAAACCTTTAAAAAAATGTTTAAGGTGTTTAATGATCCTGAGAAAAAACTGAATTTTATTGCAGTCTGTAGTCAAAAATAATTTTATGAGTAGCTTTACCAAAGTGCGGTGATTTTCACCGCACTTTATTAATTTAAGTGCCGTATTATTTTAGCCTAAATTTAATCTTAGCTGCGCTAACTCAAACCATCGTAGATCTTGTTCACAACCTAAAAAACGCCGATTTAAGTCTAGGCTAGCCACACCAGTTGAACCCACGCCCATAAAGGGATCAAAAATAAGTTGTCCCGGATGAGTATGAATTTTAATAATTTCATGCATTAAACTAATGGGTTTTTGAGTCGGATGTGCGGTTCTCTCTTTACCTAATAATGTGGGTGTTTGAAAGAATCCACGTTGATAAGGTTTATCTTCAGGCTTATTAAAAACCCACTTACTCTTTTTAGATTTTACTGCCCAAATGATAAATTCCATATCTTGTACATAACGCCGATGAATATTTCTTGGCATCGGATTGGCTTTTTGCCACACCATAATATCTTTCACTACCCCACCTAAACTTTCAATTTTTTGGGTAATTTGCGAAATAAAACGATATGAACAAAAAATAATCATGGAACCATTATGTGCTAATAAAGGATAAGCGCTTTCAAGCCAGAAAGCTGGATCAAATCCCCAATCCCATGTCCCAAAATCAACGCCTTTTCTTGGATTATTCAAGGTATGAAAATTGTTACGTTGAGAAATCGCATAAGGAGGATCAGTGATAATGTGATCAACTTGCTGATTTTTATTGGCAAAATCACGCATTATTATTTGGCAATCACTATGAAATATTTGACAAGATAACTGTTCCATCATGGCATCGAAAATTATGAATTAGGCTGCGGATTATAGCATAATATGGCAAACTGTCACATTTCTATACCCCGTTTATTCATTACGAAAAAAGAGGGAAAAATCACCGCAGTTTATCCCGCGAGGAGTGTGATATTACCTTCTTGTAGCCTGAAACTACAATGTTTCTCCACCTGCATTTGGGCCAGTTGATCCTGTGTTATGGCGGTGATAAATACCTGTGACCGGCTTTGTTGTAAGCGTTCCGCTAACAAGGCACGTTTGATTTGATCTAATTCTGATGCAAAATCATCAATCAAGAAAATACAATGACGGTTTTTTTGTTGCGTTAAATGTTCGCCTTGAGCAAGTCGCAAGGCACACATCAGTAATTTGAGTTGACCACGGGAAAGCACATCTTCTACTGGCAATCCATTAGATTTAAAACGAAAATCCGCTTTTTGCGGACCAGAAACCGTGTAGCCAATTTGTTTGTCTCGTTGGAAATTTTCTCGTAATACATCAGCATAATCACTGCCTTTTTCCCAACCTTGATGAAAACTTAATTGAATTTCTAGTTCGGGTAAAAATAATTGGCAGGTTTGTTCTATGGCTGGCGTCAATGCTTGCGCGTATTCCGCGCGCCATTGGGTGACTTGATGTGCTAGTTTCGCAAGTTCAATATCCCAGATTCTAAGTGGAGCATAATCATAGCTTTGTTGTAAGGCAGAATTACGTTGTTTGAGTAAACGATTGAGTGCTGACCAAGCCGAATGAAAACTGGTGTGATGATGAAAAAGTCCCCAATCTAAAAACGCTCGGCGGTAACTTGGTCCACCATTTAATAGGGTTAGGCCTTCTGGCGTGATAATCTGCATCGGGAGCAAATGAGCAAGATCGGAAATTTTGTTACCCTCTTCACCGTTGATTTTCACTAAGGTAGTGCCGTCTTTACGCTGTTTTTGTAAACCCACCGACCATTGATGTTGTTGTTCTTGAATTTTGCCGTGCAAGGTGAAATGTGGTTGTTCATAACGAATAATTCGGGTAGTGACATTACTTTTAAAGGATCTGCCATGTCCTAAATAGAAAAGGCTTTCTAACAAGTTGGTTTTGCCGCTACCATTATTGCCGATCAAAAAGTTAAAGCCGTGGTCAAATTCAAGATCCACGGCGGTAAAATTACGAAAATTTTCAATAAGTAAGCGAGAGATAGCCATAAAGTGCGGTCGATTTTACGAATGTTTTTATAAACGCATCGGCATAATCACATATTCTGCACTGCTATCTTGGCAATCTTCAATCAAACAGCTTGACGAGGCATCAATTAACCGCATGCGTACACGTTTACATTTTAACGCATTGAGTACATCTAACACATAGCTGGCATTAAAACCGACTTCCATTTCTTCGCTTTGGTAAGATACGTCTAAAATTTCTTCGACTTCTTCGTGTTCTGGATTGGATGCTAAAATGCGTAATTGATTTTCGCTTAATTGTAAGCGGACAGTACGAACACGTTCAGTAGAAAGAATTGCAGCACGCACAAAGGATTGTTTTAAGGCTTCCCAGTCACCCTCCAAAATACGATCCGCATTACGTGGCAAGACGCGACGATAATCAGGGAAACGTCCGTCAATCAGTTTGGTAGTAAACACTAACGAACCTAATTGCACACGTAAATTATTGGTACCAATTTGTAAATGAGCGGGTTCTTCACTACTTGAGTCTAATAATCTTGCCAGTTCTAATACCCCTTTACGTGGCACAATAACAGCATGATTTTGTAATTCTTGTTCAAGGGGAATAGTACAAACGGCTAAACGGTGTCCATCTGTTGAAACCGTGCGTAATAAATTACCTTCCGTTTCTAACTTCATTCCATTTAACGCATAACGAGCATCATTATTTGCCATAGAAAACTGGGTGGCATCAATTAAACGACGAACAATGCTTTGTGTAACGGTAAAATCCACTTCTGATTGCCAGTTGGTCAAATTTGGGTATTCGTCCGCTGAGAAAGTCGCTAAATTAAATTTAGTCCGCCCTGAACGAATAAACGCTCGATCTTCTTCAAAATCGACCGTAATAGTGGCATTGTCTGGCAAATTACGGCAAATTTCTAAAAATTTCCTAGCGGGAATAGTGAAATTACCTTCTGCACTATTTTGTAATAGTGCTTGTGTAGAAAGTTCTACTTCTAAATCTGTTCCTGTAATAGTCAGAATATTACCATTAATTTGCAATAAAACATTGTTTAATACAGGAATATTCGGGCGATTACTTAATACACCGCAAACTTGTTGGAGTGGTTTTAATAGATCTTCTCTTGAAATAATCAGTTGCATAGTGATCTTCCTATTGATTAAACGTAAAATTAAGCAGATAAAGTGCGGTTTAAATTTATCCAATCTTCTTCAATATTGCTATCAGTTTCTCGTAAAGACACAATTTGACGACAAGCGTGTAGAACAGTGGTGTGATCACGATCCCCAAAAGCTTTGCCAATTTCAGGTAAGCTACGATTAGTGAGCTCTTTGGCTAATGACATAGCTAATTGTCGTGGGCGAGCCACCGAACGTGAACGATTTTTGGATTTTAAATCGGACACCTTAATGCGGTAATATTCTGCGACCACTTTTTGAATGTTTTCGATGGTGACTAATTTTTCCTGTAATGCCAAAATATCTTTTAAGGTTTCTTCAGCAAAATCTCGGGTAATAGGTTTGCCAGTAAATTCCGCATAGGCTTGCACACGGTTCAACGCGCCTTCAAGATCCCTAACATTGGTACGTAATCTTTCGGCAATAAAAAAGGCGACTTCTTCCGGCAAATTTAAATTTTTTTCTTCCGCTTTTTTCAACAAAATGGCAATACGAGTTTCCAACTCAGGAGGTTGAATTTGTAAGGTTAAGCCCACCCCAAAACGAGATGTTAAACGTTCTGTAAAGTTTTCAATACCTTTTGGTAAGCGATCTGAAGTCAGAATAATTTGTCGTCCCCCTTCAAATAAGGAATTAAAAGTATGAAAAAATTCTTCTTGTGTTCCACTTTTACCGGCAAAAAATTGAATATCATCAATTAAGAGGACATCTAATGAACGATAAAATTTCTTAAACTGTTCTAAACGTTCGGTTTTTAACGCTTTTACCATTTCTTGTACATAACGTTCTGAATGAATATACACAATGCGGGCATTAGGATTATCTTCAAGAATAGCGTTGCCAATAGCATGTAATAAGTGAGTTTTACCTAAACCGGTACTACCATATAAAAATAACGGATTAGCTAATGTATCCCCCGGATGTTTGGACACCTTTAAGCCAGCAGAACGGGCTAATTGATTGGATTTACCACCGACAAAGTTATCAAACACATAATGCGGATTCAAATTGGTACGGAACGTATTTGATTCAGAACTTGTTGAATTTTCTACCACACTATAGTTATTTGTTTGCTCTGAAATATTGACCTGTTTTTGTGGTACTGGTCTGGTTCCTTCTTGCAATTTCACCACCAAATTTGGATTTTGGCTTAATTGCTGGATAATTTGAATAATTTTTTCCAAATAGTGGCTTTCTACCCAATTTTTAATAAAGATATTAGATGCATATAAAATCATAAGGTTTTCGTTATTAGCATCTGCTTGCAAAGGACGTAACCACATATTAAAGTCGTTGGAAGACACTTGATCCTGTAATTGTAAAAGGCAATCTTGCCATAGTGCTGAAAAGTCAATGTTCAT